>CALJHU010000018.1:0-24558 GCA_937771065.1 uncultured Polaribacter sp. | reverse complement strand
TCCTGTAATTTTTGCAATTGCATACCACTCATTAGTAGGTTCTAATGAATCTGTTAATAGGTATTCTTCTTTTAAAGGCTGGGGTGCAAACTTCGGGTAGATACATGAACTCCCTAAGAAAATAAATTTATCGACACCCGCTTTGTGAGCTCCATCTATTAAATTGTTCTGAATTAGCATGTTTTCCATTAAAAATTGATATGGAAAATCATTATTCGCTAAAATACCTCCAACTTTTGCTGCAGCATCGATGACTACTTCAGGTTGTTCTTTTTTATAAAAATCTAGTAACAGCCTGTTGATTTCTTAGATCAAGTTCACTACTGGTTTTTCCAATTAAATTAGAATACCCTTTAGATTCTAAAGCTCTCCAAACCGCAGAACCTACCATACCTCTATGTCCAGCAATGTATATTTTAGTTGTCTTATTCATTTATTATTTATCTTCTGCTGTGTTTCACTTGTTTTCTTAGTCCGCTCGAAGAGAACCGGTGGTCCCTTGAGTTGTAATAGATCTCTATTCCCTTTTCTGCGCAATAAGTCTCTTCCCGTGTAAAGTTCTTTTCCTTGTACTCGTCGCCTATGATTCGCACATCAAGCTTAAAAGAACGTAAAATGTCTTCTAAATCTTGCTCCGATACATAGGGTACAATTTCATCTACATGCTTGGATCCTTTGAGCTGAATATAACGTTCTATAATGGACTGCGACGGGCTGTTTTTCTCTGGGCGATCGATCGAAGGATCTAATTGCAAGCCTACAATTAAATAATCACACTGACGCTTGGCTTCTTCTAACATCTTTACATGCCCAGCATGGAATAGATCAAAGGTCGAAAAGGTAATTCCTATTTTCATATGCTTATTGTTTATTTAACAACCAGGAAGAAGACTGAATCTTATCTCCAAGGCCATCTATTAACTGTATTCCTAATTCTTTACAAATAGGCGCTTCTGGAATAGAGTTGTTATCTTGATCACCACCATTGGCAAAACCCAATTGGTACTGGCCTCCGTAGGTTTCAAAAATAGCTTCTATAGAAGCACAAACCGTTCTGTCTTTGTCTATAGAAATAATTGCGGTATCTACAGCCTTAATATTCTGCACAATGAATAAACGTTCGTCTTCTTTTTGAAATTCTTTTGAATCTTTGAGCGCGCGTTGTAAATCGCTATTAACGATTACAAACAACTCATCTGCCAAATCTTTGGCATTGTTAAAGTATTCTAAATGCCCTTTGTGTATTGGGTTAAAATATCCTGATACTATAATTGCTTTCTTTTTCATTTCTTGATATGGCTTTTTTACAAATACATGCTTCATTTAACCTGATACAAATGGATGTTTCTCCCCTAATTGCACAATCTCTTGGTTTCGTATGTCATGTACGATCTCAATTGAACTGCGCACCTCTTCTAATCCGAAACCTTCATTCAAAAGAATTTTTTGATAGCTTTTTGTATGCAATTCTGTAAATCCTTCACTAAATTCTAACTCTTCATTATCAATACTTATAGACCTAAAAGTTCGTTGATTTTTCTCTTTTACTTCTTTTGGAAGATCTGTTTCATCAATAGATAAAAACCAGCGCACTCTTGCGTTTTCAAATTCTAAATACCCTGCCGCTTTATTCTTTTCTCGCAGGTGAACCACATTTTCTTGCACGTTCCCAAAAACCCAAGATAGCATGTCATAAAAATGGACACCAATATTTGTTGCAATCCCTCCAGATTTACTTTCGTCTCCTTTCCAAGAGATATCATACCATTTTCCTCTTGAGGTAATATACGTTAAATCTATATCGTACTTTCCTTTTTTATTAGCAAGGTCTACTTTGTTTTTAAGCTGAATAATAGCTTCATGCAGTCTTAATTGTAAAATGGTATGTATGTTCCCTTGAGATTCTTTTTCAATTGCTATTAATGCATCTATATTCCAAGGGTTTAAAACAATTGGCTTTTCACAAATAGCATCTGCCCCTCTTCTTAATGCCATTCGAATATGAGAATCATGTAAATAATTTGGTGTACAAATACTTACATAATCTAAATTAATATTTTGATTTCTCTTTAATTTTTCAATGTGTCTGTCAAATCTTTCAAACTCTACAAAGAAATCTGCATTCGGAAAATAACTATCCATAACACCTACAGAGTCAAACTTATCTAAGGCTGCAATTAAGTTATTATTAGTATCTTTTATTGCTTTTAAATGTCTTGGTGCAATATAACCTGCAGCACCTATTAATGCAAAATTTTTCATGAGTTTACAACGTTTTATCCACAATTTTACTAGAAAGATAATTCTTTACATCATAAATAATGCTAGCCTCTTTCTGTAATTTTTTTAAATCTATATCTTTAAATTCTCTATGCGCAACTGCTAATACAATTCCGTCAAATTTTTTATCTGGTTGGTTCTTTTGCGAAACAACACCATGCTCTGTAAAAACTTCTTTAGGGTCTGCACAGGGATCATACACGGTTACCTTAGTTCCAAAATCTTCTAATTCTCTTACAATGTCTACTACCCTTGTATTTCTAACATCTGAGCAATTCTCTTTAAAAGTAATTCCGAGCACTAAAATAGCAGCATCCTTTACAGCAACATCTTTCTTAATCATTAATTTAGTAACCTCTGCAGCGACATATGTGCCCATACTATCATTTACACGTCTTCCTGCTAAAATAATTTCTGGATGGTAACCATATTCTTTTGCTTTGTGCGCTAAATAATACGGATCTACACCAATACAATGTCCACCTACCAAGCCTGGCTTAAAAGGTAAAAAATTCCATTTTGTCCCTGCTGCTGCTAATACCTCGTGGGTATTAATGCCCATAAGATTAAATATTTTTGCCAATTCATTTACAAAAGCAATATTGATGTCTCTTTGAGAGTTTTCAATTACTTTGGCAGCCTCTGCAACCTTTATAGAAGGCGCTAAATAAGTACCTGCAGTCACTACAGATGCATACAAAGCATCTACTTTTTTAGCAATTTCCGGAGTTGAACCTGAAGTGATTTTTAAAATCTTATCAATCGTATTTATTTTGTCACCCGGGTTAATCCGCTCTGGAGAATAACCTGCAAAAAAATCTCGATTGAACACAAGGCCTGATTCTTTTTCTAAAACAGGAATACAATCTTCTTCGGTTGCCCCCGGATACACCGTAGATTCATAAATAACAACATCTCCTTTTTTTAATACATTTGCCACCGTTTTACTGGCTGCAAGTAAAGGTATTAAAACAGGTGTATTGTTTTTATCTACCGGAGTAGGCATCGTAATTATGTAATAATTGCAGTCTTTTATATCTTGGATATCTGTAGTACAAAACAAGCCTTTCTCACTCGTAGAAGCCCCGACTAATACTGTTTTTAAAGCATCAGGTGCAACTTCTAACGTACTGTCTTTACCAGCCATTAATTCGTTTACACGTTGTTGGTTGATATCAAAACCTACCACAGCATATTTTGTTGCGAACAGTCTTGCCAATGGCAAACCAACATAACCTAAACCTATCACAGCGATTTTTATCTCTTTCATGTTTCTATATTTCTGGCAACTAACGCGTTTAAATTTCATTAAAAATGATACATGTAAAAACTAGTTTAATCTATTTTTAATACTGCACAATCAAG
Organism: uncultured Polaribacter sp.; assembly: GCA_937771065.1. GTDB lineage: Bacteria > Bacteroidota > Bacteroidia > Flavobacteriales > Flavobacteriaceae > Polaribacter. The sequence continues at coordinate 20,913 of CALJHU010000018.1, read as the reverse complement.
AACCAGCCTCTCTCTCATTTTTAGCTTTAAACCTAAAAAAATGAAGTCAAAGCAAAGTTAAAGATTTCTGCGCTATTTACCATACATTTTAATCTCCATATCGTTACACAAATGAAAGCAGCTTTATGAAACAATAAAGTCACCGCACACAATAATGTGATTTAGAAGTAAGAAAACTGATGGCAAACGCAACACCAACTTCCTAAAAAACGCAAAAGTGATTGAAAAATTGCAAAAACTGCTTCAAAACAAAAAATCCTGATGAAAAATTCATCAGGATTGTGATTGATGTGGGCAATAAGGGATTACAGATCCCCTAGTTGAAACCGCTACTGCAAATACAATCCTTACGAGCTGCGCTCGTAGCGTATTTTTTGTTTTAAAAAAATGATAAAGCGCGCTTCTGATTTTCTTTAAAACAAAAAATCCTGATGAAAAATTCATCAGGATTGTGATTGATGTGGGCAATGAGGGATTCGAACCCCCGACCCTCTCGGTGTAAACGAGATGCTCTGAACCAACTGAGCTAATTGCCCTTAGCGGTTGCAAATATAATACGGATTTTCAATTAACCAAACAAAAAATCGAACTTTTATTTAAATAATTTCTGCAACCACAAATGTACTGCCACCCACATAAATTATATCTTCCTGATTTGCATTTAGTAACGCAGTTTTTAAGGCTAATTTTACAGAAGAATATTTTTTACCAACCAGGTTAAATTTCTTTGCATTTGCTTCTAAAACAGCCTCCGAAAGCCCTCTTGATATTGCAGGCTTGCAAAAATAGTAGTCTGCACTGCTTGGAAAGAGAGGTAAAATAGTTTCCAACTTCTTATCTGCAACAACACCCAATACAATGTGTAACTTTTTAAATGGTTGTTTTTTAAGTTGATTCAAAACAATTGCCAATCCTTCTTTGTTATGAGCCGTATCACAAATTACTTTTGGATGTTCTTGTAAAACCTGCCAGCGTCCTTTTAAATTTGTATTTTTCACGACGTTCAGCAATCCATTTTTAATATTTTCTTTAGATACTTGAAATCCTTTTAATCTTTTAATTGCAGCTGCTGCAGTTTTCGAATTTTGTATTTGATAATCGCCAACCAAGTCAGATATATAAGTTTCTGACGCGTCTGAAGCAAAATAAATTGGCGCACCTTCTTTAGCTGCCTTTGCAATAAAAACACCCTTGACAGCAGCTTGCTCTTCTCCTATAACAACTGGAATGTTCTTTTTGATAATCCCCGCTTTTTCAAATGCTATTTCTGGTAAAGTTTCTCCTAAAAACTGTGTGTGGTCTAATCCTATATTCGTAATAACAGCAACCTCTGGTGTAATACTATTTGTAGAATCTAACCTGCCTCCTAAACCAACTTCAATAATTGCAATGTCTACTTTTTCTGAAGCAAAATAATCAAAGGCCAAACCAACTGTCATTTCAAAAAAAGACATCTTTTGTTGTTCTAAAAAATCTTTATTACCATTTATAAATTCCGTTACTTTTTCCTCTGAAATCTCTACACCATTTATTCTAATTCTTTCTGTAAAATTTTTTAAATGTGGAGATGTATACAAACCAACCTTATAACCTGCTTCCTGCAAAATGGAAGCCAATATGTGACTGGTAGATCCTTTACCGTTGGTACCCGCAACATGAATAGACTTGAACTTCTGCTCCGGGAAACCCAACTCCTTAGACAAAGCTAAAATGTTGGTTAAATCTTTTTTAAAGGCAGTGCTGCCATCATTTTGGTACATTGGCAATTGCACAAACATCCAATCTAAGATTTCTTTATAGGTCATAAAATATTAAATAAATGTTGTTTGTAGCTCCTTAAAGAGAACAATAATAGAAGTGTAAAAATACAAGATTATTTAGACAAAGAAAATTTATAGATAATAGTTCCTGTTTGAATTTCAGGTGCTGCTCCATCTGAATTCCAAATGGTACTTAATGCAGCTTCTTTCGCAGCTTTTTTCAAACAAGGTGCAGTGTTTGTACTTCCTTTTACTCCTGGGATAGCACTCACTACTTTTCCGTTCTTTGCTACAGTAATACGAACTACTACAACACCCTCTTCTTGGCAATCTGGTTGCTTTTTAGGTGTAGATAGTGCTTTTCTTCCTGCTAAATTGTAATTTCCACCAGCAGCACTTCCTTTATTTCCATAATATTTAGATGAAATTGGTTCGCCATCTTTATCTCCTTTTAAACCATCAACAGCAGCATCTCCTTCTCCTTTTGGTTTTCCATCGAATGAATTTCCATTTAAAAGCTTATTTAAAGCATCTAAGCTTTCTTTGGATGGTTTTGGTTTTGTTACTACTTTAGGAGTTTCCTTCTTAACAACATCTTCCACTAGTGTTGGCTTTTCTTCGGCCACTTTTCCTACTATTGGAACTTCTTTCGTAGTTTCTTCTGTAATAATTTTTTCCACCAGTGTTTCTTTTGTGACCTCTTTTAACGGCGAAGTAACTGCTGGTGTTTTTACCAACTGTTTGGGTGCAGTTTTTTGGGACTTTAAGACCGATACTCCAGAACCCACATTCATATCTCCAAAATTAATAGCCACACCATACTCTTCTGGCGGATCTAAATATTGCATTCCAAAATTAAAAATTCCAAGAATAAATAAGATCAAAATCACAGCAGTTATTGCAGCTGACTTGCGTTTATGTTGGGTATCTAAAACTGACATATTACTTACCTTTTACGGCTAAAATCATTTTTAATTTGTTTCTATTTGCAATATCAATAACCTTCATTATATTTCGATAAGGCACCTCTTTATCTCCACGAATTATAATTGTTTTTTGCTTATCTGTTCCTATTTTTTTTAAAATCTCACTTTCTAAATTTATAGCACTTACCTTAGTTTTATCAATATAAAAAAGTGACTTATCTGTAATTGAAACTGCAATAGAGCTACTATTTTCTGTCTTTCCACCAGCTTTTGGGAGCAGAACATCAATCGCACTTACGGTTACTAGAGTAGATGTAAGCATAAAGAATATTAATAATAAGAAAACAATATCTGTCATTGAAGACATATTGAAGGTAGGGTTTATTTTATTTCTTCCGCGTAAATTCATACTAAGCTGGTTCGTTTAACAAGTCTAAAAAGTCCACAGACGTTGCTTCCATTTGATAAACTACTTTATCTGTTCTTACCACCAAATGATTATAGGTTATATAGGCAATGATACCAACAATTAGACCGCCTACGGTAGTTGTCATAGCCGTATATAGACCATCTGAAAGCATCTTAATATCTATTTGACCCCCTGCATTTGCAATCTCATGTATAGCAATGATCATTCCAATAACAGTTCCTAAAAAACCAATCATTGGCGCTGCACCAGCAATAGTGGCTAAAACACTTACATTTTTTTCTAATTGATACACTTCTAATTTCCCTGCAGTCTCAATGGCTGTATTTATATCTTCTAAAGGCTTCCCTATTCTAGAAATTCCTTTTCCAATTAAACGTGCCGTTGGTGTATTCTTGTTCTCACAAAGTGCACGTGCTGCCTCTAACTTTCCGTTAGATACATAATCTCTAATTTGATCCATAAAATGCTCATCTACCTTAGATGCTGCTTTTATAGCAAAAAAACGTTCAAAATAAATATACAAACCGACTGCTAATAGTGTAAAAAGAATGGCTATTATTATTTGCCCCCCTAAACCACCATCCATAATTAATTTATAAATAGACAGTGTTTTTTCTTCGGAAACTGTTTCCTCTAAAAACGCTTTATTTTCTTGAAAAAATGACAACATTTACTATTTATTTTTAAGTTCTGACTAATTAACGACAATTCTTCTTTAAAATTGCTTTTAAATATAGAGAATACATTTTTGTTCTAACAAAAAAATGCCATTCTGTACTTTTACAAAATGACATTTTTATATTTTTTAATTTTGATTAGACAAATATCCGAATCACTACAAATGCTGCAGAACCCACTAAGAAACCAATTAATGCTAACCAAGATATCTTTTTAAAATACCAAAAGAAATCTATTTTTTCCATCCCCATTGCAACCACACCTGCTGCAGAACCAATAATTAACATACTCCCTCCTGTACCTGCAGAGAATGCTATAAAATGCCATAAAGGATCATCTAACCCTTCAGAAAACATTCCTAAACTGGCAGCTACTAACGGCACATTATCTATAATAGCAGAACCGATTCCTAATAAAATGACTACTAAATCTGACACGCCTGCTCCTGCTAATTCAGAACCCATTAAAGGAATTCCTTGCTTTAAGCTGTCTGCAAAATTGAATAAAATCCCTAAAGACTCTAAAGCTGCAACTGCCATTAAAATTCCTAAGAAAAACAAAATACTTGGCATTTCTATTTTCGACAAAGATGCATGCACTGGACTGTGATGTGCACCAGAAGAATGCTCATCTGTTTCCTCTCCTACTACCGAAGAAATAGAAAATTTAGACTTACTATAAATCTCTGCAAAAGTTGCAACCACAGCTAAAGATAACATCATACCTACATAAGGTGGTAAATGTGTTACTGTCTTAAATACCGGTACAAATAAAATGGACCCCAATCCTAAATATAGCATTCTTGCACTGTGCTGGCTTTTTGGCTTTTCCACTTCGTTTTCATCAAACTCAATATCTCCTTTGAAAGCTGGTAAAAATGTTGCTATAAAAGAAGGAACAAGCATACACAACAAAGAAGGTATAAACAAATAGGTAAACAACATACCAGTACTTACTTTATCACCAATCCACAACATAGTGGTAGTTACATCTCCAATAGGAGAAAAAGCACCTCCTGCATTTGCAGCAATAATTGTTAAACCTGCAAACCAAATTCTATCTTCTCTCTTTTTAACAATTTTCTGTAAAATTGAAATTAATACGATTGTTGCCGTAAGATTATCAATAATGGCAGATAAAATAAAAGCTAATATAGAAAACATCCAAAGTAATTTCTTTTTACTTTTAAAATTCACATATCCTTTAATCGTAGAAAATCCGTCGAAATAATCAATTATTTCAACAATAGTCATGGCTCCTAAAAGGAATACTAATATTTCTGCTGTTTTACCTAAATGATGCAACAGTGTTTCTTCTACTAAATGTAATTTATCATCATGCACCATCTCTGCAAAACCTGCTACTAGACTATGCTGACTAGAATCAAACCATTGTGTAAAATTATCTACCCCTAAAGCAACAAGTGCCCAGCAAACCGCCATCATGATTAAAGCTGGTATAAGTTTATCTAATTTTAAGTTGTGTTCTAAGGTAATTGCTAAATACCCCAATACAAATACTATAATAATTATTGATTCCATATTTTATTATTTAATTTACATCAATTGTTTTAGCGCTATTTCAAACGCAGTTGAACATATTTTAGTTTTCGAAGTGCGCTGTTCAAACGTTTTTTGCAATGCTTTTTTAATAATATTAGAAGTATCATCAAAAATGGCTTTATCTACCATTGGTAAAGTAACTTTTGCTTCCATTAAGTAAGCAAATACTCTGGCAATACCACAGTTTGAGATAAAATCTGGTAATAAACTTAAATGATTATCTGTATACTCCATTATAGGTCCAAAGAAAATCTCTTTATCTGCAAAAGGAACATTTGCTCCTGGAGATATTACCTCCAAGCCCGAATCTATCATTTTTTGGACTTGATCCTTAGAAACCAATCTTGAGGCTGCAGCAGGAATAAAAATTTCTGCTGGTAAACTCCAAATTTTATTATTAATTTCCTCAAAAGAGACCATCTTTTCAGAAACCAATGTATTGCCATTTTTTCCTAAAAACAAAGCAGTCATTTCTTCCATAGAAAATCCTTCTTCATTGATAACTCCTCCTTCTCTATCTATGATTCCTACAACTTTAGCACCTAATTGTGTTAGGTAGTATGCAGCTGCAGAACCTACATTTCCAAATCCTTGTACGATTGCTCTTTTTCCTTCAATATTACCACCATAAATAGCATAATAGTGTTTTACTGCCTCCGCAACACCATAACCAGTTAACATATCTGCAACCGTATATTTTCTTGACAGATCCGGCGAAAATTGCTTATCTTCTATTACCTTAATTACACCTAAACGCAATTGTCCAATTCTATTAATTTTTTCTGCTACTGTTGGTTTAAAATGTCCATTAAAAATACCTTCTTGCGGGTGCCAAACGCCACAATCTTCTGTAATTGGAATTACGTCTTTATCAGCGTCTACATTTAAATCTCCACCAGTTCCGTAATAATGTTTTAACAATGGTGTTACGGCCTTATACCAGCGCTCTAGAACTCCTCTTTTTCTTGGATCGTTCGGGTTGAAATTAATTCCGGATTTTGCACCACCAATTGCGGGTCCAGAAACGGTAAACTTCACTTCCATTGTTTTAGCCAGAGATAATACTTCATTCATATCTAAGCCTTCTCTCATTCTTGTACCACCTCCAGCAGCACCGCCTCGTAAAGAATTTATTACCACCCAACCTTCTGCAACTGTTTCTTGATCTTTCCAATGAAAAACAATTTCTGGTTGTTTATTCTCGTACTTTTTTAATAATTCTTTCATCTTATTTGTTTAAAATATTTCAACTTAATTTCTATTTTTTTCATACGATTTTTACGACATTTTCGTTTTTAGAAAAGTTAAAGTTGATTCATTTTTTTAAATAGTTAGAAATTATTAATAGAGATACTTAGATCCACAAACTTAATATAAAAAACACAGTTTTTGTTACTTTTTAAATTAAAAACTAAGGCAAACAAACAACACCAGATGAATGGTTTTTATGAGCACCAGTTACACTTTTTAGACAGTTAATCTGATTATCAATTTTTAACACCCCTAATAAAGCAAAAATCAAGGCTTCTTTGTAGTTAATTAGGGTATCTGATGCCTGCACAATCTTAATATTTGAGTGGCTTCCAATTTCCTGCATCAAAAAAGAGTTAAAAACACCACCTCCGGTTATTAAGACGGAATCTGAATCTTTTATAATTTTTGATATCTGAATTGCAATATGCGCTACAAAAGTTCTTAATACTGAAGAAACATCCTCTTCAGTTGCATCTATTATTGGAAATATTTCTTGCTGCACCCATTCCAAACCCAAAGACTTTGGTGCTTCTTTATTATAAAAAGCTAGTGTGTTTAATTTTTCTAAAAGAAATCTATTCAGCTCTCCTTCTGAAGCAATATTGCCATCGACGTCATATTCTAAACCTATTTTATTTGCATAATGATTTAAAACAATATTTACCGGACAAATATCAAAGGCAATTCTCTTACTTTCTTTCTTAAAAGACACATTAGAAAACCCCCCCAAATTAAGACAAAAATCATATTTAGAAAACAACAATTCATCACCAATAGGAACTAAAGGAGCTCCTTGCCCACCTAGCTCTACATCTTGTGTTCTAAAATCAGACACCACTTTTTGTTGTGTTATTTTTGCGATTTCTGCTCCAGAACCAATCTGTAAAGTAATTCCTTCTTCTGGTTGATGCAGCACTGTATGACCATGAGATGCTATAAAATCTATTTCTATGATTTTATAGTTCGAAATAAAATCAACAAGCACACTCCCTAGATATTTACCATAAACAACATCTAAATCTAATAATGCATCTGAAGAGAGTTGCATTGCCTGCTGCAATACCTGTTTCCATTCTGTTGCATAATAAACTGTTTCTGCATGTATAATCTCAAAAAATGAATACTCGTTTTTTAAGAATTTTACATAGACCAAATCGATACCATCTAGAGAAGTTCCAGACATTACCCCGATCGCAAAAACCTCTTTTTTATTCATAATTGTAAAATTAACAAATGTCTCTTGAAAATAGGTTACGAAATCGATATCTTTGTCGCAGAATATCACAATTATCATAAAAATATAGCATGAATTTTAGTTTAACAGAAGAACACATCATGATTCGGGATGCTGCAAGAGGTTTTGCACAAACAGAATTATTACCAGGAGTTATAGAAAGAGATAATAAACAAGAATTTCCGAAAGAATTAGTAAAAAAAATGGGAGATCTTGGTTTTATGGGAATTATGGTAGACCCAAAATACGGAGGGAGCGGAATGGATGCGATCTCTTATGTATTAATCATGGAAGAACTTTCTAAAATTGATGCTTCTGCCTCTGTTATTGTTTCTGTAAACAACTCTTTAGTCTGTTACGGCCTTGAAAGCTATGGTTCTGAAACTCAAAAACAAAAATACTTAACTAAGTTAGCAACAGGCGAATTTGTTGGTGCCTTCTGCTTAAGCGAACCAGAAGCAGGTTCGGATGCTACCTCACAAGCAACAACAGCAGAAGACAAAGGAGACCATTATCTTATTAATGGAACAAAAAACTGGATTACCAGTGGTGGTCGTGCAGACGTTTATTTGGTAATTGCACAAACAGATAGAGAAAAAGGTCATAAAGGGATTAATGCTTTTATTGTAGAAAAAGGAGCAGAGGGTTTTGATGTGGGGCCAAAAGAAGACAAATTGGGAATTCGTGGTTCAGACACACATACCTTGCAGTTTAACGATGTAAAGGTGCCAAAAGAAAATAGAATTGGTGAAGATGGTTTCGGATTTAAATTCGCTATGAAAACACTTTCTGGAGGTAGAATTGGTATTGCTGCCCAAGCTTTAGGAATTGCAGCTGGGGCGTATGAATTGGCTTTAAAATACTCTAAAGAACGAAAAGCGTTTGGTACAGAGATTTGCAATCATCAAGCAATTGCGTTTAAATTAGCAGACATGCATACAGAAATTGAAGCTGCAAGAATGCTGGTTATGAAAGCTGCCTGGGACAAAGACCAAGGTAATAATTACGATATGTCTTCTGCCATGGCAAAACTATATGCTTCTAAAGTAGCTATGGAGCATACTGTTGAAGCTGTTCAGATTCACGGAGGAAATGGTTTTGTAAAGGATTACCATGTAGAGCGCTTAATGAGAGATGCCAAAATTACACAGATCTATGAAGGAACATCTGAAATTCAGAAAATTGTAATTTCTAGAGGAATCATAAAGGGATAATTTACTCCTTATATATACTATTTCAAAATCCATCTTATAAATAAGATGGATTTTTCTTTTCGATCTACCTTAAGAAAAACGGAAACGTACTCACTATCTCTTTTTAAATGAATCTTATTGAAGTTTACTTTGTTGTAAAATGAAGCAATCTCATAACTAAAACTACGCCTTCGTTATACTTTCTCTAAAACACATGGCACTATTCGCTTAAAATAAGCACATAACTACTAGAAGTATAACATACGCTTCAAAAAAACTATAAGTCTAGCTTAATGTTATACAATTGCAAACCAGAAGAGGGCGCAATATTCCTTAAGAACATTCTGTCATTATCCTCTTGCAAAGAAGCTTCAACAAAATCTAGATCAAGATTACCTTTACCAACCTCGAATAAAGTCGCCATCATTAAACGTATTTGATAACGCAAAAAACCAGTTCCTTTCACCTTTAATATATAAGATGTTTCAGGAAAAAAATTTGCAGTTAATATATCATTCTTTACAATTTCACAAGACTCTATAGTTCTTTTAAATATTGTTTGCGCACTTGGTTTGGTACAATATTTATGAAAATAATGTTCACCCTCGAATAGTTTTGATGCTTTCATCATACTATCAATATCTAAAATCTCATCAATATTCACAATAAAGGGCGCAGCAAAAGGATGGTTTTTCTCACCAAAAGAGAAATAATAATGGTACTCTTTTGTCTTAGAAACCTGTATGATGTTAAAGCTAGTTGCTACTTTTTGCACTGATACTGCCCTAAAGTCAGGAGAAAAATTAGAGTTTAAAGAATCTATAAATAAAGCTTCATCAATTTCGGTGTCTCTAAAGAGCTGCAAATAGTAAGAGTTTGCAGATACCTTTGCATCCGTTCTACCCACACCAATAGTTTTAAAGAGCGCATCCTCAAAAACATAGGACAAAGATTTGTCTACCATATCATGTAACGTTTTTGCATTTGTCTGTTTTTGCCAACCAGAAAAACGAAAACCTAAGAATTCTAAACAAATTAAATAAGAAAACGAATATTTCATAGGTGCGAAAGTACAATAATTACAAATTTTTTTACAAAAGATGCATTTTTATGAATATCTCATAATTGTACTACATTTTTTTACGAACCCAATATTTTACACCTTTAAAAAACAAAAAAATATACTTATCTTAATTTTACCCCCTTTTTTTTATGGGTACACCCCTAAATAATGCATTATTTAAAAAAACACCCCCTTGTTAATTTAAAATAAATATATACTTTTGAAAAAAATATTAAACAAATCAAACCATTAACAAACATTAAGAATCATGAAAAAAATTATTTTAACAGCTTTATTAGCAGTGAGTTTCATTGCAACAGCACAGGAAGAAGAAAAAGGAACATTTACTTTAAGTGGAACGGTAGACGTATATGGCACAACTAATTTCGTAGATGGCTCAGGAACTCCTGGAATATTAATTGCAAATCCAGAGAACGCAAACGCATTTGGATTAGGTTTTGCAAATACAGTATTTGCTTACGAAAAAGGAAAAGCTGGAGTTGTAGCTGATATTGCTTTTGGCCCTAAAGCTGATGACGCAAATTTAGCTGGAGCAATCAACCAATTATATGCTTACTACAATCTAAATGATAAAGTAACTTTTACTGCTGGTCAGTTTAATACTTTTTTAGGGTATGAAGTAATTTCTCCTGCAGCTAACTTTAACTACACTGTATCTTACTTATTTAATGCAGGTCCTTTTTCTCACACTGGTGTTAAGATGGATTATGCTGCATCTGAAGATTTATCTTTTATGTTAGCTTTAACAAATTCTCACGCGATATCAAGTGCCGATGGAAATACTGGTGCTGAATTGCAATATGGTGCACAAGTTGGCTATAAAGGTCAATTCTTAAACTTCATTTATGGAGGTGTTGACGGAGGTGGTATTACTGATAATATTTTTATTGATTATACCGGAGGATTTGATTTATCTGATTCTTTCTTTGTAGGTGTAAATGCTGCTTACTCTAACTCTTCTGACGCTGACGCTGGTTATCAAGGTGCAGCTTTGTACTTACAAAACACTTTTTCAGACAGTTTCGCTTTAGGTTTTAGACCAGAATTTTTTACTTACACTTCTGGCGCAGGAGATACAAGTGTTACTGCATTTACTTTAACTGCGAACACTTCATTAACTGAAAACTTAAAACTGATTACCGATTTACGATTTGACAATTCAGATGATTTCATCATTGAAGCTTTTCCAACAGAAAAAAGTGTATCTGCATTAACAATTGCTGCAGTATACTCTTTCTAATAAAATTCTCTGAAAAAGAAAATAAAATCAACCTGCGAAGGTCAGACTTCGTAGGTTTTCAAAAACTAACTAAAATTTTATAACTATGAGTTTATTCTTAACATTATTACAAGACGCTCCAGCAACAGAAGTTGCCAAGGCCGTTGAACAAATCAATGGTGATATGGGAATGCTTTGGATGCTAATTGCAGGTATCTTAGTTTTCTTAATGCAAGCAGGTTTTACATTAGTAGAGTCTGGTATGACAAGAGCAAAAAATGCGGTAAATATCGCAATGAAAAACATATTAGACATCTGTGTAGGTTCTATAACCTTCTGGCTAGTTGGTTATTCTCTAATGTATGGAGACACTTCTAACGGATGGTTCTTCTGGAGTGGTTTATTCCAAGGTGAAGGTGCTGATTTATTCTTTCAAACAATGTTTGCAGCAACTACTGCAACAATTGTTTCTGGAGCTATTGCAGGTAGAACAAAATATACAACTTATATTATTTTCTCTCTTGCAATGACAGCTGTCATATATCCAATTTCTGGTGGATGGGAATGGAATGGAGGTTGGTTAAATGATACTGCTGGTTTCATGCCTGCAGAATTTATTGACTTTGCTGGTTCTTCAATTGTACACTCTGTAGGTGGATGGGCTGCTTTAGTAGCTGCATTTATGGTAGGTCCTAGAATAGGGAAATATGTAAACGGTAAAGTTTTACCAATTCCTGGACACAATCAAGTTTTAGCAACTTTAGGGGTTTTTATTCTTTGGTTTGGTTGGTTTGGTTTTAATGGTGGATCTCAATTAGCTTGGGGTGGTGCTGATGCTATTGGTGCATCAACAGTTGTCTTAATTACAAACTTAGCAGCTGCAGCTGGTGGATTAGGTGCCTTAATTACTACTTGGATCTGGTATGGAAAACCAAACTTAGCGCAAACTTTAAATGGCTGTTTAGCAGGTTTAGTTAGTATTACTGCAGGTTGTGGAAATATGACTGCCGGTGGTGCTGTTTTAGCAGGTTTAATTGGAGGTATTATTGTAGTTTTTTCAATTGAATTTATAGAAAAGAAATTAAAAATTGATGATGCAATTGGTGCAGCTTCTGTGCATGGTGTTGCCGGTGTTTGGGGAACTTTAGTTATTGGTCTTTGGGGTGTAGATGGTGATACTGGTATTGGGTTATTCAATGGTGGTGGCGCTGCCCAATTAGGTGCGCAAGCTATTGGAGTTTTAGCATATGCTGTTTGGGCGATTACTTTATCTTTTATTGTATTAGGTATTTTAAAAGCAACTATAGGTTTAAGAGTTTCCAAAGAAGTAGAAATTGAAGGTTTAGATATTTCTGAACATGGATCTATTGCCTACCCAGGTAAAAGAGTAAGAGACTTTGAAGACGACAAATAAGAAATTATTTTAAAATTCAAAAACAATAAAAATCACACAACTTAAAGGTTGTGTGATTTTGTACGTAAAAGTATTTTACGATTACATAAAGAACAATTAACTAAAACTAAATAATTATAAAATGAAGAAAATTGAAGCTGTAATAAGAAAATCTAAATACAGAGCCGTAAAAGAAGCATTGCATGAAGTAGGTGTGAATTTTTTTTCTTACTGGGATGTTACTGGATTAGGAAATGAAAAAGAAGGTCATGTCTATAGAGGTATCTCATATAGCACAAGTGATATCCAAAGAAGGTACATATCTATTGTTGTAAATGATGATTTTGAAGAAGTTACCATTAAAGCAATTCTTAAATCTTCTAATACTGGTGAAGTTGGTGATGGTAAAATTTTTGTAAGTGATATCAAAGAAGCTTATAGAATTAGAACCGGAGAAAAAGGAGGGAAAACTTTAAATTAAAAACTTACAATACTTATTATTATGGAAGTACTAACAATAAATAACGTGTGGATGATGATCTGTACTGCACTCGTTTTCTTTATGCATTTAGGTTTTGCATTTCTGGAGATTGGTTTGACAAGACAAAAAAACACAATTAATATACTATTTAAAAATATCTTCATCATTACTGCTGGCTTACTTTTATATGCTTTAGTTGGCTTTAATTTAATGTATCCAAGTTGGGGAGCAAATTCTGCAGGCTATCTAGGAGACTTTATATTCGGAATTTCTGAACCTTTAAAAAAAGGTGCATTAGATTTAGCATATAATGAAGGGTATACCTATTGGACAGATTTCTTGTTTCAAGGGATGTTTGCCGCAACTGCTGCCACAATAGTTTCTGGAGCTGTAGCGGAAAGAATGAAAATTCTACCTTTTATGATTTTTACAGTTTTGTATGTAGGTTTCGTATATCCAATTGCAGGTTCTTGGAAATGGGGTGGTGGATTTTTAGATCAATTAGCAACACCTTTTTATGATTTTGCAGGTTCAACATTAGTGCATTCTGTTGGAGGTTGGGCAGCAATAGTAGCTGTTTCATTACTAGGTGCTAGAATTGGAAAATTTGAAAATGGAAAAACACAGGCTATCCCTGGACACAATATACCTATTGCCACTGCAGGTGTTTTAATTCTTTGGTTAGGTTGGTTTGGTTTTAACGGTGGTTCTGTATTATCCGCAGATCCAGAATTAACATCTATCACATTGGTAACAACTTGCTTAGCTGCTGCTGCTGGCGGCATGGTAGCTGCATTGGCTTCAACAATTATGTATAAAAACCTAGATTTAACCATGTTCTTAAACGGAATCTTGGGTGGTTTAGTAGGCATTACTGCTGGTGCAGATCAAATGTCTCCGATGGATGCAATCTTAATTGGAGCTGTAGCCGGTGTATTAATTGTTTTAGCTGTAAATTTAATTGACAAGTTAAAATTAGATGACCCAGTTGGGGCAATTGCAGTGCACCTCATTTGTGGTATTTGGGGTACACTCGCTGTTGGTCTTTTTGGAAACTTAGCAAGCGGAGCACAGTTTTTGAGTCAACTTATAGGAGTAGCTTGTTATGCTGTTTTCTGCATCGCAACCTCTTTCCTTATTATTTTCACATTAAAGAAAACAGTAGGAATAAGAGTCAGTGAAAAAGAAGAAGTAGAAGGTTTAGATACGCATGAGCACGGTATGGATGCGTATCCAGATTTTAGGTTAAACGAGCACTAAAAATTACATTTTATAACAAGAAACGTCTTTAAAGTTAATATTTTAGAGACGTATTTCTTGTTATTATGAATTTCACATTTAAAATCAATTTAATTGTCATAAATAAATATTTGATACTATTATTTTGTTTTCATCACAAAAATTGTATTAAAGAGGTTAAAATATTGAATTATATTCAACAAAATCCATAGCTTTGTATATATAATTTAATACAAAATGGAGAAACAAGGCTTATATTTACCCGAGTTTGAACACGAAAATTGTGGAGCAGGATTCATCTGTAATTTAAATGGAGAAAAGACAAATCAAATTATACATGATGCTCTAGAAATACTAGTAAAACTAGAACATAGGGGGGGTGTTAGTTCTGATGGAAAAACAGGGGATGGCGCAGGTTTATTGATAGATATTCCTCATATATATTTTAAAAGAGTTTGTGATTTCTCTATTCCAATCCAAAGAGAATATGCTGTAGCTATGGTTTTTTTACCAAAGGTTATTAATCAATATAATTTTTGTAAAACTACATTTGAAAACGAGGTAAAAGCGCAGGGACTTTCTATTTTAGGATGGAGAGAGGTCCCTGTAGACTCAACTCAATTAGGCCCTATTGCATTAGCATCAGAACCAAATATTGAACAATTTTTTATTGGTAAAACAGATGAAATTGACGAAGCTACCTTTAAAGCTAAATTATATGCCGCAAGAAAAATAACGGAACACGAAATTAGAAAATCTAAAATTTCTGAAAGCATCTATTTTTATGTTTCTAGTGCTTCTTTAACTACAATAATATACAAAGGTATTATAATGCCAGAAGACATTGGCCCGTATTATAAAGACCTACAAGAAATAGATTTAGTTACCCGTTTAGCACTTGTGCATCAGCGTTTTTCTACAAACACAATGCCTACTTGGGAGCTTGCGCAACCGTTTAGATTGATGTGTCAGAACGGAGAAATAAATACATTGCGTGGAAATGTAAGTAGAATGCGTGTTCGTGAAGAGATTATGAAAAGTGATGTTTTCGGACCACAAATAGAAAAATTATTTCCTATAATTTTACCAGGAAAATCTGATTCTGCTTCTATGGATATGGTCGTGGAATTATTAACGCACACTGGGCGTTCATTGCCAGAAATTATGATGATGATGATTCCTGAAGCTTGGGAAAAACATAAAACAATGTCTAAAGAGCGAAAAGCTTTTTATGAATACAACAGTTGTATCATGGAGCCTTGGGATGGTCCTGCTTCTGTGCCTTTTACAGATGGGGATTATATTGGTGCTTTATTAGATAGAAACGGATTAAGACCTTCTAGATATACCATCACGAAAAGTGGTAAACTAATTATGTCTTCAGAAATTGGAGTGGTAGATGTTGCTCCAGAAGATGTAAAAGCACATGGTAGATTAGAACCAGGGAAGATGTTCTTGGTAGACATGAATGAAGGTAGAATTATTCAAGACGAAGAAATTAAAAGTAAAATTGTACTAGAAAGACCTTATCAAGAGTGGCTAGATAATACTCGTTTACATTTAAAAGATGTGCCATATACTAGTGAAACATGTCCTATAGAAACCATTGATATTAAGACGCGTCAGCGTTTATTTAATTATACTTTTGAAGATATTCAAGAAGTAATAACACCAATGGCACAAGTTGGTAAAGAAGCACTAACTTCTATGGGAATAGACACTCCTTTAGCTGTTTTATCTGACAGACCTCAATTAATATCAAACTACTTCAAACAATTATTTGCACAAGTTACAAATCCTCCTTTAGACGGTATTCGTGAAGAAATCGTTACAGATATTAGTTTAAATTTAGGAAAAGATAGAAATATTTTCAGCATTACAGATCGACAGTGTCGAAAATTAAAAATTCAGAATCCTGTTATTTCGAATGCAGATTTGGAAAAAATTAGAAATATAGATGTAGAAAGTTTTAAAACTGCAACGATTCAAATTTTGTATCCCAAAGCACAGAGGTTTAAACGGATTAGAAGATGCTTTAGATCAAATAGTTATTCAGATTGAAAAAGCAATTGACAACAAAAACAATATTATAATTTTATCAGACAGAGGTGTAAACCAAGAGTTTGCTCCTATTCCGGCTTTGTTGGCATGTTCTTTTGTAAATCATCAATTAAATAGATTAAGGAAACGTTCTTATTTCGATATTATAATTGAGTCTGCAGAACCACGTGAACCACATCATTTTGCTACATTATTTGGATACGGTGCAAGTGCCATTAATCCTTATATGGTAAATGAAATTATTAGGATGCAAGTAAAAGAAGGCTTCATTACTG
Organism: uncultured Polaribacter sp.; assembly: GCA_937771065.1. Classification (GTDB taxonomy): domain Bacteria; phylum Bacteroidota; class Bacteroidia; order Flavobacteriales; family Flavobacteriaceae; genus Polaribacter. Next base: position 4,124 of record CALJHU010000018.1, on the reverse strand, counting down.
ATATGGACGAGCAGCAGGCAGTTGATAACTTCAACACGGCTATTGGAAAAGGGATTTTAAAAGTAATGAATAAAATAGGTATCTCTACGTTACACTCGTACAGAGGTTCTCAAATTTTCGAAATCGTAGGATTCAACTCTCAATTTGTAGAAAAGTATTTCCCTTATACTGCCTCAAGAATAGAAGGTATTGGGTTGTATGAAATAGAAAAAGAAATTGATCAGCGTTATAAACAAGCATATCCAGACAATAAAATTGACAAAAACTTAGGTTTAAATGTTGGTGGAGAATATAGATGGAGAAGAAACGGAGAGCGTCATTTATTTAACCCAACTACTATTTCTAAATTACAACAAGCAGTTCGATTAAGTGATCAAGATAGTTACAATGTCTATGCAGAAGCTATTAATGAGCAAGCAGAAAGCTTAATGACTATTCGTGGATTATTTCAGTTTGATAATCTAGATCCTATTCCTTTAGAGGAAGTAGAACCTTGGACAGAGATTGTAAAACGTTTTAAAACAGGTGCTATGTCCTATGGATCTATTTCTAGAGAAGCACATGAAAATTTAGCAATTGCCATGAATAGAATTGGAGGTAAATCTAATTCTGGTGAAGGTGGTGAGGATAGAAAACGATTCCAGAAAGATGTAAATGGTGATAGTCGAAACTCTGCCATTAAACAAGTTGCCTCTGGAAGATTTGGAGTAACCTCTCATTATCTTACAAATGCAAAAGAGATTCAAGTTAAAATGGCCCAAGGCGCAAAGCCAGGAGAAGGTGGACAATTACCTGGTTATAAAGTTTTACCGTGGATTGCTGAAGCAAGAAACTCAACTCCTTTTGTAGGACTGATTTCTCCGCCTCCGCATCACGATATATATTCAATTGAAGATTTAGCTCAATTAATTTACGATTTAAAAAACGCGAATCGTGAAGCTAGAATTAATGTAAAATTAGTTTCTGAAGTTGGTGTAGGTACAATTGCAGCCGGTGTTGCAAAAGCAAAAGCAGATGTTGTACTAATTGCTGGTTATGATGGTGGTACAGGAGCATCTCCTTTAACATCTTTAAAACATGCAGGTTTGCCATGGGAACTTGGTTTAGCCGAGGCACAGCAAACTTTGGTTTTAAATAATTTAAGAAGTAGGATTGTAGTAGAATGCGATGGGCAATTAAAAACAGGGAGAGACGTTGCTATTGCCGCATTATTAGGAGCAGAAGAATTCGGATTTGCAACAGCTCCATTAGTTGCCTCTGGCTGTATTATGATGCGTAAATGTCATTTAAATACATGTCCGGTTGGTATCGCTACTCAAGATAAAGAGCTGCGTAAAAATTTTAAAGGTACCCCAGAACATGTAATTAACTACTTCTTTTATGTTGCTGAAGAATTAAGGTTAATTATGGCTCAACTAGGTTTTAGAACTTTAGAGGAAATGGTTGGTCAAACACATAAAATCAACTCTAATAAGGCAGTAAAACACTATAAAGCAAAAGGTTTAGATTTATCTAGTATTTTATATAGACCGGAAGCATATAGAAAAATGACGGTTCGAAATACAGAACAACAAGACCATAACTTAGAAGAAGTTTTAGACTTTACGATATTAAAAGACTCTCATAGAGCTTTATACAGAAAAGAAAAAATGAATCTTGCATACCCCATTAAAAACACAAATAGAACTGTTGGTGCTATCATAAGTAATGAAATTTCAAAAATATATGGCCATTTAGGCTTACCTGAAGATACATTAAGTATTAATTTTACCGGTTCGGCAGGGCAGAGTTTTGGAGCATTCGGAGCATTTGGACTGACGTTTATTTTAGACGGAAACACAAATGATTATTTAGGAAAAGGTTTATCAGGGGCGAAACTAATTATTAAGAAACCAGCCAAAGCAGATTTCTTAGCTGAAAATAATATAATTGTAGGTAACGTTTGTATGTTTGGAGCAGTAGATGGACAAGCATATATAAACGGAATTGCAGGTGAACGCTTTGCTGTTCGTAATTCAGGTGCAACCGCAGTAGTAGAAGGTGTTGGAGATCACTGTTGTGAATACATGACCGGTGGTAAAGTAATTGTTTTGGGTAAAACTGGTAGAAACTTTGCGGCAGGAATGAGCGGTGGTATTGCGTATGTATACGATCCAGAAAATAAATTTGTAAATGGTCTTTGTAATACAGAAACTATAGAATTTGAGAAAATTTGTGCAGAAGATGCAGCAGATTTAAAAGCAAATCTAGCAAAACATGTTTTATATACGGATAGTAAAAAAGGCGCTGAACTATTAGCAGACTGGGATACAAGTTTAAAAAACTTTATAAAAGTAATGCCAACAGAATACAAAAAAGCTTTATTACGTTTAGAAACAGAAGAACCAATGTTCGAAGAATTAACAATAGCATAATGTCATGGGAAAAATAACAGGATTTAAAGAGTTCGAAAGACAAGATGAAACTTACACCTCTGTAAAAGACCGTGTAAAAAACTATAAAGAATTTACCATACCTCTGTCAGAAAAAGACCTTTCGAAACAAGGTTCTCGCTGCATGGATTGCGGTATTCCTTTCTGCCACAGTGGATGCCCATTAGGAAATTTGATTCCCGATTTTAACCATATGGTGCATCAAGGAGAATGGAAAAAAGCATCATGGATATTGCATTCAACCAACAATTTCCCAGAATTTACTGGAAGATTGTGCCCTGCACCGTGCGAACAAGCGTGTGTATTAGGTATTATTGAAGACCCTGTTTCTATTGAAAATATTGAGAAAAACATAGTAGAAAGGGCCTTTAAAGAAGGATGGATTAAACCCCAACCACCAAAATCAAGAACAGATAAAACAATAGCTGTTATTGGTTCGGGCCCTGCCGGTTTAGCTGCTGCACAGCAATTAAACAGAGCTGGGCATTTAGTTACGGTTTTTGAACGAGATGATGAAGTTGGTGGACTGTTACGTTATGGAATTCCAAATTTTAAAATGGAGAAAGGTATAATTGATAGAAGAATCGCAATCTTAGAAGCTGAAGGAATTATATTTAAAACAAATATCAATGTAGGAGTAAATTATGATGTGAAAGATTTGAAGTCTTTTGATTCCATTGTTTTATGTGGTGGTTCAACAGAGAAACGTAGTTTACCAACCCTAGGTATAGAAGCAGACGGTGTTGTGCAAGCCATGGATTTCTTAACTCAGCAAACAAAAGCACTTATTTGGCAAAGAAGTAAAAGATCAAATAATGGCCACTGATAAAGATGTCATTGTGATCGGAGGTGGAGATACAGGGTCAGACTGTATAGGTACATCTAATAGGCATGGTGCTAAGTCGGTAGTTAATTTTGAAATTATGCCAAAACCTCCAGGCCATCGTTCCGCTAAAACACCTTGGCCATTTTGGCCCTTACAATTAAAAACTTCCTCTTCTCACAAAGAAGGAGCAGATCGTAACTGGTTAATTAATACAAAAGAATTTGTAAAAGATACTAATGGAAAATTAATAGCACTAAAGACTGTAAATGTGGAGTGGAAAATGGTTCTAGGAGAAAAACCACAATTAATTGAAATTGCAGGTACTGAAAAAACATGGCCCTGTGATTTAGCATTACTAGCATTAGGTTTTACAGGACCGGAAAGTACGTTGGCAGACAAGTTAGGTTTGAACACTGACGCTCGTTCTAATTACAAAGCGACCTATGGAAAATATCAAACAAATGTTTCTAACATATTTACAGCTGGTGATATGCGTCGTGGACAATCTCTAATAGTTTGGGCTATTTCAGAAGGCAGAGAAGCTGCAAGACAAGTAGATATATTTCTAATGGGTAAATCTGAGTTACCATCTAAAGATATTGCTGGTGACCTAATTGCAATGTAGATTTACAGTCATAAATATAAAAAACCCCTTAATTCATTTAATTAAGGGGTTTTTTATATTTATGATTTAACCTATCAGAGAAAAGAAACATCAACTATCATAAAAGACAATTTATCTCACCGTCATTTATTAGACTAGACCTATAATACGAACTGTTATTGCGTAATTTTAAATACTGTTATAGAAATCACTAAAAACCTACTTAAACTATATCTGTTATTCCTAGCATAGTATATCTTTA
>CALJHU010000017.1:0-13426 GCA_937771065.1 uncultured Polaribacter sp. | reverse complement strand
AGAAATTACACCAGAACCCAATAACTCTTCATTTTTGTACCAAGCAACAAATTGACCTTCTTGAATAGCCGATTGCTTGTTCTCAAAGGCTACATATAAACCAGACGCTACTTTGTGTAAAGTCGCTTTTTCTAAAACCTGCCTGTATCTAATTCTAGCTTCTACCTCTAACGTTTCGCCAATCTTTAACGTTAAGTCCTCACGAATCCAATGGATTTCTTCATTCGAAACAAACAACACATTTCTATACAATCCTTGATGATTTTTTCCTTCACCTGTATAAATAGTATTTGTATCTACGTTTGTTTCTATAACATATAGTGCTTCTTTTGTTCCGCCAACATTTAATCCTTTGCGTTGTCCTTTTGTAAAATAATGGGCTCCTTGATGCTTTCCTAAAACTTTCCCGTCTTCTTCATGATATGAAAACTTTGTAGATAAATAGGCAAGTTCCGATTCTTTACTTGTAAACGCAGGAATTAGCTTTGTGTACTGTGAAAAATCTTTAGGAATATTTATAATTCTACCTTCTTTGGGTTGCAATTTTTGTTGTAAAAATTCTGGCAATCGCACTTTACCAATAAAACACAAACCTTGAGAATCTTTCTTTTCAGCAGTAATTAAATCGGCTTTTTTAGCAATTTCTCTAACTTCTGGTTTTGTTAATTCACCAATAGGAAACATTGCTTTTGTTAATTGTTTCTGAGAAAGTTGACATAAAAAATAAGATTGGTCTTTATTTTTATCTTTACCTCCTAATAATTTATATACAGGTTCGCCATTAATTATTTCTGAACCTTTTCTGCAATAATGGCCTGTTGCAACATAATCTGCACCCAATTTTAGTGCTATATCCATAAATACATCAAACTTTATTTCTCGATTGCATAGCACATCCGGGTTTGGAGTTCTTCCTTTACTATATTCATCAAACATATAATCTACAATACGCTCTTTGTATTGGTTGCTTAAATCTACAACTTGAAATGGAATACCTAATTTCTCAGCAACAATCATAGCATCGTTACTATCTTCTAACCACGGACATTCATTAGAAATAGTTACAGAATCATCATGCCAATTTTTCATAAAAAGCCCAATAACCTCGTACCCTTGTTCTTTTAATAAATAGGCAGTAACACTAGAATCTACACCTCCAGAAAGACCTACAACTACTCTTTTCATTCGCTATTAATTGATTTGCAAATTTACAACATAGATTTTTATTTCTTAAGGTTTAATCAAATTAACAATAGCGTTATAAATTCTCAAATGTTAATATTTTGTTTAAGTTTTACTAAACATAGTTAAACAATAATAATTTTACTTAAGTTTGTTTATCATTTATAAATATTCATTAAACAAAAACAGTATTATGAAAACATTTAAACTTTTATTTAAAACAGTATTAATTTTAATTTTATCATTTACAGATCATTTACAAGTTGTAATAATGATGATGAAACGATGCCCGGGCCAATAACAAATACAATAGTAGATTTTGTAAGTAATTCTCCAGATTATAGTATTTTGTTAGAAGCGCTGCAATTAGCTAATGGTAATTTGCCGGATGTTCTAGCTGGTGAAGGACCTTTTACTGTATTTGCTCCAAATAATGCCGCTTTTACAACGTTTTTATCCGAAAACAACTTTAGTGCATTAAGTGATATCCCAACAGATGTTTTAACTCAAGTTTTATTAAATCATGTAGTTAGTGGTAATGCTGTATCTTCTTCGTTAGAAACTGGATATTCTGTAAACTCTCTATCTACAGCAACTCCGAATGGAAATAACATGAGTTTATTTATAAATACTACAAATGGGGTGGTTATTAACGGAATTTCTACAGTGACTACTGCAGATGTATCTGTAGATAATGGAACGATACACGCCGTGAATGCGGTTATTGGTTTGCCAACAGTAGTAACATTTGCAGCAGCAGATCCTAATTTTTCTATTTTAGTAACTGCCTTAACCAGATCAGATTTAACCTTTGATTTCGTAGGAACGCTTTCAACAGCAGACGGAACAGCACCTGCTCCGTTTACTATATTTGCGCCAACAAATGACGCTTTTGTAGATTTATTAGCAGAACTAAACGTAGCTTCTTTGGATGATATTGATGAGCCTACCCTAAAAGGAACATTAGAAATGCATGCCGTTGCCGGTGCAAATGTTTTAGCTGCTGGCTTAAGTGATGGTATGACTATTGGAACTTTAGGGGGTAATATTACTGCAAATATTACAAATGGTGCAGCATTAACCGATGCAAACAATAGAGTAAGTACTATTATTGCTACAGACGTGCAAGCAAGTAATGGCGTAATACACGCTATAGATAAAGTTCTTTTAAAATAACAATCTCACAAAAATTATTTTAAATATAAACCCCCAGGTAGCTTCTTGAGGGTTTATTGTTTTTTATAAATCTTTCTTTTATTTTTTTTCAGGGAATCTTCCGGAGCAATTTCACCTTCTAAATAATATTCCCACTTTCCGACTCTTTTTCCATCTGCATAAATACCAGTTTCCTTTATGTTTCCGTTCAATTCAAAATATTTTGCAAGACCATTTGGCTTCCCTTTGTTATAGACAACTTCTTCTATTAAAATTCCTTTACTCGAATATTTACTTGAAATACCATCTAACAAACCGTCTTTAAATAAAGATCTTTCAGTTATTTTACCATTCGAATAAAACACGAACTGTTCTCCATGCTGCAAACCATTTTTATAGTTTTCCTTAGACATTACGGTACCATTTTTATAAAAGTATTTCCAAAGCCCAACTCTTATTCTTTCATTTAAAACTCCTTCCGTTTTTAGATTTCCATTTAATCTATAAAACTGCACAAATAAGGAATCTGAATTTTCGTAAAAAGTTTTTATAAGAATCGGTTTTCTGGATGTAGTTCTATCATAAAATTTAAAAACACCAAACTCCTTTCCATCTTTAAATTGACCTATATATCGAATTTTTTTATTAGAATGATATTTTTTCCATGTTCCAGTTCGCTTATTATTACCATCAAATAAATTAATTTTTTGAGCATTGCAATCTTTACTGATTAAATAAAAAGTAAAAAAAGCAAATATGTAAAAAAGTCTTTTTATTTCTAACATTGAAATATAATTTTAAAACAAATATACATTAATAGTACTAAGAGTATTATTCTCGAATCACCAAACAACCCTAAAATATATTAAATTAAAGAAAAAAAACAACATAAGAAAAACAAACAAAACATATTAATAAGTGTCTTTTAATACTTATTTTTGTAGATAACAACTCAACTAAAAATGAACTTAACAAAACTAAATGCAATCTCTCCTATTGATGGACGATACAGAGGAAAGATTGAAGAACTAGCAAACTATTTTTCTGAAGAAGCTCTAATTAAATACAGGGTTAAAGTAGAAATTGAATATTTTATTGCTTTATGCGAAATACCTTTGCCACAATTAATGAGTTTTGACAATAGTTTATTTGATGAGCTTCGAAAAATTTATATAGATTTTACTGCAGAAGATGCTCAAAAAATAAAAGATATAGAAAGTATTACAAATCATGATGTAAAAGCTGTTGAGTATTTTATAAAAGAAAAATTTGATACTTTAGGTTTGCAAGCGCACAAAGAGTTTATTCACTTTGGGTTGACTTCTCAAGACATAAATAACACTGCAATTCCGCTATCTATAAAAGAAGCTATGAATGATGTGTATGTACCCCAATATTTAGAACTCTTAGAAAGATTACAAGAACTTGTTATTGAATGGCAAGATATTTCTATGTTGGCTAGAACCCATGGGCAACCCGCATCTCCTACTCGCTTAGGTAAAGAGATTGATGTTTTCGTAGTGCGTTTAAAAGCACAATTCAATTTATTAAATGAAATACCTAACGCTGCGAAGTTTGGTGGTGCTACAGGTAATTTTAATGCGCATAAAGTTGCATATCCATCAATAGACTGGAAAGCTTTTGGCAGTGATTTTGTACAAGAAAAGTTAGGTTTACATCATTCTTTTCCAACAACACAAATAGAGCATTATGATCATATGGCGGCTATGTTTGATACCTTAAAACGTATTAATAATATCGTTATAGATTTAGATAGAGATTTCTGGACCTATGTTTCTATGGAATATTTTAAACAAAAAATTAAGGCTGGTGAAGTAGGTTCTTCTGCAATGCCACATAAAGTAAATCCTATTGATTTTGAAAACTCTGAAGGAAACTTAGGTCTTGCAAATGCGATTTTTGAACACCTTTCTGCTAAATTACCAATATCTAGGTTGCAAAGAGATTTAACGGATAGTACCGTTTTAAGAAATGTTGGTGTGCCATTTGGACATACAATCATTGCGTTTACATCTACTTTAAAAGGATTGAATAAGTTATTATTAAACAAAGCAAAGTTTGAACAAGACTTAGAAAATAATTGGGCAGTGGTTGCAGAAGCAATACAAACAATTTTAAGAAGAGAGGCATATCCAAATCCTTATGAAGCTTTAAAAGGATTAACCAGAACTAATGAAAAAATAAACCAAATATCTATTGCTAACTTTATTGACACATTAGAAGTTTCATCAGCAATTAAACAAGAATTAAAAGCCATTACACCTTCAAATTATACAGGAATTTAAAATGAGAAAAAGAAAAGAGAATAAAGGAGTTTTTGCCAATTTTTCAGAAAAAATAAACACAATGTTATTAGTACTTGTTTCTTGTTTCTTTTTGTTGACGTTCACATACTGTTCGACTGAAAAGGGAGATCCACAAAGATTTAGAAAAGGAGTATTTGAGGTTCCTGCAGGAAAAGGATATAGCAAAACAATTATTACTAGAATAGACAGTATACAAATTGAAGAATATGATAAAATTATAAGTATTTCTAACGATAGTGTGTCTGGGGAAAAAAGAATAAAACATATTGATACTTTATATATCAAATGGAAAAATAATTTCTTTTATTCTCTAAAAATGAAATCACCAAAAAAACAGTTAGATAAAGATGCTATTTATGTTCAAATAACTAAAATAACAGATAATTCTTATGATTTTTCAGCAAAAATAGGATTTAATAAGTTTCTTACTGACGGAACCGTTTATAAGATAAAGTAAAATTTAGCAACATTGTTGCAATTAGGTATTTCAGTAATTTGTGAACTTTTATTCGAAAATAGCTCTCAAACAGTTTAAACGATATATTAACCCTTTTTTTATTTTTATTGATGGCTTTACATGCTTCATTTTAGATAAAACTTTATTAGATTGGTATGTTTGGTAGATACGTATTGCATGTCGAAGGATATTTGTATTTTAGCAGTCAATTTTTCTACAGATGTAGAAACCCTATTTAAAAATAAAAAATAATATTAAAACACTTAAAAAACATATAGGTACTTTTCTATTGGTTATATTATTATTACCAATGGCTATAGATTCTGTTCACGATTTTTTAAATCATGAACACACTATTTGTAACTCTAAAATAGAAACTCATATTCACAAAAAAGATCTCGATTGTAAATTACACCTTATAAAACAAAGTGATTCTTTTTTAGCTACTACATATTACAAAATTATTACAAACATTATTATTTCTAATAATAATAATATACAATATAGTTTCTTACAAAATCATTATCAATTATCTTTTTATTTAAGGGGACCACCTCTTTATGTTCAAGCTTAATTTTTTTTTTTGAACATAAAAGACCAAAATGCAAAGACTAATTTTTTTGTGTGCATTTTTGTATTGTATGAGTACAAATACAGCTGCACAAGATTGTAATATTACTTTTAAAGGTAGAATTATCGATTTCCACGACAAAACACCAATACTTGGTGCATCCATTGCTGTCATAAATTTAAATAGATATACAACATCAAATATGGATGGTGTTTTTGAAATCAATAATTTATGTAAAGGAAAAATCATTTTAGAAGTTAAACATATTTCTTGTGAGACAAAGCAAATTACAATCGATATTTATAAAAGTATAAACAAAGAGATCTTTTTAGAACATCATTTAGAAGAATTAAATGAAGTTGTTGTAAAAACAAACACAAAAACTGAACAATCTAGCGTAGAACAATCCATTAAAAAGGCAGTAATCGAAGAATATACGGATAAATCTTTGGGGGATGCGTTACATACAATTAGCGGTGTTTCCTCATTAAGTACGGGTAATTCTATAGTAAAACCAATGATTCATGGCTTACATAGTAGCAGACTTTTAATTATTAACAACAATGTAAGAATGTTTGACCAAGAATGGGGAGATGAACATGCACCAAATGTCGATATTAATGCTAGTGACAGAATTGATGTTATAAAGGGAGCAAATACCTTAAAATATGGAAGTGATGCAATAGGTGGTTTAATTCTTTTAAAACCTAAAAGATATGCCGTTAAAGATAGTTTGTTTGGAAGTACTTTAAGTTCATTTAATTCTAATGGTTTGGGGGGTAGTTTAAATTCTGAAATTATTAAAACATATAAATCAGGTTACTATGCAAAGTTTCAAATGAATTACAAACAATTTGGAGATTTTGAAGCGCCCAATTATAACTTAACGAACACTGGCTTAAAAAGTTTAAATGGTTCTTTTCGTTTTGGCTACAATAGTTTTGAAAAAGGTTTTGATGCCTATTATAGTTATGTAAATAACGAATTTGGTATTTTAAAAGCGTCTCATATTGGTAACGTAAATGATTTAGACAATGCTATAGATAGTCCACTACCAGGGGTTATTGAAGATTTTTCTTATACTAAAGATTTTCCAAAACAAGCAATCGTTCATCATTTAGGTAAAATTGAGGCGTATAAACGTTTTAAAGGTTTTGGAAAATTAACTGTTCAATACGATTTTCAAATTAACAGACGTAAAGAGTTTGATTTACGAAGAGGTGCTTTAAAAAACACACCCGTTATAGATTTGAGATTGTTTACCACAAGTCTGCAGCCCAATTTACAAATAGATTATTTTGATAATTTAAAAATAAATACAGGTTTGTTGCTTAGATATCAACAAAATGATGCAGTTTCTGGAACAGGTACAAGCCCTTTAATTCCTGATTTTAATAAATATGATGCTGGTATGTATGCTATTGGAAATTACAATTTGAATGAAACCACTGAAATAAGTACCGGAATTCGTTATGATTTTACGGATATCAATGCCAACAAAGAATACAACGTTACAGATTGGCAAGAAACCTATAATTACGACGAATTGTTTCCAGAATTTGAAAGTGGTGCTATTAGAGGTACAGATATTCCTACCAATCCAAGGTTTACCTATCACAATATATCAGCAAGTTTAGGTTTATCAAAGAAATTTGACAATAATATAGAGTTATTAGCAAATTATGGTTTGGCATCTAGAGTACCTAATCCATCTGAATTGTTTAGTGAAGGATTGCATCATAGTGTCGCAAGGATAGAAACAGGTTTTCTAACTATTGGCAAAGAAATTGCAAATAAATTTATTTTGTCTTTAGAAAAAAACAGTAACGATTTTGGGTTTGCAATTAGTCCTTATTACAATCAGATTAATGGTTTTGTTCAATTGATTCCTGTTGGAATTACCACCACAATTAGAGGCGCTTTTCCTGTTTGGGAATACAATCAAATTGATGCACAAATTTTTGGGGTAGATATTGATGTGAATAAGAAAATTAGTAAAAACTTTACTTATATAGCTAGTTTAAGTCTATTACAAGGAGATAATTTAACAGATGATATTCCTTTAATTCATATGCCTGCTACCAATTTTAGCAATCGTTTATCATACGTAAATGCGAATTTAAATCAACTAAAAATTAGTTTAAGTCATAAAACCATTTTACAGCAAAATAGATTTCCAGATTATAATTTTTTCACATACAATGCCACCATACAAGAAGATGTTTTTGTAGATATCAGTTCAACACCACCTACCTATTCATTATTTGGTTTAAGCACATCAGCAGTGTTTAAGGTTTTTAAGAAAGGGAGTGTAAAATTAGAATTTAATATAGAAAATATATTCAATAAATCTTACAGAGAACATTTAAATAGATTACGATATTTTAGTAATGATTTAGGAAGAAACTATAACCTAAAACTTAAAATAAATTATTAAACAAACAATTATGAAAATTACAAATACAATTAAAATTACAAAATTATTAGCAATATTATTTATCTCTGTATGCACCTTTACAGCTTGTTCTGATGATGATGATGACCACGATCACGAGAGTGAAGAAGAATTAATTACAACTGTAAATTATACGTTAACAAACGGTAGTGATGTAGTTACTTTAAAATTCAGTGATCCTGATGGTGATGGTCCAATTGAACCGGTATACGACATTGTAGGTGATTTAACTGCTAATAGTACCTATATAGGTATGATAGAATTACTAAATGAAACAGAATCTCCGGCAGAGGATATTACTGAAGAAGTAAAAGAGGAAGCAGATGAACATGAGTTTTTCTATACTTCTGATGTGTCTGGATTAACAATTACTAAAACTGATACGGATGGTAATGGTAACCCTTTAGGCGTTGAAACTTCTTTAACAACTGTTGGTGCAGGTTCAGGAACATTAACTATTGTCTTAAAGCATGAACCTACAAAGCCGAATGATGGATCATCTAGCAGCGCTGGAGGAAGTACAGATGTAGAAATAACTTTTGATGTTACTATTAATTAAAAAAAGGTATTTCTAAAAACAATAAAAGCATTGTATCATAATAGATACAATGCTTTTTAATTTAACAAATTTTATAATTAAAAAGTAGTTAAAAAAAGCATTCCTTAATTGCAATGCTTTTTTTACTTTTGTCTCCTAATTATAATGTGCTGTTTTATATCTTTTTATAAGTCATAGAATGCCCACTATTAAAAGCATTTCATGTCTAAATTACCAAAAGAACATCAATTTATAGACTTATCAGATTACGGTAGACCAATTGCAAGAGTTATTGCAAATTCATTAAAATCAACAAAATTTACACCAGTAGACGTAACTATAGCCTTTGTTATTTCGGGTTTAATTGGTGTCTATTGTATTATTGAAGGGTATTATTGGACAGCTGCATTCTTCTTAATTTTAAAATCCATTTTAGATGCCGCAGACGGTGAACTAGCAAGAGTAAAAGAAACGCCCTCTTATACAGGTAGATTTTTAGATTCTGTTTCAGATATTATCTTAAACTTTATCATTTTAGCTACTATTGGATATTTAACTAACACCCATTTTGGTTTTATTTTTTTAGCCTTTTTCGGAATTCAATTGCAAGGAACTTTATACAATTACTATTATGTAATTCTTAGAAATCGTTTTGCAGGCGACACTACAAGTAGGGTTTTTGAAGATAAAACACCAATTGCTTTGCCTGGAGAAAAACAAAAAAATGTTACTTTTCTTTTTTCTTTATACAAAGCATTGTACGGGATTTTTGATGAAATAATTTATGCTTTAGATAAAAAAGCACCAGAAGGAAAACCGTTTCCAAATTGGCTAATGACGTTAATTTCTACTTTTGGTTTAGGTTTTCAGCTACTAATTATAAGTGCGCTATTAGTTTTAAATTTAAAAGAATTTATCATTCCATTTTTTATTGGTAACTCTATATTCGTTTTTATATTTATAGGTATTCGAAAAATATTTTATTAATGCACATGTTCTGTGCTTTTTAAACTACTTAAGACCATCAATGAGGCAACAAAGAACAGCCCCAAAGAAAGCACACTCCATTGCATAGAACCAGTTAAATAAATTAATAATCCAAATACAAAGGTTCCTAATACAATAGCAATTTTTTCTGTAACATCATAAAAACTAAAATATGTTGCATTTTCTTGTGTTTTTGGTAATAATTTAGAATAAGTAGAACGTGTTAAAGATTGTATTGCCCCAAGAACTAGGCCTAATAAACCACCTAAAGCATAAAAGTAGTATTCAACATTTGGTAATTCTTTTTCTAGCATAAAAGCTGCTAAACAAACTAAAATCCATATCACAAGCGTAATTTTTATAGCTTTAAAATTACCATACTTTTCAGATACTTTAGAAAAAACATATGCTCCTAAAATGGCTACAAACTGAATTAATAAAACAGTAACTATTAAATTAGTAGTACCCAAACCAAGCTCAATGGAACCAAAAATAGTTGCTAATAAAATAATTGTTTGAACGCCAACACTTAATAAGAAAAAAGCAATTAAAAAATTCTTTAATGTTGGGTACTCTTTTAACTCAACCCATACTTTTTTTAACTCCTTGAAGCCTTTCCATATAAAATCTTTTTCAGGTTTTTTATTAAAACTATTATTGGGTAATTTTTTAAAAGTTATTTGTGCAAAACCTATCCACCACAAGCCAACCATAACAAAAGAAATTCTCATGGCTTTAAGAGATGCTGCATTTTTAGCGTTTTCCAATGCATTATTAATTTCTGCTTCACTCCCATTGGCTAAAACTGCATCTGAAATACTTAAGTCGAAACCAAATGTATCTGGAGCTAAGATCATTGCTAAACACCCTAATAATAAAATAATTGAACCTATATAACCATAGATAAAACCTTTTGCACTCGTAGCATCTTGCTGCTCTGGATGCGCAACTTCAGGTAAATAAGAATTGTAAAAAACAATGCTAGACCAAAAACCAATACTTGCTAAGATTGTACAGACAATACCTATCCAAGCAGTATTTAAACCTTCGAAAAAATACATAGACATTACTGATAGCGATCCTAACCAGCAGAAAAATTTCATAAATTTTAATTTATTTCCTGTATAATCTGCAATTGCAGATAGAATCGGAGACATAAAAGCTACAACTAAAAAAGAAAAAGAAAGAGCATAACTATACAAAGTATCTGCGTGATCCCATTTCATACCTAAAAAAACAACCGTCTTACCTTCTGTTATTGCACTATAAAATAATGGAAAAACAGCTGTACTAATTACTAGGGAATATACCGAGTTTGCCCAATCATAAAATGCCCAAGCTCCTATTAATTTTTTATCTCCAATTTTTAGCATAGAATTATTTTAAATAAAAATATTGTTCATTTATTCTAGAATGGTACACAATATAGTAAAAGTTTTTACAAATTTTTACTATATTATGTTTGGTTCATTATTTGTGAATTTTAAAACCAATAAATTATCTGTATTAAACTTTATTAAAACCAAGAAGAAACAAACACATTTCTATATTATGAACAGGTATTGACATAAATGGAAAGTTTTCTTTTATATAAATGCTTAAAAATTATTAAGTTTTCTTTATGATGAATGATCGTTATCTTTGTAACTATAATAGTTTTTTAATTTAAAATAATTCACGTCCAAGGCCACAAAAAATATACGAATGAATAAAATAATCTCTTTTTTAATAATTGTTCTTTTTATAAGTTGCTCTAGTGCGGCTCAAGACGCCTCTAAAGAAAATAAAAAATACAAAATAGTTAAAACTAACGCTCAATGGAAAAAAGAATTGACAAGCGAACAATATTATGTACTTCGTAATGCAGGTACAGAAAGAGCTTTTACAAGTCATATAAATAAGAATTATAAAGATGGTTTATTTGTCTGTGCGGCCTGTAAAACGCCTTTATACGAATCTCAGTTTAAGTTTGATTCTGGCACTGGTTGGCCTTCTTTTGATAGAGCAATCGATGATAATGTAGAATTAGATGTAGATTATAAGATTGGTTACGCAAGAACCGAATTAAAATGCAACACCTGTGGTGGTCATCTGGGACATTCTTTTAATGATGGACCTAAAAAAACTACAGGAAAGCGACATTGCATAAATGGTGTTGCTTTAGAGTTTATTCCAGACAATAAAATAGACTAGATATTTATATTCTTATAGTTTGTATCTTCCTTTATAATTTTAATATTTATTGATAAAAATAAATAGTTAGATAGTAGCCCTGGTGCTTCATATATATTTTTGCACTTGTCTATTAGATGTATAATCCTCCTTCTTTATTACTTTTAATAATGCTAACTATTCTGCTAAAACTAGCATCACAGCGCATAAAATATTGAGGGATATTTTAAATATTATCAATTTCATTATTAAAACTAAATACTATTAAAGCTTAGTTAGTTTAAAAATTCCAAAGAAGTTAAATATCCTTAAAGCTCATTTTTTTCGTTAATATATTATATTTTTTAATATTTTACAAACTTCTTTACTCCATTATTCTTGCAGAAAAAGTAATCTAAAAAAGCCTAAAATAACTATCTAAAAATACTTGTTAATTTATTATATTTGTCTTTCCAAAAAAGACACAAATTATGTTTAATAATTTAAGCGATAAATTAGATAAAGCCTTACATACCCTAAAAGGACACGGTAAAATTACAGAAGTTAATGTTGCAGAAACTTTGAAAGAGGTTAGAAGAGCATTACTTGACGCCGATGTAAATTTCAAAATTGCCAAAGATTTTACCAAAAAAGTACAAACACAAGCACTGGGGCAGGATGTATTGACAACATTAAATCCAGGACAGTTAATGGTAAAACTGGTAAAGGACCAACTGACGCTATTAATGGGTGGCGAAACTGTTGGCGTTAATCTAGGTGGTTCTCCAACCATTATTTTAATGTCTGGTTTACAGGGCTCTGGTAAAACTACTTTTTCTGGGAAATTGGCAAACTTCTTGAAAACTAAAAAATCTAAAGAAGTACTTTTGGTTGGTTGTGATGTATACAGACCCGCGGCAATAAATCAATTACAAGTTGTAGGAGAGCAAATTGGTGTAGAAGTTTATGCAGAAGTTGAGAATAAAAACCCTGTAGAAATTTCCAAAAATGCGGTAAAGTATGCCAAAGCAAACGGCAAAAATGTAGTTATTATAGATACTGCTGGTCGTTTAGCTGTAGATGAAGAAATGATGAAAGAAATTTCTGAAATTCACAAAACTATACAACCTCAAGAAACTTTATTTGTAGTAGATGCTATGACGGGGCAAGATGCTGTAAATACGGCAAAGGCTTTTAATGATATTTTAAATTTTGATGGTGTTGTACTTACAAAATTAGACGGTGATACTCGTGGTGGTGCAGCTTTATCTATAAAATCTGTAGTTAATAAACCTATTAAGTTTATTGGTACAGGTGAAAAAATGGATGCTATAGATGTTTTTCATCCAGATAGAATGGCAGACAGAATTCTAGGAATGGGAGATGTTATTTCTCTTGTTGAAAGAGCACAAGATCAATATGACGAAGAAGAGGCTAGAAAATTACAGAAAAAAATTGCTAAAAATCAGTTTGGATTTGATGACTTTTTGACGCAAATACAGCAAATTAAAAAAATGGGAAGCATGAAAGACCTTATGGGTATGATTCCTGGAGCTGGTAAAGCGATGAAAGATGTAGATATTGATGATGATGCTTTTAAAGG
>CALJHU010000016.1:0-15269 GCA_937771065.1 uncultured Polaribacter sp. | reverse complement strand
GAAGGAAACCTTTTGGAGGCAAGAAAGAAGGTGGTGGATTTGGAAGACGTAGAGAAGGTTCATCTTCATCTAGAAGAAGTGACTCTGGAAGCAGTAGAGGATCTTCGGATAGACGTTCATCTGATAGACCAGACAGAAGTTCTGGAGGAGATAGAAAGTCTTCTGGCGGATTTGGAAGAAAACGTAAAGAAAGTTAGAAACGAATTCTAATAAAAAACAAGACCTCATAAGCTAAACAGTTTATGAGGTTTTTTTTTACAAAAAAATAAAACTTGTTTATCAATATTCTATAACAAGATGAAAATAGATATCAAAATGAAAACAACAAATTGAGACCATTTTAGATACAAACTAATTTTATTATTATTTTTTAAAGATTTAGAAATTGTACCAGCAAGTATTGCTATTCCAGAAAAAATAAAGAAAGAAATAAACATAAAAATAAATCCTAAAATATAAAATTGAGTGACAGTTCCTAAACTATCACTAAACAAAAAACCTGGAAAAAATGCCAAGAAAAATATAGAAACCTTGGGATTTAATACATTCATTAAAAAACCTTGTTTAAAAAGCTGTGTTATGGTTTTCTTCGGGATAACTTCCTTAGATAAAAGAATACTTGTATCTGTTTTGTATACTTTAAATGCAAGATATAAAAGATACACCGAACCGAATATTTTAATACCCAAATATAAATTTTCAGAGGTACTAATAATCGCAGAAACTCCAAAAGCTAATAAAGTTGTATGCACCAAACAACCAGAAATTAAACCAATAACAGTGGCTAACCCGAAGGTTTTTCCATTAACAATACTTTGTGTTAAAACAAAGATATTATCTGGTCCTGGTGAAATTGCTAAAATAGAAGTTGCCAATGCAAAAGACAAAAGTGTTTCAATCATTATGGTAAAAATACACATTTTTGCTATTCTTTAAAACAGTAAGCTTTAAATAAAACTTATTTATATGAATGCTACTTTTGAAAGCAAAGAATTAAAATAAAAGCTTCTGATTTAGTGAAAATTTTCTCTAAATTTTGTTGATTATTAATTGGAATAAATTAAACAAAATTAATAACTTATCTTTCAAATTACTTACCTTTGTATATATAGTAACGTCAAATTATTCAGTGTTTTTAGCACATAACAAACAATTAAATTTTTAATTCCTTAATAAGATTTAGATTTATATAATAATATGTTTTAAAATTTACATTAAAATAAATGAGTTTTATAATTATTTTTGCAACATTTTTAGGAATGGAATTTATGGCTTGGTTTACACATAAATTTGTAATGCACGGTTTTCTATGGAATTTACATCAAGACCACCATGTCCCAAATAAAAAGAGTTTCTTCGAAAGAAATGACGTTTTCTTCTTAATATATGCCGTTCCCTCCTGGCTCTGTATTATGCTCGGTTCTATGTTTGCTTTATATTGGGTAATGTATATTGGCTTTGGAATATTAGCTTATGGTATTGCATACTTTTTAGTACATGAAGTCTTTATTCACCAACGCTTTAAATGGTTTAAAAATAGTGAAACAGTATACTTAAAGGCAATTCGTAGAGCGCATAAAATACATCACAAACATATAGGTAAAGAAAGAGGAGAATGTTTTGGAATGCTAATAGTTCCTTGGAAATATATAAGTAATGAACTTAAAAAGTAAAGGCGTAAATCTTGACTTTTAAAAAAACAGCAACAAAGAATATGAATTCAGAAATAACAAATATATAATATTCCAATCACTGTGAAAAAAGCTATAATTATTGGTTCTGGAGTTGCTGGTATTGCCTCTGCAATTCGATTACAAAATAAAGGATATAGTGTTCAAATACTAGAAAAAAATGACTACCCTGGCGGAAAAATTACGGAACTTACTGCTAAAGGGTTTCGGTTTGACGCAGGACCTTCACTTTTTACAATGCCTAATTTAGTTACTGAACTTTTTGAAATTTGTGGTAAAAAAACTTCTGATTATTTTAACTATGATAGACTTAACATTTTATGCAATTATTTCTATGAAGACGGAACAAAAATTTCAGCAAATTCAGACATTCCTACTTTTGCAAAAGAAATAAATGAAAAAACAAGCGATTCTGCCGAAAGCGTAAAAAAACATCTCGAAAAGAGTGCTTTTATTTATGGGGCTACAGAAGAACAATTCCTTAATAAATCACTACATAAAATAAGTTCTTTTCTTTCATTTTCAACCTTGACATCTATATTCAAGCTTCCTTTTCTGAAAATTTTTAGTTCGATGAATCAAGTAAATAAAAAGGCATTTAAAGATTCTAAAACAATTAGAATATTTAACAGATATGCTACTTACAACGGTTCTAACCCTTATAAAGCACCAGGTATTTTAAATATAATTCCTCATTTAGAATTTGGTTTAGGTGCATATTTACCAAAAGGAGGTATGCATGAAATAACGAATAGCTTGGTTAAGTTAGCGAAGGAGATAGGAGTAGAATTTCATTTTAATACCGAAGTAACTGCTATTAAAACAATAGATAATCTAGCAAAAAGCGTACAAACAAAATCAGATAACTACAAAGCAGATATTGTTATTTGCAATGCAGATATACATACAGTTTATGAAAAGCTATTACCATCAGTAAAAAAACTTAAAAAAGTTGATGCTCAAGAACGCTCAAGCTCTGCACTTATCTTCTATTGGGGAATTGGAAAAGAGTTTCCTGAATTAGACGTGCACAATATTATGTTTACGGAAGATTATAGAACAGAGTTTAGACATCTATTTGAGTCTAAGGATATCTATAAAGATCCAACCATTTACATTAATATTAGCAGTAAACATCTTAAAGGAGATGCACCTAAAGGTAAAGAAAATTGGTTTGTAATGATTAATGTACCATCTATTTATGATCAAGATTGGGATAAAATGATTGCTAAAGCAAGAGAAAATATATTAATAAAAATATCAAAAATTTTAGGTGAAGATATTGAAAGTTTAATAGAATTTGAAGAACAATTAACCCCACAACTCATACAAGATAAAACAAATTCTTATAAGGGTTCTTTATACGGAACCTCAAGTAATAATAAGTTGTCGGCATTTCTGAGGCATAAAAATTTCTCTTCAGACTACAAAAATCTATTTTTCTGCGGTGGCAGTGTCCATCCTGGTGGAGGAATTCCATTAGCACTTTCTTCTGCAAAAATTATTGATAAATTAATTAAATGATTCAATTTAATTCTATTGAAAATCGGTATTAGTGTTTTGCTTCTATTCTACTTTTTTGTTCTATTGGAAATATGCATTCCAGCAACAAGAGATCTTTTTTTAACCCTTTTACACCTCTTAACTTATTTATTACGCTGGCTACTTTTATAAAGTAAATAGAGTAAACGATTCTTGATACTTTCTTTGCTTGTATTTTTCCTTGGTTTTTCTGTGGAAAGAATTGGTATTGCTAAAGGTGTCTTATTTGGGAGTTATTCTTATGGAAGTGCATTTGATTTAAATTTTTTGAAAAACCCATTAAGATTGGAGAAAATTGGTTGTTTTTAGCGCTTAGCACCTTCTGCATAGTGCAATTATTTACAGATAGGGGAATATTGCTTATTTTGTTGCCGCCGGTGTTAATGACTTCATTAGACCTATTAGTAGAGCCTGTTTTGATGAAATTGGGCTTTTGGTCTTGGAAGAATGATATTATTCCTTTACAAAAATTATGCAATGTGGCTTTTAACCATCATATTTATACATGGTATAATTTATCTTTTTAAACCAAAATAAATGCCAAAATAAGTTTTATTATTATCAGTGTATCCGCTTTATTTTTTGGTTTTTTAAATATTTTATTTCAGGAAAAAGGAACTACTATTATCACAGTAAACAATAAAATAAGTTACTTTTTAAGAAGTGCCTTATTAATTTTCTTTATTAAACCAGGACCTTCATATATAAAACCTGTATAAATTTGAACTAAGTCTGCACCGGCATTTAACTTTTCTAGCGCATCCTCTGCGGAATGAATTCCTCCTACTCCAATAATAGGAAAAGATTTGTTAGAATTATCTGCTAAATATTTAATTACTTGCGTACTTTGATCCTTAATAGGCTGTCCACTTACCCCACCATTCCCTATTTCTTGTAAACGCTCTTTAGATGCATTTAAATTATCTCTTGTAGTGGATGTATTTGAGGCAATTACACCATCAATATTTGTTTCTGCAACCAATTCTATAATTTCATCTAGTTGCAAATTATTTAAATCTGGTGCAATTTTCAGTAAAATAGGCTTCTTAATTTTAAATAAATTATTCTGACTCTGACACTCAGTAATTAATTCCAATAAATAATCTTTATCACTTAATTTAGCATGGCTTCCCACGTTTGGGCAACTTACGTTTAAAACGAAATAATCTACGAATGGATGCAGTTCTTTAAAGACATCTAAATAATCTTGAGTATAATCTTCTAACTTCGTTTCCGTATTTTTTCCAATATTACCGCCAATAATTACTTTGTGTTTGTTCTTTTTTAAATTTTTAATAGCCTCTGCTACACCATCATTATTAAAACCCATGCGGTTTATTATTCCTTGATCCTCTTTTAAACGAAATAATCTTTTCTTAGGGTTTCCAAGTTGTCCTTTTGGTGTAACTGTTCCAATCTCTATAAAACCAAATCCAAAATTTGCTAATTCATTATATAAAACTGCATTTTTATCAAAGCCTGCAGCCAAACCAACTGGGTTTATAAAAGTTAATCCAAATAATTTACGTTCTAATTTTTTATTTTTTACCTGATATAAACTTCTAAAAACGGAGGCTACATACGGAATTTTACACAAAATTCTAATCAAAGAAAACGTGAAATAATGAACCTTTTCTGGATCAAATAAAAATAAAATTGGTCTTATTAATAATTTATACACTTAAATTTATTCATTTTTAATTATTGTAATACTGAAATAAGAAAATTTTAAATTATTCTATCTTAAAGTAGCATCTAAATTCTTTTCAAATGTCTGTTGTAACTTCTGCATTATTTTTTCAATCTGTTTATCTGCTAGTGTCTTTGTCTCATCTTGAATTAGGAAACTAACGGCATATGATTTTTTCCCTTCTGGTAACTTATCACCTTGATAAACATCAAATAAATCAACCTCTTTTAATAAATTTTTTTCTGATTGGAAGGCCAAATTATAAATTTCTTTAAACGCTACTTTAACATCTAATAATAAGGCTAAATCTCTTTTAACTGAAGGGAATTTAGGCAAACCTGTTACTTTTACACTTTTATTACCAGTTATTTTTAAAATAGTATCCCAATTAAAATCTGCAAATAAAACTTCTTGTTTAATTCCGAATTCCTTTAATAAACCTTTTTTTATTACTCCAAACTCTACCAACTTCATTTTACCTAAACTTAATGTAATTCCTTCAGAGAAAACATCTTGTTTTGCTGGCGTTGTTTTTAAATTATCAATTCCTAACCTACTTAAAATGTTTGTAATAATTCCTTTTAAATAAAAGAAGTCAGAAGCCTTAGATGTTGTATTCCAACTATCCGTTGTTCTATTTCCCGTTATAAATAAAGTAAGATGCTTATCTTCTTGGTATTTTTCATTGTATTTATGATATGTTTTCCCAAACTCATAAAACTTTAATGAATTATTTTTTCTGTTTATATTATAAGAGACACTTTCTAAACCACTAAATAGTAAAGATTGACGAAGTACTTTTAAATCATTACTTAATGGATTTAACATTTCTACATTCGCTTCCTCGGTTATATTATTAGATAATGCTACATATTCTGGCTTTGTCAAAGAATTTGCCATTGTTTCATTAAAACCTAAGGCCGTTAATTGGTTCGCTATAATATTTTCTATTTTAGTTTCTTTATTAGAATCAAATGAAATTGAAGTATTTAATTTATGGGAAAACTCTATATTATTATAACCATAAACTCTTAAAATCTCTTCAATAATATCTGCTTCACGCTGAACGTCTGTTCTATAAGAAGGAATGGTTAAACCCAATCCTCCTTCAGTTTCACTATTAATTTTAATTTCTAAAGAAGCTAAAATTTTCTTAATAGTTTCTTTAGGAATTTCTTGTCCTATTAGACGATATGCATTTTCGTAAGAAAGAAACACCTGATAGTCTTCAATTTTTTCAGGGTAAAAATCTGAAATATCAGAGCCTATTTTACCACCAGCATATTCTTCTATTAATAAAGCTGCTCTCTTTAGAGCATATTTGGTTAAAGTAATATCTATTCCTCTTTCAAAACGAAAAGAAGCATCTGTGTTTAATGCATGTCTTTTAGCTGTTTTTCTTACAGCAATAGGATTAAAATAGGCGCTCTCTAAAAATATTGAGTTTGTATGCTCTGTTACACCAGATTTACTTCCGCCAAAAACTCCAGCGATACAAAGTGGATCAGAGTTCGCATCACAAATCATAATATCTTCTGATGACAACGATCTTTTAACTCCGTCTAAAGTTGTGAAAGGCGTACCTTCTGTTAAAGTTTTTACAAGAATCTTATTCCCTTTTACCTTTTGAGCATCAAAAGCGTGCAGTGGCTGTCCTAACTCGTGTAACACATAATTTGTAATATCTACAATGTTATTTTTAGGCGTTAGACCAATTGCTTTTAATCTATTTTGAATCCATTCTGGAGAATCTTTTACAGTAACATCTGTAATTGAAATTCCACAATATCTTGGAGCCTGATCTTTGTCATCTACTTCAACATCAAAACGCAAAGTCCTTTCATCTACATGAAAATCACTAACAGATGGAGAAATTAATTCTAAATTAATATCTTGTTGCATTAAACCTGCTCGCAAATCCCTGGCAACACCAAAATGACTCATTGCATCTGATCTATTTGGAGTCAAACCAATTTCAAAAACTTCATCTATCTCTATATCAAAAACTTCTGCAGCAGAAGTACCTACTTTTAAAGCTTCATCAAGAATCATAATACCGTCATGACCTAAACCTAAACCTAATTCGTCCTCAGCACAAATCATTCCATGACTCTCTTCTCCCCTAATCTTTCCTTTTTTTATTTTAAAACCTACTCCTTTATCATCGTATAAAGTAGTCCCAATAGTTGCAACGGGCACTTTTTGTCCAGCCGCTACATTTGGTGCACCACAAACAATTTGAACAGGTGCATCTGCCCCTAAATCTACTGTCGTAATTTTTAGTCTATCTGCATTCGGATGCTGTATACACGTTAAAACTTTACCTACTACAATACCTTTTAAACTACCTTTGATAGACTCTCTAGTTTCAATACCTTCTACTTCTAATCCTAAATCGGTTAACAGCTCTCCTGTTTTTGCAGCATCCCAATCTATTTGTAAAAACTGTTTAAGCCAATTGTATGATATTTTCATAATCTCTTTTAATCGATTTTCTGTTGCAAATTTAACCAATTTTTTGCTGACTATAGAAGCAAATAGCAGATTGTTAATAGATAGTTCATAATTAAATATTTAAGAAAAGCTATGTTTGTTTTATTTCTGAATTCACTCAAATAAGGTCATATATTGGGGAATTCAGAAATAAATAACAAAAAGAATAGGAAACAATCTTTAATCTAGACTTGTTTATCAAATTTAAAGCAAAAAAAAATGTAAATGAATAGAATGCAAGCACAGCATTAGCAAGCAAAGCAGTATTTGTGTCTAGATAAAAATTAATCAAAAATCCTTTTATCTACTTTCTTGTATACTATATAATACAAATTTGCAAAGAGAGTTCCTATTATAATTCCTACAGAGATATCTATTGGAAAATGAACACCTAAATAGACTCTACTGTAAGCGAAAACTAAAGGAAATAATAGAATAAAATATATGTATTTGTATTTATCTCTTAATAAAAGAATTGTAAAAACAGAGAAAAATGTAGAAGTCGTTGCATGACCAGACATAAAACTAAAACTCTGTGGTTTTATAAATATTCTTAAAAGATGTTTAATTTCAGGATCATTATTGGGTCTTAATCTTTCTACAGAATCTTTAATAAGGTTTGTAAATTGATCTGAAAAAGCAACTAATAAAATCATAGAAATAATAACAACACCCCCACGCTTCCAACCAAAACTTTTAATCACTAAGAAAATGATAAACATAAATAGTGGCGCCCAATTAAATTGATGCGTAATACCAAGCCAAAGTGTATCCCAATTTTCGTTACCTAAATTGTTTAGAAAAATAAGTAATTCTTTATCTTTTTGTATAATGTCTAACAAATTATTTGTCAATTTTTAAAATTTCTACTTCAAAAACTAAATCTGATTTTGCTGGAAAAGGACCGAATTTTTGATTTCCAAAACCAATAGTATAAGGAATAAAAAATCGTGACTTCTCACCTAATCTCATTGATAAAAGTCCTTCTTTTAAACCACTTATCATTGGTTTTTGTGTATTATTTAAGTCAAAAACAATAGGTTTACCTATATCATCTGAAGAGTTCATTTTTTTACCATCCGCTGTATATAAAATATAATTTGCAGTTACTTTTTTTGAAATAAAAACTTTTTTGCCTTCTGTTTTTTTTAATTTTAAAATGCGTAAGCCAGTGCCTGTTTTCTTTGCCCTAGACTCCTCCATATTTATTAAAAAAGATTTCTTTTTTAATAAATAAGTAGCGTATCTTTCTTCTTCTATTTTATTTTCTTCTTTCGCTATTTCCTCCTGAAACTGGTTAAATTTAAGAACCTCTTCATCAAAAGTTTTCGCAGCATTGAAATCTTGAGCCTTAGCACCTATTCTAATAATATTTATAGTAATAATGGTATCCTTTTGAGAAACCTTATTTATTACTTCCATTCTTTTTAATTCAATTGCCTTTTTTAATTGCAACGTATCTGAATGTATATTTTGTAACTTTTTTAATTCTAGAGAATTTATAATAGCTTTACCAAACACACTATGTTTTCCATCTAAATGAGGTATTGCTCTATGTGTTATAAAGAACTGACTATTGTTTGTTAATGGTCCTCCATTTGCCATCGATAGCACGCCTTGATCATCATGCTTATAAATAAGGTTTCCATTTTTATTTCTTGGAAACTCACCCCCAAAAAGATACCCTGTACTTTTTCTTCCTTCGGAGGTAAAACCACCAGCCTGAATTACAAAATTTGGCACAACCCTATGAAAAATAATATTATCGTAAAAATTTTTACCTTTTAAGGAATCTACTAATCTACTGTTTGTACCCTCAACTAAAGCAATAAAGTTTGCAACAGTTTTAGGTACATATTCAGTATATAATTCTAATAAAATATTTCCTTTATTTGTTTGAATATCTGCGTATATACCCGCTTCCAAGTCCTTATATTTCCCTTGAACACAAGATGTTAATGACACAAATATTATAGAAATAAAGAAAAATTTCTGCATATTTTTATTTTAATACTTCTAATAATTCAATTTCAAATATTAGCGTAGAAAAAGGTTTGATATTTTCACCTTTTTGTTGCGCACCATAAGCTAATTCTTGAGGAATAAAGAATTTATACTTCGCTCCTTCATTCATTAATTGAACACCTTCTGTCCAACCTTTAATTACTTGGTTTAAACCAAATGTAGCTGGCGTTCCTCTATCTACAGAACTGTCAAAAATATTTCCTTCTATATTTGTACCATGATAATGCACTTTTACTTTTGTCATAGGTCCTACTGGTTTTTCACCTGAACCTTCCTTTAAAACGATATATTGAATACCACTTTCTGTAGTTTTTACACCTTTTTTAGACTTGTTAGCTTCTAAAAAATCCTCTCCTGCTTTTTTATTTTCACCAAACTTAGCTTCTGCTGCTTTTGAAGCTGCTGCTTGTCGCTCTTCCATTTGCGCCTGTTGCTTCTTTTTAAAGTAGCCGCTTAAAACCTTTTGCATATCTTTTGCATCAATTAATAAGTTAGTAGAATCTAAGCCGTTTCTAATTCCTTGTGCTAAAATTGATTTATTTACTTCACTAAAGTTTGATTTTAACTGACCACTCATACTTAGACCGACTGCATAACTAACTGAATCTAATTCTGTTTCTAAAATTTTTATATCTTGTGTTTGATTTCCACATGAAAACAAAGAAACTGTTACTGCTACGACTGCTAATTTTTTTACTAATTTCATCTTTTATAATTTATTTAATATTTAATAATGTTACTTTACTTTTAATCGTTTTGTTTATTCCAATTTTATTTCCATCACCAGAAATGCCAAAAGCATTATAAGACGGAATGACAAATATAATAGTTTCTCCCACTTTCATCAACTTTATTCCCTTTTGAATTCCAGAAATAAAATCTTCCTTATCTACCGTGTAATTTTTAATACCTAAAGTCTCTTTACTGTATAAAATAACATTACTTAAATCTCTAATATCGTAAGTTAATTTAGCAACATCGCCTATTTCCGGGGTTACTAAATCTTCTTGTATTCGATGAACATAGGTATACCAAAATCCGTTTGGTGAAGTTTTATATACATTTAAGCTATCATTTTTTATATATTTTAAAATTTCAGCTTCTTCTAACTGAAATATTTTTTTTGTGGTTGCAATGTTTTCTTGAAGTATTGTAGCAGAAGGTTTGAGGTTTATAGGTCTTCTTGCTTGAGGAGCGGAACAACTTAGAAAATAAAAAAAAACAAAAAATAAACTATATTTCATAAGATCTATTTAATTCATTTTTATACGTTGGCAACAATTCTTTAAATGCTGTAATTACTTCTTCAACAGAGCCATTGAACTTTCCCCCTGCTGCATTATCATGTCCGCCACCGTTAAAATGACTTCTTGAAAACTGATTTACAGAAAAGCCTCCTTTAGATCTAAAAGAAATTTTAATAATATGCTGTTCTTTATCTTCAATAAAAATAGCTGCAAAAATAATACCTTTTAAAGACAGTGCGTAATTAACGACACCCTCTGTATCTCCTTTTTGAAAATCAAACTTTTTCTTTTCCGCTTCTGTTAACGTAATAAATGCTGTTTTATATGCTGGCAAAATCTGTAAATTACTAAGTGCTTGTCCTAACAACAGCAATCTGCCGTAAGAATTAGCATCATATACATTGTTATGAATTTTATCGTTCTGAGCACCTTTTTCAATTAAATCTGCAATAATTCTATGCGTTTTACTGGTAGTAGATCGAAACCTAAAAGAACCCGTATCTGTCATAATTCCTGTATACAAACAAGTTGCAATTGCTTCGTCTATCAAATCTAAATCGTTGTTCATTTCAATAAATTGATAAACCATTTGACAGGTAGCACAAATTTCAACATCAGAATACATGTATTTCATATCATCTGGTTGTTGATGATGATCTATCATTACAAAATCATTTGGATACTTTTCTAACGTCTTTTGCATGTCGAAACCGACTCTATGCAATGCATTAA
This sequence comes from uncultured Polaribacter sp., assembly GCA_937771065.1. Lineage (GTDB taxonomy): Bacteria > Bacteroidota > Bacteroidia > Flavobacteriales > Flavobacteriaceae > Polaribacter. Next base: position 3,849 of record CALJHU010000016.1, on the reverse strand, counting down.
AATCTAAGAGAAAGATAATATCTGATGCATTTATAACTTTTTGAGATTGGCTATTTTGCCAATCAAACCGATAGGTGTTTTCTGAACCTGGCAACCAATGTAAAAAATATGGATACTCATTTGGCACAACGACAGTAGCATTATGACCTTTTTTTGTCAAATAATGTTGCAAACCTAAAGTAGACCCCATAGCGTCTCCATCTGGATTTCTATGCCCTATTAATACAATATTCTTTGGCTTGCTAAGAAAGCTTTTTAATGCTTCAAATCCTTTTAAAATCATACCAGGCGAAGATACAATTTATTAACATTGTTCAAAATAAATATTGGTTTACATTTGTAAAAAACTTAAACTATTTCATTTTGAAAAATTTCTTAAAAATCTGCTTTTTCACAATACTCTTTTTACTTCTTTCTTGTGGCACAATAAAAAAAGCACTGCATGAAGAGGAAAATGACTTTACCATTGCTTTTGGCTCCTGTAATAGGCAAAATATAGAAAATATTTTATGGAAAGAAATCATTAAGAATAAACCAAATTTATGGATTTGGGGCGGTGATAATATTTATGCTGATACGCATGATATGAATAAATTAAAAAATGACTATGCTACTTTAAAAAATCAAAAAGGGTATGTAAGTCTTACAAATAATATTCCTGTGATGGCAACATGGGATGATCATGATTATGGAAAAAATGACAGTGGTATTGAATCTCCTACAAAAAAGGAAGCACAACAAGTTTTCTTAGATTTTTTAAATATTGATAGTACAAGCCAAAGAAGAAAGCAAGAGGGTATTTATCATTCAAAGAATTTTAAAACGAAAAAGGGAAGTATAAAGGTCATAATTTTAGACACAAGGTATTTTAGAACTGCATTGACAAAGTCTACAAAAAATAAAAGACGATTTGTACCAAATACCTTTGGAGAAGGAACCGTTTTAGGAGAAAAGCAATGGCTTTGGTTAAAAACTGAGTTAGAGAATTCTAAAGCAGCCTTTAATATCATTGCAAGTAGCATTCAAGTTTTAGCCGCAGAGCACGGTTTTGAAACTTGGGGTAATTTTCCGCATGAAGTAGAGAAATTAAAGAACACCATTTTAAAAAGTAAAGCCAAAGGTGTCTTGTTGCTTTCAGGAGACCGACATATTTCTGAGTTTTCAAAAACAACTTTTGCAAATCTTTCTTTTCCATTGGTAGATTTCACCTCTAGCGGTCTTACGCACTCATACAAAGGGTTTACCAATGAAACCAATAAGTATCGCGTACAAAACGTAGTTTCTGAAATTAGTTTCGGGGTGTTAAAGTTTGATTTTGATTCGCATAAAATAACAATGCAAATGAGAGGAAAAGACAACAAACTCTTACAAGAATTATTTCAAGTATATCCTTAACCTATTATTGATAAAAAAGGTGTAATTTTGCCAAAATTTTAAAAATAAGATGGCAACAAATAGAACATTTACAATGCTTAAACCAGATGCTGTAGAAAACGGACATACTGGTGCAATTTTAGACAAAATTAACGCTGCAGGATTTAGAATTGTGGCTTTAAAGAAAACACAAATGACAAAAGCAGATGCTGAATCTTTTTATGCTGTGCATAATGAGCGTCCGTTTTTTGGTGAATTAGTAGAATTTATGACAAGAGGACCAGTTGTGGCTGCAATCTTAGAAAAAGACAACGCTGTAGACGATTTTAGAACTTTAATAGGTGCTACAAACCCAGCAGATGCTGCAGAAGGAACTATTAGAAAATTATATGCAACTTCTATGGGAGAAAATGCTGTACATGGATCTGATTCGGACGAAAATGCACAAATTGAAGGAAACTTTCACTTTTCTGGAAGAGAGCAATTTTAGGGATTTATAGTCTAAGCAATATTTAGAGAAAACTCGTAACTTTGGTTGCGAGTTTTTTTTTGTGAAATCAGCTTAAAATATTTTTATTTACTTTATGTTTAGAAAGTATAGATTGAGACCTATTAAAATGTTTCGTTGAAATAAAATTATAATTTTTAAAATAAGTTGTAGCATGAAAAAAGAAAAAAAATTAGCATCAGGAATTGTAATTGGACTACTATTTGGAACTGTTGTAGGTGTTCTAACTAAAAATATAGGTCTTTGGCTTGGTGTAGGAATTGCCATAGGTGCTGGCGTTGGAAATTCTTTAATGCATCGCGATAATAAAAAAGTTCAGGACGGCTCAACTCCAAAAAAATAAGTAAAAGTAAACCCTAAATCAACATCAATTTAGAGATAATCTCCTCTCCTATTTCTTCGTTCATCATTTTTATAATTTTATCTTTCCCATAGCTTAATTCTTCACGTAAAACAGAAGAATTTAATTGAATAACCAGTGTTTTATTTTGTAATTTCACAGATGTGGTATGTGTTGCTACTCCTTGCCCCATCATCTTATGCCAAGTTTCTTCAATCTTAATTTTCTGCATTCCTTTTGTCAACTTATTTTCTTTGATAAAAAGTTGCATTAAATCTTCAATAGAAAAAGAATCGTTTTCTCTTTTGGCCATGTTTGTTTCATTTTTCGCTTTTGGCTACATGCCAATGCTAATTGAATTATTTAAACTTCACTATAATTTAAAAATCTGATAGGGTTTATTGCTTTGTTTTACAATATTCTCTGTTCTTTCGGAGTGCGTATCGGTAATAAATATTTGACCGAATTCGTCATTATCTACTAAATTGATAATTTGTAAAACTCTGCTTTCGTCTAATTTATCAAAAATATCATCTAACAATAAAATAGGTACTACATTGGATTGTTGCTTTATAAATTCAAACTGTGCAAACTTTAAAGCTATTAAGTATGATTTCTGTTGGCCTTGAGAACCAAACTTCTTAATAGGATAATTACCTATTTCAAAACTTAAATCATCTTTATGAATTCCTGAAGACGTGTATTGTAACATTTTATCTTTCTCTAAAGAATGTTGTAGTAAATCTTTCATAGAAAAATCATTTAACTGACTCTTATAAACCAAATTTACAGTTTCTTTATCATCTGAAATTATTCGATATTTCTCATTAAATATAGGAATAAATTTCTCAAGAAACACTTTTCTTACCTCAAAAATTCTTGCACCATACTCCGAAAGCTGCTCATTATAGACCTCTAAATTTAAAGAATCAAAGGTTCTATTTGCGGCAAAATACTTTAATAATGCATTGCGCTGACTTAAAACCTTATTATAAGACAGTAAATCCTTTAAGTAGTTTTTATTCTGTTGAGAAATTACACCATCTATAAATTTACGCCTTGTATCGCTGCCTTCTGTGACCAAATCTCTATCTGCCGGAGAAATAATTACAAGCGGTAATTGCCCAATATGTTCAGAAAACTTCTCATAACTTTTTCCATTTCGTTTTAAAACCTTCTTTTGTCCTTTTTTTAAACTGCAAACAATCTTCTCATTTCTATCATTCAAAACATAGTCTCCTTCTATCATAAAAAAAGCTTCGCCATGCCTAATGTTTTGAACGGCCACCGAATTAAAGTAACTTTTTGCAAAAGATAAATAATAAATAGCATCTAAAATATTGGTTTTCCCAACACCGTTATTACCTACAAAGCAATTTATTTTCTGCTGAAAATCAAATGATTGCGATTCTAAATTCTTAAAATTAACTAAAGAAAGCTTCTGTAAATACATGAATAAAATTAGGTCTTTGAAACGAATTGCAAATTATTGAAAATTTTGCGAATTATCTCCTTTTTAAATCCAATAAAAAAAACTAAATTTGTCGCCAATAATTTTTAGGAAATATGGCAACTTACAAGAAAAAATATAAGGCAGAAGGTAAAAAAGAACAAGCACAGTTTGACG
>CALJHU010000015.1:0-66731 GCA_937771065.1 uncultured Polaribacter sp. | reverse complement strand
GTAGTTCTGTCTCTTGCTACAATAGAAGGACTATCAATAACCACTTTTCCTTTGTGAATTATTAATGTATTTGCGGTTCCTAAATCGATCGCAATATCTTCGGTCATAAAATCAAAAAAACCCATAAAATATTTTTAGTGTATTATTTTTACTCGTGTCTTACAAAGCTACTAAAATTCTAATTGCAAATAACCTATATATTCTTAATGTTTAAAATGCCTAGTTCCGGTCATTACCATAGCTATATTATTTTCATTACAATAGTCAATACTTAATTGATCTTTAATAGAACCTCCAGGCTGTATCACACTTTTTATACCTGCATTATCTGCAATCTCTACACAATCTGGAAAAGGAAAAAAAGCATCACTTGCCATTACGCATCCGTTTAAGTCAAATTTAAAAGAATTTGCCTTTTCTATTGCTTGGTTCAAAGCATCTACTCTACTTGTTTGCCCTGTACCCCCCGCTAACAACTGCTTATTTTTAACTAAGATAATGGTATTTGACTTCGTATTTTTACACAATTTAGATGCAAATAACAAATCTTCTATCTCACTTGCTGTTGGATTCGTATTCGTAACGTATTTCAAATCTGATAATTGATCTGTAATACTATCTTTATCTTGAACTAAATTACCATTTAAGCAAGTTCTAATTGTTGTTGTAGGTAATTTAACTTCTTTTTTAATTAGGATAATTCTATTCTTTTTTCCTTTTAATATTGTTAAAGCTTCATTTGAATAACTTGGCGCAATTACTACTTCACAGAACAAAGTATGAATTTCTTCCGCTGTTGCAGCATCTATTTCTGTATTTGCAATTAAAACTCCTCCAAAAGCAGAAACAGGGTCACCTGCCAAAGCATCTACATATGCTTGTTTTATGGTATCTCTTTGTGCAAAACCACATGCATTATTATGCTTTAAGATAGCAAAAGTTGGCGCCTCACCTCTAAATTCTTCGATTAAGTTTACAGCAGCATCTACATCTAGCAAGTTGTTATAGCTTAACTCCTTACCATGTAATTTGTCGAAAATTGTTTCTAAGTCTCCAAAGAAATAACCCTTTTGATGCGGGTTTTCTCCATATCTTAAAACTTGTGCATTTGTTTCACTAACTTTTAAAGTAGGCTCTTCACCAGCGTTAAAATAATTAAAAATAGCAGTGTCGTAATGTGAAGAAATATTAAATGACTTTGCAGCAAATTTCTTTCTCTGTGCAATTGTGGTTTCTCCATTATTTTGAGATAAAATAGCTAAAAAATCATCATATTGATTCATTGATGAAACCGTAAAAGTATCTTTAAAATTTTTTGCAGATGCTCTAATTAAAGAAATTCCACCAATATCAATTTTCTCAACAATATCTTGCTCAGGTGCTCCTGACGCAACGGTCTTTTCAAAAGGATATAAATCTACAATTACCAAGTCTATCTGCGGAATATTATATGCTGCTAATTCTGCGATGTCACTTTCATTGTCTTGTCTGTTTAAAATTCCTCCAAAAACCTTTGGATGGAGCGTCTTAACTCGTCCACCTAGGATAGAAGGGTACGAAGTAACTTCATCAACAGGAACTACGTTTATTCCAAGTTCTTTGATAAATTTTTCTGTTCCTCCGGTTGAATAAATAGTTACATTTAAATCGTTCAATTTTTGTACGATTGGTGCCAAACCATCTTTGTGAAATACCGATATTAATGCGGATTTAATTGTTTTTGCAGTGCTCATTTAGTTGTTGTGTTGTTAAGCAAACAAAATTAGTGAAAGGAAGCCTCTTTGGCAATAAAAAATAGTAACAATAGCAGGAAGTAATGAACAACTCAGTTCAAATAACTTTTAACTTGTTTTTTTAGTAAAATATTCGTGTTTTCCGATTCTTACTATTCTTTGTGCTTGAAAAGAATAAAGATTTCAAAATAAAATTTATTCTGAAGCTTCTAAAAATCGGTGAAACCAATTTATAAAGTTATCCATCCAAGACTGTTTCTTTTTGGTAAAATTGGAATTGCCGTTGTCTCTAATTCTCGAAGAATTGTCCTTTTCTTTTCTCATAATATAGGGGTTTAATGATACTCAAATTATTTGGTTAAAAACCAGAACATTAATGAAGGTAATAAAAAAAATTAATACTTCACAAAATAGCCCCTAATTTTTCACAAACATATTCTAAAAGCTGCTCATCTTTATCTGTAAAAACATTTGCAGTATGAGAATCAATATCAATCTGCCCAATATTCTCCTTGTTCACAAAAATAGGAATTACTATTTCAGATTTCACTTTCCATCCACAAGATATGTAGTTTTCTTGATTAGATACATCTTGAACAACAAAGTTTTGATTACTTACAGCCACTTGCCCGCAAATACCTTTTCCAAAAGGAATAATTGTATGTGCTGTTTCTTCACCTGTATATTGCCCCAACTTCAACTCGTCTTTATCTCCATTTTTAAAATAAAAACCAACCCAATCGTAATAAGAAATTTCACTTTCTAACACATCGCAAATTGCCTTTAGCTTTTCATTTGTAGTATTTGTATTTGCAAAAATACTATCTACTTTATTTTTCAATCTATTTATATCCATTTCCATCTAAACTCATAACTTTTATAGCTGTAAAAATAAATGAAATTTCGTTGATAAAAAACAGAAACATGAAGGCAGTTTTACAGTGCACATTTTCCTAATTTCTTTATATTTTTCAATGAATATCGAGATAATATTTGATTTTACAAAAAAATCGCATTTGTTATTGTAAATTTGCACTTATAATGAAATCTATTTTTATCAAAATAACATCGGCTCTATTAGCATTTTTGGTGCTATTCTCAACACTCTCATTTACTGTTGAGAGTCATTATTGTGGAGGTTTATTAATGGATATTTCCGTTATCGGTGAAGCCAACGACTGCGGTATGAAAGTGGAGCAGTCAATGACTGCGAAAAAGATAAACTGTTGTAAAGATGAAGTAATAATAACAGAAGGACAAGATGAATTACATCCAGCTTCTTTTGATACCTTGAACTTTAAAAAACAACAATTTTTAACAACTTTTTATTCTTCTTATTTAAATCCAGTTAAAGAAGAATCCTCTAGAAATAATATTTACAAAGCCTTTCACCGGCCTGTTATACCTACTAATTATCAGATAAAATACCAATCATTTTTAATTTAATTTTGTTTTAATTCCAACTAAAAAGCCTTCTACTAAAGAGGCACAGTTTTAATTATAATAAAATTAATATTAATGAAAAAATACATACTAAATAGCTTTATACTGCTATTTCCAATTTTTATTCTTGCTCAAACTAATTTGAAAGGAATGATTATGGACCAGGAAAATCCTAAAGATAATTTAGGCGTTGCTGGTGCCACCGTAAATTGGTTAAACACAAACATTGGCACAATTACGAACGAAAAGGGCTGGTTTACAATTCCGTTTAAAAAGGAATATAAAAAGTTAGTAATACGTTATATTGGATACAAAACAGACACTATAATAGTTAGGGATCTAACACCAATTCATCATTTTATAACTATAGAAAACGAATTAAAAGGAATAACTATTCGAAGCAAAAGAGATGCCGTTCAAAAATCTTTATTTGCCACAGCCAATACTTTTACAGTGAATAACGACGAACTATTAAAAGCAGCCTGCTGTAATTTAGCAGAAAGTTTTGAAACAAATCCGTCTATAGATGTTAGTTTCTCTGATGCATTAACAGGAACGCGTCAAATACAAATGTTGGGACTTAAAAGTCCGTATTTGCAAATTATGCAAGAAAACATACCCTCTATAAGGGGTGCTGCCCAAGCTTTTGGCTTAACCTTTACACCAGGTACTTGGGTAGAGAGTATTCAAATTACAAAAGGGGCTGGTTCTGTTGTAAATGGCTTTGAAAGTATTTCTGGCCAAATAAATGCAGAATTGGTAAAGCCTTTTTCTGATAATAGATTTTTCTTAAACACCTATAGTTCTCTAAATGGTAGGTTAGAATTAAACACTCATTTTAACCGAAGGGTTTCAGAAAAATGGCAATCCGGCCTTTATATCCATGGGAATTATAGAGGTGAAAAATTTGATAAAAACAAAGATAATTTTTTAGACGCACCTTTAGCCAATCAAATAAATGTAATGAACCGCTGGCAATATACAGATGCACAAAATGGTTGGGTTAGTTTTATAAATATTCGTTTTTTAAATGATGAAAAACAAACTGGAGAAATCAATTTTAATCCAACTTTAGATAAAGGGAATACAAATTCTTGGGGAAGTGAAATTGATACAAAACGTTTTGAAACTTCTTTAAAACTAGGGTATGTTTTTCCTGAAATCCCATATCAAAGTATCGGTTTACAATTAGCATATAGCAATCATCAACAAGATTCTTATTTTGGTTTAAATGTGTATGATATTAAACATGAAAGTTTATACTCTAACTTACTTTTCAACTCAATTATTGGAGATACTAGAAGCAAGTTTAAAACAGGTATTAACTTTACCTATGACAAATACAATGAACTTGTAAATACTACAAATTACAAAAGAAAAGAAAACTCTCTAGGTGTATTTTTTGAATATGCTTTTGACAACCTGGAGGACTTCAGTTTAACTGCAGGAGTTAGGGTGGATACACATAATTTATTAGGTACATTTATTACACCTAGGTTACACCTAAGGTATGCTCCTTGGGAAAACGGAGTTTTTAGAGCTTCTGCTGGAAGAGGAAAAAGAAGTGCTAATATTTTTGCAGAAAATCAGCAATTATTTGCAAGTTCTAGAAAAATAGATATAGACGCTGTAGGTGGAAATATCTACGGATTAAACCCTGAAATTGCTTGGAATTATGGAGTTTCGTATTTACAAAAATTTAATTTATTTAATAAAAAAGGGGATATTACATTCGATTTTTATAGAACAGATTTCAGCAACCAAGTTGTTGTAGATTGGGAAAATCCGCAAGCAGTTTCTTTTTATAATTTAAATGGAAAAAGTATTGCTAATAATTTTCAATTAGAATTAAATTATGAATTGGCAAAAAACTTAAATCTACGAACTGCTTTTAAATATTTTGATATTTCAACAGATTATAAAACTGGAGAATTACAAAAACCGCTGCAACCTAATAATCGGTTTTTTGCAAATATTTCTTACGAAACAGTAACAAAAGACAATGGTGCTCAATGGAAGTTAGATCTTACATTTAATAATATCGGCGAACAACGTTTACCAGATACAGCTACAAACCCAACACAATACCAATTACCAATAAATTCTGAGCGTTATAGTTTATTAAATTCTCAAGTTACTAAAGTATTTTCAAACACCTTTGAAATTTATGTAGGTGGAGAAAACTTAACAAATGTTCAACAAGTAAATCCTATTTTAGGCAGTGAGAATCCTTTTGGCCCCAATTTTGACAGTACCATTGTGTACTCGCCAATTTTTGGTCGTGCTATTTATGCAGGTTTACGATTTAAAATTAAATAACTTTTAAATAAAAAAATAATGAAAAAAGTAATATTTATATTCAGTTTGATCTTCATTGGTTTTTCTGCCCAAGCGCAAGAAATGAAAACAGTGAAAAAGAAAAAAAATGCCAAAGTTGCTTTTAAAGTAGATGGCATTTGTGGAATGTGTAAAAAACGCATAGAGATTGCTGCCCTAAAAACAAAGGGGGTAAAGTTTGCTATTTGGGATGTAAAAACGCATCAAATAAACCTCATTTTAGATGAGCGTAAAGCATCTCTAAATACCGTAAAACAAAATATTGCAAACGTTGGTCATGATGTCGAAAATTTTATAGCCACGGATGAAGCCTATAGCTCTGTGCATCCTTGTTGTAAATATAGAGAAAGTAAAATAATGCTAGACCACGAGGGTGAACTTAAAAAGAAGAAAAATTAAAAAAAGAAAACCCTTTCATTAATTTGAAAGGGTTTTTTTTGGTTTGCTAAACAAACAACTATTTAATACCTATAGTGTTCCGGCTTGTATGGTCCGGCTTGTGTTACACCAATATATGCTGCTTGGTCTTGACGCAATTCAGTTAACTCTACACCAATTTTTGCTAAGTGTAAAAATGCAACTTTTTCATCTAAATGTTTTGGTAGCATATACACTTCGTTTCCGTATGCTTTTGCGTTATTCCAAAGTTCCATTTGTGCCAAAGTCTGGTTTGTAAAGGAGTTAGACATTACAAAACTTGGATGCCCAGTTGCACAACCTAAGTTTACCAAACGTCCTTCTGCTAACAATATAATATCGTTCCCATTGATATTATATTTATCTACTTGTGGCTTAATTTCAACTTTTTCACTGTTCGCATTTAAATAAGGAACATCAATTTCATTATCGAAATGTCCAATATTTGCAACAATTACTTTGTCTTTCATTGCTTCAAAATGCTCTCCACGCACAATATCTTTATTTCCTGTTGTAGTAATAATAATATCTGAGTTTGCAACAACAGTCTCTAGTTTCTTAACTTCAAAACCATCCATTGCAGCTTGCAATGCACAGATAGGATCTATTTCTGTAACAGTTACAATAGAACCTGCACCTTTAAAAGAAGCTGCTGTTCCTTTACCAACATCCCCGTAACCACAAACAGTTACACGTTTTCCTGCTAACATAATGTCTGTTGCTCTACGAATTGCATCTACTGCAGACTCTTTACAACCGTATTTATTATCAAATTTTGATTTTGTAACAGAATCATTGATATTAATTGCTGGCATTGGTAATGTTCCGTTTTTAACTCTTTCATAAAGCCTGTGAACACCAGTAGTGGTTTCTTCTGATAATCCATTAATTCCTGCAGCTAATTCTGGATACCGATCTAAAACCATATTGGTTAAATCTCCACCATCATCTAAAATCATGTTTAATGGCTGTTTGTCTTCACCAAAAAATAAGGTTTGCTCAATACACCAATCAAATTCTTCTTCATTCATTCCTTTCCAAGCATAAACAGAAGTTCCTGTTGCAGCAATTGCAGCAGCAGCCTGATCTTGTGTAGAAAAAATATTACAAGAACTCCAAGTAACATCTGCACCTAAGGCTTGTAAAGTTTCTATTAAAATTGCCGTTTGGATTGTCATATGTAAACAACCTGCAATTCTAGCACCCTTTAAAGGTTTGGCGTCTCCATACTCTTCTCTTAAACTCATTAAACCTGGCATTTCTGCTTCTGCCAAATCCATTTCTTTTCTACCCCAATCTGCTAAAGAAATATCTTTCACTTTGAAAGGTACGAATGTTGTATTTTTACTCATATTAATGTATATTTATATTCTAATTTTCACGAACTGCAAAGTTACGACATCCATTTTAAAAAAGTATGGCTCTTTACAAAACTTTAACGGTTAACAAAGCAACTAAAGTCCTGATTTGGAAGATTGAAGAATCTATTTCTAAATTGCAGGAGGGAATTGTACTTTCTGAGAATAGCACAACGCGCTTAAACTCTATGAAATCTCAATTACATCAAAGAGGATTCTTAAGTATTCGACATTTATTAAAAGAAGTTGGGTATACCGATGCTGATTTAATTTATGATGAATTTGGAAAGCCGCACTTAAAAAATGGCAAATACATCTCGATTACACATTCTTTTACCTTTACAGCTATTATTGTTTCCGACGAACTCCATGTAGGGATTGATATCGAAAAACAGCGTGAGAAAATTTTAAAAATTGCACATAAATTTACTCCGTTTGAAGAATATAAAACCATAGCCAATGTGGATGCTTTAATCAGTAAATTGACTATTGTATGGGGCGCAAAAGAATCTTTATATAAAATATACGGTAAGAAAAAGCTCTTATTCTTACATCACATTTATATTGAGGATTTTAAATTTGCTGATGAAAAAACTACTGGAGAGATACGTTATAATGGAGAGAATACTGCTTATAATATTTCATTTTTAGAGTTTGAAGGTTTTACTTGCGTATTTGCTTATTAACACTATTTAAACTGTTTAAACAAGAAGCCACTCTTGCTAATATTATGGTAAAAAAACAAATTAACTTCTTACTTTTGATGCAACTACTTTAAAAGATAAAATGACAACAATTTTCGAACTTCTTTTTGACCAATATAAAACCTACTCAACATTAGATATTACTTTAGAAATTGTTGCTGTAATTTTTGGTTTTCTATCTGTTTGGTTTTCTAAACAGAATAAAATTTGGGTTTTCCCTACAGGAATAATTAGTACACTTATTTTTGTGTATTTACTTTTTAAGTGGGAGCTTTTAGGCGACATGTTAATCAATGGATATTATTTTATAATGAGTATTTATGGCTGGTATATATGGACGCGTAAAGTGGATAAAACCCATGTAAATCAGATTTCTACTACAACTTTTAAAGAAAAAAAGATTTCAATTGTCCTCTTTATTGCAGCACTGCTATTTGTTTTTATAATTTATCAAAAATTTGACAAATGGACAAGTTGGGTTGCTTACATAGATACCATTACAACAGCTATCTTTTTTGTTGGAATGTGGTTAATGGCAAAACGCAAAATAGAAAATTGGATTTTCTGGATAGTAGGAGATCTAATTTCTGTACCTTTATACCTATATAAAGGCTTTACATTTACAAGCTTTCAATATTTTGGATTTACTTTTATCGCCATTTTTGGTTATTTAGCATGGAAAAAGAACTTACACAAGACCCAATTAACATCGTAAAAATTGTTTTATTTGGACCGGAATCTACCGGGAAAACTACACTTTCTAAACAATTAGCACGCCATTACAATACTGTTTGGACGCCAGAATTTGCGCGTGAATACTTGCAAAAAAAATGGAATAACGAGCGTAAAACTTGCGAAAAAGAGGATTTACTACCGATTGCAATTGGACAAATGAATCTAGAAAATAAATTGGGTAGAAAAGCGGATAAACTGCTTATTTGCGACACCGATTTACTAGAAACAAAAGTATACTCAGAGGAATTTTATGGAGGTACAGTAGATCTTAAATTAAGTGAAGCTGTAGATAAAAATAAATATGATCTATATTTACTAACCTATATTGATACTCCTTGGGAAGAAGATGATTTACGAGACAGACCAGAACAACGTTTAGAGATGTTTACTGCTTTTGAAAATACATTAAAAAAGTATAAAAAAAATTATATACTATTAAAAGGGGATAAAGAAACAAGATTAAAAAACGCTACTGAAGCTATTGATAAAATTATTGCTGCAAAAGATAATTTGCATTCTTTTTCAGATTCTTTACAAGACATCAATATGCTCAAAAATATAGGTTTAAATAATACTTACTAGAGTTATAAATACTACAAAAAATAGCTAAAACACACCTTTAAATCTTTTATTTAAAGGCGTTTTCAATAAAAATGAATACAGAAAATATTTTAAAAGAACTCAACTTTAAAGCGACTAAAAGTTCTGGTCCTGGTGGTCAGCACGTAAACAAAACGTCTTCTAAAATTGAATTAACGTTCTATTTAGAAAACTCACTTTCTCTCTCTGAAAACGAAAAAGCACTTTTAAAAGTAAAATTGGTATCAAAATTAACGAAAGAAAACGTATTAATTCTTTTTTGTGAAGAAACACGTTCTCAGCACAGAAATAAAGAAATTTCGATCAAACGTTTTCTAGAATTATTGAAAACAAATTTAATTCGTCCTAAGAAAAGACAAAAAACAAAACCTAGCAAAGGTGCATTAAAAAGAAGAGTTGAAACTAAAAAACGAACATCGATTAAAAAGGCACTTCGTAAAAAACCAAACTTCGATTAAAATAAATCACTTTTCTATTTCATAATCAATTTTTCTGACTTAATTTTGCTGCGTTCTCATAAAGGGGTGCTTTAAAAAGCTGAGATCATACCCAATGAACCTAGAACAGGTAATGCTGTTTAGGGATTTTGAATGTTTTTTACAAAAAAAGTGAACTAATTTAAAGTATAAATTATTTCTTCCGATGCATAGGAAAAAGCTTTCTTCGTATGAACAACAATTAATTATTCAATATTAATCACAAGAATAATTACCTCTTTTTATTCGTTTTAAATTTTTTAAAATGAAAAAAATATCCATTTTTTTATTCTTGTTTGTAAGTACACTTGCAAACGCACAATCCTTTACACTTTCTGGAAAAGTTGTAGATGAAAACAAAAATCCTTTAGCTGGAGCTTCTATTCTAGTTCAAGAAACTACAAAAGGAACATTCACGAACGATGAAGGCAACTTTTCGTTGAAAATTAATCAAGGAAAATACAAAATTAAAATTTCTCACTTAGGTTATAAAACTGGGTATTTTGATAAAGAAATTAATCAAGACGAGGAAATTGTATTGCAATTAATTTTATCCAAATATGTTTTAGAAGAAGTTTTGGTTTCTGCGGTTCGTGTAAAAGCGAATTCACCTGTAACTCATTCTAATTTATCAAAAAAGGAAATTTCGAAGCGTAATTTGGGACAAGATATTCCTATTTTGCTTAAATATCTGCCATCGGTAACTACATCATCAGATGCAGGTGCAGGAATTGGCTACACGTATATTCGTGTTCGTGGTTCTGATGGAAGTCGTGTTAATGTTACTGTAAACGGAATACCATATAATGATGCCGAAAGTCAGGGAAGTTTTTGGGTAAATATGGGCGATTTTGCTTCTTCTACAGAAAGCTTACAATTACAACGTGGTGTTGGTACATCTACAAATGGTTCTGGTGCTTTTGGCGCGAGTTTAAATATTTTAACGGATGCTATTTCTGAAGAAGCTGGTGGAGAAATTTCGAACTCTTTTGGTTCTTTTGGGACAAGAAAACATACTACTAAATTTACAACAGGAAAAATAAATGAGCATTTTGAATTTGCCGGACGATTGTCTAATATCTATTCTGATGGATATGTAGATAGAGCTTTTACAGATTTAAAATCCTACTTCTTACAAGGAAGTTATACGGATGAAAACACCTTAATAAAAGCATTGGCTTTTGGAGGTAAAGAATATACATACCAAGCTTGGAATGGCTTAACTACAGAAGAGTTAAAAGAAGATAGAAAGCAGAATCCATATACCTATGATAATGAAACTGATAATTACCAACAAGATCATTATCAGTTGCACTGGAATGAGAAGTTAAACAAAAACTGGTCTACAAATATTGGTTTAAATTATACGAGAGGTAAAGGTTATTTTGAGCAATTTAAAGGAAACGAATCTGCTACAGATTTTAATAATTTAATTAAAGAAGGTAGTGATGTTGTTGTTAGACGTTGGTTGGACAATCATTTTTATGTAGCAAATTTTAACGCAACTTACACGAATGAAGGTATAGAAATTATTGGAGGGATGTCTTATAGTAATTATACGAATGATCATTTTGGAGAAGTAATTTGGGGTAGTGATTTATCTGACGGAACTTCGATTAGAGATCAATATTATTTTAGTGATGCTAAAAAAACAGATTATAGTTCATTTGTAAAAACAACCTACAACGTATCAGATCAATTAACTGCTTTTGTAGATTTACAAGGAAGGTTTGTAACTTATAAAACAAAAGGATTAACCTCTGATAGAGATGCAGTAGATGTAGACGCTAATTTTAATTTCTTTAATCCTAAATTAGGATTAACATATGCACTTAACAATACAAATAGTTTTTATGCCTCTTATGCAAAAGCAAACAGAGAACCTAATAGGAATGATTTTGAAGTAGGAACTACACAACACGAAAGTTTAGATGATTATGAGTTAGGTTGGCGTTTAAAAAACGAAAACATAAAATTAAGTACCAATGTATACTATATGAATTATAAAAATCAATTAGTATTAACAGGTGCTTTGAATGATGTTGGTTCACCGATTAGAGCTACAAGTGGAAAAAGTTATCGTTTAGGTTTAGAGGTTGATGCAGATATTCGCATTAGTGATCAGTTTTCTATTAGACCAAATATTGCAATAAGTTCTAATAAAAACGTAGATTTTAACGCGACTATAAATGGAGATTTAGTTAATTTAGGAAATACACCTATTTCTAATTCTCCCGATATAATTGCTGGTAATGCTTTTGTTTTTCAGCCTTTAGAAAACTTACAACTTTCTCTTTTATCTAAATATGTTGGCGAACAATATATGGGTAATTTAGGTGGTGTAATTGCAAATGAACCAACTGTTATTTATAACGAAATATCTACAAATAACGAAAAATTAAAAAGTTACTTTACAAGCGATTTTAATGTTGTTTATGAAGTAAAAACAACTAAAATATTTAAAGCAATTGTGTTTTCTGCTTTAATAAATAACATTTTAAATACTAAATATGTAGATAGAGGTTATTATTACACCTTTGATTACCCAGATGGAAATGGCAATACAATTACTGGAGACGGAGCAGGATATTATCCACAAGCTACTAGAAATTTTCTAATAGGCGCGACTTTTAGATTTTAAAAATACATCGTTTTCATGACATAATTGACCAAAACATGTTAAAATAGACACAAAACGAGTGGTTTTCAATAGAAAATCGCTCGTTTTTCGTATATTTAAAATTGATGGAAAATACACTTATTATCCTAAATACATACCTTAAAATTAACCATATTGACAGCAATCGATTGGTTCAATTCAAGCTACCTGCATTCTAGATTTTTTATTTCAACGATTTCTACTTAATAGTTTTAAAAGAAACATATTCTTTTAAAAAACTACCTTTTGCCATTCACTACTAAAAATCCAAACTTCATATAATGAGACAACTTAAAATTGTAAAACAGGTTACCAATCGCGATGCAGAGTCTTTAGATAAATATTTTCAAGAAATTAGTAAAATTGGACTTATTACTGCCGATGAAGAAGTAGAACTAGCACTAAAAATTAAGGCAGGAAATTCAAAAGCTTTAGATGCGCTTGTAAGTGCAAATTTAAGATTTGTGGTTTCCGTTGCCAAACAATACCAAGGACAAGGCTTAAAATTATCTGATTTGATAAATGAGGGCAACTTAGGATTGGTAAAAGCTGCAAAAAGATTTGATGAAACTAGAGGTTTTAAGTTCATCTCTTATGCTGTTTGGTGGATTCGTCAAGCCATTCTTCAAGCTTTGGCAGAACAATCTAGAATTGTGCGCTTACCTTTGAATAAGATAGGAAGTATCAATAAAATAAAAAAAATATATGCACGTCTTGAACAAAACGAGCAACGCATACCAACCCATAAAGAAATTGCAAAACAGTTAGACATGACTGAAGCCGAAGTAGAGCAGTCTTTAAAAAACTCTGGTAGGCATGTCTCTATGGATGCTCCTTTTAAAGAAGGGGAAGACTCTAATCTTTACAATGTGTTGCAATCGGGAGACTCTCCAAGGCCAGACAGCCAATTAATGGCACAATCCTTAAAAATTGAAATCGAAAGGGCGTTAGGAACACTAACCTATAAAGAAGCAAAAGTGATAAAAATGTTTTATGGTATTGGAAACGAAGCAATGTCTAGCTTAGAAGAGATTGGTGAAAAATTTGATTTAACAAGAGAACGCGTTCGCCAAGTAAAGCAGAAAGCAATTCGAAGGTTACAATCGGGCTCAAAAACACAGATGCTGAAAACATACTTAGGTTAAAAGTTATTCTTTAGAAGGTTCATTTAAGCTATTGATTTTTTTCTGAATCCCACTGCAGATACCCTCCTAATACATTGATGACTTCGAAGCCTTTTTCTTTCAAAATTTTACAAGCCTTTCCACTTCTGTTGCCACTTCTGCAATACAAATAAACGGGCTTTGACTTATTTAGCTGGGCAGTTGCTGCTGTTTCAAAATCAATATCAAAATAGTTAACAAAAAATGCTGTTTGTATAGCACCTTCTTTTATTTCTTCCGGAGTTCGAACATCCATCAATTGAATATTTTCTTTAGATAATAAAACCTTTAATTCTTTTGTAGTTATAGAATTAAGTTCTGCTTGTGAATTACAGTTTATATAAAAAAAAGTCATTATAAATAAACATATTAAATTTCTCATTTTATTCTAAAATTAATTTAAAAAACTACACTACTTTTTTTCATAATGCTATTTGTAGGCTTGGTGTATATATTTTGCATATTTTTCTTGCTTTCCCTTATCTCCCGTCTTATAAAATCTAACTGCTTGATTTGAACGCATAAAAAAATGATCTAAACTTATGATTTCTAAAATTCCACTTCTAAACAAATCATCTCTTACCGGTCCTTTTACGCCAGCTAAATAAAATATAATTCCTTTTTTCTGGCAAAATAGAATACGTTCCTTTAACATTTCTACACCTGTACTATCTACTCTATTTATGCTTTCTGCATCTAAAACAATTAATTTTAAAGCGCTCCCTTTATTATCCATCATTTGTTCCAATCGATCTCTAAAATAACTAGCATTGGCATAAAACAATTGTGCATCAAATCTAAAAACCAAAACATCTTCATCAAGAACTACTTCTTCAAATCGTTCTTTATTTTTATAAAAATTAGAATTTGGTACTTTCCCTAATTCGACAACGTAAGGTCTAGAGGTTCTAAAAATTAAAACAATTAAAGACAATCCTACTCCTATAATTATTCCAAATTCAATTCCTAAAAACAAAGTTGCAATAAAGGTTGCAAGCATTAAACAAAAATCTAATTGATTGGCTTTCCATAGGAAACTAGCTTCTTTAAAATTAACCAATCCAAAAACAGCCACTATTATAATTGCAGATAATACCGTTTTTGGTAAATAATAAAATAATGGCATTAAAAACAATAATGTAATTAGAACCATAACTACCGAAATTAATGCAGCCATACCTGTTTTTGCACCACTTTCGTAATTAATAGCAGAACGAGAAAAACTAGAGGCACTTGGATATGCCTTAAATAAAGAGCCTACCATATTACTAATACCTAAAGCTATTAATTCTTGATTTGGTCTAATTCTATATTCGTCTTGTTTTGCTTCCAAAGACTTTCCAATAGAAATCGTCTCTAAGTAACCGACCATTACAAGTGTTAAAGCAATTGGCATTAAATTTCTTATCAAATCAAAATCGAATTCCGGAATTCCGAATTTTGGTAAACCAGAGGGGATCTCTTTTACTATAGACACATTTGTAAAGATATTTCCAAAATATTTCATAAGTAAAATCCCCAGAATTACAACAATTAATGCATTCGGAATTTTCTTATTTATTCTTCTAGAAATAATGATTATTATCATAGAAATACATCCTATAATAGTTGTATGATAATTAAAATTTACTAATTCGAGCCAAATACCCTGCAAGATGATCTGAATTTGATCGCTCTGTATAAAGTCTAAACCTAATAAATTTCTAAATTGATTAAAACCAATAATTAATGCTACCGCAGAAGTAAAACCTGTAATTACAGGTTTGGAAAGAAAGTTTACTATGAATCCTAAATTAAAAACACCCATAATCAATTGAATTGTTCCAACCATTAATGCTAATAAAATAGCTATTGATATATAATTTTCTGACCCTACGAGCGCCAGCGTAGATACTCCTGTTGCTACGATAAGAGAATCCATTGCTACTGGACCAATTGCTACTTGCCTAGAAGAGCCAAAAATAGTATACATTACTTGCGGTACTAAAGCACAGTACAAACCATAAATGGGAGGCAATCCTGCAATAAGCGCATATGCTATTCCTTGCGGAATTAAAACAATACCAACAGTAATACCTGCAAATAAATCTCCCTTAAAAAGAGAAGTATTATAATTTGGCAACCATTCTAAAATTGGTATTAACTTCTTAATATTCATTTAATAGTACACTTTTGCTTTTAGCGGTTTGATCCTGATTACTTTATTTGTGTTAAATAAATTTAGAATAATTGTCCTGGATTTTTACCTTTTTCTCTACCCAAATGTTTGTAGGCAAGCTCTGTTACTTCTCTCCCCCTTGGTGTTCGCATTATAAACCCTTGTTGAATTAAGAAAGGTTCGTATACTTCTTCGATGGTTTCTGTGTTCTCACTAACAGCGGTTGCAATTGTAGAAAGCCCAACAGGTCCTCCTTTAAATTTATCAATTATGGTTAACAGTATTTTATTATCCATTTCATCCAAACCATGCGCATCTACATTTAAGGCTCCTAACGCATACTTAGCAATTTCTATTGTGATAGAACCATTCCCTTTAATTTGTGCAAAATCTCTAACCCTACGCAACAATGCATTTGCAATCCTAGGAGTACCTCTGCTTCGTCCTGCTATTTCAATCGCAGATTCCATAGAGATCGGAACTTTTAAAATATGTGCACTTCTTTGAATAATTGTGGTAAGTAATTCAGTCTTGTAATAATGCAATCTACTACTTATTCCAAATCTTGCTCTCATTGGAGCCGTTAACAATCCTGAACGTGTAGTTGCACCAATTAGTGTAAAAGGTTCAAGATTAATCTGTACAGTCCTAGCATTTGGACCAGACTCAATCATAATATCAATCTTATAATCTTCCATTGCAGAATATAAATATTCCTCTACAATAGGACTTAAACGATGAATTTCATCAATAAACAAAACGTCACGTTCATCTAAATTGGTAAGTAAACCGGCTAAATCTCCTGGCTTATCTAAAACTGGCCCAGAGGTAACCTTTATACCCACTTGTAATTCGTTTGCTAAAATATGTGCAAGCGTTGTTTTCCCTAAACCTGGAGGACCATGAAAAAGGGTATGATCTAATGCTTCTTCTCTTTGATTTGCAGCTTCAACAAAAATTTTCAAATTATCAATTGCTTGATCTTGCCCTGTAAAATCGTCAAATGAAAGCGGACGTAATTTTTTTTCTACATCTAAATCTTCATTAGATAAATTGTCACTTTCAGGATTTAAATTTTCATTCATAAAAACAAAGATAAAGGAATTTAATATGATACAATAATCTTCTTGTAAAGCAAAAAACCTTTCCAAATTGGAAAGGTTTTTTATACTTAATTTTATCTTCTATGATGGTTCTTCACCTTCTAATAACGGTGTTGTTTGTAATACAAAATCTTTACCATGTAAATAATCACTATCATCGTCATCCGCATCTACACGCTTACTGTAGTCATAAGCCCATCTGTGAACTTCTGGTAATTTACCTGGCCAATTACCGTGAATATGCTCTACTGGAGTAGTCCATTCTAAAGTATTTGACTTCCAAGGATTTTGTGTTGCTTTTTCACCTCTATATATAGAGATAAAGAAATTCGCGATAAAGAAAATTTGTCCAATACCCCCAACTAAAGCGAATAAAGTAATCACAACATTTATATCTGCCAAATCATTAAACATTGGAAAATTTGTATTTGTATAATATCTTCTTGGTAAACCTGCTAAACCTATAAAATGCATTGGCCAGAAAACTCCGTAAGCACAGATTATTGTAATCCAAAAGTGCCAATATCCTAAAGTTTTATTCATCATTTTACCATACATCTTTGGAAACCAGTGATAAATACCAGCATACATACCAAAAATTGCAGAAACACCCATTACTAAGTGAAAATGGGCTACTACGAAATATGTATCATGTATAGCAATATCCAAAGCTGAATCTCCTAAAACTAATCCTGTTAAACCTCCTGTAACGAAAGTAGAAACTAGACCAATAGAAAATAGCATTGCTGGATTTAATTGTAAATTCCCTTTCCATAAAGTAGTCACATAATTAAATGCTTTTACTGCAGATGGTATTGCAATTAATAAAGTGGTAAATGTAAATACAGAACCTAAGAAAGGATTCATTCCTGAAATAAACATATGGTGTCCCCACACAATTGTAGATAAAAATGCTATTGCCAAAATAGAACCGATCATTGCTCTATAACCAAAAATTGGCTTTCTAGAGTTTGTTGAAATAATTTCTGAAGTAATACCTAAGGCCGGTAGTAATACAATATATACCTCCGGGTGTCCTAAAAACCAAAATAAGTGTTCAAATAATACTGGTGAACCTCCTTGATAGTGCAAAACTTCTCCTGAAATAAATATATCTGATAAATAGAATGAAGTACCAAAACTTCTATCAAAAATTAGTAATAATGATGCCGATAATAATACTGGGAAAGAAACTACACCAATAATAGCTGTTACAAAAAATGCCCAAATTGTTAATGGCAATCTTGTCATTTTCATTCCTTTTGTACGTAAATTTAATACGGTTACAATGTAGTTTAATGCCCCTATTAAAGAAGATGCAATAAAAATTGCCATTGAAACTAACCATAAAGTCATTCCCATTCCAGAACCTGGTATTGCTTGAGGTAATGCACTTAATGGTGGATAAACAGTCCAACCAGCTGATGCAGGCCCTGCTTCTACAAATAATGAAATTAACATTACAGTACTAGATAAAAAGAATAACCAATAAGAAATCATATTTAGAAATCCTGAAGCCATATCTCTTGCACCAATTTGCAAAGGAATTAATAAGTTAGAAAAGGTACCACTTAGACCGGCAGTTAATACAAAAAATACCATAATAGTACCATGTATTGTTACCAATGCTAAATAAATATCTGGATCCATTATACCATCTGTTTGATGAGAACCTAAAAATGCCTCTACAATTGAAAATGATGTATCTGGCCATGCAAGTTGCAAACGGAATAACATTGACATTAACACTGCAATAATTCCCATAAACATACCTGTTACTAGGAACTGTTTTGAAATCATTTTATGATCTTGACTAAAAATATATTTAGTTACAAAAGTTTCTTTATGATGATGCTCTGACATAATATCTTACTTATTTGTAGTGTTTTTTTTATTATAATTTATTTAATAACCTCTGTTAATGTTGGTTGTAGAGACAACCATTCATCGAACTCATCTTCTTCTACCACTGTAATTTTCATTTGCATATTGTAATGAGATGCTCCACAAATTTTATTACACAATAGTAAATAATCAAAAATATAAAGTTCTTCTCCTTTAGCCCTTCTTATTTTATTAATACCAATAGATTTTTCTATTACCTCTGGTATGTCTCTCATCTCTTCAGTTGTGTATTTGGGTGTAAAACCAAACTGTGTAACCATACCGGGAACACAATTCATTTGTGCTCTAAAATGCGGCATATAGGCTGAGTGTAAGACATCCTGTGATCGAAATCTGAAATGAACCTTTCTTCCTTTTGGAAGATATAGTTCAGTTACTTGTTTATCATCAGCAGCATTTTTATCAGACATATCTACACCCATAGTGTTCATGCCTTTAATAAAGTTTACGTTTCCTGTACCCAATGTATTATCAGCACCAGCATATCTAGCTTTCCAATTAAATTGTTGCGAATATACTTCGATAATAACAGGGTCTTCAGAATCCGATAAGTCCATTACATTGTTCCATTGCCAAAGCCCATAGCTAATCAAGACTACTAGAACTACAGCCGGTGTTACTGTCCAAATAAATTCTAATTTGTGACTATCTGCATAAAACTTTGCCTTTCTGTCTTTACTTCCTCTGTATTTAAACGTGAAATAAAATATTAAAAACTGCATGATAAATTGAACAACTCCAATTAACCAAAATGTAATGTCAAATAAATTGTCATCATGCTCTCCTTCAATAGAAGCAGATTCTGGCAACATTATAACATTCATAAAGATTAAACAATAAATCATCATTGCATATAAAAAAGCCAAAAAACCGATGGCATATTTTCCTTGAGCAGCGTTGTCATTATCATCCGCAATAGAACCTCTAAAATCCATGATTCTAGTAATCTGCCAAACGCTTACACCGATTGCAACACCTATAAAAATATAAAATAAAGCTAGCATATTTATCTTTTCTTAATTTTTAATTCAATTATTAGTTAATGATGATCTGTTGAACCTTCTTCATCTGAATGTTCGATATTATAGTAATGAAAATGCTCACTTTCCTTTAAGAAAGGGTTTCCTGCTGGTATTGGACTAACCTTAGAGAATGCTCTTAAAGTTGTAAAAATCAACAAGCCTACAAAGAAACAAATAGCACTCATTTCTGGAATTCCAAAATACCATTGTGAACCCACCGTAGATGGCATCACCATAATAAATACATCTACATAATGCCCAACTAGAATTACAAAACCTCCAATAAAGATAAACCAGGGTTTACTTTTAAAGTCACTGTTTAATAATAATAAAATAGGAAAAACAAAGTTCATAACAACCATCCCTAAAAATGGTAATTTATATTCTGTAAATCTCATAACGAAATAGGTAGTTTCCTCAGGAATATCCGCGTACCAAATCAACATAAATTGTGAGAACCATAAGTATGTCCAGAATACTGAAAAACCGAACATAAACTTAGCTAAATCGTGAATATGACTATCGTTTACACCAGGTAATGCGCCTTTAGAACGAAAATAAATTGTAAAAAATGCAATTACTGTTAGAGCACTAACTAATAAAGTTGATAACACATACCAACCAAACAATGTTGAAAACCAGTGCGGGTCTAAACCCATTATCCAATCCCAAGACATCATTGATTCTGTAATCATAAAAAGAAATAAAAATATTACTGATGCTGTAAAATTCTTCTTGTATGTTTTATTTCCATCGTTTGCAGTATCTTCTTTGATAGAGCTTCTTCTAATAAAAAACCTGTAAGCATTCCATATTAAAAGGTATGCAATACTTCTTACTAAGAAACCTGTAGCATTCATCCATCCAGATTTACCGTCTATAATAGCATCATAGTTTTCACTGGTTGGATCGACAGTACCTTCTGCCATCCATGGAAATAGATGATTTAAATGCATTACCGAAGCTACTATTACTACCAGCATGATAATTGAAGTTGGTAATAAATTAGCTGTAATTGCTTCCATCACTCTTAGAATAAGGATAGACCAGCCTACTTGAGCTACTCTTTGTATTGCATAAAAAGCCAAAACCAATAAGGTAATTCCTAAAGAGAAAAATAAAGCTATATAAAATGCTGACCAAGGTCTGTTTTGTAACTGATGTAGAACATGTAACTCATGCTCTGCATGTTCTTTATCGCTAGAAGTTTCGTGTGCGTCTGCAGCAACATGTGCGTCTGCTTTCGCAGTATGGTTTTCCAAATCTGCAACATCGTTATGAACAGCTGTTTCTTCGTGCGAAGACCCATGCCCAACATTATGAGAAGCCTCTATTGCATGTTTTGCATCTTCTATAGTCTTTTTAGAACCACTATAAAAACTGAATGCAGTTCCTATCACACCAATGATAATTAGTGCTAATGAAAATGTCTTTAATTTACCTGAGAATTGATACATATCTTTCGTATTCTTTCTTTTTGAATTCTATTTTAACAAATCTGCTCTTAATACCTCTACGTATTGAATAATTTGCCAGCGTTCTTTATACGTTAATTGAGACGAATGGGAACCCATTACTCCTTTACCGTGAATTAAAACGTGATAAATACTTCCTTCTGTAATGTCTCTATCTTTATAATTTGGGATTCCTGCAAATTTCTCTGATGTAGATAAATATCCATTCCCATCTCCTTTTTTACCATGGCAAGAAATACAATAAATGGTATACATTTTCTTACCATTATCTAAGTTCTTTTCATTTTTATCTAGAGGAGAAATCAAGGTTGCTTTTGCATGGTCGTATCCTTCAATTGTATTTGCAATATCATATGCTGGTGTACCTCCTCTTGGCAATGTTCCATCTACTGGCTTCCTGTTTACAGGATTCCCACCCAAACCTTTAGCTCCGTCTGTTTTATAAGGAATAGACTCATACATGTCTGGCATGTATTGCGCTTGTCTTGTTTTTTTGTCATTACAAGAGTATAAACTTGCAACAACTACTAAAGCGATAACTAATTTAAAATTCTTCATTATCTATATATTAGTGCTTATCTACAATATTAATTTCCACAGCTCCTGTTTTTGATAATAAGGCAACTAAAGTTTCCTCATTATTATGTACTGGAATTTCCATTAAAAAATGATCATCTGTAGTTCTTGGATCTGGATTTTCAGCATCTTTAAATGGCCAAAGTCTACTTCTCATATAAAAAGTAATTACCATTAAATGGGCTGCAAAAAATACCGTTAATTCAAACATAATTGGCACAAATGCCGGCATATTTTCTATCCATGAAAAACTTGGCTTACCACCAATATCCATTGGCCAATCTTCAATCATAATATAATTTGTCATCCAGATCGCGAAAGACAACCCTGTAATTCCGTAGAAAAAAGCTGTAATTGCTAATCTTGTTGGAGCCAAACCTAATGCTTTGTCTAATCCGTGAACTGGGAAAGGACAAAATACTTCTTCGATATGATGGTGATCTGCCTTTACAGTTTTCACTGCATCTAACAAAACTTCGTCATCCGTATAAAATGCATGAATCACTTTTGATGCTTCCATAATTATCCGTTTTTATTGTTATCAGAACCTCCATTAATTGCTGCAATATTAGTAATTTCAATTGCTGGCTTTGTAGGAATTCCTTGTTCACTTCTCTTCTTGTAAAATTCACCCGAAGATTTTAATATTGTTTTTACTTCCGCTTGCGCTATCACTGGGAATGTTCTTGCATATAATAAGAATAAAACAAAGAAGAAACCTATGGTACCAATAAAGATACCTACGTCTACAAACGTTGGTTCAAAACGCCACCATGTAGATGGTAGATGTCCTTTACTTAAAACAATTGCAATAATATCAAAACGTTCAAACCACATTCCAATGTTAATAGCAATGGAAATAATAAAGGTAATAATGAAACTTCTTCTAAATTTTTTAATCCAAAGTAATTGTGGAATCACAATGTTAAAGGTAATCAATGACCAAAATGCCCAAGCATAAGGACCTGTTGCAGCACCTATAGATAAATACGTATAATTTTCATAAGGAGAACCAGTATACCAAGCAATAAAGAATTCTGTTGCATATGCTACAGCTACAATACCACCTGTTAGAATAATCACCATGTTCATATACTCTACGTGCATACGTGTAATATAATCTTCAAGGTTGGTTACTTTTCTCATGATCCCTAATAGCGTTTGTACCATTGCAAATCCTGAAAATATTGCACCAGCTACAAAATAAGGAGGAAATATTGTTGAGTGCCAACCTGGATTAATTGAGGTAGCAAAATCCATAGATACAATTGTATGCACAGAGAGCACTAATGGTGTTGCTAAACCTGCAAGCACTAAAGATACTTCTTCAAAACGTTGCCAATCTTTTGCTCTACCAGACCAACCAAATGATAATAAAGCATATATTTTCTTCTGAAAAGGCTTTACAGCTCTATCTCTAATCATTGCGAAATCAGGAAGTAAACCTGTCCACCAGAAAACGAGAGATACAGATAAATACGTTGAAATTGCAAAAACATCCCATAGTAATGGTGAGTTAAAATTCACCCACAATGATCCAAATTGATTTGGTAATGGCAATACCCAATATGCATTCCACGGTCGTCCCATATGAATAATTGGAAACAACCCTGCTTGAAAAACGGCAAAAATTGTCATTGCTTCAGCAGAACGGTTAATCGCCATTCTCCATTTTTGACGGAATAATAAAAGTACCGCAGAAATTAGAGTTCCCGCATGACCAATACCTACCCACCACACAAAGTTTGTAATATCCCAAGCCCATCCAATGTTCTTGTTTAATCCCCAAACTCCAATACCTGTTCCTACTGTGTAGAAAATACAACCAAACCCCCATAGCATTGCTGCTAAAGAAATATAAAATGCGATATACCAATTCTTATTTGCAGCACCTTCAATAGGCTTTGCAATATCTTCAGTAATATCGTGGTAACTTTTATCACCTAGTACTAAAGGTTCCCTTATGGGTGCTTCGTAATGAGACATATTTTTATACCTTAAATTTTAATTACGCTTCGTTTGTATTAACTACTTTTACCTGATATACTACATTAGGCTTCGTTTGAAGATAATCTAATACATGGTAAGCTCTTTTATCTTCTGCTAATGCAGCTACTTTGTCTTCTTTATTATTCACATCTCCAAAAACCATAGCTCCGGTAGTACAAGCAGTAGAACAAGCTGTTTCAAACTCATCTGTATCTACTGGTCTTCCTTCTTTTTTAGCTTTTAAAATTGTTGCTTGCGTCATTTGAATACACATAGAACATTTTTCCATAACTCCTCTTGCACGAACTACAACATCTGGATTTAAAACCATTTTACCGTATTCATTGTTCATATGGAAATCGAACTCATTGTTATTCGCATATTTAAACCAATTAAATCTACGAACTCTATAAGGACAGTTGTTTGCACAATATCTTGTACCTACACATCTATTATAAGTCATTTGATTTTGACCTTGACGACCGTGTGTTGTTGCAGCAACCGGGCAAACAGTCTCACAAGGAGCATGATTACAATGCTGACACATCATTGGTTGAAAAGTAACTTCAGGGTTCTCAGCTTCAGTTTCTAAACCTTTGTAAGTTTCTGCTGTGCTTAACCCTAATTTTTTTGCATCTTCTCTAGTTTCAACTTCAGAAGAATAGTATCTATCAATACGCAACCAGTGCATATCTCTACCTACTCTTACTTCGTTTTTACCGACAACAGGCACATTGTTTTCTGCATGACAAGCTACAACACAAGCTCCACAACCTGTACAAGAAGTTAAATCAATAGATAAATTGAAGTGATGCCCCATCTCTCTATTATGCTCATCCCATAAGTCTATGGTCTTTGCTTCTACTTCTTTGTGATCATAAGAAACATATGCAGGCTTATTCCAACCATTTTTATGATCTTTAGGTGCTACTGTATTGTATTCTTTTAAAGATGCTACTTTTAAAATATCATGACGTCCAGCAATTGTTTTTTGTACTTGTGTACAAGCAAACTTGTGCGTTCCAGATACTTTTTCTATTGCTACATTGTATTGAATGTTATTACCTCCAGTGTATAAAGGGTAAGCATTCACACCTACTTGCATTTCTTCTTTTAAACCAAACGTTTTTCCGAACCCTAATGACAAACCAACAGAACCGTTTGCTTGTCCTGGTTGAATCATTACGGGAACTACTAATTCTGCACCGTTTACCGATACTTTCGCATAATCTCCATTAATTGCTCCGTTATCTTTTACAGGATTCTCAAAACCTAATGCTCTAGCATCTACCATAGACATGGTTAAGTAATTATCCCAAGAAGCTCTTGTTATTGGATCTGGAAATTCTTGTAACCAAGGATTATTTGCTTGTTTACCATCACCTAAATTAGTTTTGGTATATAAATTTAACTCCATTTCTGAAGCTCTTGTGCTCTTTTTTAATGCTGAAGCGATTTCAGATACTGCTATCGCACTCGCGGTACTTCTTTTAGTCGTTTCTTTTTTGCTATAAAACCCGTTGTGCAATGCTTTGTTCCATGAAGAACCTTCTAAAATATTTGCAGTCCAAGAATCTTTTAAATAATCATAATAAGCAATAGTGCTTCCAGACCATTTTAATAAAGTATCTTGAATTTGACGTGTTTTAAACAAAGGCTGAATCGTTGGTTGTACCAAACCAAAATTTACTTCAGAGAATTGAGTATCTCCCCAAGATTCTAAGAAATGCGGGGAGGGCAAAGCATATTCCATTGCATTTACAGTCTCGTTATTCTCAACTGATAGTGCAACTTTTAAATCTACCTTTGCCAACGCCTCTGTAAACTCAGTTGCATTTGGTAAAGAATATGAAGGATCTATATTCACTGTTAAAAGTCCACCAACATTTCCAGATTTCATATCTGAAATTACATTTTGAACTTGTTCAAAACTACCTTGACGAATATTTAATGAATTATCAGTATCTAAAATCTCACTATTTAACACCTTATTTATAGCTAATGAAATTAACTGCGCGTTTAGATCATTTATACCCGTCATTACAACTCCTTTCGAACCTGCTTTTTTAAGTGCTTTTGCTATTTTTTTAATTTCTGTATCAATAGGTGTAGCGCTAGAAGCTACAGCATCTCCAGTAATTTCTTTATACAGGTTTAACAAAGCAAAAACTACGTTAGATGGTTTTGCAACCAAACGTTTATCCGCATTTGCTCCTGTAAGAGACATGTTACTTTCTATTTGCACATGATACGACATCTTACCTGCTGCCGGCTTTCTACCTGCTATAAATTGTTTCTCAAATCCACCATGAAAATCTCCTAAGAAATCTGCACCAAAAGATACAATGGTCTCTGCATTTTGTAATTTATAATTTGGTAAAGCTCTTCTTCCATAAACTGCTTTAAAAGCATCTGCTGCGGCATCTTCAGAAACTGCATCATACACCACTTGCTTTGCATTTGGATGCGCTGCAAGAAACTCAGCTATTATTTTATCTGTAGATGGACTTGCCATTGTTCCTGTTAACAAAACAACTTGTTTACCAACTTCTTTTAAATCGTTTAATTTTAGAGCTATTTCCTTATCAGCAGTACCCCAAGAAATTTCTTCACCATTCTTAGTTGGTTCTTTTAAACGTAATTTTTCATCGTATAAAGAAAGAATAGCTGCTTGAACTCTAGCACTTGTTGTTCCATTTGCCTCTTTATTTGGCATGATTTGAATTGGACGACCTTCACGTGTTTTAATTAAAACATTCGCAAAATCATAACCATCTGCAATAGATGTAGCATACCAATCTGCAACCCCAGCAATAATATCATTTGGTTTTACAACATAAGGAATCGATTTAACAACCGGTCCTTCACATGCCGCCAATGAAGCTGCTGCTGTAGTAAAACCAACGTACTTTAAGAAATCTCTACGTGTAGTAGAAGAACTCTCAAGTGTTTCTTTATCACCTAAAAAATCGTCTGTAGCAATATCTGATACAAACTCATTTTTATTAAGCGTTTCAACAACAGAACTACCTTTTAGTTCTTCAACACTTTTCCAGTATTTTTTGTTTGAAGCCATTTATACTTTTTTATTTAATGATTGAAAGATTTTATAAATTGAAAATCAATTTTGTAAATCTTTAAATTTTTTAATCTTTATGAATTAGTAATGACACTTACCACATTCTAAACCACCTAACTGCGCAATTGTAACTTTCTCTACCCCGTATTGCTTCGCTAATTGATCGTGAATTTTAGCATAATATTCATTTCCTTTTAAATCTACATTTGTTTCTCTGTGACAGTTGATGCACCAGCCCATTGTTAGCGGAGAATATTGATACATTTCATCCATCTCTTCTACAGGACCATGACATTTTTGACATTTGATACCTCCAACCGTTACGTGTTGTGCATGATTATAGTATACCAAATCTGGTAGGTTATGAATACGAACCCATTTCACTGGCTTCTCTTCACCTGTATACTCTAATTCCTCAGGATCCCAACCAGCAGCATCATATACCTTAGCTATCTCTTTATCTAACCTCTCTTTACCATAAATCTGTCCGTTCCACTCAATTTCAGTTCCTTCGGCAACTTCTGCAATTGCCATATGACAATTCATACAAACATTTACTGACGGTATGCCCGAATGCTTACTATGTTTTGCCGATGAATGACAATATTGACAATCAATTTTGTTTTCTCCTGAGTGAATTTTATGTGAAAAGGCGATGGGTTGAATTGGCTGATACCCTTGATCTACCCCAACACTAAAAAGCATTCCAAAAACAATATAAGCACCCATTAATAAAATAAATATGGTTCCTAAAACTTTTAAGAAAGTATTCTTTTTTAAACCCGCCCATAATTCTTGAAGATCTCTTCTTAAATTAGACTGAATTTCCGGCTTTTTCTTTCCTTTTAATTCGTTTACCTGTTTTAATAAACCAGCAATCATTAAAAAAGCTACCACGATTGCTCCTGCTAAGAAATAAATCACCCAACTTGGTGCTCCGCCATCTACAACAACATTGCCACCTATTGAAGTTTCTCCTGGTGCTGCAACTTTCTTTATTTCACCAACAGTTGTATAATATAAAATATCATCTATATTTTTATCTGATAATTGTGGAAATGCGTTCATGGCAGAAGTTGCATACAAAGATGCTTCCGCTGCTTCTGCATTTACTTTTTGAAATTCTGCGTTATTTTTTATCCAAGATTTTAACCAAGAATTCTCTCTACGCTCTTCTACACCACCCAATGCTGGTCCAACCAATTTCTTATCCAACTTGTGGCAAGATGCACATAAAGATCTAAATAATTTTCTACCTTCTTTTTGACGAGCTTCGTCCATATCTTGCGAATAAGAAGATACGCTAAACGCAAAAAACAACAGTATGGTAAGACTTTTTAAAAGTACCGTAGTTAGTTTACTCTGTAATGCTACACTTTTCATATTTACAAACTATAATTTTACTATTGTGTATAAATTCGTTCAAAAAAAAAGCCTTCTGAACAGTTGTACAAAAGTACTACATATTGCTAAATTTTGAAAAGCTAATAGAATCTTAAATATCAATTTATAACAATTCTAAATAACAAAAAAACGCAATTTATTCTATCACAAGTTGTTATTTTTGTAAAAAGATTTTTGAATATGAAGAACACCTTATTTATACCCATTTTTTTATGCTATTTGTTAATAAACATCAGTAGTTTGAGTGCTCAAAACGCTACAAATAAGAGTGAAGGGGTCCAAAAATTACTAGACAAAAAGACTCGCTACAACAGCACTGTAGGTTTTGGTTATAGTATTCAAATTTATTATGGAAATGAGACCACTGCAAAAAGCAAGAATGCAAAATTTATTATGCTATATCCCGCAATAAAAACAAAGCTCGTTTGGGATAATCCGGACTGGAAAGTGCAGGTAGGAAATTACAAAACTAAATTAGAAGCAGACAGAGCTAATTTAATCTACAAGAAAGAATTCTCTGGAACTATTGTAATTCCTTTAGGAAAGTAATTCGTTTTTTAAAAGAAATTAAAAAAGCCGAAATTCATATGAATTTCGGCTTTTACTTTATAAAATTTAAAAGTTTATTTCAACTTCTTCTTAACTGCTACTTCTTTGTAAGCTTCAATTAAATCTCCTTCTACAATATCATTGTAGTTCTTAATTTGAACCCCACAATCATATCCTTTGGCAACTTCTCTTACATCATCCTTAAATCGTTTTAAAGCAGTAAGCGTTCCGTCATGAACCACGATACCATCTCTAATAATTCTAATTTGAGAATCTCTAAATATCTTACCAGACATTACCATACAACCTGCAATGTTACCCACTTTAGAAATCTTATACACTTCTCTAATTTCAACATTCCCAGTAACTTCTTCTTTCATCACAGGAGATAACATACCTTCCATGGCGTCTTTAAGATCGTTTATGGCGTCATAAATGATAGAATATGTTCTAATATCTACTTCTTCTCTATCTGCAATTACTCTTGCATTTCCTTGAGGTCTCACATTAAATCCTACAATAATTGCATCTGAAGCTGTTGCTAATAATACATCACTTTCTGTAATGGCACCAACACCTTTATGTAAAATATTTACTTGTATTTCTTCCGTAGATAATTTCTGGAAAGAATCTGTTAACGCTTCTACAGAACCATCTACATCTCCTTTTAAGATGATGTTTAATTCCTTAAAGTCTCCTAAAGCAATTCTACGTCCAATTTCATCTAACGTTAATGTTTTTTGAGTTCTTACAGATTGCTCACGTTGTAATTGAGATCTTTTTGAAGCAATTTGTTTTGCTTCTCTTTCATCATCAAAAACAACAAACTTGTCTCCTGCTTGTGGCGCACCATCTAAACCTAATATTGATACTGGTGTTGATGGACCCGCAACTTTTAAATTAGTTCCTTGATCATCAAACATTGCTCTTACCTTACCACTGTGCTTACCTGCTAACAAGTAATCTCCAATTTTTAAAGTTCCTGCTTGTACTAATATCGTAGAAACGTACCCTCTACCTTTATCTAGTAATGCCTCTACTACAGCACCAACTGCATTTTTATTAGGATTCGATTTTAGTTCTAAAACCTCTGCTTCTAATAAAACCTTCTCTAACAATTCAGGAATACCTGCTCCTGTTTTTGCAGAGATATCTTGCGACTGAATGCTTCCACCCCATTCTTCAATTAATAAATTCATTGAAGATAGTTGTGTTTTAACGTTATCTGGATTTGCGTTCGGCTTATCTATCTTATTGATTGCAAAAATAATAGGAACTCCTGCTGCTTGCGCATGAGAAATTGCTTCTTTTGTTTGCGGCATTACATCATCATCTGCTGCAACTACAATAATTACTAAGTCTGTTACTTGAGCACCACGTGCACGCATTGCCGTAAAAGCCTCATGCCCTGGTGTATCTAAAAATGCTATTTGCTGATCGCCAACGTTTACAGAATAAGCACCAATATGCTGCGTAATTCCTCCACTTTCGCCTTCAATAACATTTGCTTTTCTAATGTAATCTAATAAAGAAGTTTTACCATGATCTACATGCCCCATTACTGTAATAATTGGCGCACGTGGTTTTAAATCTTCTGGGCTATCTATTACTTCCTCTATAGACTCTTCTACTTCTGCACCAACAAATTCTACTTTATGATCAAACTCTTCAGCTACAATTACTAATGTTTCTGCATCTAAACGCTGGTTCATCGTTACCATCATACCTAAAGACATACATGCCGATATAATATTGGTAACAGGTACTTCCATCATTGTTGCAACTTCACTCACTGTAACAAATTCTGTTACTTTTAATATTTTATTATCTAATGCTTGCGCTTCTAATTCTGCATCTGAATGTTCTCTACGAGCATCCCTTTTATTTCTTCTGTATTTCGCTCCCTTTCCTTTAGAAGATTTTCCTTGAAGCTTTTCTAAAGTTTCTCTTACTTGTTTCTGGATGTCTGCTTCTGTTGGCTCTTCTTTCTTAACATTTGCAGCTGGTCTTGGACTTCTTCCTGCTTTGTTATAAGGCCCTCTTCCGTTTCCAGCTCTACTATTACTAGGAACGGCTCCTCTTGCTGCTGATCTACTTCCTGGCGCACCTATTTTAGTTACAATACGCTTACGTTTCTTTTTAGGATCTGCTGCGGCAACTGGTTTCGCTTCTGGCTTTTTCTTTTTAGGCTTTTCAAATTGTTTTAAATCAATTTTCTTACCTGTAAAGTTAGGCCCGTCTAACTTCTTATATTGCGTTTTCAAAGCTTCTGCAGTTTCTGCAGTAACCTCTTCATTTTTTACATCTGGAGTAGAAGATTCCTTCTTAGACTCTCCTTTTTTCTCGATTTTAGAAGCCTCTTTTTCTACTTCAGAGACAAGCTTAGCAACCTTAACCTCTTTTACTTCTTTAGCAACATTTTTCTCTACTGTAGTCTCTGGAACCTCAGTAACCACCTCTTTTGGTGTTTCAATTTTTGAAGCTTTAGTCTCCACTTTAGGAGTTTCGGTTTTAGGTGTTTCAGTTTTTACAACATCTTCTTTAACTACCTCTTTTTTAGGAGCTGGCTTACCTATATTATCGATATCTATTTTTCCAACAGTTTTAAGCTCTAACTTTTTAGCTTTTGCCTTAAGAACTTCTTCTTTTTTAACGTCTTCTGCTCTTTTTACTTCTTGCTTAGCTTCTAGTTCTGCACGAATTGCTTCTTTCTCCTTTCGCTTCTCCACACCAACTTCCTTAGACGCAGCTTTTTTGCTAGCATCTGTTTGGAAACCATCTAGCAGGACTTGATAGACGTCACCAGAAATTTTAGTAGTTGGTCTCGATTCTATCTCGTGACCTTTATCTGCTAAATATTCTACTGCTCTATCTAGAGAAATATTTAATTCTCTTAAAACCTTATTAAGCCTCGTTGTTTTGCCTTCAGACATATATTATTTTTTAATCTTTAATTTGTAAAAATACACTTTTTACGATTACTCTTTAACTACAGATTATTCTTCGAATTCTTCTTTCAAAATTCTTTGAACATCTAAAATAGTTTCTTCTTCTAAATCCGTTCTCTTAACTAACTCTTCTACACTAGCTTCTAATACACTTCTAGCAGTATCTAAACCAATATTTTTAAATTCTTTAATAACCCAAGCTTCAATTTCATCACTAAATTCTGTTAATTCTACATCTTCTTCTTCAAGACCTTCTCTCTTAACATCTATTTCGTAACCTGTTAATTCACTGGCTAAACGAATATTAACACCACCTCTACCAATCGCTTTTGAAACTTCCTCTGGTTTTAAAAGAACACTTACACGTCCTTTTTTACCATTCCTTTCCTCTTCATACATTTCGATTTCCATTGAAGTCACTTTTGCAGGACTTAATGCTCTCGAAATAAAGAGTTGTTCGTTTTTAGTATAATTAATAACATCTATATTTTCATTACCTAACTCACGAACTATCCCATGAATTCTTGACCCTTTTACACCAACACAGGCTCCAACAGGATCTATTCTATCATCATAAGAATCTACCGCTACTTTTGCTTTCTCTCCTGGTATTCTTGCTACACCTTCGACAGTAATTAAACCATCAAAAACTTCAGGAATTTCTTGCTCAAATAATTTATTTAAAAAGTCCGGAGAAGTTCTAGATAAAATAATTGCTGGTTTATTCCCTCTTAACTCTACTGTTTTTATAACACCTCTTACAGAATCTCCTTTTCTAAAGAAATCTGAACGAATTTGTTCACTTTTTGGCAATACAATTTCATTACCATCATCATCTAACAATATAATTGCATTGTGACGAATATGATGAACTTCTGCACTATACAATTCACCCTCTAATTCTTTAAAGTGCTTAAATATATTTGTACTATCGTGTTCATATATTTTTGAAATTAAGTTCTGACGCAATGCTAAAATAGCTCTTCTTCCTAAATCAATTAATTTAACTTCTTCCGAAACATCTTCACCAATTTCAAAATCTGGTTCAATTAACTTTGCTTCAGCTAATTCAATTTCTTCATTATCATCTTCAGAAAAACCATCTGCTACAACAACTCTGTTTCTCCATATTTCTAAATCACCCTTATCAGGATTAATAATAATATCAAAGTTATCATCAGAACCAAACTTTCGTTTTAAAGTAGCTCTAAAAACCTCTTCTAAAATAGACATTAATGTTACTCTGTCTATACTCTTGTTATCTTTAAATTCTGAAAACGAATCAATTAATGCTATATTTTCCATTACGTTTATTCTTAAAATAAGATTTTCACTTTTGCTTCCTTAATCTCTATATACTCTAAAGTTGCTGTTTTATCTACAGTAACCTTTCCTTTACCAACTGGCTTTGGCTCTCTAGCTTTCCACTGCAAGACAATTTTGTCTTCATCTGCAGTAACTAAAGTACCTTCTAACTCCACTTCTTCCGTTTTCACTTTAAGAATTCTATTCAAATTCTTAATATACTGTCTTTTCACTTTTAGTGGATGCGCAATGTCTGGTGTGCTAACTTCTAAAGAGAAATCTTCTACTTCTCTATCAAAATTATCATTTATAACCCTACTTATACGCATAGTTTCACTTAGTGAAACACCATTATCACCATCTATAACAACTTGAACTTTATTGTTTACAGATATTGATAATTCTATGAGATACAAAGACTCGTTAAGAGCCAATGCTTCGTCTATTATGTCTTTTAATGCTGCTTGATTCATATTAAACCTTAAAATAAAGTATAAAAAGAGGGGACTTTTAAGTCCCCTTCATTCTTCATTTACTATAAATTTCGGTGCAAATGTACGAATTGTTTATGATTTACCAAAACTCTGTAATTCATTATTTTTTTGTAACTTTAGATAGTAACTATATTTTAAATTTAAACAGCAAT
Organism: uncultured Polaribacter sp.; assembly: GCA_937771065.1. Classification (GTDB taxonomy): domain Bacteria; phylum Bacteroidota; class Bacteroidia; order Flavobacteriales; family Flavobacteriaceae; genus Polaribacter. The sequence continues at coordinate 32,947 of CALJHU010000015.1, read as the reverse complement.
TTATGAAAAAAATACTTGTTCCTATCGACTTTTCTAAAACCTCCGAATATGCTGCAAAGATGGCAGCTAAAATTGCTAAAAAAACTGGTGGTTCCATCACTCTAATACATTTAATTGAACTTCCTTCTGAGATTGCAGATATGGATTATGGCAGTAGGTTTAGCATCCCTGAAAGTATGCTTTATTTGAGGAAAATAAAAGAAAAAATTTTAGACTTTAAAAATAGTTTTTTTACTGAAGACATGAAAGTTGATTATTTTATAAAATTAAACAATCCTTTTGATGGTATAAGAAAGTATGCCGATAAAATTGATGCAGATTTAATAATTATGGGCTCTAAGGGCCATTCTAAATTTGAAGAAATTATTATTGGATCAAACACAGAGAAAATTGTGAGAACCTCTAAAATACCAGTTATTGTTGTAAAAAGAGACTCGAAAAAATTTAGTTTAAAAAATTTAGTTTTTGCTTCTAATTTTAAAAAAGATAATAAAGAAGTTTTTATCAAATTTTTAGATTTTGCGAATGCTTTTAATAGCAAAATACATTTACTAAGAGTAAACACACCTTCTAAATTTGAGAGTACATCGGATGCAAAGCAAAAAATGAAAGATTTTATAAAGGAATATAATTTAGTTAAATATTCAATAAATATTTATGATGATACTTCTATTGAAAAAGGAATTATTAATTTCTCTAGAGAGAAAAAAGTAGATTTAATAGCTTTGAGCACCCACGGTAGGAGTGGTATTTCTCATTTATTTTCAAGAAGTGTTGCCAAAAGTTTATCTAAAAGTGCCTTAAAACCAATCTTTACGGTTAAAGTATAGTTTCTAGTGAAAAAAGCCTCCTTTTCCCAATAATGGGTAGGAAGCTTTTTTAATTTTAAAATAATATATCTTATAAAATATAATCCGTACTAATAAAATTAGATACTTTTTTATCTAACAATTCTTTTAAAATAGCATTGTTATAATCTGTGTCTTTAGCTGCTAAAAAAGTTCTTATTGAAAAAGAACGCAAAGCATCATGCACACTTAAAGTAGCAACGGCAGAATCTTTTCTTCCTGTAAACGGATATACATCTGGCCCTCTTTGTGCCGCACTATTTAAATTTACTCTACAAACTAAATTTACAAGCGTATCAATTAAAGGCGCTAAAGTTTTAACCTCACTACCAAACACACTTACTTGTTGTCCGTAATTAGAGGCTGCCATATCATCTAAGGGTTCTTGAATATTTTTAAACGAAACAACTGGTATTACTGGACCAAATTGCTCCTCTTCAAAAACTCTAGAGTCTTTAGAAACCGGATATAAAACTGCCGGAAAAATATAATTTTCGGTAGTTTCTCCACCTCTTTTATTGATCACTTTCGCCCCTTTTAGAACAGCATCATCAATTAATTCCTGAATATATGCTGGTTTTCCTGGTTCTGGTAAAGGTGTTAATTTTACGTCATTTTCCCAAGGATTTCCAAATTTCAAACCGTCTACTTTTTCTGCAAATCGTTTGTTAAATTCAGTAACGATATTTTCATGTATATATAATATTTTTAAAGCTGTACATCGCTGTCCGTTAAAAGAAGTTGCACCTGCTATGCATTCGTCAATTGCTAAGTCTAAATCTGCATCTGCTAAGACAATAGCTGGATTTTTAGCTTCTAAACCTAACACTAAACGCAATCTATTTTTCTGGGGATGATTTGCTTGAATCGCATTAGCAGATTTACTATTTCCTATTAATGCTAAAACATCTACAAGACCCGTTTTCATAATTGGCGTTGCTAGTGTTCTACCTCTACCATAAATAATATTTACAACACCTGCAGGAAAACTAGTTTGAAACGCTTCTAAAAGAGGTGAAAGTAGTAAAACACCATGTTTAGCTGGCTTAAAAATAGCCGTGTTACCCATAATTAAAGCCGGAATTAACAAAGCAAAAGTCTCATTTAAAGGATAATTATAAGGCCCTAAACATAAGACAACTCCTAATGGACCTCTTCTAATATGTGCATGAACTCCACTGTTTTTATCAAACTTTGCAGAATCTCTATCCATTTTTTTATAGTCCTCTATTGTATCATAAATATAGTCTACCGTGCGGTCAAACTCTTTTTCTGAATCTGGTAAAGTTTTTCCAATTTCCCACATTAGTAGTTTTACAATTTCTTCCCTTTTGGTTTTCATTTGCGTAACAAACTTTTCCATCGCAGCAATTCTGCCTTCTACTTTCATTGTTGGCCATAAACCTTGACCTCGACCATACGCTTTAGACGCGGCATTTAAAGCCTCTATAGCTTCATCTCCTGTTAAATCTGGCACTGTCCCTAATAAGGTTGGTTTGTATTCTTGATTTGATGAAATTGTAGAATATACTTCGGCACTAGCACCTTTCCACTCTTTTAATTCTCCCCCAATTAAATAGGTGCTCTGATTTACAAGTGAAGTGATTTTGTATTTGCTCGGAATTTCTTTAAATGTTTGTTTCATACATTGAGTTTAAAAAATTATCTAAAAATACGATAATTCGTAATTTGTTGGTACTTTTTTTTTATAGATTACTAATTTCCCTTAATTCAGGCATTCTGATATTATTTAAAATTAAAATGCCCAAATTTATACTGATTATAAATAAAGTTAGTTTTTTTCTATTTAAAATAACTTATTTTCTGATTTTTTATTATTCTTATTATTTTTAAAAAATTACACTAAAAACTGAAGCAGATCTGGGTTATCATTTAAATAATCTCCAAAAAAATTATGATCTTTCATTCTTTTTATTAAAGGTTCCAAATCTTTAGAAGACAGCAACTCTAAACCAACTACAGCGGAACCATTTGTTCTATTATTCTTCTTAGTATATTCAAAATGTGTTATATCAGCGTGTGGTCCTAAAATTTCTACTACAAACTCTTTTAGAGCTCCTGCTCTTTGAGGGAATTTTACAATAAAGTAATGTTTTAGATTGGCATATAACATGGCTCGCTCTTTAATTTCTGGAGTTCTTGTAATATCGTTATTACTTCCACTCACAATACAGACAACATTTTTACATTTAATTTCATCTGCAAAAAAATCTAAAGCCGCAATACTTAACGCACCTGCTGGCTCTACAACTATTGCGTCTTTATTATATAAATCTAAAATAGTCTGACAAACTTTACCTTCAGGAACTGTTATCATATCATGTAAATTTTGCTGACATATAGCAAAATTTAAATCACCTACTCTTTTAACAGCTGCGCCGTCTACAAAAGAATCTATTGTATCTAAAGGAGTATTTATTTTATTTTTAATTGAGGTTAACATTGAAGGCGCTCCCTCTGGTTCTACTCCAATGATTTTTGTCTTTGGAGATAATTGCTTAAAAACAGATGACAAACCAGATGATAAACCACCGCCACCAACAGCTACAAAAACGTAATCAATTTTTTTTGTTGTCTGTTCTAGGATTTCTAAACCTACAGTTGCTTGCCCTTCAATCACTTTTTCATCATTAAAAGGATGAATAAATGTTTTGTTTTCTGAATCGCATGCTTGCTTAGCGGCATTAAAAGCATCATCAAAAGTATCTCCCTCAATGACCACTTCAATAAAATCTTCACCAAACATTTTTACCTGATTTATTTTTTGGTTTGGTGTAGGTGAAGGCATGAAAATAGTTCCTTTTACCTGAAGTAACTTACAAGACAAAGCTACTCCTTGTGCATGGTTACCTGCACTAGCACACACAACTCCACGTTTTTTTTCATCTGTATCTAAAGAAGACATTTTATTATAAGCTCCTCTAATTTTATAAGAGCGTACTACTTGTAAATCCTCTCTTTTAAACAGAATAGTTGCATCAAATTCTTTTGAAAAAGTACCATTTTGATTTAAAGGTGTTTTATAAGCTACACCTTCTAAATTTTTAGAAGCCGCTTTTACATTTTCTAAACTCGGAAAGTAAATTTGTTTCTCTTGCATAGGACGAATATAAAAAGAAAACCTATCAGGCTATAAGTTCTAATAGGTTTTTCTGATTTCTATTTACACGGAAATGACTGTTTTATTTAACACCTAATAAAAAAATATTAGGAACTTTTTTACATTAAAATTTGTATTTACTTATACCGATTTTATAACCTTCATTGCTGTCATAGAAGCTCTTAATTTTGCCCCTACAATTTCTACCGGATGGTTTCTAATAATAGCATTAATTCTAATTAATTCTTTATTATCAACATCATTACTATCTGTAAATTTCTTACCTATAAGATCTGTAGAAACCGTCTTCATAAAATCTGTTAGTAAAGGCTTACATGCATGATCAAACAAATAACAACCATATTCTGCAGTATCAGAAATTACACGGTTCATTTCAGCTAATTTCATTCTTGCTATTGTATTTGCAATTAACGGTGTTTCATGCAAAGACTCATAATAAGCAGATGCTTCTATAATTCCAGAATCTGTCATTGCTTCAAAAGCTAATTCTACTCCAGCTCTAACAAAAGCAACTAACAAAGTTCCGTGATCAAAATATTCTTGTTCAGAAATTTCTTGCGTTGTAACTTGTTGCTTTTCAAAAGCAGTTTCGCCTGTTTCAGCTCTCCAAGTCAATAAGTTTTTATCATCATTTGCCCAATCTTCCATCATGGTCGCAGAGAAATGACCTGTCATAATATCATCCATGTGTTTTTGAAACAGGGGACGCATAATATCTTTTAATTCTTCAGAAATCTCAAATGCTTTTACTTTTGCAGGGTTAGACAACCTATCCATCATATTGGTAATTCCTCCATGCTTTAAGGCCTCCGTTACAGTTTCCCAACCATACTGAATTAACTTTGCTGCATAACCTGGCTCAATTCCTTCTGCTACCATTTTATCAAAAGATAAAATTGCTCCTGTTTGTAACAAACCACATAAAATAGTTTGTTCTCCCATTAAATCAGATTTTACTTCTGCCACAAAAGAAGATTCTAAAACACCTGCTCTATGACCTCCTGTTCCAACAGCATAAGCCTTTGCTTGCGCCCAACCTTTATTTTCTGGATCGTTTTCTGGATGCACAGCAATTAATGTTGGCACTCCAAATCCTCTTTTATACTCTTCTCTAACTTCAGAACCAGGACACTTTGGCGCCACCATAATTACGGTTAAATCCTTTCTAACCTGTGTTCCTTCTTCAACAATATTAAACCCATGCGAATAAGATAGTGTTGCACCTTTTTTCATTAGAGGCATTACCATGTTCACAACATTAGTATGTTGTTTGTCTGGCGTTAAGTTTAATACTAAATCTGCGGAAGGAATTAACTCTTCATATGTACCCACCACAAATCCGTTTGAATTGGCATTCACAAAAGAAGCTCTATTTTGATCAATAGCTGCTTGTCTTAAAGCATAAGAAATATCTAAACCAGAATCCCTCATATTCAATCCCTGATTTAGACCTTGCGCTCCACAACCCACAATAACAATTTTCTTTCCTTTTAATGCGCTTACTCCGTCTTCAAATTCTGAAGCATCCATAAAACGACATTTTCCTAATTGCTCTAATTTTTCTCTTAATGTTAATGTGTTAAAATAATTTGACATTTTTATTTATTTAGTTGTTGTATGTTTCTAATAATTCTGAAATTTTCATTTCTTCTTTGGTAATCGCAACTCTACCTGAACGCGTATATTGCATTATCCCAAAAACACTTAATTGATTATATAATGCTACTACCTCTTCTTTTTTACCAGATTTTTCTAAAACAAAAAAATCTTTATTTACAGTAACTATTCTTGCGTTACTTTCTTTTACAATATTCTGAATTTGAGGTTCTTCAAACAATAATTTAGATTTTATTTTAAACAATCCAGAAATCTGATAAATAGTTTCTTCATCATTATGATAGTATGCCTTAATAACCTCTACTTGCTTTTCTATCTGACCAATAATTTTCTTCACATTCTCTTCAGTCATATTTACAACAATTGTAAATTTAGCAACCCCTTCAATTTCTGAAGGAGAGATGTTTAAACTCTCTATATTGATGTGTCTTCTCTGAAAAATTGCTGAAACTCTATTCAACAAACCTATGTTGTTTTCAGTATAAACTGATATTGTAAATAGTTGTTTTTCTTTGTTCATCTTACGCTAGTCTTATTTCTGAAACACTTGCTCCAGAAGGAACCATTGGAAACACATTTCCTTCTTTCTCTACACAAACTTCTAAAAAATAAGCTTCTTTACTCTCCATCATTTCTTTGACAGCACCAGCTAACTCTTCACGTTTTGTAACTTTTTTTGCCTTAATATAATATCCTTCCGCAATGGCTACAAAATTAGGGTTTACCATCTCTGTAGATGCATAGCGTTTTTCAAAAAACAACTGCTGCCATTGGCGCACCATTCCTAAAAAATCATTGTTTAAAACTACAATTTTAACCGCTGCTTTTTGCTGAAAAATAGTTCCTAATTCTTGAATAGTCATTTGATAACCACCATCACCAGAAATTGAAACAACTTCGCGATCCGGCGCCGCCATTTTAGCACCAATAGCTGCTGGTAAACCAAAGCCCATAGTACCTAAACCACCAGATGTAATATTACTTTTTGTTTTATTAAATTCTGCATATCTACACGCAATCATTTGATGTTGTCCTACATCTGTAACAATGGCAGCATCTCCTTTACTCTGAATATTAATTTCTTTAATAACTTCACCCATTGTTAATCCTTCTTTCGTTGGATGAAGATCCCCTTTAATTACTTTTTCATATTCAATTTCATATAAATCTTTAAACTGTTGATGCCATTCTTTATGAGAATTGGGGTTAATTAATGGTAAAATAGCCTCTAAAGTTGCTTTTGCGTCTCCTAAAACCGCTACCTCTGTTTTTACATTTTTGTCTATTTCTGCTGGATCAATTTCAAAATGAATCACTTTTGCTTGACGCGCATATTCATCTAATTTACCTGTAACTCTATCGTCAAAACGCATACCAATTGCAATTAAAACATCACATTCGTTGGTTAACTTATTTGGTGCATAATTACCATGCATACCTAACATCCCTACATTTAAAGGGTGAGAAGTTGGCAACGCTGAAGCTCCTAAAATAGTCCAAGCGGCCGGAATCCCTGCCTTTTCTACAAGCGCTTTAAACTGCGCTTCTGCTTCACTTAAAACAACACCTTGTCCCCAAACTATTAATGGTTTTGTAGCCGTATTTATAATTTTCGCAGCAGCCTCTATAGTACCTGCTACTGTTTTCGGTATCGGAACATAACTTCTTACTTTGGTACATTTTTCGTAACAAAAATCGAATTCTTCAAACTGTGCATCCTTTGTAATATCTACTAAAACAGGTCCTGGTCTTCCAGATTTTGCAATGTAAAATGCCTTTGCTAAAGCCGCTGGTATGTCTGCTGCTTTGGTAACTTGACAATTCCATTTTGTAACTGGTGTAGAAATACCAACAATATCTGTTTCCTGAAAGGCATCACTACCTAATAAATGAGACGCCACTTGACCCGTAATACACACCATCGGTGTTGAATCTATTTGTGCATCTGCAATACCAGTAATTAAATTGGTTGCTCCTGGACCCGAAGTCGCAATTGCTACACCTACTTTACCAGAAATTCTTGCAAAGCCCTGTGCAGAGTGCGTTGCACCTTGCTCATGACGCGATAAAACATGATGAATTTTATCTTGATATTTGTATAATTCGTCATATACTGGCATAATTGCGCCACCAGGATATCCATAAATTATTTTTACGTCTTCTGCAATTAAACACCTAACAATTGCTTCGCTACCAGATATTCTTTCGGTAACTTTTGCTGCTTTTTCTTGATTTTTTATGGTTTGTGTTTCCATAGTATTTATTTTAGGGTCTTACTTCTGTAAGAATAATATTTTATTTTATAAATCTGTAACACATCCTTTAGATGCTGATGCTACCGTTTTTGCATATTTGTACAAAATTCCTTTGGTGTGTTTTAGCGCTGGTGCAACCCATTGTGCTTTTCTTTCTGAAATTTCTTCATCAGAAATTAAAACATTAATAGAGTTATCTTCTGCACTAATTCTAATTTTATCACCCGTTTTTAAAATTCCAATAGTTCCTCCAGATTGTGCTTCTGGCGTAATATGACCAACTACAAAACCGTGTGTTCCTCCAGAAAAGCGACCATCCGTAATTAAAGCAACAGATTTTCCTAAACCTGCTCCCATAATTAACGAAGTTGGTTTTAACATTTCTGGCATCCCTGGTCCACCTTTTGGACCTACATATCTAATAACGACTACATCTCCTTTCTCTACTTCTCCTGCAACAATACCTGTGTTTGCAGCCTGCTCACCGTCATAAACAACAGCTTTTCCTTCAAAAAGTAACCCTTCATTTCCTGAAATTTTTGCAACTGCTCCCTCAGTCGCAAGATTTCCATAAATTATTTGAATATTTCCTGATGATTTTAATGCTTTGTCTTTTGGATAGATTACATCTTGTTCATCAAACTCCATTGGGGCAACACTTGCTAAATTCTCTGCTAATGTTTTTCCAGTAACGGTCATACAATCTCCGTTTAGATAACCTTCTTGTAATAGATACTTCATAATTGCAGGCGTTCCACCAACTCCATGAACATCTTCCATTAAATATTTTCCAGAGGGTTTTAAATCTGCAATTAATGGTGTTCTATCACTTACTCTTTGAAAATCTTCTAGTGTAAATTTTATATCTGCGGCATGTGCAATAGCTAAAAAGTGCAATACTGCATTTGTAGAGCCACCCAAAGCATTTACAATAGCAATGGCATTTTCTAAAGATTTTTTAGAAATAATATCTAAAGGTTTTAAATCTAATTCTAATAGGTTTTTTATAGCCAAAGCCGTTCTTTCTGCTTCTGATAACTTATTCGGATTCTCTGCCGGAATAGATGAATTATAAGGCAATGCAAAACCCATACATTCTATAGCAGAGGCCATAGTATTTGCAGTATACATTCCACCACAAGCTCCCGCTCCCGGAATAGCTCTTTTTATAATTTCTCTATATTCGTCTTCTTCAATTTCACCTGCCATTTTTTGCCCTAAAGCTTCAAAAGCAGAAACAATATTTAATTTTTTTCCTTTGTAATTTCCAGATGCAATTGTACCACCGTACATCATTATTGATGGACGATTTAAACGCAGCATTGCAATAACAGCTCCTGGCATATTTTTATCACAACCAACAACAGAAATTAACGCATCATAACTTTGCGCATTCATAACTGTTTCAATAGAATCTGCAATAATATCTCTAGAAGCTAAAGAGTAATTCATACCAGAAGTTCCCATTGAAATTCCGTCTGAAACTCCAATTGTATTAAACCCTAGACCCACTAAACCAGCAATTTTACTTTCCACTTTTACCTCTGCTGCCAAATTGTTTAAATGCATGTTACAAGGGTTGCCATCATACCCTGTGCTTGCAATACCAACTTGAGCTCTGCTCATATCTTCATCTGTTAAACCTACGGCATACAACATTGCTTGCGATGCAGGCTGAGATTCATCTTGTGTTAGTCTTTTGCTATGTTTATTTAATTCCATTTCTTGTATTCTTCAATTTGTTGACTAAATTACTCTGTTTCTGTATTTTATTGAATAATATTCAATACTAATCTTTACATTCAGGTGTTAAAAAAACAAGTTAAAATATTAGTAATAAGCGTATTAACTATTTTTAATTATGATACTCAATGCTTAAAATAAAATTCATAAAAAAACCTTCCATTTTACAGGAAGGTGTTATTTAAAATTGTTTTATAAATATTACTTCCTGGTCATGTCGCAATAATTACGATGACAATAACAATAGAAATAATATTTATAAGTTGTTTTTTCATTTAATACTGTAAATGTATATTATTTTTTTGGACAATCGTATACTTTATCAAAATTAAATGATAGTGCTCTGACCGGCATGAATATTCATGAAATTTAAATTGGAGTCTTCTTGATTTAGTATATAATCCACAATAAAATCTCCTACTTTAGAAGTAGATGCAGGGTACTTATTTTTACCTTTTATATCTTCTGTTGTAATATTTAAGACTAAAGATTTCTCTACCGCTCTTTCTATTGCACCTGCTTCTTCATCTAACCCTAAATGCTCTAACAACATCGCTGCCGACAAAATAGAGGCTAAAGGATTTGCAATATCTTTACCTTTTGCTTGCGGAAAAGAACCATGGATTGGTTCGAATAATGCATTTTCTTTACCAATTGAAGAAGAGGCTAATAAACCGATTGAACCCCCGATAACACTTGCTTCATCTGAAATAATATCTCCAAATAAATTTTCTGTAAGAATTACATCAAACTGTTTTGGATTTAAAATTATCTGCATTGCTGCGTTGTCTACAAATAAATATTCTAATGCAACATCCTTGTATTTTTTTGAAATTTCTGTAACTGTTTTCCTCCACAAACGAGACGTTTCTAAAACATTAGCTTTATCTATTAAGGTTACTTTTTTTCTTCTAGTTTGTGCCGCTTTAAAAGCTAAATGCGTAATTCTGGAAATTTCATTAACAGAGTAAGAACAAATATCTGTAGCTGTCTGGCCATCTGCACTCAATTTTTTATTTCCAAAATAAATACCACCTGTTAATTCTCTGTAAATAACAATATCTGTTCCTTTAATAATTTCTCTTTTTAATGGTGAGTTTTTTATCAAACTATCGTAAGCTTTTACAGGTCTTACGTTACAGAACAAACCTAAATCTTCTCTTAATTGCAAAAGACCTTGTTCTGGTCTTATTTTTGCGGTAGGGTCGTTATCATATTTAGGATCTCCAATAGCCCCAAATAAAATAGCATCTGCATCTTTACAAATGGTAATTGTTTCTTCTGGTAGGGGAACTCCAACAGAATCAATTGCACAAGCACCCATTTGAGCTTCCTTATATAAAAATATATGATCATACAATTCTGCAACAGCATCTAATGCTCTTTTTGCTTGATTAATTACCTCTGGTCCAATACCATCTCCCGGAATTACTGCGATTGTATATTTCATAATATGCTGCTATAAAATTTTTAAGTTGTAAGAATTTCAGAAACCTTATTAACTTCTTTCATAATGTTATGAATGTCTTCATCTTTTACTTCTTTCTGATTGTCTGCTATAACTAGAAACGCATCGTAAGTAACGTCTAATTGTAATTTTGTCAATTCATAACCAATCTTTTTTGCTCTATAAGCCAAAGCTGCTCTTCCACTTCTTGCAGTTAAAACAATGGCACTTTCTGTAACACCAACATCTTCAGGATCCATGATTTCATATGTTTCTCTATTTTTTATAACACCATCTTGATGAATTCCAGAGCTATGCGCGAATGCATTTGCGCCAACGATTGCCTTATTAGGTTGCACTGGCATTCCCATGCTCTCACGAACTAAAATACTCGTGTCGTACAATAATTTTGTATTAATACTTGTTTCTAAGTTTAAATAAGGGTGTTGTTTTAAAACCATAACCACTTCTTCTAACGCTGTATTTCCTGCGCGCTCTCCAATTCCATTGATTGTACATTCAATCTGACGTGCTCCATTGATAACACCAGCAATTGAATTGGCAGTTGCCAAACCTAAATCGTTATGGCAGTGGCAAGAAAGAATTACGTTTTCTATACCTTTTACGTTTTCCCGTAAATATTTTATTTTCGCACCGTATTCATCGGGCAAACAATACCCTGTTGTATCTGGAATGTTTAGCACAGTTGCGCCTGCTTTTATTACTGCTTCGCAGACCTTCGCTAAAAAGGCATTATCTGTTCTACCTGCGTCTTCTGCGTAAAATTCTACATCTTCTACAAAACCTTTTGAATACGCAACAGCATTTACAGCACGCTCAATTACCTTTTCTCTTGTAGAATTAAATTTGAATTTTATATGAGAATCACTCGTTCCAATACCTGTATGTATTCGGGGAAATTTTGCATATTTTAAAGCTTCTGCAGCTACTTTTATATCATTTTCAACAGCTCTAGTTAAACCACAAACTGTTGCATTTTTTACGATTTTTGAAATTTCAGTAACCGATCTAAAATCTCCCGGGCTAGAAACGGGAAAACCGGCCTCTATTACGTTCACACCCAACAAGTCTAATCTCTCTGCAATTACTAATTTTTGATTTGTATCTAACTTACACCCAGGAACCTGTTCTCCATCTCTTAGTGTTGTGTCGAAAATTTGTACTTGATTGTTTAGCATAATTTCTATAAAGATTGTACTTATTATAAATCAAATATATATCTTGCATATTGAATACAAGAAAGAACATCTGATAACAAACGATTTCTAAAGCAAATCAACAATAATTAAAAAACTGATTATCAATAGATTATGAGTAAAATCATTACATCCGCCAATCAACAAAATGATGCTCTTTTTGTTCTTATTAAATCTTTAACTAAATCTGAAAAGAGGCAGTTTAATTTGTATGTAGGAAGGCTTGGTGGTAACATTGATGCAAAATTTTTTTCTTTATTTAAATTCTTAGAAAAGCTAAAAATATACGACGAAAAAGTAATTATTGGCAGCGGAATTGTTTCTAAACAACAACTTTCTAATCTAAAAGCGCATTTATACAAACAAATATTAATTAGTTTGCGCCTAAATCCTGCACATAAAAACGTGCGAATTCAAATTAGAGAACAATTAGATTTTGCAACAGTTTTGTATCAAAAAGGCCTATATAAGCAAAGTCTAAAACTCTTAGAAAAAGCTAAAAACATGGCTTTGGACAATGAAGAAAAGAACATTGCATATGAAATTGTAGAATTAGAGAAAGTTATAGAAACACAATATATTACAAGAAGCTTAAGCAATAGAGCAAATCAATTATCTGTGCAGGCAAAAGAATTAAGTCAGCAAAATGTAATTGCTAGTAAACTCTCTAATTTATCTTTACAATTATATAGCCATCTGCTACAAAATGGCTATGTAAAAAACAAAAAAGAAGTTGAATTTATTCAAAAATATTTTAACGATAGAATGCCTAAGTACGATTTTAAAACTTTAGGATTTAGAGAAAAATTATGGTTATATAAGGCACATTTATGGTACAGTTTTTTAATTCAAGACTTTTTGCTGAGCTACAAATACGCTAGCAAATGCGTTCATTTATTTAATAGCCCTAAATTAATAAATATACATCCTGTTTTTTATTTAAAGTCCAAGAACTACCTGCTAGAAGCTTCTTTTTTAGTTCAAAAAACATCGACATTTAAAGCGGAATTAGTTGCTTTTGAAACACAAATTGAAAATCAAGAAGTTCCTTTAAATACAAATACAGAATTACTTATTTTTATGTATTTATACTCAAATAAACTGCATTTACATTTCTTAGAAGGAACTTTTGACGAGGGAGAATATTTAGTAGCTATTATTAATGATAAAATCGAAAAGTATAAAAACAGATTAGACAATCATTATATCGTTTTATTGCATTACAAAATTGCTTGTTTATATTTTGGAATGGGTAAAAACAAGTTATGTATTCTTTATCTACAAAAAATTATACGCTCTAAAAACATAAATGCCGCAGAAGATTTGCAGTGTTTTGCACGTATATTAAATTTAATTGCACATTATGAATGTGGTTTAGATTATGATCTAGAAAGACAGTTTGTAGATACTTATAAATTCTTACTCAAAATGGAGAATTTACAAGAAGTGCAAAAAGTTTTTCTTACATCTATTAGGGACTTAAGTGACGTTTTCCCACATGAAATTAAGAACGAATTTAAAAAAATTCATACAAAATTAAAAAAGTTTGAAAACCATCCGTACGAAAAAAGAGCATTTTTATATTTAGATATTTTATCCTGGTTAGAAAGTAAAATTCAGAACAAACCCATCTCAATAATAATTAAAGAAAAAGCAAATCTATTTCCTAAGTAATTTGAAATTTATAATTTTTTCTACTTATTTTTATCATTATCATATTAATTGGGTTATTTCCTAAAATATTTTATAATATTTAAGCACAAATTAAATATTAATAATACTTTTGCCTTGTGAGTATTTTAAATTTCTTAGTAAAAATATTTCAAACCAACTCTGTGGTTTGTATTTCTATGGATACAATTACCCGCACTTCTTCGACTACCATTACCCTTTAGGGGTTCTATATATTCATATCAATTTAGGTTATCAGTAATTTCGAAAATTATCGAGATGCATAAACAAAAAATAAATTATACAAACTATTCATTACCAATGAAAGTATTAAAATTTGGCGGTTCATCTGTCGCAAATTCAGAAAACATAAAAAAAGTATTAGCCATTGTTGCTAAAGCATCTAAAGAGCAAAAAGTTGCAGTGGTCGTTTCTGCTTTTGGCAAAACCACAGATAATTTATTAGCCGCAGCTAATAGTGCTTTAGTGGATATTACAATTGCTAAAAACATTTTAGAAACTATTAAAGAATTGCATTATCAGGTTATTGATGATTTAATTTCTTCTCAAAAAAAAGAAGTTTTAGAGGTGGTTAGTTCTTTGTTAGATAGATTATGTTCTATTTATGAAGGTGTTTTTTTATTACAAGAATTATCAGATAAAACAATAGCAAAGGTCTCTAGCTTTGGTGAAAGACTTTCTTCTTTTATTATTGCAAATGCAGCAAATGAATTATTTGATGCAGCTCATAAAGAAAGTAAAGTGTTAATTTCTACAAATAATGAATACCTAAACGCACAAGTAAATTTTAAAATTACCAACCAAAACATTACCTCTTTTTTTGACAAAAACAAACACCAAGTTACCGTTTTAGGTGGTTTTATTTCTTCTAATATAAAGGGAGAAACCACTACACTCGGTAGAGGTGGTTCAGATTTCTCGGCATCTATTTATGCTGCAGCTTTAAATGCAGTTGAGTTACAAATATGGACAGACGTTCCTGGAATGTTTACCGCAAATCCTAGGGTTGTAAAACAAGCATATCCAATTTCAGAAATTTCATATGAAGAAGCAATGGAGTTGTCCCATTTTGGTGCAAAGGTTTTATATCCACCAACAATTCAACCTTCTTTAAGAAAAAAAATCCCTATTCGAATTAAAAATACTTTTGACCCCGAAAATGTAGGAACATTAATTTGTAACAATCCAAATAATAGTGATGAAGTAAAAGGTATTTCTCACATAGAAGATATTAGTTTAATTACGTTAGAAGGTGGCGGAATGATTGGAATTCCTGGTTTTTCTAAACGTTTGTTTGAAACACTTTCCTTAGAAAAAATAAATATTGTTTTTATAACACAAGCCTCTTCAGAACACTCTATTTGCGTTGGTGTTTATCAAGATGATGCTGCAAAAGCAAAAGAACTTTTAGACGATACCTTTAGTATAGAAATAGATAGAAAAAAAATAAAACCAATTATTGTAGAAAATGATTTAGCAATTATTGCGGTAGTTGGTGAGAGTATGAAAAACTATCAAGGGTTAAGCGGACAAATGTTTAGCGCCTTAGGAAGAAATAATGTAAATGTTAGGGCAATTGCGCAGGGTTCTTCAGAAAAAAATATTTCTGCTGTTATTAATAAATCAAATGCCAAAAAAGCTTTAAACACATTACATGAGCAATTTTTTGAAGAAAAGACAAAACAGTTAAACTTGTTTGTTACCGGTGTTGGTAATGTTGGTGAGCGCTTTCTAGCACAAATACAACAGCAAAGAAAATTCTTAAAAGAAAATCTAAAATTAAATATTAAAGTTATTGGAATTGCAAATTCTAGAAAAATGTTTTTTGATAATGATGGAATAGATTTAGAAAACTGGAAAAAAAGCTTAGAAAATGGAGAACCAACAACCTTAAAAAGCTTTCATGAAAAAGTAATAGCATCCAATCATATTAATAGTGTTTTTATAGATAATACAGCAAATGAAGAAGTTTCTGAAGTATATGAAACTTATTTACGTGAAAGTATTTCTGTTGTAACCTGTAATAAAATTGCATGTGCTTCTAGCTTTGACAACTATAAAACACTCAAACAAGTTTCTAGAAAATACAATGCATCCTTTTTATTCGAAACTAATGTTGGTGCAGGTTTGCCAATTATAGATACACTTAAAAATTTAATAAACTCAGGAGATAGCGTTCATAAAATTCAGGCAGTATTATCTGGAAGTTTAAATTTTGTTTTTAATAATTTTAACGACAAAGCTACATTTCATGATGTAGTTGCCGCGGCTCAAAAAGAAGGATATACAGAACCAGATCCTAAAATTGATTTAAGTGGTGTTGATGTTGCTAGAAAAATCTTAATTTTAGCGCGTGAAAGTGGCTATAAAATAGAATTAGAAGATATTTCAAATAATGCATTTTTACCGGAAGAGACCTTAAACACTAAAAACAATGAAGACTTTTATGCTTCTTTAACTAAAAGTGAAGGACATTTTCAAAATATTTATAAAGAAGCAAATGACAAAGATTGTAGATTAAAATACGTGGCAGAATTTATTAATGGAAAAGCAAATGTTGGTTTGCAGCATATTGCTTCGGATCATCCTTTTTATAATTTAGAAGGAAGTGATAATATTGTTTTATTTTTCACAGATAGATATCCTGAAAATCCTTTAATAATAAAAGGTGCTGGTGCTGGTGCAGATGTAACTGCTTCTGGTATTTTTGCAGACGTCATTAGAATTGCAAATAAATAAGTATTTATTTTTCAGTAACAATTTACAGCTAGAAACTGACTGTAAAAAACTACTAAAAACTAAAAACTAAACACTGAACAGAAAAAAATGAATTATATAAAAATATTCGCTCCGGCAACAGTTGCAAATGTTTCTTGCGGTTTTGACTCTCTTGGTTTTGCCGTAGACGCCATTGGAGACGAAATGACCTTTACAAAGACACCTGAAAAAGGAGTTGAAATAACTAATATTACTGGAGCAGATTTAACCTATAATATTGATGAAAATGTAGCAAGTGCTGTTATTAAAAAAATGCTAAATGAAGCCAATGCAGCTTTTGGGATTTCACTAACTATTCATAAAGGTTTCTCTCCAGGCAGTGGATTAGGAAGTTCTGCTGCAAGCGCAGCTGGCGCTGCTTTTGGTACAAATCAATTATTAGGAGATATGTACTCTGATTTAGAGTTGACAAAATTTGCCATGTTTGGTGAAAAGGTTGCATGCGGATCAGCAATTGCAGACAATGTTGCTGCCGCTATTTTTGGTGGTTTTATCTTGGTTAGAAGTTATCATCCTTTAGAAATTATAAAATTACCAGTTCCTAGCGAACTGAGAGTGGTTGCTATTCATCCGCAAATATCCATAAAAACTAAAGATGCTAGAGCAGTTTTACCTAAAGAAATTGCATTAAAGGATGCAGTTACTCAATGGGCAAATGTTGGTGGTTTAATTAGCGGTTTGTACACAGATAATTACAACCTCATAAGTAACTCATTAGTAGATATTATTGCAGAACCTGCTCGGAAATCTTTAATTCCGTTTTTTGACGATATTAAAAATAGTGCCACAAAAGCAGGCGCTTTAGGTGCAGGAATTAGTGGTTCTGGTCCTACAGTTTTCGCTCTTTGCGAAGGCGATATCGTTGCTAAAGTGGTTTACAAAAGTATAGAAGAAAGTTATAAAAATACAGGAATCAATTTTGAAATGTTTATTTCCAAAGTAAATCATAAAGGGATAAAGATTATAAAATAATTATTCGTTTTAAGTGCATCGCTGTTAATCATCGCTATAACTCAAAATATAAAATATAAAAAAAATGAACTACTACAGTTTACACCATAAATCGCCAAATACAAGTTTTAAAAATGCTGTTATACAAGGTCTTGCAAAAGATAGAGGAATCTACTTTCCAGAGAATATAACACCACTTTCTAAAGATTTTATTACCAATATTAACGAGTATACAAATCATGAAATTGCGTATGAAGCAATTAAGCAGTTTGTTGGTGATGAAATTCCGACTAAAAAATTAAAAGAGATTATTAAAGAAACAATTTCTTTCGATTTTCCTTTGGTAAAAGTTAATGATAATATTGCTTCTTTAGAGTTGTTTCATGGCCCAACAATGGCTTTTAAAGATGTTGGAGCAAAATTTATGGCGCAGTGTTTAGAATATTTTAATAAAGGTAATGAAGAAGAGGTTACTGTTTTAGTAGCTACTTCTGGAGATACTGGCGGTGCTGTTGCAAACGGATTTTTAGGAGCAAAAGGTGTAAATGTTGTCATACTATATCCTTCAGGAAAAGTAAGTAATGTTCAAGAAAAACAATTGACTACTTTAGGTCAGAACATTACAGCTTTAGAAGTAGACGGCGTTTTTGATGATTGCCAAGAAATGGTAAAAACGGCTTTCTTAGATGAAGATATTAAGAGAACTCTAACCTCTGCAAATTCTATAAATATTGCACGTTGGCTGCCACAGATGTTTTATTTTTTCTTTGCTTATAAAGAATTACAAAAAAAGAATAAAGAGTTGGTTTTTTCTGTACCAAGTGGCAATTTTGGTAATATCTGTGCAGGAATTATGGCACAAAAGTTAGGTTTACCTATCAAACATTTTGTAGCTTCTACCAATATAAATGACACCGTTCCTAATTATTTAGTAGATGGTGTTTACAATCCTAAACCCTCTAAAGCAACTATTTCTAATGCAATGGATGTTGGGAACCCGAGTAATTTTATAAGAATTAGAGAATTATTTAACAACGATTTAGAAGCACTTAAAAGCGCTTTCTCTTCATATAGCTTCTCAGATGAGGAAACGCGAGAGACCATGAAGAAAATCTATGGAGATTCTAGTTATGTTGCAGATCCGCATGGTGCTGTGGGTTATTTAGGTTTAAAAAAATACGGTTTAAATGCAAATGAATTTGGTGTATTTCTAGAAACGGCTCACCCTGTAAAATTTTTAGACGTTGTAGAAGAAACGCTTCCTGTTAAAGTAGCAATTCCTGCACAAATTCAGAAAGTTATCAATAATAAGAAAGCAGCTATAAAAGCTTCTAGTTATGAAGACTTGAAAGCTTTTTTAATGAAATAGTAAGAAAATAACATCAAGGAAATTTTAATTATTGCAAGTTTATTTTTCATTTTCGGATTTGTTTTCGGGATAAATGGAGCTTTAATTTCGTTTATAAAAACTATAAACGAGCATACAGACGCTCAATCTTATTTGGTAGCACCTGCCTCTTGTATTTCATTTGTAGTCATGGCATTGTTTATGTCTATTTTATATATGGCGGCATTGGAAATTGCAAATGCTTTAGTTTGGTCTGCAATTTAGCCTCTGACATTAGAGATTTTAGGAAAGTTTACAAAGACAATATCGGCACTTTTAATCAAGGTAATTTCTAGTGGAGCAATTATTCCACCACTATATGGTAGAATTGTAGATGCCTATAAATAAGAATTAATTACCAACGAAGTCCAATAAATAGATGCATTGGCAATAAATTCTTCAGATAGTTATTGGATTTTAATACCTTGATATGTGATACTTATAATGTTTGCTGTTTGAGACATAAAATAAAAAGCCAGAGCACATAAAAGCGTAAATCACTCGATGTTAGAACCTTAATTAACGTAAAAACAACAATTACAAAGACAAATAACTGCATAAAATAAAAAGTCCTAACAAATTTAATTTGTTAGGACTTTTTTGTTGGCCTACAAGGACTCGAACCTTGAATGTCGGTACCAAAAACCGGTGTGTTACCAATTACACCATAGGCCAATACTGCTTAGCGGATGCAAATTTAATCTATTCTTTTAATTTCACAAACATTTTTAAATAAATTTTTTCTTTAACAAACTTTTATGAGGATTTATCTCTGTAATTAAAGACGTATCGCTCTATTTCTTCATATTTATTGTTAAATTCGCCCACACATTATAATGTAATTCTTATGACAACAGCAAAATTTAAAAAATGGAACCTCATCTTAGGATGGCTCACATTTATAATTGCTTTAATAACCTATTCTTTAACCATAGAACCAACCGTTAGTGCTTGGGATGTTGGAGAATATATTGCTACTTCTGTAAAACTAGAAGTTGGGCATCCACCAGGAGCACCTTTATTTCAAATGTTAGGTGCATTTTTTGCAATGTTTACTTCAGAGAGTTCAGAGATTGCTAAAATGGTAAACTTTATGTCTGCTTTAGCAAGTGCATTTACTATTTTATTTATGTTTTGGACCATTAGTAACCTCGCTGAAAAACTAGCCTTAAAAACAGGTAAAATTACAGAAGGTAGTTACATTGCTATTTTAGGAAGCAGTATTGTTGGCTCTTTAGCTTATACATTTTCAGATAGTTTTTGGTTTAGTGCTGTAGAAGGAGAAGTGTACGCGATGTCTTCATTTTTAATGGCGATCTTATTTTGGCTCGGTTTAAAATGGGAAAGCGAGTTGCACACTGCAAGAGGTAATAAATGGTTGATACTTATAAGTTTTGTAGTGGGTTTGTCTTTTGGTGTTCACATACTTTCTTTATTGGTAATTCCTGCCATTTTTATGCTGTACTTCTTTAAAACCTATAAAAACATAAATTTAAAAACTACAGCTATTGCTACTGTTTTAGCTGTTTTTATCTTGGCTTTTGTATTCAAATTTTTATTTCCTTTTACATTAAAATTCTTTAGCGCATCAGAATTATTTTTTATAAACACCATAGGTTTGCCTTTTAATTCTGGAAGTATTATTGCTGCCGTTATTTTAATAGCGCTTTTCTTTTTTGGTTTAAAATACACGAGAAAACACAACAAAGTTCACACAAACACTTTAATATTGTCTGTGCTTTTTATTATGATTGGTTTTTCTTCGTGGATGATGCTACCTATTAGAGCAAATGCAAATACCACCATTAATGAAAACAATCCTTCTAGTGCTCGTGAGTTATTAGCCTACTATGAGCGCGAACAATACGGAGATGCGAATGTTTTCTATGACACGTACTATTCTAATACCTTTGAAAGAACGCAAGATGCTAAGCAACCATACAGAGATGACAAGCCTAAATATGAAAAGAAAAATAGCGAATATGTTATTGTAAATAAATACAAAAACGTAATACCTAATTATTCCGACAAGCACAAAGGATTTATTCCAAGAATGGTAAATCCGGCTGCAGAAAAAATGTACAAAGCTATTGCTGGAATTCCAGAAAACAGTAAAAGAAGACCCACTTTTGGTGAAAATCTTAAATTTATGTTTAGCTACCAATTTGGCTATATGTATGGACGTTATTTTATGTGGAATTTTGCAGGTAGACAAAATGATGTTCAAGGAAGGTTAGATATTTTTAATGGAAATTGGATTAGCGGAATTGATGCCATAGATGAAACAAGACTCGGTTCTCAAAAACAACTTCCAACCCAAGCTATAGAAAATAAAGGAAGAAATAAATACTACTTTTTACCGCTTATTTTAGGACTCGTTGGCTTATTTTTTCAAATTAAATGGGACAAAAATAATTTCTTCACCCTCTTTTTATTTTTTGCTTTTACAGGTTTTGCAATTATTTTTTATACAAACCCGAAGCCTTTTGAGCCAAGAGAACGTGATTATGCAATTGTAGGTAGTTTCTATATTTTTGCTATTTGGATTGGTTTTGGTGTCTTAGCACTTTATGAATATTTAAAGAACTTTGCCAATAAAAAAACAATTGCAATTGCAGTTTCTGTAGTTTCTTTGCTGGCTGTGCCAACATTAATGGCTTCTGAAAACTGGGACGATCATGACCGTTCTAATCGATATACAACCCGTTTAAATGCACAAGCATATTTAGAGAGTTGTGATGACAACGCTATTCTATTTACCATTGGAGATAATGATACGTTTCCGCTCTGGTACATGCAAGAAGTAGAAGGTATTAGAACCGATTTAAAGTTGGTAAACACCAGTTTATTTGCAACAGATTGGTACATAGACCAAATGAAGCGTACCACCTATGACGCAGCTCCTATTCCGTCTCAATTAAAACACGACCAGTATAAATATGGAAGTTTAGATATTGCCTATCACATAGAACACCCTAGATTTAAAGATTCTGTGATCGCAATTAAAGATTTTATGCGCTGGATCTCTTCAGAAAGTGACGCTACGTATTATATTGATGAAGAAGAAAACATTAAAGAGAAATTCTATCCAACAAATCGTATTCGAATTCCTGTTAACAAAGAAAATGTTTTAAAAAGTGGTGTTGTTGCTCAAAAAGATGCAGACAAAATTGTAGACTATATAGACATTACTATTGATGACAGAGGAATTACTAAAAACCGTATTTTAATGCTAGACATCTTGGCAAATAACGATTGGAAACAACCGATCTACTTTACTGGCGGTGCAAACGCAGACGAGGAATATATTTGGCTAAAAGATTACTTGCAGTTAGATGGTTTGGCTTTTAAATTAGTACCCATAAAAACACCTGCAAAATATATGGATGCAAATGGCAGGACTAGAGAAGTAAGCTTATGTTGAGTATTGGTAGAATCGATGCCGAGAAAATGTATGCAAACATTAACAAGTTAGATTGGAGAAACATTAACAGCGGTAAAATATATTTAGACGAACAAACCAAAAGAAATGCCATTTCTTTGAGAAATAGCCTAATGCGTTTGTCTGATGCTTTTGCAAAAGAAGGTGACACTTTAAAAGCTGTTGAAGTTTTAGATTTATCTTTAGAAAAATTACCAATAGAAAAGTTTGACCATTACAGCTTGTCTTTAGGATATCCTGAGATGTATTATAATTTAGGTGAAGACGAAAAAGCGCAACAAACGGTAGAAACTTTAGCACGTTTAATTACAGAAAAACTAACTTGGTTAAGTACTTTTAATAAAAATAATAGCGATCTTGTTTTTGATGAAATTGATACCTCTTTATACATGTTTAAAAACTTAATAGACCAAGTTGAACAAGGAAGTACAAATAAAGATTTTGTATCTAAAATTCAAACAGATTTTATGGATACCGTAAAGCTTTTTGAATATTTAATACCTGATGAAGAACCTACAGATTTAGATTTTTTAGAAGAATAAAAAAATGAAATTTTATATCCCAAAAACACCAAGTTGTATTATGAGATTTTTCTCTAAATATACTTGGCGTTTTTCTAGAGATATAAAAGAAATCTACCTCACTTTTGATGACGGGCCAACACCAGAGATTACCCAATTTGTTTTAGATGAATTAAAAAAATACAATGCAAAAGCCACGTTCTTTTGCATTGGCAAAAACATCCAAAATCACCCTGATATTTTTAAAAAAATTAAAAACTCAAAGCATACCATAGGCAATCACACTCACAATCATCTAAATGGTTGGGCCACTAAAAACAAAGATTATATTGATAATTTTTTGCAATGTGAACATATTATTTCTAAGACTTTAGATAAGCGTACGAAACCAAAATTATTTCGCCCTCCTTACGGAAAGATTAAAAAGAGCCAAGCTACATCAATTCTAAAAAAAGGTTATCGGATAATAATGTGGGATGTTTTATCGGCAGATTTTGATGTTTCGACGTCTAAAGAAGAGTGTTTACGCAATGTTTTAAACAATACTAAAAACGGCAGTATTATTGTATTTCATGACAGTGTAAAAGCATCTGAAAAATTGAAATTTGTCTTACCTAAAGTTTTAAAAGAACTCTCTGAGAAAGGGTTTGTTTTTAAAGCAATTTAGAAGTACAACATAGCTTCAAAATAATTTAAACGTATTGTTTTACCAAACCAATTAAAGTCTTAGCATCTTGAGCTCCTGTCTGGCGCCATTTCATTTCTCCATCTTTATAAATCATAAAAGTTGGATTTCCCTTTACACGCAAAGCATCTACCAGAACTTCATTTTTAGTAATATCTATCTTGATTACTTTTGCACTGTCTCCTAAACCCGCTGCCACGCTTCTTAGCATTTTTATGGTATTTTCTAAATCTCCATAATCTGCATAAAAGTCTATAAGAACTGGCTTTTGAAAATTAATTATTTCTCCAAATTTTGGCATAAGACAAGTTTTTGAAAAGTGAAGCCCGTATAAATTACATATTGCCTCCTTTTCAAATATAATCAATCTATATTTAATAAACTGATTGTCAAGACTTTTTAAGCTCTATAACTGTTATTTCTGGCCAAATACCTACTCTCCCCGGAAATGCATGATACCCAAAACCTCTGTTTACATTGATAACTCTGTCTGCTTCTTTGTACAAACCTGCCCATTGTTTGTAGGCATATTTAGACGGACTCCATTTAAACCAACCCGGAATTTCGATGCCCATCTGCAAGCCATGTGTATGACCGCTTAAAGTTAACTGATAATTAAAAGGATCTTTTTTTACTTTCTCTTCCCAATGACTTGGATCATGAGACATTAAGATTTTAAAATCTTCTTTTTGAATACCCGCCGCCGCGCGTTGTAAATCCCCTGCTTTATTAAACCCCTTTCCCCAGTTTTCGACGCCTAGAAGCGCAATTTTTTGTCCGTCTTTTTCTAAATAGCGATGTTCATCTAACAACAAATCAAACCCTATTTTTTGGTGAATGTCTTTTACTTTTTGAAAATTATCTATTTTATCTTGCGGATTGTCCCAATCCATATAATCTCCATAATCATGATTTCCGAGAATAGAATACTTGCCTTGTTTAGCTTCTAATTTATCAAAAACAGCTATCCAATTGTCCATTTCATCTGCTTTATTATTTACAATATCTCCAGTAAATAGCATAATATCAGATTTCTGTTCATTAATTAAATCGACACCGTATTGTATTTTTTCTTTATTGGTAAAACTCCCCGAATGAATGTCTGAAATTTGTGTAATTGTAAAACCATCAAAAGCTTCTGGTAAATCTTTAAAAGTTAACTGGTATTTTAAAACCTTGTAATTGTACTTTCCTTGCACAATCCCATAGATAAAAGACACAAATGGTATTGCCGCTAGCCCCAAACCTATTTGAGAAATAAACTTTCTTCTACCTGCTAAGGGCGTTGTATTTCCTGAGGTAACTGCTGAAATTAATTTTAAGATCCATCTATAAATATCTTCACCAAACATAAAAATAAGCACTACCAGCTTCGGTATTAAAACTGTTAGTAAAATACCCATTGCCATCTGAAATTGTGGCGTTTGTCCCTGCGTTCTATCGTACGTTAAAGCAACATATGCAAAATTTGCATAGACGGCAATACTAACAAATAGCCAAGAATATCGAATAACTTTGCTTTTAGTAACGGTCTTTATAGCCTGAAATGCATATACTTCTAACAAAACGATAATGACAAATAAGATAATTAGACTAATTGCTGTCTTCATAAAACAATTCTATTTTAAAAAATTTATCAAAGATAACTGTTATAATTCCGATTGAATTTTAATAGCATGTTAAAGTTTTGTAGCTTTACTGCAGCGTCTGCAGTGTTGCATAGTTTTCACTCATTCTCAAAAAAATCATCCATAAATAGATTACAAAACGAATATGTCAGATCAAAAAAGAGTTTTTTTAGTTGATGCTTTTGCATTGATTTTTAGAGGATATTATGCTTTTATTAAGAATCCACAGATTAACTCTAAAGGCTTAGACACCTCTGCAATTATGGGTTTCATGAACTCGCTTTTAGATGTAATTAAACGAGAAAGACCAGATCATTTAGCAGTTTGTTTTGACAAAGGCGGAAGTGTAGACCGCGTAGAAATGTTTGAAGCCTATAAAGCAAATAGAGATGAAACACCAGAAGCTATTAAAATTGCAGTGCCTTATATTCAAGAGATTTTAAAAGCTATGCATATACCCATTATGGTAAAAGCAGGTTTTGAAGCAGATGATGTTATTGGAACACTTTCTAAACAAGCAGAAAAAGAAGGCTATAAAACTTTTATGGTAACACCAGATAAGGATTTTGCACAACTCGTTTCTGAGAATATTTTCATGTACAAACCTCGTTTTGGCGGTGGTTATGATATCTGGGGAGTGCCAGAAGTACAAGAAAAATTTGGAGTAACAGACCCTTTACAAGTTATAGATTTTTTAGGAATGATGGGCGACTCTGCTGATAATATTCCTGGTTTACCTGGGGTTGGAGAAAAAACAGCAAAGAAGTTTTTAGCTGCTTACGGCTCTATGGAAAACCTGTTAGCCAATACACATGAGCTAAAAGGAAAAATGAAAGAGAAAGTAGAAGCTGCCAAAGATTTAGGCTTGCTTTCTAAAAAACTAGCAACTATTATGCTAGATGTTCCAGTTACTTTTAACGCGAAAGATTTTGAACTAGACCAACCAGATATTGAAAAAGTAACAGCACTTTTTAGCGAATTAGAATTTAGAAATTTATTAACTAATTTTACAAAAACTTTTGCTGTTGAGAGTGCAACTAAAGTAAACTCTGCAGAAAGTCCTTCGGAAGAAAAAACAAGTGTAACAGCTAAAAAAGCAGCACCAAGTGCTGAAGGCCAATTCGATTTATTTGCTGCTCCTGGAACCGGAAGTGTTTCTGAAGCAGAGGTTGCATCTGGATTTAAAACGATTGCTAACACAAATCATTTTTACCAACATATAGATTCTCCTTTCTCGAGAAAATTACTGCTTAAAAAATTAATGGAACAAACTTCTGTTTGTTTTGACACTGAAACCACAGGTCTAAAAGCCTTAGAAGTTGAATTGATAGGAATTGCTTTTTCTTACGAAATTGGTAAAGGGTATTATGTTTCGTTTCCCGAAGACCAAGCAGAAACAAAAGCGCTATTAGAAGAATTTAGACCTTTTTTTGAAAGTAACATAGAAAAAATTGGGCATAATTTAAAATATGATATTAAAGTCTTATCAAATTACGAAATACCGGTAAAAGGAAAATTGTTTGATACGATGATTGCACATTACTTAATCAATCCAGATATGCGTCATAACATGGATGTATTAGCAGAAACTTACTTAAATTATCAACCAGTATCTATTGCAGAACTCATTGGTAAAAAAGGAAAGAATCAGCTTTCTATGCGCACAGTTCCTATTGCAGAGCAAACAGAATATGCAGTTGAAGATGCAGATATTACCTTTCAATTAAAACAACTTTTCACAGGTGAGTTAGAGAGTGGAAATGTAACCAAACTTTTTAATGACATTGAATTGCCTTTAGTTTCGGTTTTAACAGCCATGGAAATTGAAGGGATCAATATCAATATCGATTTTCTAAATAAGTTTTCTGTTACTTTAACAGAGGACATCAATCGTCTAGAAAAAAATATTTACGAGCAAGCGGGAGAAGAGTTTAATATTGCTTCACCAAAACAATTAGGGATTGTTTTGTTCGAAAAAATGGAATTGGTAAAGAAGCCTAAAAAGACGAAAACTGGTCAATATGCCACTGGAGAAGATATTTTATCTTTCTTAGCAAAAGAGCATGAAATTATTAGAAATATTCAAGAATACAGACAATATAAAAAATTACAGAGTACGTATGTAGATGCGTTGCCTAATGAAGTGAATCCTAAAACAGGAAGAATTCATACACAATATATGCAAGCAGTTGCAGCAACAGGAAGGTTGAGTTCTAACAATCCTAATTTACAGAACATACCTATTAGAACAGAACGCGGTAAAGAAGTTCGGAAATCATTTATTCCAAGAGACGAGAACCATGTGTTATTAGCAGCCGATTATTCTCAAATAGAATTAAGAATTATTGCCGCTTTAAGTGAAGAAGGAAACATGATGGAAGCTTTTAAAAACGGAGAAGACATTCATGCTTCTACCGCTGCAAAAGTTTTTAATGTTCCTTTAGATGAAGTTACTCGTGAGCAAAGAAGTAACGCTAAAACAGTAAACTTCGGAATTGTATATGGGGTTTCTGCATTTGGATTGAGCAATCAGACAGACTTATCTAGAAGCGAAGCTAAAGAATTGATTGATACGTATTATGAAACCTATCCGAAGTTGAAAGCATATATGTCTGCGCAAGTAGATTTTGCCAGAGAAAATGGTTACGTAGAAACGGTTTTAAACAGACGTAGATATTTAAAAGACATCAATTCTAGAAATGCAATGGTTAGAAGTGGTGCAGAAAGAAATGCGGTAAATGCACCTATACAGGGATCTGCTGCAGATATTATAAAACTAGCAATGATCAATATTCACAAACGTTTTAAGAAAGAAGGTTTTAAGTCTAAAATGTTATTGCAAGTGCATGATGAATTAGTTTTTGATGCACATAAAGAAGAATTAGAAATTATTAAGCCTATTATAAAATACGAAATGGAAAATGCTTTTAAAATGAGTGTACCATTAGATGTTGAAGTTGGGGTTGGAGAAAACTGGTTACAAGCACACTAGAATAAATGGAATTAGATTATATAGAAAATGTAAATGGCCTTGGCGAAAATGTTGTTAGACTATACAGCTTTAACAAAGCAGAAGCGATTCAATTTAGAACTTTACTAAAGGAAAAAATTATTGATAAAAAACAAAAACTAGACTTATCTGAAGTGGATTTTATTACGCCACGTAATTGTAATTTAATTTTTGGCTTGTTTAAGTCTGATGAAGGAATTATAACAAAAGACAACGAAACTTTCTTTTGTGTTTTAACCTTATCTGGTTTTAAAAATATGTTAAAACTACTAGAACCATTTTGCAATAAAGAATCTAGAAGCTTTCAATATCTATACGATATTGACAATCCTACAGACTTGCTATTTTCTCCAAGTGCCAGTGAGGTTGAGTAATAAATAGTTGAAATACTCTTTTTCTTTTACTTCAACTTAGTTTGTTTCTAAATTAATGTATCTTTATATTTAAATTATAGATAAGTATACTTAAGCGCATGCCTATTTTATAACAATTTGTATAAAATATTTCAACATGATTCAGAGAAAAGAAATACTGCCTTTTATATTTAACAAGCTTCTTTCAGACAGTACCCGTGGAAAAACAGAGAAGATAATTCTTAAATTAGCACTTATTAGTTTTTTTATTCATTTGGCAGTTATTTATTTAATGAAGTTTGATTTTATAGATTATCCTTCAAACTCAGAGCTTTTAAAAAACCCGATTTCTGCTGCATACACTCCGTTTTCTTTTATTCTAATTTACGAGGTTTATCTTCTAATTTACTACTTACCAAGGTCTTTTACAACTTACATAACCAAGCAGTATGAAATTATAACCCTAATTATTATTCGTAAATTATTTAAAGATTTATCAGCTTTAGAGCTTACAGAAAACTGGTTCGAAATTAAAGGTGATTTACAATTCACCTATGATCTAATTGCCTCTATTTTGCTGTTTTATTTGATCTTTTTATTTCAAAAAGAGAAAACAAAACAAATAATATTGCAAGGAGCTATTCAACCAATGGTTGATAAATTTGTGAAAAACAAAAAAATAATAGCTGTTATTTTGCTTCCTTTATTTTTTATTATCGCGGTATACACACTTGTAGATTGGTCTGCAGGAATTTATATATTCTCTAACAAATTGCCAACATTTGAGAGCATTAATAACCTATTTTTTGATGAGTTTTTTACAGTCTTAATTTTAGTGGATGTGGTACTGCTTTTATTTTCATTTTTTTACACAGATCAGTTCCATAAAATTATTAGAAACTCTGGCTTTGTTATTTCAACAATTTTAATACGGATGTCTTTTGGAGTAAGTGGTTTAATTAGTACAATATTAATTGTTGTGGCCGTGCTCTTTGGCTTGGCAATCATAACCATTCATAATAAATACGAAGCAAACCCACTGCCTGAAAAAACTATTTAAACTTCAATTAAAAAAAGGAAAATCCAATACCAATTGAAACACTGTCTAATTTATTGTTTTTAAAACCAACAATCCCTTTTCTGTGAAAATCGATTCTAAAGATGGTATTCAGTCTATCTTCTCCCCCAGCCTGAATTCCTAAACCAATTCCATAATAATTTCCATCGGGATAATTAGATGAGGGTGTCCACATCTTACCATATCTAACTTCAGCAAAATGGGTGCTATCGTCTTTTTCTGTGATATTATATTTTAGGCTCCCATAGGTAGGGAAGGCCTTAATATCATAATTCCAATGTAAATCATATCCAGAATTAAAAGCAATTGCAATTCTCTGTTTAAATTCATACCCAAAACCAAATCTAAAAAATAAGGCAGATGGCACAATTAAGGGCCCGTTATCATCATCCGGTCCAATTTGATAATCTTCATTAATACCTAAGGTGAAATTTATATCTCCTGTAAAAAAAGGTCTCCCTAATTTTTCTTGGGAAATAGCATTTTGAAAAATAAAAATAAAAATTACAGTACTTAGTATTTTTTTCATGTAACCACATTTATCAAAAACTATTCCATTTTAAGTTTCTTATCAAAAATAATAATTAAGCAAATTTATATGTAATTTTGCAGGAATTATGAGCATCATTTCTAAAGACATACAAAAAGCAGTACAATTATTAACCGAAGACTATTTGGTGGCAATACCAACGGAGACAGTTTATGGTTTGGCAGGAAATATTTTTAGCGAAAAAGCAATTAAAAGTATTTTTTCCACAAAGCAGCGTCCGTTTTTTAATCCGTTAATTGTGCATATTCCTTCTGTAAAATCTTTAAACGATCTTGTAACTCATGTTCCTGAAAAAGCAAAATTGTTAGCTGCTGCTTTTTGGCCAGGTTCAATGACCTTAGTTTTAAAAAAGAGCAAAACTATTCCTGATATTATTACGGCAGGAAAAGACACTGTTGCTGTTCGTGTACCAAATCATCCTATAACTTTAGAACTACTAAAGCAATTGCCTTTCCCTTTGGCGGCGCCAAGTGCAAATCCTTTTGGAAGCATTAGCCCTACGAAACCAGCACACGTAGAAAACTATTTTAGGAATAGCATAAAGATGGTTTTAGACGGTGGTTCTTGTGCAAACGGAATTGAGTCTACTATTATTGGTTTTGAAAATGAAGAACCTGTTATTTACAGATTAGGTGCTTTAGCCTTAGAAGAAATTGAAGTTGTAGTTGGTAAGATTTCTATCAAAAATAAAAAAGAAGAAAAACCAGATGCCCCAGGAATGCTGGCTAGACATTATGCACCTAAAACAAGTACTTTTTTAGTTGATGATGTTGCTGCTGAAATAGAAAAAAATACAGGAAAAAAGATGGGAGTTTTAGTATTTAAATCTTCTTTAAATAACGAAAATATTACTGAAATAATCTTATCTAAAAAGGGCTCTTTGCAAGAAGCTGCATCGAAACTATATTCAGCAATGCATGATTTAGATAGTAAAAATTTAGACCTTATTATTGCAGAGCGTTTTTCTGAATTTGGCCTAGGTAAGTCTATAAATGATAGACTACAACGCGCAACATTCAAGTAAATTACCTTACAAAGCGATAGGTTGCTTTTATTAGAAAAGTAGCACTGGCAGGAATATCAAAAACCTGATCACGAACACTATCCGTAAGAGAATCATTAAAATCTTGTGGGCCACTAGAGCCTCTTGACCAAACAAAAAACAACTCAGAACCCGGAATGTATTCCCAACGCACCACTAAGTTTGTTTGCAATTGCACAAAAGAAAAATCTGGTTTTTTAAAAGCATAATCTAAATTTCCATTCACATTATCGTCTACTAAATAGCCGCCGTTTGGAAAATCATATTCTAATTTTCCATCATTATTTAAATCGATAGCAATCGGGTCGTTTGTATAAGAAATTTGATTTTCATCATATAAAGTAACACGCTCACTAAAAGAACTTGTTGTAGGATTATTTAAAAATTAAAATCAGAGTATCTTTCTCTAGAAATAAATGGTTGCTGGTAAAAACGAATAAGTAAAAATTTTATCCCTAGAAAAAAACAAATTGTACGAAGAAATGACTTTAAAAAAAATCTATCTAATCTCTTAAAGAGTGTTTTAAGATATGGTTAATTTTAACACGCATTTTATTAGGACTAAAAAGTTCAAAAAATATCCTAAAACACTATTTGTCAATCAAATAAATAGCACTATATTTGCACTCCTTTTTTAAGGAAAATGAATTATTTTAATTTACAAAAACTAATAGTGTAATTATGAACACATTAAGTTACAAAACAGTATCAGCAAACAGCGCTACCGTAAACAAGGAGTGGGTTTTAGTTGATGCGGACGGGCAAACGTTGGGTCGTCTATCTTCTATAGTAGCAAAGCTAATTAGAGGTAAGTACAAACCAAACTTTACTCCTCACGTAGATTGTGGAGACAACGTGGTTATCATCAACGCAGAAAAAATTGTATTATCTGGAAACAAATGGAAAGAGAAATCTTACATCCGTCATACGGGTTATCCAGGTGGACAAAGATCATTAACTGCAACAGAAATGTTTGAGAAAGATCCTACAAGATTAGTCGAAAAAGCAGTAAAAGGAATGTTACCAAAAAATATTTTGGGAGCAGCGTTATTCAGAAACTTGTATGTTTATGCAGGTACTGAGCACAAACAAGCAGGTCAAGAACCTAAAGCTATTAACCTTAACGATCTTTTATAATGGATATAGTACACAAAATTGGTAGAAGAAAAACAGCTGTTGCTCGTATTTATCTTTCAGAAGGTAAAGGGAACATTACTGTAAATAAAAAAGACTACAAAAACTATTTTACAACAGGTACCTTACAATATAAAGTACAACAACCATTAATGTTAACAGAAAACTTAGAGTCTTATGACATTAAAGTTAATGTTTACGGTGGTGGAATAACAGGACAAGCTGAAGCGATTCGTTTAGCAATCACTAGAGCATTAGTTCATATTGATGCAGACCACAGACTTATCTTGAAACCAGAAGGTTTATTAACGCGTGATCCAAGAATGGTTGAACGTAAGAAATTTGGTCAGAAGAAAGCACGTAAAAAATTCCAATTCTCGAAACGTTAATATTAAACGCAGAATTTATTCTGTATTTTATTATTTCG
>CALJHU010000014.1:0-30643 GCA_937771065.1 uncultured Polaribacter sp. | reverse complement strand
GATTTAAAAGTTCTGAACTTTCAATCTAGCACTTAGCCAAATCTTTTTATTTTGTTTTATCTTTTCATTTTTAAAGCCAAATCAAAAGATTTGGCGGTCTTTATTAATTGCTAAAAACTTTCAATTTAGCACCAAAACCCGCATTACGTATAGGTTTTGTTGTGTTTTCGTTTATTTCCCCCATTCTTTTACGAAATTTTCTCCCTCGCCAAATAAAGTATAGCTATACTCATCATTCCCTCCTCCAATATCCATTACTATATTATTTTGTTTAGAATCAAAAATAAGGGTCACTTGGCTATTAGAAAAAGTATAGTTGCCGTTAAGAAAATTATCATCTCCTTCATTAAATTTAAACCTGTCATTTTCAAAGAAATTAATCTTTCTGACTGCATAATGAGGTGTCCACCACATACCTATTAAATCTGATTTTGTATATGATTCTTTATCTGCAATTCTTTCAGTCAGGTCGTTTAATTTCACGAATAATTTTTTGTCATTATTATCAATCAATTTTAGAAAAAGACCCATTGACTCAAAGGTTTCGCCCATTAGATTATTTTCTATAATATATTTCCAATCTCCATTTTCGAATATGTAATGATAACCACCTCCCGTTCCTTGTTGGTTAATTATACCGTCAAGTAATTCCAAGTCTGGTTTGTCATTCACAGTTTTGGGTTTGCTCCAAGAAGTATATTTAATATTTCCATTTTTCAACCTATCCACTTTGATAATAAATTTCTGATTATCAGCATAAATTAAACTTAGGTCAATATCCGTATTTCCAATTGATTGCTCGTTTTGGATTTCTTTCTTTTGACTATCAACTTTTGATTCTTGTTTTAAAGGCTCATTTCCCTTCTTTAGTATATCGCTTTTTTCTGTCGAATTATTACAAGAAAAAATCGCAAGAAAAGTTAAGGAGTAAATGATATTTTTTATTTTCATTATTAGATTTTCTTTAATGAAACACAACGTTGCCTGTATGGTTAGTGGCGTATTAAAAGCACTTAACTTTCAGTTAAACACTAAACTTTGTTTAATTAAACCAACTTTAGGTTTATCAATTAGTAGCCATTAACTATACAGATTGTTGGGCACTGTTACTTTTTCATTTCGTTTATAATATATTCAAACTGCTTATCATCTCCATTAATAATTTGTTCGTAAGTGTGGTGAATTTCAACATTAGGATATAGAGCGTTTTCACCATTTTTTTCCTTGTTAGGTCTTTCCATAAATGTATATGAAATCATAATTATCTTTTTTGTATTTGGCAATTTAAAACCTGAAGCACCAGTTTGGCTTGTAGGTTTATTCCCTGTTGGTTTCCCGACTAAAGTAGCCAAATTATTGTCTGCAATTGTTGTTGCTAACACTTGACCTGCACTAAAAGTATTTGTCCCTATTAACACATAAACTTTTCCTTTAAATTTCGGAATGGAATTATCTAATAAAAACGGGCTGTTTTCTTTAGTAATATCATAGAAATAAGGTTGGTTAAAAAATTCTTTTGTAATATTTATCTCTCCATAAGGAATAGGTTTGTTATATTTTTTCTTGTAAAGATTATTATACTTTTTATAATCATTTTTTATTTGAGTTTTGAAGTAATCAGAAATATTCAAATAGTCAGTAAAGCCATTTATATTTTTGTTATCAGTCAAATACCATATTAGTTGTTTTCCTGGTCGTTCGTCACCACCTGTGTTATAGCGTAGGTCAATTATTAAGTTTTCAATATTGTTGTTTTCTATTTCGTTGAATAATGATTGTAATGTTATTCCGAAATTTCGAGCGTTTTTCGTATCTTTTTTCAGATATGCTAAAGCAATTGGTTTTGTGATAAAATTAGTGTAATTGCTTATTTCACTTTTAATTGAAACATAATCAAGAGATGTGTTCATTTGTAGATATGCAAAATTTTGTTCCACATTTACTTTATAATAGAACCCGTTGTTTTGTTTTTCTGTAAATGGAAATTTTCTTTTTTTTATTTTGATATTATAAAAAGTAACTTTTTCTTTTTTACCAATCTTTATTATTTCTGTTTTATTGTTTTTTGCAATAGAAAGTATTAAGTTTTCTCCTTTTTCAATAATACCAACGGCTTCTAAATATTTTGGATAAGTGATTTTCCATCCGAAATTTTTTAATTTCCAAAATTCATTTTCACCACATTCAAATTTGTTAATCAAATTTTTAATTTCATTTGGTTTTTTGCCATTAATCGAAATGATTTTAGAACCTATATACAAACTATCTTTTGATTTGTCAATATTCCAAATAATCCAATCTTTTTTCTCTTTATAAAGAGAAATATTGAATTTTCTCTTGTCTTTACCTATATAGTTAATCCACATATAACTATGACCATCTTTAAGTAATGAAATGAACTTTTGAATTTCAACTTCAAAATCTAAATCATTTTGAGTTTTAGATAGTTTTTCTATGAGGTTATTGCTTTCAATTAGATAATTTTCAGTTGTAATTTTTGTGCTTAATCTGGGATAAGTTTGTTTAATGAGTTCTGTTAAATAAACTGCATCTTTTTGGTAATTATTAAGTTTATCAAAGTTAGTAGGCTTTTGATATTTAATTTTTGGTGTTTTAGTAATTAAAGTCAGAATTTTTTGTTGGCTACACGAACTCAATAAAATACAAGAGATGATAAATAATAATTTTTTCATTAAATTTTCATTTTTTTTAATAGTGCCCAACGGTTTTGTATATGGTTAGTTGCGTGGTTTCAAGCACTAAACTTTCAGATAAACACAAACTTTGATACGAGCGATAACCTTTGCATTTACTACTGTTTCGCCCTATGTTTTTTATACATTGTTACCACCAGTTATTTATTCATCAGTTGTATCAGAATTCCAAATATTCCGATTGTCAAACACAAAGGAACAAACCATTTTGAATCAGCTTTCGCAAATTCAGTATCCTTTATTTTTTTGAAAACCCCAACATATTTAAAATCTCCAATTGCTCTTAAAATAAAAATAGCAGGAATTATCCAATATCCGTAATTAGTTACCAAATTTGGAATTTGAAGATTTATAAGCCCCGATTTCACAAGATATATAAGACCGAAATAGAATTAAAACCAGAGCAACAATTAAAGTCGCAAATTTAGGAATTGAAAGCGTACTCGTCTGATTCTCTTTTGTTGGAATTACCTTTTCCAATCCCCATTTTCCACCAAAAAGCCAATAAAAATGCATTAAACTTAGTGCAGTAAAAATGGCTAATAAAATAATAGATAATATTGTTGTCATCATATTTCTGCCAATTGAAAAATTTGTTCATTCTGTTTTCTATTAACTGAAGTAGGCGTTAATCTTAACATTTGATTACGTAAACCAATTAATATAGGATTTTTAAGATGTGCCATTTTTCCAACAAGCCAACTTGCTTTAACTACTTGATGTGCTTTTGGTAATCTTAATTTTTGATACTCCGAAAAGGCTTTCTTAATTCCGTATTTGTTTAAACATTCTGAAAGTACAAAAGCATCTTCGATAGCCTGACAAGCACCTTGTCCCATATTTGGTGTTGTTGCGTGTGCTGAATCTCCGATTAAACATACATTTTCTTTAAACCAAATGTTTGTTGGTTTTAAGTCTGAAATTTCGGCAGTATTTATATGTTCTTTTTTCGTTGATTTTATGATGTCTTTAATTACTGAATTATAATCGCCAAAATATTGCTCTAAATCGTTGATAGAAAATTCATTCGTACTTTTTTTGAACGATTTCAAAGCATACCAATAGACTTTATTTTCTGCAACCTGAACAAAACCAAATCGCTCGGATTTTCCCCAAGCCTCGTTCAATTCGTTTCTAAATTTTATCGGTAATTCACATTCCGTAATTCCTCTCCAACATATTTGATTTGCATTTCTTATGCTATTATTTGGGAATAGGTTTTGTCGAACAATAGAGTTCAGTCCATCGGCTCCCAAAACGGTTGAGGATTGAATTTGTTCTCCATTTTGGAATTTCAAATAATATCCATTTGTGTTTTCAACGATTGAGGTAAGTTTATGGTCGAGATTAATTTCGGTTGATTTTAATTTGTCAATTAATATCTGTTGTAATGTTCCTCTATGAATTGCAATGTTTTTGGTTTTATGTTTTCGCTCAAAATAGGTCAAGTCAATTTTGGAAAGTGGTTTTAGATTTGGATTTGGTAATATTCATTGAAGAGATCGGGTTTCCATTTTCCTCAATTACTTTTCGTAAGCCTAACTTTTCATAAACTTGCATTGCATTATTGGCTAAAATAATTCCAGCTCCAACTGGTTTTATCTGTTCCGCTTGTTCAAAAATTCTTGTTTTAATTCCTTTTTGTTCAAGTGCAATTGCAGTAGTTAATCCTCCTATTCCTGCTCCAATAATATCTATGTTCATTTTTTTTCTAATTGGTGGTAACGTTTTGTATATGGTTTGTTGCGTGTTTAAGCTACTAATTCTGTAAATAATTACCGACCAAGAAAGTCCGCGAGGACTTTCGTAAGTAGGCAAGAAGCCAGCAATAAATTATATACGGTGTTACCTGTTGTTTTTAATTCAAGTTAATTAATTCCATTGATTTAATAGATTCATTCGCAATTTTAAATGTTATAATGCTACCGGATATACAAAAATCAGATGTTACTAAATGAATACTCACTTCATTATTGCTCATATTTATAGTTGATTTATAATAATGTTTCTTTAAATTTTCTAAAGAGTCTCCGACAGAGTGATTATTTATTTTAACAGTAATATTATTAATCGTTCTGTCTCTAATTTCAAAATCATGAAGATTTTTATTTGGTCTAAAAGCAAAGTAAGATTTTCCATATTTGTAATATGAGATGTTTTCGTCATCATATTCACTCCAATATGTAGTTATTTTGTTCGGTTCCCCAAATAGACTTGTGACTTTTTCAGATGTTAAATTAGAAAATTCTATTTTGTTCAGTTTCACGGGATTCACAATTGAATGGGTTTCAGCCCATTTATTTTGTCCAAATACAGAGAATGAAATAAAGAATAGAATTATTAATATTTTGAGTGACTTTTTCATTAGCGTTTTTTCAATTACAGGTAACAATTGTATATGCGTATTGTTGATATATGGCATATATGTTTTAGATTTTAAAACTAATGTTTTTTAGCATATTATCCAAAGGGCTTTCGATATTTTTATTGTTAATATGAATCGTTTTGGTGTAGATTTCTGTAGTTTTCGGAGAGTTGTGCCCTAGCATATTCTGTAAGTATCTTAAATTCACATTGTTCTCTATGCAATGTGTAGCAAATGAATGCCGCAAGGTGTGCACCGTTGCCCAAGGATTTGAATTTGTTTCTGCTACTGCTTTTCTGAAAATAGCACGCACACTTGCAGTGCTATATTTCCCGCCTGTTTGTCCTTCAAACAACCAGTAAGATGGTTTTTCTTTTTTAAAATAGTTGCGTAATAGCAGGACTAAATGATTTGATAAAATAGTTTTTCGATCTTTTTTCCCTTTACTATCCTTCACAAACAAGTATCCTTCTTTAGAATGAACATCTATAATTCTCAAATTTAAGACCTCAGAAATTCGAAGCCCAGCGCTATAAACAGTCCATAAAATAGCTTTGTGCTTAATGTTTTTAGGATGCTGTATAATTTTTAAAACTTCTTCTTTACTTAATACATTTGGTATGCTTACCGCCTTTTTTGGGCGTTGTATTTCATAATATTCTCTCGGTAGTTTTAAAACGTGTTCATAATACGCTTTAATAGCGTTTATAAGTTGATTTTGGTAACTCTCTCCAATTTTATTTTTTGTAATTAATTCATAAACAAAACCTTCTATTTCCTCTTTGGTTATTAGGTTAATATCTTTATTAGAAAATTTGGTTAAAAAAATGCTAAACATATTCTTGTAGGTTCGCACACTCGAGTCACTATACTTCTTTAAAACCAACGCTTTTTCCAATCTAAAAAGCTGTTCGATTGCATATTGGTTAAGCGGTCTTTTTTCAATAGGGGTAGGCGTTATATTGTTTACTATTTTATAGTTTTTACCAAAAAGGTTTTTTATTAATGCCACGTTTTCTTGTGTATAGATAATAGACCATAACTTTTGATTGGGATGCCAAAAAGTGGTATTAATTTTCTTAAAAATAGTACGTAGTTCCTTTAGTTCATAAGGGATATAAATTTTAATGCGTTTTGCATTCTTTAAAGGCTGATAAATAATAGGTATGTTATGCATAGTGGTACTATTAATGTCTCAAATATAAAAGAAAATAGTATCATTCTGAAGTCGATTTAAATATAGACGTATACTAACCGTTAATAACGTTTAGTGTAGAAAGACATATAAAACGTACCTTTGCTAGGTATATGAAATGTAAAATATGTAGTAACTTAGTAAAAGGTCGAAGCGATAAGAAATTTTGTTCGCAGCGCTGTAAAAATTATTATCATATTAATTTACGAAAAGTAACGGCTATTGCTGTCAAAGATATCGATATCATTTTACACAGAAATCGATCGATATTGTTAGAGGTTTTAGGGAAAAATTTGTTACAAAAAAAAGTACCTAGAATACTGCTAGAAAAAAAGAAATTTAACTTTAAGTACAATACACATTGGCATATTAATAGCAAGAATAAAACCTTTTTTTGGGTATATGATTTTGGTTGGATGTCTTTCTCGGATGATGAAATATTGCTTGTTAGAAAAAGAACGATGTTATAACCTGAAAATCCATTTTTACTTTATTCAAAAATTAAATAGCTGCAATAAGTTTTTAGTCTTTAGCGTTAAATAAAAAAGAGATGGGTTAACTTTATATTGTCAAATAAATAGTTTTTAGATGCTTTAAAAGACAAATATCTTCTGCTTAGAACATTTAAATTGGTCTCATACCCGCATTAATAGAGGTGTTACTTTAAAGCACTTATTTTGTGAAAGCAAACCATTCATTCTATAGGTTAGGTCTTTTTTATTAATGAAGCCACGTTTAACAAATTTTCATAAATTCTTTCAAAGCATCATTTAATGCCAGCTTATTTTCAATATGAGGCATGTGTCCGTTTTCAAAAACAACAATTGCAGAGTTTGTTTTTTTAGCTTCGTTTAAAGAAGTTTCAAAATCTAAAACAGGATCTTTCTTGCCAATAATTAATAATTTCTTAAAACTATTGTCAGTTAAAACGTGGTTTCTGTTTGCACGCAATTGCATGCCTTCTTGTGCAGCAATATAACCTTGCATGGGTGTTTGTAGAGCTTCAAAAACGGCTAATTCTATTTCCTTTTTAAAGATGGTTTTGCTTTTTGGGCCAAACAAATTGGCAAAAGACATACGTACCATATTTGTAAAGTTACTAGTAATCATTTTGTTGGCACGCAATCGCAATGCTTTGCGCTCTGCAGTATCTTTATTAGAGGTAGCGTTCATTAAACACAGCCCTTTTACTTTCTGTGGATGTTTCTCTGCAAAAGCCAAGGCAATATAACCACCCAAAGAATGCCCAACTAAAATACATCTTCGAATTCTTAATTCTTTTAAAACCGCTGCAATAGTTTCTGCAAATAACTCCATGGTATGAACATAGCCTAGACAGTCCGTTTTTCCATGCCCTAACAAATCAATAGTAACTATTCTGTTTCTTTTAGAAATCTCGGGTACAACGTTTTTCCACATAGTGGCATTCTCTAAAAACCCATGAATTAAAACAACAGCAGTTCCTGTTCCTTGGTCAGAAAAAGAAATAGTTGCATTTTTAAAAGTTAATGATTTTTGCATCACACAAAAATATGTATATTTCCGGCACGAAGACAAGAATTACAATGAACAAAACAAAAGAAATTTGGATTGCCGGTTTTGCACTATTTTCACTCTTTTTCGGAGCTGGAAATTTAATTTTACCGCCAACTTTAGGGGTAAAAGCAGGCGTAGATTGGTGGATTGTAGTTTTAGGATTCATTATTACGGGAATTACCATTCCTATTTTAGCAATTTTTGCACATGCAAAATTACAAGGAACGTTGTATGATTTCGGGAAGAAGGTTTCTCCTGCTTTTAGCACGCTATTTTGTTTCTTAATTTATAGTATTGCCATAGCCATTCCGTCTCCAAGAACAGCTGCAGTAACGCATGAAATGGCAATTCAGCCATTTTTTGATACGCCGCCAATTCTAACAAGTATTGTTTATTTTCTATTAGTATTTCTATTTGCGGTAAATAGATCTAGAATTATTAGTTTAATAGGTACTTTTTTAACCCCTATAATTGTGCTTATTTTATTGGTAATTATTGCTCTTTCTTTCTTTGCTTCTCCAACTATTTTAGGAGCATCTGGTTTTGAAAATCCTTTTATAGACGGTATTTTAGAAGGGTATCAAACCTTTGACGCCATTGCCGGTGTGGTCGTAGGAGCCGTAATTATTATTTCTTTAGACTATAGCAATCACACTACCTTTGAAGCAAAAAGAACCTTAATTCGAAAAGCAGGTTTTATAGCAGGTGCTGGCTTGCTCTTAATCTATGGAGGTTTAATTTTTGCAGGTGCTTTGTATGCACCAACATTTGCAGAAAATGCATCTAGAACAGAAGTTTTGGCAGGTTTAAGCACACAAACCTTGGGCAATTTCGGAACTACTTTTTTAAGTATTTTGGTTGCGCTGGCTTGTTTTACCACTGCGGTTGGTATTGTAACGGGAACTGCAGATTATATAAAAGGTGTTTTTAATAATTCTAAAAAAGTATATATTATTACTGCTGCAATAGCTTCTATCATTGGAATTATTGTGGGTAGTTATCAAGTAGATTTTATAATTACATTAGCAGTGCCCGCCCTCATGTTTTTATATCCAATAACTATTATTCTTATTATATTAAACACGTTGCCAGAAAAATATGCATCTAAATTGGTGTTTAGAGGCGTAGTTTTAGTAACTTTTATTTTTAGTATTACAGATTTTCTTGGGTTTATTATACCTAGAGAAAATTTAACCGGAATTAAAAGCAGTATTCCTTTTGCAGAAAATAGTTTAGGTTGGGTGTTGCCTGCTTTGTTGGTTTTTGTGGTACTAAATCTAGTTCAAAAGAAAGAACACTAGTAAATTCAATTTTATCACAATTTTTAAAATGTTAATAAACGCACGCACTATCTTACCTTATAAAATATAAATAGGTTATTTTTGCACTCTAACTTGAAAGAAAAACAGTGTTAAATTACTATTTATATTCGCATACAACTTCCAAAGAATGGGTAACTTTTGTGCATGGTGCAGGAGGTAGTAGTTCTATTTGGTTTAAACAAGTGCGCGATTTTAGAAAACATTTTAACGTGCTAATTTTAGATTTAAGAGGCCATGGAAATAGCCAAATAAAACTAAAAGACACTTTTAAGGCTAAGTATACCTTCGATTCTATTACTTCAGATATTGTAGAGGTTATAGATGCGCTCAAGATAGAAAAATCGCACTTTATTGGTATTTCTTTAGGTACAATTCTAATTAGAAATCTAGCTGAAAAAAGACCAGAATTGGTAAAGAGTATGATTATGGGTGGCGCTATCATAAAAATGAACTTTCGCTCTCAAGTGCTTATGAAAGTTGGTAATATCTTTAAGTCGGTGGTTCCTTACATGCTACTTTATAAGCTCTTTGCATTTATTATTATGCCAAAGAAAAACC
Source organism: uncultured Polaribacter sp. (assembly GCA_937771065.1). Classification (GTDB taxonomy): domain Bacteria; phylum Bacteroidota; class Bacteroidia; order Flavobacteriales; family Flavobacteriaceae; genus Polaribacter. Next base: position 20,953 of record CALJHU010000014.1, on the reverse strand, counting down.
ATAAGAAATCTAGATTGTTATTTGTAAACGAAGCAAAGAAGTTATACCAAAAAGAATTTATCCGTTGGTTTAAATTAACATCAGAAATCAATCCATTATTAAGGTTTTTTAGAACAAAAGACATTCAAATTCCTACTTTATATGTAATGGGTGCAGAAGATCATTTGTTTTTACCTTCCATAAAAAACATTGTTGCAAAACATCTTACAGCTTCACTTTTTGTAATAGACAATTGTGGCCATGTTGTAAACGTAGAACAACCAGAAAGGTTTAACAATCACACCATAGGTTTTATAAATTCTTTGGCAGTATGATTTCTGTTTTACACCTTTATAAATATTTTTTTTCTAAACATTAGGTAACCAATACTTAAGTAAAAAGAAACAACAGCAACCCCATATAAAAGAGACGATAAATTATCTGAAAGAAAAGATTGCACAAAAAAAGTATTGTACATAAAGCTATGTAGATTATTGTTACCTCCTGTTTTTGTTAGGTACATTGTTTTAGAGATAAAACTAGACAAGAAATAAATGGTAATTGCATTCATACCAACATACTTAAAAATGTTTCCAAACTTAATTTGTCTAATATCTTTGAAGTAATAAACTACTGCAAGAATTAAAGTTGCCCAACCACTAGTTACCAATACAAAACTACTACTCCAAATTGCTTTATTTATTGGGAACCAAATATTAAAAACAGTACCAGAAGCTAATAAAATAAATGCTATTATAAACAAATACTTAATGCTTTTAAAGTGGTCTAGATGTTTAGCTACTAACACGCCAGATATACAAGTAACTATTGAGGGAATTGTACTTAATAAACCTTCAGGGTCATAATCTGCTTGCCACATATGTTTACCTAAAATATTTAAATCTATATAGTTTGCCCAATTATTAGGCGCCCTATTAAAAGTAGGTAAAGTTCCATCTGGAAATGGTATAAAACCTAACAATACCCAATACCCAATTAAAATAGTGATTCCGATTGTAAACATTGTTTTCCATTTAAAGTTTAAATATAAAACAGATGAAACAAAAAACACAACTCCTATTCTTTGTAAAACACCAGGAAATCTGAGTGTTTCAAATTCATTAAAAAAAGGAAAATAAGGTAAAAATAAATTTAGAAAAAAGCCCAAACCAAAAAGCTTTAAACTTCTGATCGCTATTTTTTTGTATGTTATAATAGAGTTTTTACTATTCTTATAAGCAAAGTAAATAGAGATACCCACAATAAATAAAAAGAATGGAAATATTAAATCAGTAGGAGTTAGACCATGCCATTTTGCATGTAATAAAGGGGGGTAAATAGTACTCCAATTCCCTGGTGTATTTACCAAAATCATTGCTGCAATCACAAAACCTCTTAAAACATCAACAGATTCTATCCTTTTTTTAATCATGAAACTAAGCCTTTTTTAAACCTACTTTATGGCCCCAGAAAGCATAGTAAAGAATAACCATATAACAAGGTAACAAAATCCAATATCCAAAAGAAGCAGCTTCTGCTAATGCGCTCCCTTCATTTATACCTGTTGCTATTAATTCTTCTTTTTTACCATCAACCAAAGCGCCATATAAAAGCGGAATAATTGCTCCACCTGAAATTGCCATAATTAATAATGCGGATGCAGTTTTAGTAAACTTACCTAAACCTGTTAAGGCCAAAGGCCATATTGCTGGCCAAACCAATGCATTTGCAATACCTAAAGCTGCTACAAAAAGTACAGAGGTAAAACCAGTTGTATACACAATACAAAAAGACAATATAATTCCTAAAATAGCACTCACCTTTAAAGCAAAAGATTGATTAATGTATTTAGGTATTAAGAAAACGCCTAAAGCATATGTTACTACCATTGCCATTAATGTAAACAGTGTAAAAAACTTAGCTTCCTCTACTGGAATGTTTAAAGAAATTCCGTAAGAAATAATAGTATCTCCAGCCACAACCTCTACTCCTACATATAGAAACAAAGCTAAAACACCTAACCATAAATGTGGAAACTGAAAAATACTAGTTTTTGACTTTTCTCCAGGTTCAGAAGCTTCAATAGGTGCTGCTTCAACATTAGGTAAAGGAGCTTTTCTAATTAATAGCCCCAACAAAAACAATACAATTGCCATTACAATATAGGGTGTAATAACACTGTCTGCCATTGTGTTTAATAGACTTTCTTTTTCTGCTTCATCAACAATATTTAATTTTTCTTTAATACCATCTATCCCAGATAATAAAATAGCCCCAAATATTACAGATCCAAGACCTCCAGCAACTTTATTAGCAATTCCCATGATTGCAATACGTTTTGCAGCACTCTCAATAGGTCCTAAGATGGTTATATAGGGGTTAGATGCAGTTTGCAACAAAGTCATACCTGCTCCTTGAATAAAGATAGCTGTTAAAAACATCCAATAAGTTCTTGCATTCGCAGCTGGTATAAATAATAAAGCTCCTATCGCCATTATTATTAAACCTAAAGACATTCCTTTTTTATAACCAACTTTATTAATAATATACGAGGCAGGTAAAGCCATTACAACGAAAGAAATATAGGATGCTGAAGCTACTAAATAAGATTGTGCATCTGTTAACTCATTTATGGTTTTCATAAACGGAATTAAAGCTCCATTGATCCAAGTAACAAATCCAAAAATAAAGAACAAACCTGCTATGATAAGTATGGGTAAGAGTGTGTTATTTTTTATTGTGGATGATTGTTGGGTAGCATTAGACATAATAATTATATATTTTTAATAATTTATAAACTTTAAAGTAAATGAAATATACGTATTAGGTAAATTAAATAAAAAATTAATTCTACCAATGACATGTAATTAATGTCAAACAGAATTATTTTAGAATCTAAATGATTTGATCTAGAAAGTTAATCTATATTTAAGATAATACGTTTTGCATGATTTACGTATTTTCTACCAATAGGAATTTTAGTGGTTGCAATTTCGACTAAATTACCTTCCACACTTTTAACCTTATCTATTGCAATAGTATATGAACGATGAATTCTAATAAAATTATTATCTGGAAGTTCTTCTGTTATACTTGTTAAAGATTTATGGACAAGATAATTTCCTGAAGTTGTAAATACCTTAATGTAATCTTTTAAACTTTCAACATATAAAATGTCTTCAAACTTAATTTTTACTAGTTTTTTATCAACTTTCAAAAAAATGAAAGACTCATTACTGGAGTCCTCTTCTTTTTGAATTCCTTTTTGTAAATAAACTTGTTGTGTAATTTTATTAATCGTTTTTAAAAACCGATTAAAAGGTATTGGTTTTACTAAATAGTCTAAAACGTTTAAATCAAAACTTTCAACTGCGTATTCTCTGTATGCTGACGTTATCACAACATTCATTTTTGAATTTAAAGTTTTTGCGAAGTCTAAGCCATTCATTTTTGGCATATTTATATCTAAAAATAGAATATCGACAGCTCCTTTTTCTAATAAATGCAAAGCTTCAATAGGGTTATTAAATGTTTCAATAACTTCAAAATTCTGAAATTCTTTTAAATGATTTTCAACAACTTTAATAGCTAAAGGCTCATCATCTATAATTACACATTTTATTTTCATAATTTAAATATACTAAATTATAGTTGTATTAATAATTCTACAATATAACTTTGTTTCTCTGTTTTAATATCTAAGCTGAATTTATCTTTATACAGCAACTCTAATCTCCTTAAAACATTTTGATTTCCAATTCCGTGGTTTTTTTTGTTTTCGGTAAATGAATTATAATTGTTAATAACAGAAAACCTTAAGACGTTATTATGAGTAACTTCAAACTCTATCAAAATATTTAGTTTATTATTTTCGACTGTACCATGTTTAAAACAGTTTTCTATAAAAGTTAAGAACAATAAAGGAGGAACACTTTGGGTTTCAATATCACCTTGTATATTTATCTGTACACTTACTTTATCACCATACCTAAGTTTTTCTAAATCAATATAATTTTGAATATAATTTATCTCACTTAAGAGCCTAATTCTAGGTTCTTTTGCATCATATAAAATATACTCCATAATTTCAGAAAGCTTAAGCACAACTTCTGGTGCTTGTTTAGATTTCTCTAAGGTTAGAGCATAAAGATTATTTAGCGTATTAAAAAAAAAGTGCGGTTGTATTTGTGCTTTTAAAAATTGTAATTCAGTTTTTAATTGATTTTCTTGAAGATTTTCAATTCTCTTTTTATCAAAAATCCAATCTGTCGTTAACTTAATGGTTGTAGCCAATCCAACATCATAAATACCAATTAAAAAAACAACTAAAATATGATTAAATGCATACGCCCTCTGAGGAGTTTGAGATTCTGGCCAAACATTATCATTTATAAATATAAATATAAGCTCCGTTCTAATTACATAAAAAACAACTAATCCAAATAAAAAAAATAAAATATAGCTTATAATTTTTTTTCTAAAAAGCAACTTCGGAAGTAAAAAATAAACATGAAAATATGCTAATAACATCCCTAAAGTAACAGTAACTATATTAGATTTAAAGGAATACCAGTAATCTTGATAATAGCTGCCCCATCTAATAACATTTAGAAGAAAATAACTAATCCAAAATATGAAATGATACTTAATTGGTATCTTATAACTTATGTTTTTAAAAGTGTTCTTCAATAAAAAATAGTTAAAATTAAGACTAAAGAATGTAAATATAAGACAATAAAAAAAATAAAAAAACTAACAACTTCGTCAAAAACCAATTAATCAGTAAAAAAACGTCATTCATTGTTCTTTTAATGTTGTTTGTATATAAAATTTTTTTTACCATCAATACAATTCTATTTTTATTCAAGAATAATTTAATTAACTAAATTCATTTACATGAAAAAAATTTACACAATACTAATTGCTGTTTTTTCAATTGTTTTTACATTAAATGTACAGGCACAAGAAAAAAGTATTTCTGGTACTGTAACATCTAAATCAGATGGTGCAACTTTACCAGGAGTTAGCGTTGTTGTACAGGGTACAGCAAAAGGAACAGAAACAGACTTTGATGGTAAGTATACTATTAAGGCTTCTGTAGGAGAAATTTTAAGTTTCTCATCTTTGGGGATGAAAACAAAAAAAGTTACCGTTACAGCTAATACTGCTGCATTAAACGTAGTATTAGAAGATGACGCAAGTCAATTAGATGAAATAGTAATTACGGCACTTGGTATTAAAAAATCAAGAAAGTCTTTAACTTACGCTGCTCAAGATATTAAATCAGATGAGTTAAGCAGAGTAAAACAAACAAACCCAATAAATAGTTTATCCGGTAAAGTATCTGGTGTATCTATTACTAGAAGTGCATCCGGTGCTGGTGGATCTGTAAAGGTTTTAATGAGAGGTAATGCTTCTGTTGGAAACAATCAACCTTTATATGTTGTTGATGGTATTCCTTTATCAAACCCTTCTTCAGGTCAACCAGGAGATACTTTTGGAGACGCTGGTGGTGGAAACAGAGATGGTGGAGACGCTTTATCTTTAATTAACCCAGATGATGTCGAATCTTTAACTGTATTAAAAGGAGCATCTGCTTCTGCATTATACGGTAGTGCTGGTTTAAATGGTGTTATTCTAATAACAACTAAAAAAGGTAAAAACGGTGCTTTTAAAGTAAATTTTTCTTCAAACTTAACTGTTGAGAATGCTGCTTACATGATGGACTTTAATTCTGATGCTCAAAGTAATGTTGATTCATTCTTAGGAACAGGGGTTACAAGCATTAACTCTTTAAATGTTTCTGGAGGTACAGAAAAAGCACAAACGTATTTTTCTTATAGTAATACAACTGCTTCTGGAATTATGCCAACTAACAAATTAAAGCAACACACTATTAACGTAAGAGAAACTGCAAAGTTTTTAAACGATAAAGTTACTTTAAATGCTAGTGTCATGGCGTCTACTCAAGACATCGATAACAGACCAGTTTCTGGATTATATTTTAACCCTTTAGTAGGTGTTTATGGTTTTGATTCTCCAGGTGAATCTTTATCTGATTATTCTAATTTTGAAGCGTATGAGATAAGCAGAAACATCATGGCACAACGTTGGTTTAGAGGAACTTCTGATATTGAGCAAAACCCTTATTGGATAACGAACAGAAATGCTTCAGAAGATAGCAACAAAAAACTTTTAGCTTCCCTAAAGTTAAACTTTGTTATTAACGATTGGTTATCTCTTCAAACAAGAGGTACTTATGACAAATCTTTAATGGATTTCAATAAAAAGATTTACGCAACTACAAATGCTACATTAGCTCCATTAACTGGTAGATATATTGTTACTCAAAATGACTTCACTCAAATTTATGGAGATGTTATAGCTAACATAAACACAAAAGTAAATGATAAAATTTCTGTAAACGGGGTTGTTGGTTTAAGCACTACTAGATCTACTGCAGAATCTTTTAGAGGAGACTCAGGAACAAACGGAGGTTTACAATTTGCAAATGTTTTTTCTTTTCAAAACTTTAATGCCAACCCAGGCGTAGATTTTAGACAAAACTCTTTAGAAATCAGAAGTAGCTCTATCTTTGCTAGTGCAACTATTGGTTTAAATGACAATTTATTTTTAGACCTTACTGCAAGAAATGACTGGACTTCTACTTTACCAGAAGCCAACAATTCTTTCTTCTACCCTTCAATTGGTTTAACAGGAATCTTAAGTGACCTTGTTGATTTAGGAAGCAATGTTTCCTTTGCAAAAGTAAGAACTTCTTATGCTGAGGTTGGTAGTGGATTTGGTGCAGATCAAATTAGCCCTAATAGATCTATTAATTTTGGTGGAGGTATTAGTGGTACAACTCCAGTAAGACCATATCCAGGAACAACACCTAGACCACAAAGACAACGTTCTTTTGAAATAGGTACTGAATGGAAATTCTATGAAAACAGAGTAGGTTTTGACCTTGGGTACTATAGAACTAGTACAATCGATCAATATTTCCAAGTACCTGTATCTACAACAATTGTAGCTTCTGGTGTTGCTGGAATTAATGCAGGAGATATTTTAAACAAAGGTATAGAGGCTTCTATTTTTGCAGTTCCTGTGAAGAGTGAAGATTTCAATTGGACAACAACAGTTAACTTTTCTTTAAACAAAAATGAGATTGTTTCAATTACTGATGAGAATGCACTAGCTGGTTCTGATTTAAGTTTTTTCACTATTTCTTCAAAAGGTGTAAATACTTTCGGGTCTTACTTAGTTGAAGGAGGTTCTTTTGGAGATATCTATGCACAAGTTGTAAGAAGAGATGCTAACGGACTTCCTATCATAGATGGTGATGCTGTTCTTGCTGATGATACTGATTTAGTAGACGGTTTAACTAAAGTAGGTAACGCAAACCCAGATTTCAATTTAGGTTGGAATAACTCATTTCAGTACAAAAACTTTACATTAGATTTCTTAGTTGATGGAAAATTTGGTGGAGAAACTGTAAGTATGACAGAAGCAATTGTAGAAGGATTTAGTAATAATTCTGCTAGAGAAACTGCTAATGGAACTGTAGATGTTGTTGATTTAGCAGGTACAACATCAACATTAACTGCACAAGAGTACTACGGTAAAGTGGGCGGTAGAAATGGTTTTACAGGAGAATATGTATACAGTGCAACTAATGTGAGATTAGCCGAAGTTGCAGTTGGATATAACTTTAACTTGGCTGAAGATTCTTTCTTTAAAAGAGTAAAAGCATCTTTAGTAGGTAGTAACTTATTTTTCTTTTACAAAGATGCACCACATGACCCTAACGTATCTTTAGGTACAGGAAATGCATTGCAAGGTGTAGATGTTTTAGGTTTACCATCTTCTAGAAGTATCGGTTTAAACATTAATTTAACATTCTAAAAAATAACAAGATGAAAAATATAAATAAATTATTTGCTTGTTTGGTTGGATTAGGACTGGTCGTTACTTCTTGTAGTGATTTGGAGCAATTTAACGTAAACGACAGAAATATTACAGACGAACAATTAGAGGTAGATTTTCAACACGTAGGATCTAAATATAAGCCTGTTTTTGAAAGTATTTACCAATATAACCCAGCGTGGTCATATCAATTACAGCAAAATTTAAATGCTGATGTATATTCTGGTTATTTAACACCTCCAAGACCTTTTGTTGCAGGAGCAAATAACACAACATACAGTTTAGTAAGTGGATGGAATGGTTTTATCTGGTCTGTACCTTATTCTAATGTTATGAACAATGTAAAGTCTATTAGTGATTTAACTAAAGACGATTACCCAACATTATACGGTACCGCATTAATATTAAAGGTTGCCGCTATGCACAGAGTTTCTGATGTATTTGGACCAATAGTATATTCTAACTTTGGAGATTTAGAGAACCCTGGGGTTTATGATTCTCAAGAAGTTGCTTATAGTGCTTTCTTTGCAGATTTAGATACAGCAGTAACTAATTTATCAGCAGATATCGATTACCAAGCATTTTCAGCTTTCGATTTATCTTATGGTGGTGATTATAAACAATGGGTAAAGTTAGCAAACTCATTAAGATTACGTTTAGCTATTAGAATTTCTAAAGTAGATCCTGCAAAAGCAAAATCTGAAGGAGAAAAAGCTTTAGGTCAATCTTTAGGATTAATGACTGCTAATGCAGATGGATTTTTTGTAAATGGTACTTTAGATCACCCATTAACTGTAATAGACAACGGATGGGGAGATATTAGAATGAATGCATCTATGGAATCTATCTTAACAGGTTATAACGATTCTAGAGCTACTAGTTTCTTTGATGCTCCAATAGATGTTAGTGGTGCAGTAAAAGGAGTTCGTGGTGGTATGCCTTTATTAAGTGGATATTCGGATGAATTAGCTCAAAAAGCTGCTTATGTTGGTTTTTCTGCAATAAATGATAATATTCATACGCCTAAAGTGCAGTTAATGACAACTGCAGAAGTTGCTTTCTTACAAGCAGAAGCTGCTTTAAGAGGATGGGCAAATGCTGGTGATGCACAAGCTAATTATGAAAGAGGAATTAATTTATCTTTCGATCAGCATGGTGTTAGTGGTGCAGCTGCTTATATGGCAGATAACACATCTACACCTGCAGACTATATAGACCCTGTTAATCCTTCAATGAATATTGCAGCATTAAGTGCTAGTACTGTTGCTTGGGATGGAGCTGGAACTAATGAAGAAAAATTAGAGAAAATTATTACTCAAAAGTGGATTGCTATGTTCCCAGAAGGACAAGAAGCATGGTCTGAGTTCAGAAGAACAGGGTATCCTAAAATTTTCCCTGTGGCTAGTAACCAAAGTGGTGGTGCTATTGATACAGATATCCAGATTAGAAGAATTCCTTTTGTCGATAGTGAAAAATCTACAAATGCAGCAGGTGTAACTGCAGCTACTTCTCTTTTAGGAGGTGCAGATAATGGTGGAACAAGATTATGGTGGGATACAGGAGCATCTAACTTCTAATAAAATTTCATTTGTTTTTTAATTAATTCAGCCAGAGATATAGAAATATATTTCTGGCTGTTTTTTGTGCGTAAAATGCTGTGTTTGGTCGAATAAATTAGAAAAAAGATGATAACTACATTACTTTTATACAAACAATAATAAACGGTACAAAACAAAACATTATGCTTCAGCAACTAGAAACAAAACACCAACCCGTAGGGCAATTTGAGGATACTAGATTTGAGAAAATTCACAATGTAACTTACAAATCATCTTTAGAAGCATCTAATTTAGTTGCGCAAGAAATTGCAAATTTAATAAGAGATAAACAAAGAGAAAATAAAAAATGTGTTTTAGGATTGGCTACTGGATCTTCCCCAATAAAAGTTTATGAAGAGTTAATTAGATTGCATAATGAAGAAGGTTTAAGCTTCGAAAATGTAATTACTTTTAATTTAGATGAGTATTTTCCTATGGATAAAAGTAACATTCAAAGTTATTTTTATTTCATGCATGAACATCTTTTTAATCATGTAAATATTTTACCAGAAAACATTAATATTCCAGATGGAAATATTTCTATTGATAACCTATATCAATATTGTATCGATTATGAAATGAAAATTAAAGATGCAGGAGGGTTAGATTTTCAGCTTTTAGGAATTGGTAGAACTGGTCATATTGGTTTTAACGAACCTGGTTCTCACCTTAATTCTGGAACAAGAATAATTACTCTAAATCATATTACAAGAATAGATGCTGCTCCTTCATTTTTAGGAATTGAAAACGTTCCAAGAAAAGCAATTACAATGGGAATTGGCACCGTAAGAGATGCTAAAAGAATTGTGCTTTTAGCTTGGGGTAGTAATAAAAGTGAAATAATTAAAGAAACTATTGAGGGAGAAATTAGTACTATTGTTCCGGCTACTTATTTACAGCAACATAATAACACTACTTTTGTTATGGATGAAGATGCATGTTCAGAATTAACACGTGTAAAAACACCTTGGTTGGTAAAATCTTGTGTTTGGAATGACGATTTAAAGTTAAAAGCTGTTACATGGTTAAGCAACCTTTTAGACAAGCCAATATTAAAATTAACAGACAAAAACTACAATGATAATGGTATGTCTGGGCTTTTAACAGAAGAAGGTACGGCATACGATTTAAATATTAAAATGTTTAATAAGTTACAACACACAATTACTGGATGGCCTGGAGGAAAACCTTTTTCAGATGATTCTAAAAGACCAGAGAGAGCAACTCCAGCTAGAAAAAGAGTTCTTATTTTTAGTCCGCATCCAGATGATGATGTAATTTCTATGGGAGGAACATTTGATAGGTTAGTTGCACAAGGTCATGAAGTTCATATTGCATATCAAACTTCTGGAAACATAGCTGTTTCTGATGAAGAGGCTCTAAAGTTTGCAGAAATATCTAAAATTTTTAATACTGATTCTAAGCAGGTTAATGATGTTATTGATTTTATCAACAGTAAAAAAGGAAATGACGTTATCGATTCTTTGGAAGTAAGAAAATTAAAAGGAGAAATTAGAAAAAGCGAATCTTTAGGAGCAACAAGGTATTTTAATGTACCTGATGAAAATGTTCACTTTTTAAATCTCCCATTTTATGAAACAGGAACTATTAGAAAAGGAAATTTATCTCAAGATGATGTAGCTATTATGATAAGTATTATTGACGCTGTAAAACCGCATCAAATATATGCTGCTGGAGATTTAGCAGATCCACATGGAACACATAAAGTTTGTTTAGATTCACTTTTCGCAGCTTTAGAAGAAATGAAAACCGAAAAAGAATACATGAAAGATTGTTGGGTTTGGTTGTATAGAGGTGCTTGGCATGAGTGGGATTCTCACGAAATTGAAATGGCCGTTCCTATGAGTCCAGATCAAGTTTTAAGAAAAAGACATGCTATCTTTTATCATCAATCTCAAAAAGATGGAGTGATGTTTCAGGGAGATGATTCTAGAGAATTTTGGGTTAGAGTTGAAGACAGAAATAGATTAACTGCAAAAAAATATAACGATTTAGGCTTAACTGATTACGCTGCAATTGAAGCATTTAAAAGGTATCATTTTTAACAATGAAAAGAATGGTCTTTTTTTTAATTATTATTTACAGTTTTATTAATTGCAGCAAAAGAACTCCTTTAATTACGAATAATAAAATTGAAGGAACTTGGAAAATGGTTTATGCTGAAATTATTGAAAATGATTCTTTAAAATTAAAAGATTTATCAAATACCTCTTTTATAAAAATCATTAATAAAAGTCATTTTTCTTTTTTTAATCAAGAAAAATCAGGCACAAATAATTATTACAGTGGTGCTGGTTCTTATATTTTAAAAGATGACAACTATACAGAAACACTCAATTTCACAACTGTAGAAGCAATTAAAAAACATCAATTCTCATTCAAAATTGTAGTTAAAGGTGATACTTTAATTCAATCTGGTATTGAAAAAGTAGCAGCGGCAGGAATGAACAGATACATCCTAGAAAAATACATAAAACTGAACTAATGAAGAAAATCATTTTAATATTATTTGTTGGTATATTTTATCAAAATTTTTTTTCTCAAAAAAATTTAGAAAAAAAATATAATTTAATGCCTTGGCCACAAGAAATTGTTGAAAATAATTCTTCATTTAAAATCGATGAAAAATTAACTATTTCAATTTCTGGAGATGATTTAAAAAAAAGGGCTACAAACGCTTCAATTAAATTCTTAAGAAGGTTAGCAAACAGAACTGGTGTTTTTATTGATGCTGGTTTCCCTATAAAAGATAAAAAAACATCCATAATAATTAGTTTTGATACAGTATCTAATTTATCAACAGAAAGTGACGAAACGTACTCTTTAGATATAAATGCAAGCAACGTAATAATAAAAGCAAAAACTGATGTTGGTGCTTTAAGAGGATTAGAAACATTATTACAGCTTGTTAATTTCAATAATTCAGGTTATTATTTCGAAGGAGTTTCTATTAAAGATTCACCAAGATTTGTTTGGAGAGGCTTAATGATAGATGTTGCGCGTCATTTTCAGCCAATAGAAGTTTTAAAACGTAATTTAGATGCAATGGCTTCTGTAAAATTAAATGTTTTTCACTGGCATTTAACTGATGATCAAGGTTTTAGAGTTGAATCTAAAGTGTATCCAAAATTACAAAAGATTGCCGCTGATGGCTTATATTATACGCAAAATCAAATTAAAGATGTTGTAAAATACGCTTCTAATTTAGGTATTAGAGTAATACCAGAATTTGATGTTCCTGGTCATGCATCTGCAATATTATCTGCATACCCACAATTGGGAAGTAAAGATGATTACAGCTATAAAGTTGAACGTTTTTCAGGAGTTTTTGATCCAACTTTAAATCCTTCTAAAGAAGTTACCTACCTTTTCTTAGAAACTTTATTTAAGGAAATTGCTCCATTGTTTCCTGATGAATATTTTCATATTGGAGGTGATGAAAATGAAGGAAAACATTGGGATTCAAATACAGAGATTCAAAAATTTAAAAAGAAATATAATTTAAAAAATAATCACGAACTACAAACCTATTTTAATATCAGATTAGAAAAAATATTAAAAAAATTAGGTAAAAAATTAATGGGTTGGGATGAAATTTTAACGCCTTCTACACCAACAACAGCTGTTATTCATTCTTGGAGAGGAAAACATGAAGGTTTAAAACAAAGTACATTAATTGAAGCTGCAAAAAAAGGGTATCAAACGGTTCTTTCTGCAGGGTACTATATTGATAGAATGTTGTCTGTAGAATACCATTATTTAGTTGACCCGATAGGAAACGCTATTTTAACTAAAGACGAGCGTAAAAGAATTTTAGGAGCCGAAGCAACAATGTGGAGTGAGTTAGTTACACCACTTACAATAGATTCTAGAATTTGGCCACGAACTGCAGCAATTGCAGAACGTTTTTGGTCTGCAAAAGAGGTAAATGATCTAAAAAACATGCAAAAGAGGCTGAAGGTTATTAATTTTCAATTAGAAGAACTTGGCATTACGCACATTAGAAATAAAGATGTAATTCTAAGAAACATTAGTAATCATCAGAATATAGAAGCCTTAAAAACTTTATCTAAAATTTGTGAACCTATAAAAATTTATTCTAGGAATAAAGGAGGCACAGAGTACAAAACATTTTCTCCTTTTACATTATTTGCAGATGCCTGTTCTGCTGATGCTGAAGACGCTGTCAATTTTAATAATCAAATTGATTTATTTTTAAAAAATAGAGATAGAAATAGTTTGAGTAAAATAACTAACTATTTGAAAAATTGGTCAACAAATTATGCCAATCTGCAGAAAATCAATCAAAATCCGATAACGAAATCTTTAGAACCATTATCAAAAAACGTATCTCAAATTTCTAGCTTAATTCAAACTACTCTGCAAAATCAAAGAATTTCGAAAGTAAACTTGAAGAAAGCAAACAATCTTTTAAAAGAACTTAAAGAACCTTGTCAAGATGTAGAATTAGCCATTTTAGGATCTTTAAATAAGTTAATTAACTTCTGCAAATCGAAATACCTAATTAACTAAAACATAAACATTATAAATGCTACTGCAGAAACTTCTTTTGTCGCCCTTATTATCAATTAAATAAGAAAGCGTTATATTATTCTAGCAAGAAGTATCACGTGTTTTTAAGTTGGGTAAGTGGTGCGTTCGATTTGTATTTGAAAGATGAATCTAACGGATTGCATGTTTTTTTACTGAAGGGAATTTTTATATTAAAAATGAAGTTGAGAATGTAAAGGTTATCGTCGAAATTAATTTAGAAAGTAAAGCTCTAGAAAATGGACAAATGATATTTGATAAAATAATGTCTGTTTATAATCTTTTATTAAAAAACTAACAAATGATATTAATTGCAGAAAGTGGTTCAACAAAATGTGATTGGGTTCTTTTAGACTCTTCTAAAACAGTACCTACAAGAATAAGAACAAAAGGATTGAATCCTGCAATTTTAAAAAAGAAGGAATTAAAAAATATTATTTCAGAAAACGTTGAGTTAGCTGGCTATAAAGAACAGGTAAAGTCAATTTATTTTTTTGGAGCTGGTTGTAATACGCCTAAAAACAAAAATAACGTTCATCTTGTTTTAAATGCATACTTCAATAAAGCAACTTCCATTGTAGAGGAAGACACAATGGCTGCTGTTTATGCTACAACAAATACACCTGCAGTAGTTTGTATACTAGGTACTGGTTCTAATTGTTGTTTTTATGATGGGGTATCTATTATTAATAAATCGATATCTTTAGGATATATAGTAATGGATGAAGGAAGTGGAAACCACCTTGGTAAGGAACTTTTAAAAGGCTATTATTATCGTCAAATGCCAGAAAACCTTCGCATTTTATTTAATAAAAAATATGACTTAAAAGAGAAAAAGGTAATTAAAAAACTCTACCAATCTAAGACACCAAATAAATATTTAGCCAATTTTGCGCCATTTGTTTTTGAAAACGAAGAGCATCCTTTTATGAAAAAATTGATTAATGAGGTAATGGATATATTTATTAAAAACCATATATTACAATACTCAAAAGAGTTAAAAACTGTGCCTCTGCATTTTGTTGGTTCAATTGCATTTCACGGAAAGGAGTGCATTTCTAATCAACTGAAAAAACATGGATTAAACGCCGCTAGTTATATACAAAGACCCATAGATAATTTAATAAATTATATAAAAGCAGAAAATTCTATTACCTAATTTTGGAGATAAAAGCATAAAAATGAAATTAAAGCATAACAAAAACATATTTCCTTTAGTAATCATTCTAATTTTATGCTTTCAATGTTCAACAAAAAAAGAAAAGGAAAGTACCACCCTTTTTAATTTAGTTGATAATAACAAAACTAATATTCATTTTAAAAACACGGTTAAAGAAAGTCTCTACTTTAACTTTCTAAATTACGCCTATATTTATAATGGAGGAGGTGTTGCAGTTGGAGATATTAATAATGATGGTTTAGAAGATGTGTACTTTACATCTAACCAAGAAACCAACAGATTATACTTAAATCAAGGGAAACTAGAATTTAAAGACATTACTGTAAAAGCAAAAGTTTCTGATGAAATTGGTTGGACAACTGGTGTTACAATGATTGATATAAACAATGATGGTTGGCTAGATATTTACGTCTGTAAATCGGGTTCTTTAAAGAGTCATCAAAATAGAAAGAACAAACTTTTTATCAATCAAAAAGACAATACTTTTAAAGAAAACGCAGCAGGTTATGGTTTAGATCATTTTGGATTTTCTACACAAGCTTATTTTTTCGACTTTGATAATGATGAAGATTTAGATATGTATTTAGTGAATCATCGTAAAGACTTTAGAAATAATGTAAATATAGACCAGAGAATTCAACAAACTAAAGAAGATTACAATTCTGATCAATTATTTAGAAATGACGGATCTACATTTACAAACATTACTGAAGAAGCGGGAATACTTAATAAAGCTTGGGGATTAAGTGCTTCAATTGGCGATTTTAACAATGATAATTTACCAGATATTTTTGTAGCTAACGATTTTTTAGAACCTGATTTTTTGTATATAAATCAAGGGAATGGCACTTTTAAAGACGAAGCATTAACCCATTTTAATCATATTTCTTCCAACAGTATGGGTTCTGATTTTGCTGATATTAATAATGATTTACAGCCAGATTTAATTGTGTTAGATATGATGGCGGAAGATCATATTCGGGGAAAAGAAAACATGGCAACAATGAGTATTTCTAATTTTAATCAATTGGTAGATATAGGGTATCATCATCAATATATGTCTAATATGCTGCAACTAAATAATGGAAATGGAACGTTTTCAGAAATTGGTCAATTAGCAGGAATTGCAAAAACTGATTGGAGTTGGGCCCCATTAATTGCAGATTTTGATAACGATGGTTTTAATGATGTGTTTGTAACTAACGGAATTGAGCATGATTTATCGAATCAAGATTTTAGAAATCAAATGAGAAACAACATTAGAAACCGTAAAAAAGTTTCTTTAGAACAGGCAATAAATATGATGCCTTCTCATAAATTAAGTAATTATATTTTTAAAAACAAACAAGACTTAACATTTGAAAATACTTCTAAAAAGTGGGGTTTAGATGCTAAAATAAATTCTAATGGAGCCGTTTATGCAGATTTAGATAATGATGGAGATTTAGATTTAATCGTTAATAATCAAGCAGAAAAAGCTTCTGTTTACAGGAACAATTCTAATAAAAGTTATGTTACTTTTTCTTTAACTGGACCCCAAAAAAATATATTAGGAATTGGTGCAGTTATAACTGTTTTTTCTAATGGATTACAGCAATCTACACAACAATTTGTAAGCAGAGGTTTTCAATCATCTGTCAGTAATAAACTTCATTTTGGTTTAGGAGAAAATACAAAAATTGATAGTGTTTTGGTTGATTGGAAAAACGGTAAATCTCAAAAAATAACAAATATTAAAATAAATTCAAACGTAAAAATTCATTACAAAAATGCATCTAAAAATGGACTTCTTAAAAACTCAAAAAACCTTTTATTTGAAAAAATAAATCCATCCGAAATTGGAATTAATTATCAGCAGAAAGAAAATAATTTCAATGATTTTAAAAAACAAATATTATTACCTCAGAAACAATCAGAAATGAGTTCTCCTCTTGTAATTGGAGACCTTAATAGTGATGGTTTAGATGATTTTTATGTTGGTAATTCTAAAGGTGAAAAAGCAGCTTTATTTATTCAAAAAGAAAATGGAAAATTCACTGAAACTAACCAGGAATTATTCAATCTAGAAAAAGAGTTTGAAGATACTGATGCAAAATTTATAGACATTGACAATGACAACGATTTAGATCTGTACATTACATCTGGTGGTTATGAAGTTGAAACAAATAACAAATTACTACAAGATAGAATCTACATAAATAACGGAAAGGGTCAGTTCAAAAAAGGAGAACTTCCAACTGTTTTAACCAACACAAAAGGAATTGCTTTTGCAGATTTTGACAAGGATGGTGAACAAGACATTTTTGTCGGAAGTAGAGTGAAACATGGTCAATATCCATTATCTGACAAACCATATTTCCTAGAAAATAAAAATGGAAAATATATCAATGTAATTGATGAAAAGTTTGATGACATCTCAAATTTAAGAATGATAAACGATGCTCTATTTTCTGATTTTGATAATGATGGAGACCAAGATTTAATTGTTGTTGGAGAATGGATGCCAATTACATTTTATGAAAATAGAGAAAGTAAATTCTATCTAAAAGAAATTGATAGAATAACTGCTGTAAATGGATGGTTTCAAACAATTACAGCATCCGATTTAGACAGAGATGGAAATGTAGATTACATTATTGGTAATTGGGGGAAGAACAATAAATTTCATCCAACAGAAGAAAAACCCTTGCATATTTATGCCGATTATTTTGATGCTAATTCTAGCTTTGATATTGCTTTAAGCAAGGTTTCGAAAACTGGAGATTTATTGCCAATTCGAGGTAAAGAGTGCTCTACACAACAGACTCCTTTTTTAGATGCTAAAGTAAAAACATTTGCAGAATTTGCTTCAGCTACGATGCCACAAATTTATGGTTTAGAAAAGTTAGATAACGCATCGCACTTTATTGCGCACAGTTTTGCTTCTATTATTTTAAAAAATAAAGGAAATGGGCAATTTGAAATTATAGAATTACCAAATGAAGCACAATTTTCGCCAACTTTAAATATTGAAGTTGCAGATGTAAATAACGATGGTTATTTAGATATTTTTGGGGTAGGAAACGTAAACGACTCAGAAGTAGAAACCATAAGATATGACGCTTCTAAAGGCTATGTTTTGATAGGAAACAAAACTGGAAGTTATCAGTTTTTAAAGGATAATAGTTACTTTAATAATAAAGAAGCAAAGACAATTAAAAAGATTATAATTGATGGAACTTTACATTTTATTACACTTAATAAAAATGATAAACTCACCATTTTAAAAAACAAGAATGCTAAAAGAAAATAAATTAAGTTTTATTATAGCTGGTTATGCTGGTTTTCATTGGTGTAACGAAACAAGAGGGTTTTGAAGACTCAATTGTAACGAAGAGGATAAAAAAAGCGGGTTGAAAAACCCGCTTTGTCTTATATATGTAGCGCTTAACCTTGCATGATATCTTCAATCTCATCTGCTTCAATAGGTATGTTTCCCATTAAATTAAACGGGGTTCCTTTTTCTTGAATGACAACATCATCCTCTAAACGAATACCAAAACCTTCTTTAGGAATATAAATTCCAGGTTCTACAGTAAATACATTATTTGCCTGCATTGGTTCATGTAGCAACCCGTAATCATGGGTATCTAAACCAATGTGATGAGAAGTTCCGTGCATAAAGTATTGCTTATATGCGGGCCAGTTTTTGTCTTCATTTTGAACATCAGCTTTGTCTAGTAAGCCTAGTTTTAGTAATTCTGAAGTCATAATTTTACCTACTTCTACGTGGTATTCTTTCCATAAAGTTCCAGGAAGTAACATGTTTGTAGCTTCTTTTTTAACACGATTTACAGCATTATAAACTGCTTTTTGTCTGTCAGAGAATTTTCCAGAAACAGGAATTGTTCTTGTTAAATCTGATGCGTAATTTGCGTATTCTGCGGCAACATCTAATAAAATGAGATCTCCACTTTTACATTGCCTATTGTTTTCTATATAATGTAAAACGTTTGCGTTGTTTCCTGCAGCAATAATTGGTGTATATGCAAACCCTTTAGAACGATTTCTAATAAATTCATGCAACAATTCAGCCTCAATTTCATATTCCCAAACACCTGGTTTTGTAAAACTTAAAAGTCTACGAAAGCCTTTTTCTGTAATATCGCAAGCCTGTTGCATTAAAGCCAACTCAATTGGGTCTTTTACAGCGCGCAATCTTTGTAAAATAGGATTGCTTTTAGCTACAGAATGTGCAGGGTATTTTGATAATAACCATTTTGTAAAACGATCTTCACGCGTTTCAGTTTCTACATTTGCCCTATAGTGCTCATTGGTGTTTATATAAAAAGTATCTGCGTAAGAAGTCATCTCAAACAACACTTTTTCTAGATCTTGTAACCAATATATTGTTGCAATACCAGAAGTATTAGTTGCTGCTTTTTTTGTTAATTTTTCACCTTCCCAAACAGCAATATGTGCATTGGTCTCTGTAACAAATAAAACTTCTCTAAAGTTTTCATTAGGGCAATCAGGAAACAACATTAATACACTTGCTTCTTGATCAACACCACTTAAATAAAAGAGATCTCTTTGTTGTTCAAATGGCATTGTGCTATCTGCACTTATTGGATACACATCATTTGAGTTGAAAACAGCTAAACTATTTGGCTTCATTTGTGAAGCAAAGTTTTTACGGTTTTTTATAAATAATTGTGAATCTATTTTATCGTATTTCATACAAGTAAATTTATATTGAAATACAAAGGTAGCAATAATTAAAAAACCCTCTCTGCTTTTAAAAACAGAAAAGGTTTGAAGTATAAAATTAAAGAAGTAACTTATGTTTTAATAACGCTTCTTTTTAGGTGGATTAGACCTTCCTCTTCCAGAAGGTTCAGAAGGTTTGTTTCCTTTAAAATGAGGTTTGCTTTTTGGCTTGTTCCCTTGAGAACCTCCTCCTTTATTCTTTTTACCAAAAGAACCTTTACTTTGTGATGCTGCTCTTTTAGGAGGGTCTGTATCTGTTGGTTCAAAACCTTCTACAATAGTAGAAGCTAATTTCTCATTTAGTAATTTTTCTATTTCACTTTGGTATTCACTCTCTTCACTACATACTAAAGAAATTGCTTCTCCGGCAGCCCTGCTCTTCCTGTTCTACCAATTCTATGCACATAATCTTCGGGTACATTTGGCAATTCGAAATTAACAACATGCGGTAATAAAGGAATGTCTAAACCACGCGCTGCAATATCTGTAGCAACTAAAATTTTAATAGAATTATCTTTAAAGTTTTTTAATGCTTTTGTTCTTGCACCTTGACTTTTATTTCCATGAATAGCGGCTGCAGAAATGCCTGCTTTCACCAACTTTTCAGTTAATTTATTGGCACCGTGTTTTGTCCTTGTAAAGATTAAAACCTGATTCCAGTTTCCGTCTTTTATTAACTTTATGGTAAACTCTGTTTTTTTGCTTTTATCAACCTTATAAACCTTGTGGGTTACTTTTTTTGCTGTTGAATTTTGCGGAGCCGTTTCTACAGAAACAGGGTTTCTTAAAATACCAGAGGCTAACTTTTTAATATCATTAGAAAAGGTTGCAGAGAACATCAAGTTTTGACGCTCAGCAGGCATATAGCTTATAATTTTGTTAATGTCTCTAACAAAACCCATGTCTAACATTCTGTCTGCTTCATCTAAAATTAAAACTTCAATTC
>CALJHU010000013.1:0-92430 GCA_937771065.1 uncultured Polaribacter sp. | reverse complement strand
CTAGTTACTTTACAGAAGTAAACCACCCAGGAATTTTATTAGAAAATCAAGAAAAATCTGAACTTATTTTTAAAGCAATAAATACACTTTCAGAAAATCAAAGAATTATTTTTACTTTAGCGAAGATTGATGAAAAAAGTTATCAAGAAATTGCAGCTATTACGGGTAAAAGTTTGTCGTCTATAGAATCTATACTATTTAGAGCAAAAAAAGGACTGCAAGAGAAATTACAAAATTTTTATAAAAAATGATATTTAAACTAGTTTCTGATTTTTAATTTAAGAAAGCAGTAAGTTTTGCAAGTTTTTATAATTTCTTGCATCTAAATAAATAGTAAATGTATTTTAGGAATAATATAAATGAAAAATAAAGAGCATATTAATCAGCAAGTTGCAGCCACTTTTAAAGCCTTAGAGACTATAGAAGAAGTAAAAGTCAATCATTTTTTTAAGCAGAAAGTACTCCAGCAATTAAATAATCAAAAAGAAGAAAAAACGAGTATTTTAGCGTGGTTTACACCCAGCTTACAATGGGCTACTTTAGCTTTAATGGTTTTGTTAAATACGAGTGCTGTCTTTTATGCTTTTTCATTCCAAGAAAAAAATTCAGTGGATAGTTTCGACACATTTGCAAAAGAATATTCATTGCAACCACAAACAATTTCTTTATTAAATTAAAAATTATGAAATCAAAATTACTACCTGTATTATTGGTCATTCTTATGCTTCTGAATGGTGTTTTAATTTTTATGCTGATTAAGAAACCACATGAAAATAAAAGACATCCACAAGAACGAAACTTCTTAATAAGAGAGCTTCAGTTTACTAATAATCAAAAGGATAAATTTTTGTCTTTTGACATTCTACATAGAGAAAATATGATGCGTTTTGATCAACAGTTAAGAAGGCAAAAAGATGTAATGTTTAATTCTTTTTCTGAAAGTGTTACAAATATTGATTCTCTTGGTTTACTTATTGGAGAATTAACAAGGAAAAAAGAAGTTGAAGTTTTTCGTTTTTTTAAATCCGTGAGAAAAATTTGTACAAAAGATCAACAAGCTAAATTTAATAAAATTATAAGTAAAGCTTTAAAGGGTGGAAAGAAAGGTCCTCCTAAAGGTAGACGAATACCGCCTCCAAAAGATGGAAAATAACACCTTTTAAAATAAAACTTTAAAAAACCACAAGTTTTTTTGAAGTGATACATCTAAACTACAGAGAGAATAAATTTTTTACAATTTTATAGTTCTAATATAAAAGTAATACAATTAAAATGAAAAAAAATCAATTATTTAAAACACGATCTATTTTACTTATAGCAATAACATTTTTTTACTCTTGCAGCTCAGATGATAACATAGTAGTTAATAGTTCTCCAGCAGCTTTTTCAGTTAGTAATGGAACGCTTACTGAAAATACGGCTACTATTTTTTGGACAGTAGCCACGGATGCTGATGGAGATACTGTAGGCTATACTGTTAATTTAGATGGTACAGCAGTAACAAGCGAAATTTCGGAATTAACGTATTCTTTTACAGGATTAACAGCAGCAACAAATTACACAGGTACAGTTGTCGCTTCGGATGGAAAAGGAGGAAGTACAAGTGCAGCATTTAGTTTTACAAGTGCAGCATCAATACCCGCAATGAATTATGATATTACTTCTATTCTCTCAAAGTTCGACGGAATTGATGCCGTTTCTTATTCCGTTTCGGGTAACACTGTCACTTTTACAACAACAGACTTACCAAATCATACAAGTCCTTATTGGGATACTTTACATTCTTTATATGAAGCTTATAATGGAACGAATTCTAATTGGAATCAGAATCCAAATGCTATAGGCGAGCAAAACATTACGTTTACAATGACTCTTAATCCTGCAGAAGCAACGATTAAAAATGCAACTCCTTTAGGACCAATTGGTATTTCTAGAAACGGAATTGTATTTTTTAATCAATATGCAGGTCCAAATAATCAAGCGTTAACAAATGAAATAGATTCTTTTGATCAATGGCTAGGACATCCTACAGGAGGAGCGCTATATCATTATCATATAGAACCAACTTTCTTGACGGATAGTTTTGGTAAAGAGGCATTTTTAGGATTACTTTCTGATGGATTTCCGGTTTATGGACCTCTAGAAAATGGAACTACAATTACGAATGCAGATTTAGATGACTATCATGGTCACACCTCTGTAACGGTCGACTTTCCTGAGGGAATTTATCATTATCATATTACAAATGAAGATCCGTATTTAAATGGAAATGGTTTCTTTGGAACTGCTGGAACGATAACAAGGTAATATCTTGAAAGCGCTATTTTTTCTTTTCTCAATACTATTCTTTATTTCTTGCGATGAAACTCGTAAGGAGGTAAAGGATGAAATTATTGTTGAAAAAATCACCATTCCTGCTATTGAAAAAAATAGAAAGCATCTGTCATTCCAATTAAAAAATGGGGTATTATTTTTTGATATAAAACCATTTTCTGGTGTGGTAAAAGAGTTTTATGCAGAGGGTTCTATAAAATCATCGGCACAATATTATCTTGGAAAAAGGCAGGGTACTTATTTTGGATGGTATCAAAATAAGAAAAAATGGTTTGAACGTTTTTATATAAATGGTTTGAAAGCAAAGGTTCATAAAGGTTGGCATAAAAATGGGATGCAAATGTTTGTTTATCATTTTAAGAATACCGGCGTGTATAATGGTAGTGTAAAAGATTGGTATGCCAACGGAGTGTTAGCAAAAAGCTTCAATTTTATAGAGGGTAAAGAAGCTGGAGCTCAGAAAATGTGGGATTTTAAAGGGCGTATTAAAGCTAATTTCTTTACTGTAGCCAATGAAAGACACGGTCTAATTGGTTTAAAAAAATGCGTGAGCGTATTGCATGATAAAAATTAAAAATAAATGAAAATTAAACAACTGCTATTGCTATGTCTGCTTGGTGTTGCTTGTATGCAAGAAGCTCCTATAGACAAGACACAAACGCTTCCTTTTTATAACTCAGAAGAATTTACACCAGAATGGATTCTAAAAAGTGATAAAAAGTTCACTCAAATTCATACCATTGCATCGTTTGAGTTTATCAATCAGAATGAGAAGAAAATAACAAATAAAGATTTTGAAGGGAAGATTTATATTGCAGATTTTTTCTTTACAACCTGTCCTAGTATTTGTCCAATTTTATCAAAAAATATGGGTTCGCTTCAAGAAACGTATAAAGAAGATGAAAATATTTTATTGTTATCACACTCTGTAATGCCTTGGGTAGATTCTGTAGAGAAAATTAAAGAATATGCCCGTACGCAAAAAGCCATAGATGGCAAATGGCATTTGGTTACCGGAGATAGAGATCAAATTTATAAAATAGCTAGAGCTTCTTATTTTGCAGATGAAGACTTTAAAAAAACCAAAGATAAAAGCGAGTTTATTCATACCGAGAACTTTGTTTTAGTTGATAAAAAAGGAAGGATTAGAGGCGTTTATAACGGGACATTAGCTTTAGATATACAGCGATTAAAACGTCATATAGAAATCTTAAAAAAAGAAAAAATCTAAAACAAACTTTAAACCAATTTAAACCCTCATTAATTAGCATTATTAAGGGTTTTTTGTTAAAGTAAAGTTAAGGTGCGCAAGTTTAAAACTTAGCTTGCATCTAAAGACTATATAATTCAATATTAAAAACAAAATAAAAATGAAAAATCAATTTATTAAGATCACAGCCCTTTTAGCAATGCTATTTTTTGTTCTTGTGGCTTGTAGTTCAGAAGCTGAAATTGAAGAAGAAACGCCAACGGTAACTTCTTTACACAGCGCTTTTGCAGAGTTTGATACTAATGAAACAACAATTTATTTGTCAGGAGCCGATGTTGTTATTGAAACGACTGGATTGCCAAATCATACAACTCCATATTGGAGTGAAAGCCATGCACTATATGTAGCACCAACTGTCACAAGCACAGGGCAAATGACACCAACACGAATTGATACCTCTGGTCGAGACAATTCTTCTTCTGTTACAGTATCTACAAGTCCTGATTTAGCAAGTGCAACAACAGCGACGGCATTAGGTGCTATTGGTGTTGCTGTAAGTGGTGCTTATCTTTATAACGATCAGGAAGGTAATGGTGCTTTAGATGCTGCTGTTGGTAGCTTAGATTATTCAGGAGCACATATTGGACCTACTGATTATCATTATCATTTAGAACCTTTAGCTTTCTCAGACGATGATGATACATTAAATGGTATTATTTCGGATGGATTTTTTATCTATGGAAGGAAATGTAATTCAACAGGTACATATCCTATGAATTTAGATGCTTCAGGTGGTCACACGAGTGTAACTCAGCACACAGATATAGCAGAATACCATTACCATATTATTAATGAACTTTATGCTACAACTGGAAGATATATAATTTTTGTAGGACCTTATCAAGGAACACCAAATGCGATTAACTAAGTATATCCTTTTATTACTTTTATGTGTTTTCGGTAGCTGTAAAAAACAGGGTACTGAAAATACTTCTATTTCTTTAGGTAAAGAAATAGTTAATACCCTTGTTCAAAAAGAGGAAATAAAATTAGACCCTTTGAAGGGGCAATGGTTTTATAACCAAAAACCTTTTAATGGTTATGCTGTTGTGTATTATGAAAACAAGAGTATATCCGAGAAAATAGGCTTCTTTAATGGAAAAAGAGAAGGTCCATATTATAAATTATTTAAGGACGGTTCTATAAAAAATGAAGGATATTACATTCAAAATAAACTCCATGGAATAAAATTGAATTATTTTAAAAGTGGAAAAGTATATTCAGAATCTCACTATGTGAATGGTCAAAGACATGGACTTCAAAAAACATGGTTTTTGAATGGACAATTGGCCAAAAGAAAGAATTTAAATGAAGGTAAGGAAAAGGGTTTGCAACAAGCTTGGTTAGAGAATGGTAAGATATATGTAAATTATGAAGCAAAAAATGGACGTATTTTTGGTGTGAACAGAACCAATTTATGTTATAAACTTAAAAACGAAAAAGTTCAATATGCTAAAAAACAATAATCTACTTTTATTATTATTTCTGATTGTAATTGGATGTAAAGAGAACATCAAAACTCAAGAAGGCAGTAGAGTAGATGCTTTGCCTTTTTTTAATGAGGCATCTTTTACACCAAAATGGATTTCATCTAAAAGTGCAGCGTTAAAAAGCTTTCATAAAATACCAGATTTTGAATTGATCAATCAGAATGGTGAAAAGGTAACTCAAAAAACATTTGAAAATAAAATTTATATTGCCGATTTTTTTTTTACAACTTGCCCTGGAATCTGTCCTATGATGACAGATAGTATGCTGAAGCTTCAAGAAGAATTTAAAAATAATACAGCTGTTTTATTTTTATCACATTCTGTGACTCCAACAATAGATTCAGTTCCGAAACTCAAAGAGTATGCTTTAGAGAATGGCATCATAGATAAGAAATGGCATTTGGTAACTGGTAATAAAAAAGAAATATATGACTTGGGGAGAAAGTTTTACTTTGTTGAAGAGGATTTAGGCGAGCCCAAAGGAATTGATGCGTTTTTGCATACTGAAAACTTCGTACTCATCGATACAAATAAACACATAAGAGGCATATACAATAGTCTTAATAGGGCGTCATTAGCACAACTTATTATTGATGTTAAGGCATTACAAAAAGAATAAATAAAATTTTTATTAATTTTTAAAAAGATGTATTACTTCTGGTAGTGAGCCTATTTTTTATTAAATGATATTTACCTCAATTTCTAAAGAAATACCAAATTTTTGCATAACTGTTTCTTGAATTTTTTGTGCAAGGTTATAGATTTCTTTTCCAGAGGCATTGCCATAGTTAACCAAAACAAGTGCTTGTTTCTCATATACACCGCATTCTCCAAAACGTTTTCCTTTAAAACCAGCTTGTTCTATTAACCATCCTGCAGGAACTTTAACCTCAGTTTTAGAAACGTTATAACTAGGAGCATTTGGATATTCTTTCTGAAGTTCTATAAATTCGGATTTAGTAATCACAGGGTTTTTAAAAAAGCTGCCGCTATTTCCAATTTCCTTTGGATCTGGAAGTTTCGATTTTCTGACAGCAATTACTGCATCAGAAATATCTTTTAAAGAAGGTTTTGTTATTTCCTTTGCGATTAATTCAGATTCGATTGCACCGTAAGAAGAATTTAAATTATGGTTTCTTTTAGTTAACTGAAAGCTTACAGCGGTAATAATATATTTTCCTTTTTCTTTATTCTTAAAGAGAGAGTTTCTATACTCAAAATTACAAGATTCGTTTGAAAACTGAATTAATTTACCTGTTTCAATTTCTAGAGCTTCAACTTTAGTTATGGTGTCTTTTACTTCCACTCCGTAAGCACCAATATTTTGAATTGGGCAAGTACCCACATTTCCAGGAATCAGCGATAAGTTTTCTATGCCTCCGTAATTATTTGAAACACACCATATAACAAGTTCGTGCCAATTTTCGCCAGCATTTACAGTAAGATAAATAGTATTGTCATCTTCTCTATCAATAGAAATTCCTTTAATATCAAGATGCACAACTAATGCTTCAATATCTTTTGTAAGTAACATATTACTTCCTCCAGAAATTAAGAAAATATTTTTTTCTACTTTTAAAAGCTGTTGCAATTCATAAACAGAAGCCACAGAAATAAAACGTTTGGCATTTACGGCAATACCAAATGTATTATACTTCTTTAGAGATATGTTTTCTTGAATATTCAACTAATTAGGATATTGTTTTAAGGCTGCTGCTAAAATTTCTATAGAACGGTTTAAATCTGTTTTGTTTAAAACATATGCCATTCTTATTTGGTTTTTTCCTTCACCCGGTGTAGAGTAGAATCCGCTTGCTGGCGCAACCATTACTGTTTCATTATTTAAATTAAAATCTTCTAACAACCATTGTGCAAAATGATCAGAATCTTTAACAGGTAATTCGGCTACACAGTAAAAAGCACCTTTTGGATTTGCAACTTTTACACCCTCTATTTTTTCTAGCCCTGCAATTAATGTATTTCTTCTAGCTACATATTCTTCAATAACATCATCAAAATAAGATTGCGGCGTATCTAAGGCAGCTTCACTTGCAATTAATGCGTATGTTGGCGGACTTAATCTTGCTTGTGCAAATTTAATGGCAGTTTTTATAAATTCATCGTTTTTAGAAACAATACAACCTATTCTCGCCCCGCACATACTGTAACGTTTAGAAACAGAATCTATTACAATGGCATTGTTATCTATTCCTTCTAATGATAAAACAGATGTATGTTTTAAACCATCATATGTAAATTCTCTATACACTTCATCGGCAATTAAAAATAAATCGTGTTTTAAGACAATCTTTTTCAATTTTTCAATCTCTTCTTCAGAATATAAATAACCTGTGGGATTTCCAGGGTTACAAATTAATATTGCTTTGGTTTTATTGGTAATTAATTTTTCAAACTCCTCAATTTTTGGCAGTGCAAAGTTATTTTCAATTTTAGAAATAACTGGCACAACGGTTACACCAGAAGCAGTAGAAAAGCCATTGTAATTTGCATAAAATGGCTCTGGTATAATAATTTCATCTCCAGGATCTGTAATACTACCAATTGTAAAAAGCAAAGCTTCAGAACCACCTGTAGTTGCAATTATATTATTTGCAGTAACCGGTATGTTGTTTTTTACATAATATTTTGCCAACTTAGTTCTGTAAGTTTCAGAACCTTCAGAACGCGCGTAAGCTAACGTCTCTAAAGTGTTGTTTTTAACTGCATCTAATGCAATTTTCGGCGTTTTAATATCTGGCTGACCTATGTTTAAATGAAATACTTTAACGCCTCTTTTCTTAGCGTCTTCTGCAAATGGCACCAATTTTCTAATTGGCGATTCTGGCATTTGTATTCCTTTCTTAGAGATTAAAGGCATATTGTTTTGTGTATAAAATTAACACTGCAAATTTGCGAAATATATTTTAGATGATGCCTTATATTACCAAAAGTTTAAGGCTTAATTTATTATCAAAAATAAGAGTACACAAATCTTATTATCGTAAATTTATAAAAAACAAAAAAAATAGCAGCTTGAACAAAAGAGTACTTCTTATAGTCACTGCACTACTCCTTGGTTTCGTAATAAGAATCAATGCACAAGACGGATTCCGTTTTCAAAAAAAATCAAAATCGAAACAAAGAGTTTCTTTTAAATTAATTAATAATTTAATTGTAATTCCCGTTGAGGTTAATGGAAAAACACTTTCCTTTATTTTAGATACTGGCGTAAATAAAACAATTATTTTTAATTTATCAAAAAATGATAGTATTGCTATTTTAAATCCTAAGAAAATTCTTTTAAAAGGCCTAGGAGGTGGCGCTTCTGTAGATGCAGTGCTTTCTGAAAATAATAGAACACGCATAAAAGATTTGTTTAACGCTAATGCATCTATATATGTAATTTTAAAAGATGTTTTCGATTTTTCTAGTAAAATGGGTACAACGATTCATGGCATTATTGGTTACAATTTATTGAAAAATTTTGTAATAAAAATTAACTACAGTGCAGAGGAAATAACGTTCTATAATCCCGAAAAATTTAGGTTTAAAAAATGTAGAAAATGTGAAGTTTTACCACTTCAATTTCATAGAAAAAAACCTTACGTTAATGTTCAGGTTCAGCTAGATACTGTTTATAATACTTTTACTAATGTGAAAATGTTATTAGATTCTGGTGGAAGTGATGCACTTTGGCTTTTTGAAAATTCAAAAAAAGAAATTAAAACTCCTAAAAAGTTTTTTAATGATATTTTAGGTGAGGGTTTAAGTGGTATTATTTATGGCAATAGAAGCAGGATACCAAGACTTAAAATAGGAGATTTTGAAATTAAGAATCCAACAGTTTCTTTTTTAGACACGCTTTCTACGAAGTTAGCAAGACGCTTTCAACAAAGAAATGGTAGTTTGGGAGGTGGTGTTTTAAAAAGATTTACAGTTTGGTTAGATTACCCAAACAAACAAATAATGTTTAAGAAAAATAAATTTTTTAAGGCTCCTTTTAACTATAATATGAGTGGTTTAGATATTGTGTATAATGGGAAACAACTCGTTAGAGAAGAAGCACAAGATATTTCTAACTATAAACTGTCTGAAAAGAATTCAGTTACATTTTTTACTAATTTTTCATATAAATTCAAGTCTTCTTATAAAATTAAAACGGTTGTTAAAAATTCTAATGCTGATAAAGCAGGCCTAAAAGCAGGAGATTTAATTATAAGAATTAATAGAAAACCCGCATACTATTATAAATTAAAAGATATTGTTAATGAGTTTAGCGAAAAAGTGAATAAAAAAATACAGCTTAAAATTAAAAGAGATGGTATTGAAAGGACTTTTAAATTTCGTCTAGAAAAAAGGATTTAGTTATTAGAAAGAATACTTTTTTCTTTTTCTAAAAGCGCTACATTCGAAACTAAACCTTTAATTTTTACAATTTTTCTAGCAGTAATTGCATTCGATAGTATTGTTATTTGCTTAGAAAACCCACCAATTCTATTCGTGTCATAAGAAACCTTTATTTCCCCTTTTTCTCCAGGCATAATTGGATTTTCTGGTTTTTTAGGCACTGTACATCCACAAGAAGATTTTATACTTTGTATTATTAAAGGTGCATCTCCAACATTTGTAAAGACAAACGTTCTTTCTCCTTCTGAGCCTTTAATTATTTTCCCATAATCAATGGTTTCTTGTTCAAATTTAAATTCTTGAGAATTTATAGTTAACGTCGCACATAATACTAAAAGAAGCGTTCCTAATGTTTTCATAATTATAATTTTATCGTGCAAAATTAAGACTAATAATTTGTTTTAAAAAATCAACTACTTATTTTTTCTACAAAATAGAGTTTTGTATTTTTGCATCCTATATTTTCAAAACTATTCCAAAATATGACAATTCCATCTAAATATGATGCAAGCCAGGTAGAAGGTAAATGGTATGACTACTGGATGAAAAACAATTACTTTCATTCAACGCCAGACGAAAGAGAACCTTATACAATTGTAATTCCGCCACCAAACGTAACAGGTGTGCTACATATGGGGCATATGCTAAATAACACCATTCAAGATGTTTTAATAAGACGTGCGCGTTTATTAGGTAAAAACGCTTGTTGGGTTCCAGGAACAGATCATGCATCTATTGCAACAGAAGCAAAAGTTGTTGCCAAGTTAAAAGAGCAAGGAATTAGTAAAAGCGATTTAACAAGAGAGGAATTTTTACAGCATGCTTTTGATTGGAAGGATGAATATGGAGGGAAAATCTTAGAACAGTTAAAGAAGCTAGGTGCTTCTTGTGATTGGGAAAGAACTTCTTTTACAATGGACCCTGAAATGTCTGAGTCTGTAATTAAGGTTTTTGTTGATTTATACAACAAAGGTTTAATTTACAGAGGATTTAGAATGGTGAATTGGGACCCTGAAGCAAAGACTACATTGTCTGATGAAGAGGTGATTCATGAGGAAAGACAAGGAAACTTGTACTATTTAGAATATAAAATTGAAGGCTCAGAAGATACGTTAACTATTGCTACTACAAGACCAGAAACTATTTTTGGTGATACAGCAATTTGTATAAATCCTAATGATGCACGTTTTTCGCATTTAAAAGGAAAGAAAGCAATTGTTCCTCTATGTAATCGAGTTATTCCTATTATAGAAGACGAATATGTTGATATTGAATTCGGAACAGGTTGTTTAAAAGTAACACCTGCGCATGACGAAAATGACAAAAATTTAGGGGATAAACATAAATTAGAAGTAATTGATATTTTTAATGATGATGCTTCCTTAAATTCTTTCGGATTGCATTACCAAGGGAAAGACAGATTTGTCGTTCGTGAAGAAATTTCAAAAGAATTAGAAGAAAAAGGATTCTTAGTAAAAACAGAAGTTCACACAAATAAAGTAGGAACCTCAGAAAGAACCAAAGCAGTTATCGAACCAAGATTGTCAGATCAATGGTTTTTAAAGATGAAAGATTTAGCAAAACCTGCTATTGATGCTGTTTTAGGTGAAGACACAGAAATTAATTTATATCCAAAGAAATTCGAAAATACGTATCGCCATTGGATGGAGAATGTTCGTGATTGGAACATTAGTCGTCAGCTTTGGTGGGGACAACAAATTCCTGCTTATTTTTATGGAGACGGAAAAGAAGATTTTGTTGTTGCTGAAAATATAGAGGCTGCATTAATTCTTGCTAAAGAGAAAACACAGAACTCACAACTCACAATTAAAGACTTAAAACAAGATGAAGATGCATTAGATACATGGTTCTCTTCTTGGTTGTGGCCAATGTCTGTTTTTGATGGAATTCGTAATCCTGAAAATGAAGAAATTAAATACTACTACCCAACAAACGATTTAGTTACAGGGCCAGATATTTTATTTTTCTGGGTGGCAAGAATGATTGTTGCTGGGTATGAATATAAAGATGAAAAACCTTTTCAGAATGTTTATTTAACAGGTTTGGTAAGAGATAAACAAAGACGTAAAATGTCTAAATCTTTAGGAAACTCACCTGATGCTTTAAAACTAATTGAAGACTACGGCGCAGACGGCGTGAGGGTTGGTTTGTTATTAAGTTCTGCTGCAGGTAATGATTTAATGTTTGAAGAAGATCTTTGTCAGCAAGGAAAAGGGTTTGCAAATAAAATATGGAATGCTTTCCGTTTGATAAAAGGTTGGGAAGTAGATGCGAGTTTACCTCAACCAGAAACTTCAAAAATAGGGTTGGTTTGGTATGAAGCAAAGTTTCAAAAAACGTTGGCAGAAATAGAAGATCATTTTTCTAAATATCGCTTGTCTGACGCTTTAATGGCAATTTATAAATTAATTAATGATGATTTTTCTTCATGGTTATTAGAGATTGTAAAACCTGCATATCAGCAACCAATTGACAAGAATACATTTGATGCTATTATTGAAGTTTTAGAAAATAACTTAAAAGTATTACATCCTTTTATGCCTTTTTTATCGGAAGAAATCTGGCAATATATTGCAGATAGAACTCCTGAAGAAGCCTTGATTATCGCTAAATATCCAATATTAAAGGATTCTGATGCTAAAATTATTGAAAACTTTGAGTTTGCAACTGGAGTTATTTCAGGAATTAGAACCATTAGAAAAGATAAAAATATTTCTTTTAAAGATGCTGTAGAATTATTTGTAATTGACAATAATACCAATTCAAAGGAATTTGACGCTGTTATTAAAAAGTTAACAAATACTTCAATTATAAAAACAGTAACAGAGAAAATAGAAGGAGCATCCTTTAGAGTAAAGTCTAATGAATACTTTGTACCTATTTCTATTGAAAATATAGATGTAGAAGCAGAGGTTAAGAAATTAGAAGCAGAGCTGAAAAGAGCAGAAGGTTTCTTGTTTGGAATTGCAAAGAAGCTCTCTAATGAACGTTTTGTTGCAAACGCACCAGCGCAAGTAATTACAGTAGAACGTAAAAAAGAAGCAGATACCGTTGCAAAAATAGAAACGATTAAAAGCAGTTTAAAAGCTTTAAAATAAGAAACCATTAACATAAGTAATCTAAATATAAATTGAGCCTCATAATCTGGGCTTACAACAATTAAACAAAGTAAAGAATGAAATCATTAATTATCCCTGTAACAATTTTCGCATTATTAGCAACATCTTGCGTATCAAAAAAAAAGTTTGTAGCCCTAGAAACTAAGTATACAGACACGAAAGGAAATCTTCAAAAAACTACATTAGAAAAAGATGCATTAGCAGCAAAATTTGCAACTATTGAAAGACGTGTAGAAACTTACAATCAAAAAATAAATTCTTTAAAAAGTGATAATGTTACTTTAGAAAAAGAAAATAGCTTAAAGTTAGATATGGTTGGTAATACAGCTGTTATTTCAAAAGAAACAAGATTGTTAATGAATAAAACGTTGGCAAAAGTTGATGCTAGCAAGCTTGCAGGAGCAAAGAATTTAAAGGATTCTTTAAATTTAGCTGTTGCGTATAACTTAAAACAATCTATAGATATCTCTGATTTAGAGAATTCTGATGATGTGAATATTAATATAGAACAAACTGTTGTTATGATTTCAGTTTCAGATAAATTATTATTTAATACCGCAAGTTATCAAGTAAAAAGAGGTGCATACAAGTTAATAGCAAAATTAGCAGCTGTTATAAAATCTGAACCTAGTATGGATGTTATGATAGAAGGACACACAGATTCTAGAACAATAAGTAATGCTGTTGTGCAAGATAATTGGGATTTGAGTGTAAAAAGAGCAACTTCTATTGTAAGACTTTTAGAGAAAAAGTATAAGGTAGCAGGAAGTAGGTTGATTGCTTCTGGTAGAGGTAGTACAATGCCTTTAGTGGATAACTCATCTAGTGACAATAGAAGAAAAAACAGAAGAACTAGAATTGTGATTTTACCAAATTTAGATAAATTCTTTGCAATTTTAGCGGGTGAAACTGAGCTAAAAAATTAGGAAGTAAACGAACTTATAAATATAAAATGTGCTGTATACAGCACATTTTTTTTGTCTCCATTTTAAATATTTATAGTAATTGATAATTGGTTAGATTAAAATAAATAGTAAAGATTAGCGGTATTTATTTAAATATTACCTTTGAAACTTATAAAATGTATTTATGAAAATTATTGCAATGATTCCCGCACGCTATAGTGCATCTCGTTTTCCTGGTAAACTAATGAAAGATTTAGGGGGTAAAACAGTTATTTTAAGAACTTTTGAGGCCGCTTTAAGTACTCATTTATTTGATGAGGTATATGTTGTTACAGATTCAGAAGTTATTCAAAAGAACATTTTAGAGGCTGGCGGAAATGTAATTATGAGTAAAACTGCGCACGAGTGCGGTTCTGATAGAATTGCAGAAGCTGTGGAGTTTTTAGATGCAGACATCGTAATTAACGTGCAAGGAGATGAGCCTTTTATAGATAAAACTTCACTATCTCAGTTAATTGAAGTCTTTAAAGAGGATGTAAATAAAGAAATAGATTTAGCTTCTTTAAAAGTAGAAATTACAAACCAAGAAGATATCGAAAATCCTAATAATGTAAAGGTGATTACAGATATAAATAATTTAGCAATTTATTTTTCTAGAAGTGTAATTCCGTTTCACAGAGACAAAGATATTTCTGTAAAATATTACAAACATAAAGGAGTGTACGCTTTTAGAAAGCAGGCACTACTAGATTTTTATAAAACACCTATGACGCCTCTAGAGGCATCAGAAAAAATAGAAGCAATACGGTATCAAGAAATTGGAAAAAAGATTAAAATGGTAGAAACTGCCATCGAAGCCATTGGTATAGATACCCCAGAAGATTTAGAGAAAGCAAAAAAATATTTAAACCTTTAAAAATGTTTGAAGATATTAAGGTAATTGCTTTTGATGCAGATGATACTTTGTGGACAAATGAAACATATTTCAGAGAGGCTGAAGAGACTTTTGCAATATTGCTCTCTAAGTACGAGACCAAAAATAAGATAGATCAAGAGCTGTTTAAAACAGAAATTAAAAATTTAGCGATTTATGGCTATGGAGTAAAAGGTTTTGTGTTGTCTATGATAGAGTGTGCGTTAGAGCTTTCTAATTATAAATTGCCACAAGAAACGATAGGGAAAATACTAGATATTGGTAAAGATATGCTAGAGAAACCAATAGAACTTTTAGACGGAGTAGAAGAGGTTTTACAAGGTTTGCAGGGCAAGTATCGATTAATTGTAGCTACAAAAGGAGATTTACTAGATCAGGAAAGAAAATTAGAGAAATCTAATCTTTTGCAATATTTTCACCATGTAGAGGTTATGAGTGACAAAAAAGAGAAAGATTATTTAAAATTAGTGAAGCATTTAGACATAGCACCTTCGCAATTCTTAATGATTGGAAACTCCCTAAAGTCAGACGTTTTACCCCTTTTAAATATAAATGCAAGTGCAATACATGTTCCTTTTCATACCACTTGGGTTCATGAAGAGATTCCTGAAGAAGACCAACAAAAATTAGATTACATAACTTTAGTAAATATCAAGGAACTTATAGCGCTCATTTAAATAAATAAGCTAACTTTGCACTTTTAAAATTAAAATATATTATGGCTAGCATAAAAAACTTAAAAAAAGATATCAATTATACATTAGGTGATATTATCGGTTTTGTAACTGAAAAAGTAGATCCTAAAGGAGATAATAAAGAAGGTAGAAGCAATTATAGATGAAACTATAAATACTTTTGACGCTTTAATTGCAAAAATTAACCAGAAAGGTGTTGAGAACAAAAAAGCGCATTACCAAGGTGTAAGTGCAGATTTAGAAGCTAAAGCAGGAGAGTTAGTTGCTAAAATTAACAAGCTTTAATTTTAACATTTTTTAAACATTTTTTTAACTACCATCAACTTATAGTTGATGGTTTTTTTTATTAAATTTGAATAGTTATACGAATTACGTCATTTGTGCGTTATGATTATTAAATATTAAATTTATGGCTAGAGCAATGTTCGAGTACACAAAGACTATTCTAAAGAAGGTTAGTTTTAATTCAGATTTGTTTTGTAAAGAATTAAAAAAAGGTCTAGATACTTTGTTGCCTTATGAAATTGAAGAATTAAGAATTTGGCTAAAAAGTTTTATTGAAAATAAACCAGAGTTATCAATATGTATGACTTTCTATAAAATAAAAAAAAGAGGCGTTAGCCTCTCTTTCTATTTTAAGAAGTGACGTTCTGCTATTCTTTGCTTTTTCTCCCTTTACCGTACTTGCGCATCAACTTCCTGGCAAATTCTCGTTCAGTAAGATAAAGCTTTATAATTTTTTTGTAAGATAAAAATGCAGATACTTCAGAAATAAACAGCTCTTTTTCAATAATTATTTTCTTGTCTAAAGTTGCTTTTAAGAATACTAGCTTTTTTGCTTCGGCTTCTTCTAAATTATCTAAATTTTCTACTTTTCTAAATTTTCTAAATTTAGAGCGTCCTTTTTCTTGATAGTTATCTATTTTTTCTTTCATGCTTATGATATAGTGGCCAAAATTGCTGTGCCTCAATAGTATTTAGTTTAAGTTCTTGAGTAAGATAGGCAACCTTTAAGGCTTTTATTTTTTCTCTACTTTCCTTGTTGTGTTGTCCAAAAGATAAAAACGTAGTAAGCAGTAGTGCTAGAGCGAGTATTTTATTTTTCATATTAGTAGTTGTCATTTAATAAAGAATTTTCTTCTGTATTGATCATATATTCTTCAATTGCATCATTTTGTAAATCTGTTAAAGCAAAATCATTTTCATTTGAAATTTCATTATGTAATAAGGTAATAAAATCTTTATCTGATAATTCATTTGAGTTTTCTACAATCCAGTTTTCAATATCCGTTCGCTCAAGTAAATCAAAATTAATTTCTGAATCATTTGAAGAGGTGAAATAATTAATACTTAAAAACAATGCTATAGATGCTATAGATGCTACAGCGGCAACAGGAATGTATTTTAGGAATTTACTTTTTAAAGAAATAACTTTTACCTCTTTTTTAAATCCTGTTTTTTTAAGAATTGATTTTTCTACGGTTTGAAAATAATTTTCAGGAACGAAAAAGCCAGTTTCTTCTGGAAGTTCTTTTTCTATAAGAAAAGATGAGAAACGATCTTCAGCGGTATCAAAATAATCTTTAGGTACAGAAAAACCTGTGCTATTTTGTAGCACCGATTTTAAAAACGCTTCACTTTTATTTATTTCTTGTTCCATCCTAATATTTAGACATTAAATTTTATAAAAGGTTTAATTTAATTGTTTTTTTATATAGCTTTCTATCTTCTTAACTGCATGAAAATAAGAGGCTTTCAATGCACCAACTGAAGTTCCTAGTATCTCAGAAATTTGAGTATACTTAATATTATCAAAGTATTTCATGTTAAAAACCAATTGCTGTTTTTGCGGTAAACTAGCAACTGCTTCTTGTAAAATTTTTTGAATCTCTTCTCCAGAAAAATGAATATCACTTTCTAAGGTGTTAACTAAGTGTTCTTGCACTTCAGAAATGTCTACCTTTCTTTCTTTATTGCGCTTATTTATAAAAGTAATTGCTTCATTTGTGGCAATTCTATACATCCAAGAAAACAATTTACTTTCTTGTTTAAATTTGCCTATATTTTTATAAATTTTTATAAAGGTATTTTGTAAAACATCATCTGCATCATCATGAGAAATTACAATTTTCCGAACATGCCAATATAAACGCTCCTTATAGAGAGAAATTAATTCTCTAAAGGCTTTTTCTCTTGTTTGAACATTTATTAATTGTTCTATTAAAACAGTTTCATCCGTCAAGTATTTTCCTTTTATTAATTAGACAAAATGTTTTCCGAAAGGTTGAAGGTATTTATAAACTATTTATTTTCTCTAGTTTTAGAATATCCAAATAAACGTTTTTGTTTAATAATTTCAGGAATTCCTTTTGGTAACATTGCTTCCCATCCATTTTCTCCATCTCTTATCATTTTTAAGACAGTTCTTGAGAAAATATCTAAGATTTCAGGATCAAAATCATCAATATTTACAAGTTTCCCGTTATTTTTAAAGAATTTATAAAGCTCTTTTACTCTTGGGTGTACTTTTAGGTTTTCACTATTAATTAGAGTATTAGAAGGTTGGTCATGATAAGGATACATGTATACTTTTAAATCTCTATAGAAAAGTTTACCAAATGCTTCTAAAATTCCACCACTTAGGTTGCGATAGTATTTTTCATCAAAAATTTGAATAAGATTATAAACTCCCATTGCAATTCCCATTCTTTCTTTGGTAAATTCACTAAAATATTCTACCAATTTAAAATATTGTTGAAAATTGGTAATCATAACATTTTGTCCAAGAGAGCAAAGTAATTCTGCTCTATCTAAGAAATCTCTTTCATTAATTTTCCCTTCAGCAGAAAGATTACTTAATGTAATTTCAAAAATTACCTGTGTATTTTCTTCTTTTACTTTCTTTTCCTTCAAGAAAAGCTTTTTAGACTTTTCATACATATCCATATTTACTTTAGTAACAGGTCTGAAACTACCTCTTAAAGCCAATATGTTTTTTTTGTACAATACTTGCGCAGGTAGTAAATTATTTCCGTCAGGTCCGAACATTACTGCATTTGTCATTCCGTTTTTAAGTAACTGTAAACTCATTAAACGGTTGTCTACATACATGAAACGAGGCCCAGAAAAATTAATCATGTCAATTTCTAACTGGTCGTTACTTAAATTATCATATAAAGACTTTACCAATTCTTTCGGATTGTCATTTAGGTAAAATGCGCCATATATTAAGTTAACACCTAAAGTACCAAGGGTTTCTTGTTGTAATCGAGCATCTGTTTCTTTAAAGCGGATGTGAACAATAATTTCATTATAATCTTCTAAAGGATCTAATTGAAAACGAATACCAATCCAACCGTGCCCTTTAAATTTCTTTGCAAAATCTATGGTAGTTACCGTGTTTGCGTAACTAAAAAATAATTTATCTGGATGTTTAGATCTACTTAAACGATCTTCCATTAAATCGATTTCGTGTCTAAGCATTTTTTTAAGACGTGGCTGTGTAACGTAACGCTTATCCTCTTCAATACCATAAATAGCGTCAGAAAAATCCTTGTCATACGCACTCATTGCTTTCGCAATGGTACCAGAAGCAGCACCAGATCTAAAAAAATTACGTGCAGTTTCTTGACCTGCACCAATTTCAGCAAAAGTTCCGTAAATATCTGAGTTTAAATTAATTCTAAGTGCTTTACTTTTTGTTGTAGGTGCACTTGTTATTTCTTGATCTCCTTTTAAAGAAATTGCCATAAATCGATTTTTATACGTTCCAACAAATGTAATGAATTAGTGTGCTATCAGTCAATTTTTATCTTATTTTTGTTTTAATGAAAATAGATAAAAAACTATTAAAAATCACTTTCTTAGGAACAGGAACCTCACAAGGGGTTCCTATGATAGCTAGTAATCATCCTGTCTGTTTGTCGACAGATGCTAAAGACAAGCGTTTGAGGTCTTCTGTTTTAATTTCTTGGGATGATAAAACGGTTGTAATTGATTGTGGACCAGACTTTAGACAGCAAATGTTAAGAGAAAATGTACAGTTAGTAAACGGTGTTCTATTTACGCATGAGCATTCAGATCATACAGCTGGTTTGGATGATTTGCGCCCATTTTGCTATAAAATAGGAGAGATGCCTATTTTTTTAAATCAAAGAACATTCGATAGTCTAGAACAACGTTTTCAATATATATTTTCTCAAGAAAACAGATATCCTGGTGCCCCAAGCGTACAGCCAAATATAATCGATAAAACTCCTTTTTCATTACTCGGTTTAACGACAACGCCTATCCAAGTAATGCACGGTAACTTGCCTATTTTAGGATATAGAATTCAAAATATTGCCTATTTAACAGATGTAAAAACGATAACTATTGAAGAAAAGGAAAAATTAAGAAATTTAGATATTTTGATAGTGAATGCCTTAAGAATAGAAGAACATCCTACTCATTTTAATTTGAAAGAGGCGCTCGATTTTATTGAGGAAATACAACCTAAAAAAGCCTATTTTACGCATATAAGTCATAAATTAGGTTTTCATAAAGAAGTATCTTCAAAATTACCAAAAAATGTTTTTTTATCATTTGATGGTCTAGAGATTGAAGTTTAGGTTTTGAATACTGTTATAAACACATTATAATTTTATTCAAATTATTCAATAGATAAATGCCTTTTAACTTCAGATAGTAATATTCATACTTGATATTGTTCCAATCCTTTGTTAGCCCTTTTCTAAATCTATTCCTTTAGCAATAGTGTGAATAACTTAATACCAGCGTTTCTTTTTCTTTTTAGAAGCTTCAGATTTTCTTCCTTTTTTATTTTTACTAACGGTATTGGGTTGTAGTTTTTTATGTTTTGGTTTATCTATAACATACGGGTGCTCTATAATTATTTTAATTGGTTTCTCAATTAAGGTTTCAATTAGCTTAATATATGCATTTTCGTCAGGAGAACAGAAAGAAAAAGCAATACCAGATTTACCAGCTCTACCTGTTCTACCAATTCTATGAATATAGGTTTCTGGGATGTTCGGAATATCGAAATTAATAATAGCATCTACATTGGTAATGTCTATCCCTCGAGATGCTACATCTGTAGCAATTAAAATATGTGCTTTTTTTTCTTTAAAATCTTCAATAGCTTTATTTCTAACAATCTGTGTTTTGTCACCATGAATACTGGCTACTTTATACCCATTTTTAATCAAAGATTCTTCTAATTTATCGACTCCAAACTTTGTGCGTCTAAAAATGATGATTTTTCCATTAATAGTAGTTCGCAACAAGTCTAAACACAAGTCTGTCTTATTTTTCTTTGGAAGATAGTATAATAATTGTCCTATATTTTTTGCGGTAGTTTCTTCTGGATTTATCTCTATTACAACCGGACTCTTAATAACTCTTTTTGCCAGTTCTACTATCTTTTCTGGCATAGTTGCAGAAAATAGTAAGGTTTGCTTTTTCTTTGGACATAAAGCTTCTATTTTCTTAATATCAGCAATAAAACCCATGTCTAACATTAAATCGGCTTCATCTAAGACAAAAATTTCTACAGCGCTTAAATCAATATTCCCTTGCATTTGCAGGTCAATTAATCTACCAGGCGTTGCAATTAAGATATCTACTCCTTTACCTAAAATTTCTTTTTGTGGTTCTAAAGAAACGCCACCAAAAACTGCGGTAGCCTCTAAATTAGAATATTTGCTAAAGCTTTTAAAGTTTTCTAAAATCTGAATTGCTAGTTCACGTGTAGGTGTTACTACCAAAGATCTTATCTTTTTATCTCTCTTTTCTTCTTCTTGCTCATCAAACAATAATTGAATAATTGGCAACGCAAAAGCAGCAGTTTTTCCAGTACCTGTTTGTGCAGAAACAATTACATTCTTTTTTTCTAATACTAAAGGAATCGCTTTTTGCTGTACTAAAGTCGGTATTTGAAATCGCTCTTCAGCAACGGCTTTTAAGATTGATTTATTAAAAGGAAAATCAGAAAACTGCATGTATTATTTTTAGTGCAAAGGTAGTTTAAAAGAAAGTATATTTTTTATTGAATTCTGAATTTAAAACAAGAATTTCTGTAAATTTGCTATTGCCTAATTTACAGCCTTTAAAATACCGTTAATACCTTATAATTTTGCTGTGCAGACCTTTAGTGAAAATGAAAGAAGTACTTAAAAAAATGAAGACACCTTGGTCAACAAAAGCAGCGATGGAGCAGGTGTATGAACTAAAGCTTTGGGGAGGTAATAATTCTAATTTTTATTCTGGTTCAGGATCACATCAATTGGATATTGTAAAACCGTATATAGCGGCAGTAATTTCATTTTTAACATCTTTTAAAACACCAATTTCGGTCTGCGATTTAGGCTGTGGCGATTTTAATGTAGGCAAAGAGTTGGTAGCATATACTAAAAATTATGTTGCTATAGATATTGTAGCGCCGCTAATAGCCTTCAATAAAGAAAAATTTAAGGAACAAAACTTAGAGTTTCATTGTTCAGATATTGCTGTAGCCGATTTGCCTATGGGAGATTGTGCCATTATTAGGCAGGTATTGCAGCATTTGTCGAATGGAGAAGTGCAGGCTATTGTAAATAAGTTATTAAATTTTAAATACTTAATTCTTACAGAACATGTTCCTGAAGGAGCATTTATTCCTAATAAAGATATTATATCTGGTCAAGGAATTAGATTAAAAAAGAAAAGCGGCATTAATTTAGTAGCGCCACCATTTCATCTGAAAGTAAAAGAAGAAAAACAATTGATTGCTTTTCCTTTAGAGGTCAATAAAGGAATTTTAGTAACTACTTTGTATGTGCTTTTTTAAAGAAAACTTAAAAACACCTCAATTTCTTCTTTTGTGGTAAAGAAATTTGGACTCACCCTTAAATTTTCTCCTTGCAACGAAACCACTACCTTATGTTGTTTTAATTTTTTAAATAGTATTTTAGTTTCTGTAAAAGAGTTCGAATTAAAATGAACAATAGCGCTTCTTTCTTCTTTGTTTTTAATAGGTGTTACTAAGTTGTAATTGTTAATTTGAAGCCCATTTATAATAAGAGTTGTGTTTTCTAGTGCCTTTTTATAAACAGTATCTATACCAATGGAAAGTAGTAACTCTAAACCAGCGGACCAAGCAGTAAACAACGAATATGCAAGGGTGCCGGTTTCAAATTTCCGAGCATCTTCATAGTAAGAAAGTTTGTCATAGTTCATATGTGCCGCATACATTCCTGGTAAAACAGGTTGTATCATTTTTACAACACGTTTACTTACATATAAGAATCCTGTTCCGTGCATTCCCAGTAACCATTTAAAGCCACAGCCGGCCATAATATCAATACCGTCTTTAACAACGTCTATAGGAACCATGCCCGCGCCTTGTGCAGCGTCTACAACAAATAAAGCATTTTTCGAATGTGCTATTTTGCTTATTTTAGATAAATTAGGTCTAAAACCACTATTAAAACGAACTGCTGCAATTGCCACAACGCGCGTTTGGTTGTCTATTAGTTTTTCTATTGCTTCAGGATTGAGACTATTGTCTTTATTTAATTTTGCAAATCTTATTGCTACACCTTTGCTTTCTAAATTTAGCCAAGGAAAAGAGTTGTTCCAGTGCTCTTTTTCGGGAATAATAATATTATCTCCTTTTTTGAAATCGATGCCTTGCGCGATCATTCCTAAACC
The DNA here is from genome assembly GCA_937771065.1 of uncultured Polaribacter sp. Classification (GTDB taxonomy): domain Bacteria; phylum Bacteroidota; class Bacteroidia; order Flavobacteriales; family Flavobacteriaceae; genus Polaribacter. Next base: position 69,563 of record CALJHU010000013.1, on the reverse strand, counting down.
GTGTCCAGTACTAGTAGTTAGAGCATATTCTTCTGAAGAGCCACCTAATAAATTAGCTAAAGGAATGCGGATATCATCACGATTAAACCCTTTTTCACCTTCAAAAGTTATTTCTGATTTTAGATACGCTTCCAGCTTATTTTGAACACATGTGTTTAAAGGTGCTTGCGAGGCGCTATTTAGATAAGTAGCTTCCGCTGTAATCGGAAAGAGAGATCTAATTTTTGTGATATCCATACAAAGGTTTCTTTTTAGATGCTTCAATTTAAACGCTATTTCCTAATCTCTTAAATAGATTTACAAACGTGCTTCAATCCAGTTTTTAAAACTATAAAAGTTTTTCGGTGCAACACCATGCCCAACATTATATTCTGAATACTCATTCTTAAAACCTAAGTTGTCTAAAAACGGTTTTGAGTTTCTTGCCCATGCTACAGGTAAAACTTGATCTACAGAACCATGAGAACAGTAGTAATCTGTTTTAATATCTGTTGAAATATTTTCGGGAAGCAATGCTGTATTAACATAGCCGCTTAACGCAAGTACGTGTTGTATTTTGTTTGGATAGAAAAAACTGAAAGAATAACTTAAAATTGCTCCTTGGCTAAAACCTAGTAAAAAAGTTTTTTCTGGATTTGGGGTATATTTATTTTTAATATCGTCAATAAAACCCGCAATATCATCAATAGCTTCTTTTGCTTCTTTTAAATCAGAGAACTTTCCGTTTATTTCGTCAAAATTAATAGAATACCAAGCGTAACCGCCGTTTCCAATCGAAAGTGGTGCTTGTGCACTAACAATTAGCAGGTCATCTGGTAACTCTTCGGCAAAAGAAAATAAATCATGCTCATTACTACCGTAACCATGCAGTAAAATTAATAAAGGCGGATTTTGGGATGCAATTTTTGGTTCTCTAACGATATACTGTAATTTACGCATTCTGAATTAAATATTTTTAAACCATTCTTGAAACTTATCTCCTAGTAATGGTACTAATTTTTCCTGTTCTCTGAGGGCTCCTAGGCCACCCAATATAAAAAGTACTAAAACACCACCTTTTCCAATATTGAAAGCTGTTAATCCAAAATATTCATAAACAATCCATTTATTTATGAAGTATAGAATGTTTAAACCAAATGTCTGTCTAATATGAAAACTAGCAAAATAATTTCTTTTATTCTTATTTAAAAAGAAAGCAATTGGCGCTCCAATAACTGGTATGTAACTTATAAGTGCGGCAGTTTTACCTTCTTTTATAGTGTGGTTTTTCATTGTATTATGAATTTAAAATCAGTTGTTTGTTTGAGAAAATACCGTATGCTTTTCCATTCATTTTTTTATTAAAAAAGGCACTATTTTTAGAGGTAGATAAGGCGTGTTCTTTAGTGAACGTATATTGCTTTTCAGGATTAAAAAGTGAAATATCAGCTATTTCACCTTCTGCAATAGAAATTGGGTCTAGGCCAAAAACTGCTCTTGGTTTTGAAGTGATACTTTCGATAAAATCTTCTAAATCTAAAACTGAATTTACTGCTCCAAATAAACTTTCTAGACCAATGGTTCCGTCCTTTGCTTCGCTGAATTCTACTTTTTTATGTTCAATATCTATAGGATTGTGGTCTGATGTGATAATATCGATAACACCTGTTTTAACACCTTTTTGCAACGCTTTACAATCTGCCTTTGTCCGAAGAGGTGGGTTTGTCTTGAAGTTACTGTCAAATTCATGTAACTCATTGTCTGTTAGTGTTAAATGATGTGCAGCAACACTGCAAGAAACTTGTAAACCGTTCTTTTTAGCTTCTTTAATTAAGCCTACAGATTTTGCAGAGGAAATGGTTGGGATGTGTAATTTACCTCCAGTATATTCTAATAAAAAGAGATCTCTTACAATTTGTAACTCTTCTGCCAAGGCAGGAATTCCTTTTAAGCCTAATTTTGTGCTATGAACACCTTCATGTGCTATTCCTTCTCCAGCAATTGATTTGTTTTTTGGAAAACTTAAGACCAAGCCATCAAAGTTTTGGGCATATAACAGTGCCACTTTCATGAGGTTATCGTGCGCTATTGGTTTTTTATAATCTCCAAAAGCAATCGCTCCAGATTGTTGCATGTCGTATAGTTCCGCCATATTAATGCCCTTGCTTCCTTGCGTTAAAGCTGCAATAGGGTGGAGGTTTGTAGCAAAACCATGTGCTTTGTGTATTAGGAATTCTACAGCAGACTTGGTATCAATTATTGGGTTGGAGTTTGCGTTTACTGCAACAGCTGTAAAGCCACTTTTTGCTGCAACTTGCAATCCGTTTTTAATAGTTTCTCTTTCTTCATAACCAGGCTCTCCGAGAGAAATACTAGTATCAAACCATCCACAAGAAATATGAAGGTTTTCTCTTTCTACAATAGTATATTCTTTTTTAGATGGTATGTTACTATCAATCTTTTTAATACTACCGTCTTGAATTAAAATATCTTTTTTTTGCTGGTGGAAGGGACTTGAAGAATCTATAATCGTTGCCGATTTAATAAGCGTAATCATGGTGTATAGAATTTTAAAATCAAAATTTCTAAGAACAAAGATACAATTGCCAAGGTTAAAAACCATTTCCAAAGCCAATGAACTTCATTATTTTTATTTATTTGTTTAAATATTTCACTTATAGATGAAGAAACAGTAGTGTTTTTATGTATTTCTTTTAATACGTTAGCATCTATAAAATTTAATAAACTTTCCTCTTTTGGGTAATTAAAAGCCAAGTCTTTAATTTTCTTTTTTTCTTTTAAAACTTTATAAAATCCAGCTTTTAGTGGTTGTTCTTTTGTTGTAAGAACAACTTTGTTTTGGTAGGTTTGTTGCAGAGGAATAAAAGAAGCGCCGTTTTTAGCAATTGCTAAAATTTTATTTTTACGCATTTTAGTTTCAATTTCAATTGTGTTTTCTTGATCTATTCTATAAGCTAATTTGGGGTACTTAAAACTCATCTCGCCAAAATTGTAAAAAACAGGCACAATCAAAGGAGAGTTTAAAAAGTTGCTGTTTTTTTTATTTAAAGCACTAGAAATAAAATAGGTTTTACTATTTGATAACTGACTTATGAAAGGTATATTATTCTCAAAAGAGACTATTTTAGAAGTATTTCCTATAACAGGGTAGTAGCTTAGAACCCTTGGGTATTGAAAATTAGTTATTTTTTTAGAAAAAACATTTTTAAATACAGGATGTGAATAATTAATATTTGTAATTTTTAAAGTATCTTTTTTCTTGGTTGTAATTTTCCCTAAATTTAGTTTTGTTAGCAATCTATTGTAAGATGAAAGGTTTATTTCTTCATTTGGAATAATTACAATACTCCCACCATTTTTAGAAAAATCAACTAAGCTATTAATTAAGATTTCTGGAAACTTTACGACTTCATTTAGTATGATTAATTGTTGGTTTTGAAGGGTATTGTAATTGATGTTTTGAATAGGATTATTTATAAATTTAAATACTTCTTTTGTGTATATTTTTGACAAAAAATTAGCCTTCTTTCCAATTGCTAAAATGGGTGTTTTTTGATTGTTGTTTAAAGCGAAGTAATATGTATTATCATGCAAAAATATATCGCTAAAATTAAGTTTAATTTTACCTAATAAATTGACCGTATTTTGTAAGGTAAATACAACGATCTTTTCTCTATTTTTTTCGATAGAGACGGATTGTTTACTAAGTAGGTTTTTTCCATTGAAAATAGCAATAGGTACAACGTCTTTTTTGGGACCTTGATTTCTTATTACTACATTTAACCTAAAATTATCTGCATTTTTATTATTGATAAAGACACTATCTATAGATAGGTTATCTTTCTTGATAGCTTCTAGTTTTATAGCCGAAAAAGGGCTTGTTACATTTGTAAACTTGTTATTGTAATTAGTCTGAAAATCAGAAATTAAGACTACATTATTTAAAGCTTTTGTTTTTATTTTTTTTTCTTTGTTTATCTGTAGTAAAAGTGTAGATAAATTTAATTTTTTTGAAGAATAATCTACTTTTAATAATCTATTTTTTAGAGCATTTTTACTAAGGTCTTTATAAAATCCGGTATTAGTTCGTAATGAATATCTGTTTTTATCTGCAGTGTTTTTTATAATTTCTTGTACCGCTATTTTTAATAAATCACCCTTTTCTCCTTTGGTGTTTGTACTTAAAGAGTTGTCTAAATAGATAAAAGTATGTTCTTTTTTATTGTCATCTTTATTACTAAGAAAAGGTTGAGAAAAGGCAAAAATAATTGCACTTAATAATAGTAATCTTGTAACCAAAATTAACCATTTTTTTATGTGAGAACTTTTGCGTGTTTCTTGCTGTATTTTTTGTAAAAAGGTAACATTCGTAAAAGGTACTTTTACAAACTTTTGAAGTTGAAAAAGATGTATTAAAATAGGGATAATTAAGAACCCTAAAAAGTATAAAATTTCAATATTTTTAAATTGCATTTATCAATACTTATGAAGTTGTGAAAATATAAATTTATTACAAATAAAAGGATTTAGAAACACTTGTTCATTTTTAGTTAAAACTTTTCAAAAACACCTAAGCCAAATAGTGCAAAATCATATTTCACAGGATCTGAAGCATCTAAGCTTCTTAGGTTTTTATCTAACTCAGCAACTGCCTTCCAATCGTTTTGTTTTCTTAGCAATAGTTTTAACTTTCTTGCGACGTTACCGGAATGCACATCTAAAGGACAAGACAAATGGGCCGAGTTGTGTGTTTTCCAGATACCGAAATCTACACCAGCTTTGTCATTTCGTACCATCCAACGTAAAAACATGTTAATACGTTTTGCTGCCGAATTTTTTAAAGGATCTGAAATGTGTTTTTGAGTTCTTGTTTGGTGGTCGACCTCAAAAAATAAAGTTTTAAAGTTATTGATTGCAGTTTGATAGGTTTTAGATCCGTCTTTAATAGAAAGTGCTTGTTCCAAACCACCGTGCTGCAAATAAATATGTTGTAGTGATTTTATAAATTGTTGAAAATCGATATAATTAAAAGTTCTATGCACAAAACCTTCTAAGTGCTTCAAGTCTTTTTCTTTATGATTTAGAATAAAGTCATGTGGTGAATTATCAAGTAAATCCATCATTTTATGAGCGTTTCTAATAATCATTGTTCTGTTTCCCCAGGAAATAATAGCTGTTAAAAACCCTGAAATCTCCATATCTTCTTTTTGAGAAAAAAGATGTGGAATTTGAATTGGGTCTGAGTCTATAAATTTAGGATTGTTATATAAAATTACTTTCTCATCTAAAAATTCTTTTAGTTCGGCTTTTTTCATTTTCTATAATTTAATTCCAAATTTAAAACCTAATGAATAGTTTAACAAGTTTTTTTTACGATAATCTTCAATTCCTCTTAAAGGAAAAGAAGGGAAAAGATCATCTTCTTCATAAATTTGATGAATTGTTTTATTGTATTCTAAATTTAGGTAGTCAAACCTTTTAATTCGGATACCAAAGCCAGAATAAAAATCGAAATAGAACCTATTTCCAAGAGGAACTAATATCCCGTATTTTAGATTAAGAACTGCCACTCTTTTTATTGTGGCAAAATCATCTATGATGTAGTTATTTCGATTTGAATTGTTTCTTTCAGAATAATTGATATGATCATTATACTGACTTCTAATTTCTCTGAATTCAAGCGCTATGTACTCGTTTAAATGAGCATTTTTGCTTAAATTAATTCCGTTGTACCACTTTGCTTCTAGGCGGTATGTTGTTGCTTTATCTTTAAGGTATAAAACGTTTGGTTGTTTGTAATTAATAGCACGAACCTGCACACCGTATGCTGCACTTAAACTAAGGTTGTCTTTAATAAAGTATTCTAAACCTAAACTGAGAATAGGTATAGAAAAGAAATCAAACGTTAGCAAAGGAGTCGTAAATAAGAAAAATTTGTTTTTAGGCAGCAGTGCTACTTTTTTATGACTGATAACTATTTTTTGTGATATGCTGTCCGTTACAAAATACAAATTATGTTTATAAGTAAAACGCTTGTTGCTTTGAAGGTCTATCAGCATTCCTGAACCAAAAGTATAAGCGTTCAACCATAGTATACTCGACAATTTTGGTTTTAAATAAAAATCTTGTTTTAAACTGTCTTTTAAAACTGATATTATAATGGTTTTCTTTGAACGAAGCGGTCTTATTGTACTTTGTTTTTGGTTCGTGAAGATGGTGTCTTTATTGAAGACAATTTTACTCTCAGTATCCGAAGAAATTTTAAGTATTGTTTTTTTTCTATTTAATAGGGTTGCACATGAGCTTAATGTGATACTTATAACTAAAAAGATTCCCAATTTTTTTATCATGATTATTTAACGTAAAAAATAATTGTAATTATAACATCTATGCAGTAACATAGACCACAGTATGCCGAAGCGCATTTGAATATAACCAAAATAAGTACCAACAAGTAATTGTGGTAAGACTAATAAAGGAATTAAGAGTAAGACATTTGTGGTTATTTCAAAATTAAAAATATGTATAATTCCAAAAGTTATAGAAAAAGTATAAAAGCTTTGCTTAAAGGATTTTGGTTTTTTGAAAGCCGTAATCAGAACTCTAAAGATTAATTCTTTTATAATTGCTGTTATGATAGCTGCTATTAATAAAATTTTAAGAATGCCCATACCGTTAAACATTTCTTCTACCTTGTGGGTATCCATTTTTACCAGATTTAATTCTTCAATAACAAAATAAAATGGGGTAACGATTACACTCGTTATTAAACTAATGATTAAAAGGTGAAAAAATATTTTAAATTTATCATTCAAACTTTCATTTGAATCTTTTTCTAAAACTGGGTTTTTTAAATAGGCTATTAAGTTTTGAAAGGTTTCCTTCATCATATATTTTTAAAATTAGTAGCATAAAGGAGTAGAATGTTACAAATTTAAACAATTACACCATCCTTCATGGTTAACTTTCTATCCGCCATTGCTGCTAATTCTTCATTGTGTGTAACAAGGACAAAGGTTTGTCCGTATTCATCACGCAGTTTAAAAAATAATTCGTGTAAATTTTTAGCAGATTCACTATCTAAATTACCACTAGGTTCATCTGCTAAAATAACAGCTGGATTGTTAATTAATGCTCTAGCAACTGCAACCCTTTGCTGTTCACCACCAGAAAGTTCATTTGGTTTGTGGTTTATTCTATGCGACAATCCTAAGAAATCTAAAATTTCTTTTGCTCTTTTTTCGGTTTCTTTTTTTGATTTTTTTCCAATAAAAGCAGGAATGCATACATTTTCTAAAGCTGTAAATTCTGGTAATAATTGATGAAACTGAAAAATAAAACCAATGTGCTTGTTTCTAAAAGAAGATAATTCTTTATCAGATAGATTTTGAAGTGAAATAGCGTTTAAGGAAAGGTTAAAATCTTCTGTAGCTTCAGGTTTATCGAGGGTGCCTAATATTTGTAAGAGTGTTGTTTTTCCTGCTCCAGAAGGTCCTACAATTGCAACAATTTCTCCTTTTTTAATATGCACATCTACTCCTTTTAAGACTTCAACTTCACCGTACTTTTTGTGTATATTTTTACAAACAATCATACCTTCTCTAATTTAGAAACGAATGTATAAAAAAGAAATTAGAATGCCATAAATGTCTTTTTAATTTCAGATTTAATTGTAAACATTAATAATTTAAATATTTTTTATTTTTTATTTAAAACGTTACATAAAATAACTTCTGAATTTGTATTTTTGTCACCGTTTTAAAACAGTTATAGAATGAACTTACACGAATATCAAGGAAAAGAAATATTAAATAGTTTTGGCGTTAGAATACAACGCGGAATTGTTGCGAATACTCCTGCAGAGGCTGTAGCTGCTGCAAAAAAACTTACTGAAGATACAGGAACTGGTTGGCATGTGATTAAAGCACAGGTTCATGCTGGTGGTCGTGGAAAAGGTGGAGGTGTAAAGTTGGCTAAAAACTTACAAGAAGTAGAAAGTATTTCTAATGATATATTGGGAATGATGTTAATCACCCCTCAAACTTCTGCTGAAGGAAAATTAGTAAACCAAGTTTTAATTTGTGAAGATGTGTATTATCCTGGAGATTCTGAGCCAGACGAATATTATATGTCTGTTTTATTGAATAGAGCAACGGGTAAAAATATGATTATGTATTCTACGGAAGGTGGAATGGATATCGAAACTGTTGCAGAAGAAACTCCGCATTTAATTTTTACAGAAGAAATTGATGCATTATTAGGTATCATGCCTTTTCAAGCTAGAAAAGTAGCTTTTAATTTAGGTTTATCTGGTGTTGCTTTTAAAGAAATGACAAAATTTGTAACCAACTTATACAAAGCATACATTGGTTCAGATTCTGCTATGTTTGAAATAAATCCAGTTTTAAAAACATCTGATTCTAAAATTATGGCAGTAGATGCTAAAGTTTCTTTAGATGAAAATGCTTTATACAGACATAAAGACTATGCAGAAATGCGTGATTTACGTGAAGAAAATCCTATTGAAGTAGAAGCAAAGGCTGCTGGTTTAAATTATGTGGATTTAGACGGAAACGTAGGTTGTATGGTAAACGGAGCTGGTTTAGCAATGGGAACTATGGATTTAATTAAAGAGTCTGGTGGTGAGCCTGCTAACTTTTTAGATGTTGGTGGTACCGCAGATGCAGAGCGTGTAGAAAAAGCTTTTGGTATTATATTAAAAGATAGTAATGTAAAAGCAATTTTAGTAAATATTTTTGGTGGTATTGTGCGTTGTGATAGAGTTGCACAAGGTGTTGTAGATGCTTATAAGAGTATGGGAGATAAAATTACCGTTCCAATTATTTGTAGATTGCAAGGTACCAATGCTAAAGAAGCGAAACAGTTAATAGACAATTCTGGAATGGAAATTATTTCTGCTACAGAATTTCAAGAAGCTGCAGATAAAGTGCAAGAAGTTTTAGAAGCTTCATAAAGTTTCTTTACAATAAATACAAAAAGCCTTACAATTTGTGAGGCTTTTTTTTTGTTAATTTATTTAAAATTTAAAAGATACGTCATGAAAAAACTTTTAATGTTACTGTTGTTTAAGTATTCACAATTAACCAAGTAGCATAAACTGTTTTATTATAGTTGGTTACTTGTTTTTTATTAGTTTTATGATGTGTCCTTCTATATTGAGGTAATACAATCCTTTAGAAAATTGTGACAAGTCAATTTGCTTAGTGTCTCCAGTAAGATATCCTTCAGATAAGCGCTGCCCTAATATTGAAAAAACTTTGTAATGTACGTTTTTATAAATCTTTACATTAATGAAGTTTTTTACAGGGTTTGGATACACTTTAATAGCCAATTCTTCCTTATTTACAGCTAACGACGCACATTCGAAATTTTCCTGAATAACAGATGTAGCTATTGGGTTTGATGAAATATGGCCTTTTAATAGAGAACAATAACAGTTATTGCCTTCTAAATATAATTTAATCCATGTCAGCGCTAGTCTTCCAACGGCTCCATCTCCTCCATTCGGCGAATTGGCTACATAGTGGTTTCCATTTTTAATTTCGAATAGTACTTTATTGGTGGTACTTGGTGTTTGATTGTAATGAATATTTGCCTGTTGCTCAGGAGGTGCTATAGCATCATTTTCACCACTAAAGATTAGTACAGGACTCGAGTGATTTAATTGAGGGTCGTTTAGATATGGGCATAAGGCAACAACAGCAGTAATAGTGTTGTCAATTACAGCAGCTCTTTGCGCTCCGCCACCGCCCATAGACCAGCCACTAACGGCTAATTTATTTAAGTCAAGTAAATCTTTAAGTGGAGATGATGCTCTACTGTTTTCTTGTTTTATGGTTTCTAAGGCATCTAAGAGAGCGATAGCGCGTGCTTCTGGAAAGTCATAAATAGAATTTGTACCTATAATAATACACACTATTCCATGAGATGCATAGAAAGGTCCCCAATCCTCAACACTTGAAGGAAGTGCTGTAAAACCAGGTACGATTGCAATACTAGCTAAAAGCTCAGTCTTATTTGTTGGGTAGTATATAGTCGCTCCAAAATAAAAGGGACCATTTCGTATTCCATCTATTTCAGTTATAGTTTCTACATTATAAGGTCCAGGATTGCTTATGTTATCTATTGCTAAGTCATTGCATTGTGCAACAATAGGAGCACTACATAGTAGCAGGTTAAAAGAGAGTAATAAAATAAGTTGTGATTTTTTCATATTTTATTTTAAATATAAAGAGTTACAATTTCTCCTTCAAAACAGCAATTTCATCTCGCAGTTTGGCAGCCACAATAAAGTCTAATTCTTTAGCAGCAGCTTCCATATGTTTGCGTTTTTCTCTAATACGTTTTTCTATTTCTTCTTTTGGTAAATACTGCAAATCTTGTTCGGCTGCCACTTGTTTTGCATTGTCATAATGATAACTCGAAACCGCCGATTTTGTTAACGTATCATCTATTTTTTTATTAATTTGAGTGGGTGTAATGTTATGCTTTGTATTGTATGCTATTTGTTTGTCTCTTCTCCTGTCGGTTTCTTCTATGGTCTTTTCCATGCTTTTAGTCATCTTATCTGCATATAAAATTGCACGCCCATTTATATTTCTAGCAGCCCTACCAATCGTTTGCGTCAATGATTTTACGTTTCTTAAAAAACCTTCTTTATCTGCGTCTAAAATTGCAACTAAAGAGACCTCAGGTAAATCTAAACCTTCACGTAATAAATTTACACCAATTAAAACATCAAACAAACCTTTACGCAAGTCTTGCATAATCTCTACACGTTCTAAAGTATCTACATCAGAATGTATGTATCTGCAGCGTATGTCTACTCTTGCAAGATATTTTGTTAATTCTTCTGCCATTCTTTTAGTAAGTGTAGTTACCAGCGTACGCTCGTTTTTTTCTACTCTAATTTGTATTTCTTCAATTAAATCATCTATCTGATTTAAACTGGGTCTTACTTCAATTATAGGGTCTAGTAACCCCGTTGGTCTAATAATTTGCTCTACAAAGACACCTTCTGTTTTTTGAAGCTCGTAATCTGCTGGTGTTGCAGAGACAAATATAGTCTGATTTTGAATGGCTTCAAATTCATCAAACTTTAAAGGTCTATTATCCATCGCAGCAGGCAATCGGAATCCGTATTCTACTAAATTTTCTTTTCTACTTCTATCACCACCGTACATTGCGTGTGTTTGAGGCACAGTAACATGACTTTCATCAATAATCATTAGATAATCATTAGGAAAGTAATCTAACAAACAAAAAGGTCTTGTTCCGGGTTCTCTACCATCTAAATATCTTGAATAGTTCTCAATACCAGAACAATAGCCTAATTCACGAATCATTTCTAAATCGAATTCTGTACGTTCTTTAATTCTTTTTGCCTCTAAGTGTTTTCCAATTTCATTGAAAAAATCTACCTGTTTCATCATATCTTCTTGAATCTGATGTATGGCATTTTGTAAAACATCTGGAGAAGTAACAAATAAGTTTGCAGGATAAATACTTAATTCTTCAAAGGTATTGATCACAATGTTACTTTCTAAATCAAATAATTCTATTTCTTCTATTTCATCACCAAAAAAATGAATTCGATACCCATTATCGCCATAAGAAGGATAAATTGTTACCACATCACCTTTTACCTTAAAAGTTCCACTCTTTATCTCGTGCTCAGTTCTAGAGTATAAACTTTGTACGAGTTGATGTAAGAATTTTGTTCTAGAAAGTAACTGGCCTACTGCAACGGGAATTACATTTTTTTTAAATTCTGTAGGATTTCCAATACCATATAAACATGAAACAGAGGCCACTACTAAAACGTCTCTTCTCCCAGAGAGTAGAGAAGAAGTAGTACTTAAACGCAATCTTTCTATGTCTTCATTGATAGATAAATCTTTTTCTATGTAGGTTCCTGTAACTGGAATATAGGCTTCTGGCTGATAGTAATCATAATAAGAAACAAAATATTCCACAGCATTTTCTGGAAAAAACTGTTTAAACTCTGAATACAATTGTGCTGCTAAAGTTTTGTTATGTGCTAAAACTAAGGTTGGCTTTTTTACTTCTTTTACAACATTAGCTACTGTAAATGTTTTACCAGATCCTGTTACTCCTAAAAGCGTCTGAAATTTTTCACCAGTATTAATACCATCAGAAAGTTCTTTTATTGCTTGGGGTTGATCTCCTGTAGGAGAAAATTCTGATACTAAGTTAAATTCCATACTGTAAAAATACGGATACTTTGTAAAAAAGTATCCGTATTTTTTAAGATTTTAAAACCAATATTTATTTTCTTAGAAGCGAGAAGTTTCCTGTTTTATTAATTATTTGTTTATTGTTATCTGCTGGTATCAATGTAATATTATACCAATAATCATCTGAGGAAAGTTTTTTACCATTATAGGTTCCGTTCCATCCTTGGCTATCGATTGGTATTTGCGCCACTAATTTTCCATATCTATTAAAGATATTTATACTACTGTTAGGGTAAAAAGTTTTGTTAGCTCCTTTAACTCTATATGTATCGTTTTTACCATCTCCGTTTGGGGTAAAGAATTTCGGGAATTGAAGCACAGATACTTGCAGTGTTGCATCTGGTACACATCCGTTTTTATCATTTACAATAATGGTATAAATAGCACCTTCTAAGTTTTCAAATAGCGGTTCATCTTGATATGATGTAGTTGTATTTTGATCATCATTTCTTAAAGCAAATTGATAATCTCCAGGTCCTAAGTCATTATTTATTACATCAATTACAATTGATAAGTTGTCTTCACTTCCAATATTATTACCTTGATCTACAATGGTAATAAAGTTGGTTAATAAAACTGCAGGATTAGATTCTGTTATTACAATTGTTTTTGTTCTGCTACAATTAGTTCCGTCAGTAGTTGTTGCTTTTACAGTATAGCTTCCTCCGGTAGTAATGTTTAAATTATCTTCGGCACTAATTTCATTTCCACTAGCATTTTTCCAGACATAATTATAAATAGCTTCAGGATTTTCTATAGAGATATTTTTAGGAGTATCATTTAAGCATATAATTTGAGGAGAAGTTACCATGAAATTTGGTAAAGAATTTACAATTATATCAAAAGTTGCTTCATCATTTATACATAAAGTTGCTTTGTTTTGAATTCGTACAAAAATAGTTTCAATTTGAGCAGTATTTGCATAGGGTGATGAAATCGCATCCTCTCCAGAAGTTGCACTTGTTTTTGTAGCATGAAAAGTAACAATGTAATCATCAGGATCTTGAGACGCACCTAGGATTTCAGTAATTTTCCCATCTAAATCTATCGTTTGAATAATTTGGTTTGCATCATCACCATCGTCATTATTATCACATTCAGAAAGATTTGATATGGTTTCAAAATTAGGCTCAGGGTTTACAATAATTGTAAGTGTTGATTGATCAAAAGCACAGCCCGAACTATTCTCTATAATTCTAATCAATAGACTTTCTTCACTAATATTTGTCGTTGGATTGATTGTTACTCTTGTCGGATCGGAATCATAACTATTTTTGTCTATTCCTGTAGAAGACAAATCTTCTGCATCTGCTCGCGTTTTATGATATGTAATTTTAAAGTCAGCAGCAATTCTAGTTCCTATAATATCTATATCTCTTACAGAAACATCTATATTTTGTGCCAATCCATTTCTAACATCTCCATCATTTGTACCAATATCACACACTTCTAAAACAGGAATCAGATTGGTAATAATTGGTATCGGATTAATGATTACCTCAAAACTTGTGTGTGGATTTGCACAACCTGTAGCTTTATTTTGTACACGTACAAATATGGATTGCGTTACAATATCTCCCACAGAAAACCCGCTAGGAACATCGTTTGTAAATTGAGTAGGAGTATCGATATAATCTGAACTCGAAATATCACCAGAAAAAGCATTGGTTACTGATTTGTAAAAAGTAACATCATAGTCATTTTGATCTTGGTTAGTTCCAAGAAAGAGTTCGTCAATTCTTTGAGTTAAGTCAATGTTTCTATTACTTCCATTTGTATAATTCCCATCAATCGCACCTGTATCACATTCTAAAATTGGAGAAAGAGTATCGCTACTAGCCGCTGGAGTTGCATTTATTTGTAAATAAAACTCACCTAAACCTTGACAGTTGTTGTTTACGGTACTTAAAATTTTATAATAAATAGGGAATTGGATTCCGCTATTAATCGTTGTGATATCAATTCGATTGATGTCGTTTCTATAATTTGTAATATCAATTTCATTTAAAGTATTGTTTCTGTCATCGGCATTTTCGTAGAAATAAACGATTGTATTTACAGGAGGGTTAATGCTTGTTGTAATGGCATTTTCATCCAAAGAGAAATTGGTAATAAAGTCAGTGTCGTTATTAGCAGCAGAATCATTTCCATCAGCATCTAAAAAATCATCACAAACTGGTGTTTGAGTCTCGTTATAAGGGTTGTCGGGCGTTTGTCCAACATTTATAGTTAATTCAATAAGGTCTCTAGCGCAACCAAATTCTGAAGTAACCCTAACAAAAACAGCTTGCGAAGTATTTACGATTACAGGATAAGAAGTTGGATCTATAATTTGAGTTGCTGCTGTAAGGTCTTCAAAATAATCAAAAGTAACATTTGCAGTTTCAGAAATGTTTACTTCGGCAGTGGTTAAATTTACAGTTGGTGTGTTGTCATCTGCACTAATGCATTGCTCTAATTCTGGGTTAGTTTTTAAAACTGGTAATGGATTTACAAATAGGTCTAAAGTTTTATCAGCATCATAACAAGCTAAATTGTCTTTGTTTTCAACTCTTATAAATAGGGTTTGAGAGTTGGTTACAGAATGATTAGAATCCTTTGGAATTACTGTAGAAACATCGTTAATTTCTGCACCATTTTGAGAGGTGTGATAACTAATACTGTATTGATTTGTATCTAAAGTTCCTAGAACTTCTGTATCTCTAGTATTTAATAAAAATGTATTTATTATGCCATCGGTATCAGAGCTACTTTCTAAATCATCACAAATTCTATAAGGTTCTGGTTGAACTGCAATTGGTAAATCTGTTACCGCTAATTTAAAATCAGTGATTTCAAAACAGGCTTCTGGAGCATTTTTATTATGAACTCTAGCGTATATAATTTGTGAACTAAAAGCAGAAGGATTTGTATATGGATTTGGGAATTCTGTACCCGAAATATTGTCATTTGCAGCTTGCATAGATTCAAAATACAAGACATCAAAGATTGTTGGACTTAAACCATTTAATATATCTGAACTTCTTTCAGTTTGTAAATCAAAATCGTTAAAACCATTTCTGTCTGTATCACAGAAAATAATATCTTCTGGTTGGGTTGCACTTGCCGCTTCAAATACTTCTAAATTAAAAACTGCATTAAACTGTATAAGATCTCCACAGGCATCTGTTAATTCTATTTTTAATGAGTATGTTCCGTTATTAGTAGTGGTTAAGTTTCGTAATTCTAAATTATTAGTATTTGTAATGATAGTTGAAGTTGTTCCATTATCAAAACTCCATTCAAAAATGGGATTAGAGCCTGCGGCAATGATACTTGTGTCTGTTAATACAAAAGTAACATCATCTCCTTTACAATATTTTAAATCTTTATTATTAATAGTTGTTCCAGAATTATCTGAAATATCTATCGGCGAAAGTAAAGAAGCAATAAAAGGAGGTAACCCTTGAGTAGCAAACCTTCCATCTAAATCAATAGCATCTTCAGTAAAAATTACATCTAAAGCGTCTGCAGATGGATTTTCTATGACATCTAAATATGGTGATCCACTACCAGTATCTTCATAGGCAGCTGGTATTGTAGCATAAATTTTTCCATCTGGTCCCAACTGGAGAGCTCCTCTATATCCACCATCGGGATGATTTGCACTCAAAGCTTCCTGTATATGAATTAATGCTTTGGAGTCAGTAATATTTGTAGCTGTTAGATCAAATTGAAAAAGTTTATAAGTTTCAGCACGCTCAGATATATTTCTCCTAAAACCTGACACGGTTGATATATATATTTTTTTCGAATCTGCTGAAAATTCTACTCCATATGCTTCTCCATCATTAAAGCCATTAATTAGAAATGTTTCGTTATTATTTACCGCGCCTGTGGTAGTACTAAAGTCATATAAAATTGCAGAATTTGGCAAGTTTCCGGGACTTCCCATATTAGCCGTAGCTAATTTTGTGCCGTCCGGAGATAACTTTAAATAACCTCTTTTTTCTATACGCGTTGATACTGTAGATATAACGGGAGTAGATTCTACACCGAACTCATCTATTTTGTAAGAATAAAAATTGTTATTTGATGCTGTAACTACCCAGAATGTGTTGCAATCTTGTCCTTTAACAGCTGCTACTTTTTCAGACCAACCTCCACCTTGTAATTGAACAAAAAACACACCATCGCCATCCTCATCAATTAACTGTCCATTTCCTCCTTTTAAGGACATGTCAATAGTGTACACATTAAATCCATTTGAATTTCTATTATCTGTAACTGTAAAAAGATAGTAGATAGAAGTAGATAAAGGTTTAGGGATAATCATTCCAGACTGTGTAGCTGAGGGGTCTCCTAATAAATTATTTGCAGGAGTATCATCAGTGTATGTCATGATAGTATGGTTCTTGTCAAAGACAGTAATACCATCTGAATAAAACAATAAAGCACCATTCTCATCAGAAAATGTTGAGCAGCCTTCAAGAGTATTTAATAATCCGTCAGTTAAAGCTACTGGGGGTGAAGAATTAAAATCTAGGCCTGCATTTTCTCCAAAATACCAAATATTAGCTTGTTTTTGGGAATATGTATTAAATGCAAAAAATAGGAGTATTAAAGGAATTAATTTATTCATTTCACTATACTTCTTTTGTTAGAGTCAAATATATTTAAAATAAATTATAATCTCCAATTTGTTGTTGAATGTTAAAGACAAAATTATTAACAAAGTTATGAAAAATCAAAAGGAAATAGTAGGCTGATTGTACTATTTTCTTAGAAGCGAGAAGTTTCCTGTTTTATTAATTATTTGTTTATTGTTGTCTGCTGGTATCAGTGTAATATTATACCAATAATCATCTGAGGAAAGTTTTTTACCATTATAGGTTCCGTTCCACCCTTGGCTATCGATTGGTATTTGCGCCACTAATTTTCCATATCTATTAAAGATATTTATACTGCTATTAGGATAAAAAGTTTTGTTAGCTCCTTTAACTTTATATGTATCGTTTTTACCATCTCCGTTTGGGGTAAAGAATTTCGGGAATTGAAGCACAGATACTTGCAGTGTTGCATCTGGTACACATCCGTTTTTATCATTTACAATAATGGTATAAATAGCACCTTCTAAGTTTTCAAATAGCGGTTCATCTTGATATGATGTAGTTGTATTTTGATCATCATTTCTTAAAGCAAATTGATAATCTCCAGGTCCTAAGTCATTATTTATTACATCAATTACAATTGATAAGTTGTCTTCACTTCCAATATTATTACCTTGATCTACAATGGTAATAAAGTTGGTTAATAAAACTGCAGGATTAGATTCTGTTATTACAATTGTTTTTGTTCTGCTACAATTAGTTCCGTCAGTAGTTGTTGCTTTTACAGTATAGCTTCCTCCGGTAGTAATGTTTAAATTATCTTCGGCACTAATTTCATTTCCACTAGCATTTTTCCAGACATAATTATAAATAGCTTCAGGATTTTCTATAGAGATATTTTTAGGAGTATCATTTAAGCATATAATTTGAGGAGAAGTTACCATGAAATTTGGTAAAGAATTTACAATTATATCAAAAGTTGCTTCATCATTTATACATAAAGTTGCTTTGTTTTGAATTCGTACAAAAATAGTTTCAATTTGAGCAGTATTTGCATAGGGTGATGAAATCGCATCCTCTCCAGAAGTTGCACTTGTTTTTGTAGCATGAAAAGTAACAATGTAATCATCAGGATCTTGAGACGCACCTAGGATTTCAGTAATTTTCCCATCTAAATCTATCGTTTGAATAATTTGGTTTGCATCATCACCATCGTCATTATTATCACATTCAGAAAGATTTGATATGGTTTCAAAATTAGGCTCAGGGTTTACAATAATTGTAAGTGTTGATTGATCAAAAGCACAGCCCGAACTATTCTCTATAATTCTAATCAATAGACTTTCTTCACTAATATTTGTCGTTGGATTGATTGTTACTCTTGTCGGATCGGAATCATAACTATTTTTGTCTATTCCTGTAGAAGACAAATCTTCTGCATCTGCTCGCGTTTTATGATATGTAATTTTAAAGTCAGCAGCAATTCTAGTTCCTATAATATCTATATCTCTTACAGAAACATCTATATTTTGTGCCAATCCATTTCTAACATCTCCATCATTTGTACCAATATCACATACTTCTAAAACAGGAATCAGATTGGTAATAATTGGTATCGGATTAATGATTACCTCAAAACTTGTGTGTGGATTTGCACAACCTGTAGCTTTATTTTGTACACGTACAAATATGGATTGCGTTACAATATCTCCCACAGAAAACCCGCTAGGAACATCGTTTGTAAATTGAGTAGGAGTATCGATATAATCTGAACTCGAAATATCACCAGAAAAAGCATTGGTTACTGATTTGTAAAAAGTAACATCATAGTCATTTTGATCTTGGTTAGTTCCAAGAAAGAGTTCGTCAATTCTTTGAGTTAAGTCAATGTTTCTATTACTTCCATTTGTATAATTCCCATCAATCGCACCTGTATCACATTCTAAAATTGGAGAAAGAGTATCGCTACTAGCCGCTGGAGTTGCATTTATTTGTAAATAAAACTCACCTAAACCTTGACAGTTGTTGTTTACGGTACTTAAAATTTTATAATAAATAGGGAATTGGATTCCGCTATTAATCGTTGTGATATCAATTCGATTGATGTCGTTTCTATAATTTGTAATATCAATTTCATTTAAAGTATTGTTTCTGTCATCGGCATTTTCGTAGAAATAAACGATTGTATTTACAGGAGGGTTAATGCTTGTTGTAATGGCATTTTCATCCAAAGAGAAATTGGTAATAAAGTCAGTGTCGTTATTAGCAGCAGAATCATTTCCATCAGCATCTAAAAAATCATCACAAACTGGTGTTTGAGTCTCGTTATAAGGGTTGTCGGGCGTTTGTCCAACATTTATAGTTAATTCAATAAGGTCTCTAGCGCAACCAAATTCTGAAGTAACCCTAACAAAAACAGCTTGCGAAGTATTTACGATTACAGGATAAGAAGTTGGATCTATAATTTGAGTTGCTGCTGTAAGGTCTTCAAAATAATCAAAAGTAACATTTGCAGTTTCAGAAATGTTTACTTCGGCAGTGGTTAAATTTACAGTTGGTGTGTTGTCATCTGCACTAATGCATTGCTCTAATTCTGGGTTAGTTTTTAAAACTGGTAATGGATTTACAAATAGGTCTAAAGTTTTATCAGCATCATAACAAGCTAAATTGTCTTTGTTTTCAACTCTTATAAATAGGGTTTGAGAGTTGGTTACAGAATGATTAGAATCCTTTGGAATTACTGTAGAAACATCGTTAATTTCTGCACCATTTTGAGAGGTGTGATAACTAATACTGTATTGATTTGTATCTAAAGTTCCTAGAACTTCTGTATCTCTAGTATTTAATAAAAATGTATTTATTATGCCATCGGTATCAGAGCTACTTTCTAAATCATCACAAATTCTATAAGGTTCTGGTTGAACTGCAATTGGTAAATCTGTTACTGTTATGTTAAAATCTACAATATCAAAACAAGTGTTGTAGTTTTTATTATGAATTCGAGCGAATATATTTTCTGAACTTCCTGCATTTATATTATGTGGATTGGGTAAATTTGTATCAGTAATATTTGCTTCAGCATCTATTTGATTATTGAAATATAAGATTTCAAAGTCCGTGGTGGACTGTCCATTTAAAATTTGCAAACTAATATCTGTATCAAAATCGAAGCTATTTAAACCGTCTCCATTATCGTCACAGACTATAATGTCTTGAGGGTCATTAGCAATAGGTAAATCGTATACCGTTATTACTACCGCTTTTCTATCTGATGTTGCGCATCCTATTGGTGAAGCTGTGGCATAGTAGGTTTTTGAGTTATTTAGCACTGGAGTCGTAAAGGTATCTCCTGTGCTTACGAGACTTCCTCCAAGTAAAGCGTCATACCAAAAAATAGTACCTTCAGTTACTGCAGCTGTTAAATTCACGGAAGTACCAGCGCACACTTCTGTATCTGCACTTATTGTTACTATTTTAGGAACATAGATACTCGTGCTTGCAGAAATCTGTAAAATGGGGTCACCCGGCATACCTCCATATTCTATAATATATCCTTTGGCTTGATAATCACCTCCTCCTCCTTCATTTGGTAAATCATTCCAGGAGCCTTTTAATCCAACAGAATTATCGGTTATGTGGGCATAATCTTCATCTCCAGATTGATTTGGTTCATTTGTATTCCAATTTGAATACATTGGTAATCCAGTTGTTGCATCAATTGGTGCTGATCCAGTAAAAGTACCATTCCAGAAGTTAATGACGCCCTCAGGGCCAGTAACCCAGTTCCAGACTCCTTCCTGGTTAGTATCATTCGCTCCAATCCAGCCAGCACCTGATATTTGTTCTGCAGAAATTTGACTTTCTTCCGCAGAAAGTATAGTCGCCAGATATCCTTGAAGTCCGTAATATTTTTTTCCTTCCGCTTTTGTCTTTGCATCAGTCCAAGTAATATCTATATCTGACTCAAAAACATAAAAGTGTTCTGTTGACGGCAGGTAGTTGGCATCTCCTATGGTGAAAGAAAAAAAACGATCAGAGCTAATATTTGCATTTGTACTTTCAAAAATTATATTTCTTACGGCTAACTCTAGATCTGTATGTAAAATTTGAGCTGATCCTATTGGTGTTAATGTTAATTTTCCTTCATTAGTATTCCATGAAGTGTTTATGTTAGGGTGCGTTCCTGTTAATGTTAGCTGATCAGTTCCTGTATCATATCCCGAAGAGATTTGAATAAAAAATGCATCAATTCCTGTGTCATCTGGATCTGAAATAGTGAAGTTTGGTGCTATATTAACTTGATTCAAAGGGCAATATGCTACTCTGTTATTGGCAGTAAGTTCTGGAGGTTGATTGAGTAATAGGGTAACCGTAAAAGAACCTTGAGAAAAACAAGTAACATTATTTTGATTAACAATTCTAAAATAGATAGTTTCGAGACTTACAGCACTTGTATGGTTTACAGGGTCTGTAATAATTGTATTAAAAGTGATGTCTGTAGCATACACTATTTCAAATTCAGAAATATCTTGAGTACCAAAAATACTAGCATCTTGAGCTGTCAAATCAACTATTTCGCTTCCATCATTATTAAGGTCATCAATAATTAGGTTCTCGGGTTGTAAAGCAATTTCAGGTGTTGTGTATGCATTTATAACAAATTCTGTAGTCGTAAAACAAAGTGTATTTGTGTCTGTGAGTCTGATAAATATATTTTCCGGAGAACTTATATTTTTATAATTTGAAGGATTAGGAATTGGGCTGCTATTTGTGAGTGCGCCGTTATTACTTGTATGATAGCTTATAGAAGTGTTTGTTTGTCCGTTTAAAATAGAATTTTCATTTGAGGTCAAATCAAAATTAGTGCTATTATCTTTTATTCCGTCAGAATCACATAACAATAAGTCATAGGATTCTCCTGTTGTTGGAGGAGTCGCGCTTGGAGGATTGTTAAAAGTAGCTGTTCCTGTCCATTCAATTTTAAAATTACTTGTGCCTATAGGTCTATCAATAACAATGAAATAAGAATCATCAGCAATAACGTCTAACTCACGAACAAAATTATTTCCTAATGCTCCGGGTCCTTCAGAGGTCTCCGTTTCGGTACTGTTCATGCCAGTTAAATTACTCGTAGTTCCTGCAGCACGAGGATTTGTGGTTGAGCAGCGAATGGCTTGGCCTATATTTGCACAGTCGACATTAGGTCCAAAAACAAAAAAATCAAAATCTATTGTTAAATCTGTATTTGTTGATCCGTCAGCAAAAGTAGGAGTAAGTATAAAACCTAATTTACCTCCTGTATTTATATTTATTCTAAACCATAAGCTATTATTTTCCTGACTACCACATGTATTTGAACCACTTAATTCTTGTGTTCCAACACCTGTAGCGTTTAAATCTTGATACCCACTATTCCCGCAAGCTATTAACGCATCGGAACAATCATTCTGAGAATATGCGAAAACAGAGCTTAGCAAAAAGACTAGGAGAATATTTTTTTTCATAATTAATTTTTAAAGGCGAATATAAAGTTTATTTATCAAAAATAATTATCTTCCAAGTAGCTGTTTTGTAAATATTTAAAATAAATTATTTTAGTTTTGTAATAATGTAATTTAGATAACAGTTTAATTGCATTTTAAAAAAAAATAATACAAAGAATTTATTCGTAAGAAAACAATGAATAAACAGTATTTTATTTTTAAATGTATTGATATTATTTTCCTTGGTAAATAAATTTTAATTTAGTAACTTTGCACATATATAAATTCATTTATTATGGCTAATTCTTCCGTTATTTTAACAAATAAAAATTATCTAGCAGAAGCAAAAATCAGAAATCATTATGTAGTTACAGATGTACCTTTTTCTGATGGAGGAGAAGATACCGCACCAACGCCTGTAGAATATTTATTAACGGCAATTGGAGGTTGTGTTGCAATTACTTTAAGAATGTATGCAGTAAGAAGAAGTTGGGATGTTGGTGAAATTACGGTAAACGTTTTTCAATTGAAAGATGAACAAGGTTCTTACCTTAAAGAAGAAATATCTTTTGAAAATGATATTACCGAAGACCAAAGAAAACGTTTGTTAGTTTTTGCAGGTAAATGTCCTGTTGCCAGAATGGTAAAAGGAGAAACAAGAATTGAATCCCTAATTATATAAATTAAATTAAGATGAGAAAGATATTAGCATTTGCAGGAAGTACAAGTTCAACATCTATTAACAAACAATTAGCAACTTTTGCAGCAGAAAATTTAGAAAACACTAGTTTTGATGTTATCGATTTAAGAGATTTCGAAATGCCAATTTATAGCGAAGATGAAGAGAAAAATGGATTTTCAGAAGGCATAAAAAAGTTTAATGCTTTATTAGATGCTTATGATGGTTTTATAGTTTCATTAGCAGAACACAATGGGTCTTATACTGCAGCTTTTAAAAATATTTTTGATTGGAGTTCTAGAGTTGAAGCAAATGTTTTTAGAGATAAACCACTATTATTAATGGCAACATCCCCAGGGGGAATGGGCGGAAGGTTTGTTTTAGAAGCTGGAGTTCAAAAGTTCTCAAGAATGGGGGCTAAAGAGTTGGTTTCTTTCTCTTTTCCAAATTTTTATGATAACTTTAAAGAAGGTAAGATGATACATAAAGACTTATTAAAAGTGTTAAAAGAACAAGTACAAACATTTGAAAGCTCTGTAAATCAATAAAAATGAAGATAATTTTATATGGCAAGCAAGGCCACGCTTATACCGTTGCTTATAAGAATTTTTTAAACTCAACAGATGTACCGTATATCTACAAAGATGTTTCTAAAGATGTAGAAGCCAGAAAACATAGTAAAGAATTGTATGGTGGTGTTGTAAAATTTCCAACTTTATTTGTAGATGACACAATTTATTTAACACCTACAACCGAAGAGTTTAATAAGATAATGCAAGATTTACGATTAAGGGCTTAAGCTTTTTTGGAATAAAAGTTAAAATCCAAGACTAAATAGCTAAAACAAATATTAATTATGGGAGACATTTCTAAAGATATCAATTCTAAATTTATAAGTAATAAAGTCAAAGCGTTAATAAATATAAAATATACTGCCAATTGGCTAAATAGTAAGGAAAATGAGTTTTTTAAACCTTATTTCATTTCGCCACAGCAATATAATATTTTGAGAATTTTACGGGGTGCTAAAGATAGAGTTAAGGTGCAAATTGTAAAAGATAGAATGATAGAAAGAGCTCCAAATGCAACTCGTTTAATGGATAAGCTTTGTGATAAAAAATTAATTAAAAGGGCCAGATGTGAACAGGATAGAAGAGTTGTTTATGTTAAAATAACGGATGAAGGATTAGATTTATTAACAAATATAGATAATAGTAATAACCTTTCTTTTCTAGAAAATATTACGGAACAAGAGGCTATTGTTTTAAGTAATCTTTTAGATAAAATGAGATAGAAAAATTTGCCAAATTATTTCCCTTGGAAAATATTAGTTCGTTATTATTTATAGTATAAATCTGATGCTTAAATGGATTACTAATTAAAAATAAATGAAAAAATTTAAAACAATACAACACATAGTAACAAGTCCTTTTGTGAACATGGGACCTATAAAATTACGACAACCTTTACCAATACAAGGAATAGAAAATGTAGATCCGTTTTTGTTATTGCATCATTATGGACCTTATGCAATTTCAGAATTTAACAATCCGTTTGACTTAGGGCCGCACCCACACAGGGGTTTCGAGCCCATTACGCTATTATTTAAAGGGGAACAATTTCATAGAGACTCCTTAGGAAATGAAATGGTTGTTAAAGCAGGTGGGGTGCAATGGACTACCGCTGGAAGTGGAATTATTCATGCAGAAGCACCAACAAAAGCTTTTGTAGAAAAAGGAGGAGATTTAGAAGGAATTCAGTTATGGTTGAATTTACCAGCAAAAGATAAGATGATGACGCCTCATTATCAGCACTTAGAAGAAAAACAAATTCCAAAAGTTTTTTCTGAGGATAAAAAAGTACAATTAAATATTATTGCAGGGCATCAAAAGAATGAATCTGGTTTGATACAAACCCAAACTGAGGTAAATGTTTTTACAGTAAAAGCAAATGAAGGAGGAAAGATAGAAATAGAAATTCCAGAACACCATCAATCATTAATTTATTTGTTAGAAGGCGAAATTTCAGTGAATGGTTTGGAAGTGTTAAAGAAAGGAGAAAATCAAATGGTTACCTTTAAGCAAGATGGAAATACGATTCAATTTCAAGCAAAAAAAGAAACGATACTACTTGTTTTATCAGGAGAACCGATAAAAGAGAAAATTACTCAATATGGACCTTATGTAATGAATACACAGACAGAAATTTTGGAAGCAATGCGCGACTATCAGCAGGGTAAAATGGGGTATTTGTATTAATTAAGAAAGTTAAAATATGAAAAAAATAATACATAAAGCAGCATCTAGAGGTTATGCAGATCTTGGTTGGTTAAGGTCATATCATACGTTTAGTTTTGCAAGTTATCAAAATTCAGAAAGAATAAATTTTGGAATGCTACGCGTTTTAAATGACGACGTGGTGCAGCCTGAAATGGGTTTTGGAACACATCCTCATAGAAATATGGAAATTATTTCTATTCCGATTTCTGGAGCTTTATCTCACACAGATAGTATAGGTAATAAACGTTCTATTGAAGTTGGAGAAGTGCAAGTAATGAGTGCAGGAAATGGTTTAAAGCATTCAGAATTTAATGATAGTAAAATAGATGCTGTAAATTTTTTACAACTTTGGATCATTCCTGAAATAGAAAATATAACTCCTTATTACAATCAAAAAATATTTGAAACTTTAGAAAGAAAAAATAAATTTCAAGTTTTAGTTTCCCCAAAGGATAAACAAGTTGTAGGTTCTTTGCCAATTAATCAACAAGGATATATTTCGATGATCGATTTAGATAAAGGCTTTGAAACAGCATATAATTTAAAGAATGGAGCTTATTTTTTTTTAATTGAAGGGGAAGTATTAATAGAAGGTGAAATCCTCGAAAAAAGAGATGCTATTGGAGTTATTGAAAAAAACAAAGTCAATATCAAAGCAAATAAATCAAGCAAATTATTGATTATTGATGTTCCGATGATATAATAATTGAATTATAAATTTTTTAAAATCAAAGAATCAATTTCTTTGGTTTTTTCTTTTGAAAAATAAACATATCTTGCAAAGTATTATGCGTGCATAACAAATTCAATTCCAGGACTATGAAATATAAACACATTTTTGAACCGTTAGATTTAGGATTTACCACTTTAAAAAATAGAATTTTAATGGGATCTATGCATACGGGGCTAGAAGAAGAAAAAAACGGAATTGATAAAATTGCAGCCTATTATGCAGAGAGGGCAAAGGGAGGAGTTGGGCTAATTGTTACTGGAGGAATCTCTCCAAATATTCAAGGTTGGACGGGGCCTTTTGCAGCTAGAATGTCTTCAAAAAAACATGCAATACAGCATCAAAAAATCACAAAAGCTGTGCATAAAGAAGGGGGTAAAATTTGTATGCAAATTTTACATTCAGGTCGTTATGGATATCATCCTTTTAACGTTGCACCTTCAAAAATAAAATCACCAATAACACCTTTTAAGCCTTTTAAATTAACACAATCTGGTATTAAAAGAACTATTAGAGATTTTGTAAACTGTGCAGAATTGTCTAAGATGGCAGGTTATGATGGTGTCGAAATCATGGGTTCTGAAGGATATTTAATCAATCAATTTATTGTTAAAAGAACGAATAAAAGATTAGATTCTTGGGGCGGTGATTATGAGAATAGAATGCGTTTGCCAATAGCACTGGTAAAGCAGATTAGAGCCGCTGTGGGTAAAGATTTTATTATTATCTATAGACTTTCTATGCTAGATTTAGTTGAAAAAGGAAGTTCTTGGGAAGAGGTTGTGCAACTTGGTAAAGAAATTGAAAAAGCTGGTGCCACTATAATAAATACTGGTATTGGTTGGCATGAATCTAGAATTCCAACTATTGCAACATCTGTTCCAAGAGGAGCATTCACTTGGGTTACAAAAAAAATGAAAGAAGAAATTTCAATTCCTTTGATAACCTCTAATAGAATAAATATGCCAGAAACTGCAGAGAAAATACTATCAGACGGAGATGCGGATATGATTTCTATGGCACGTCCTTTTTTAGCAGATCCAGAATGGGTAAATAAAGCAGCGGAAGAAAAGGCAGATGAAATAAATACATGTATTGGGTGCAATCAGGCGTGTTTAGATCATGTTTTTAAACAAAAAGTAGCCAGTTGTTTAGTAAACCCTAGAGCTTGTCATGAAACAGAATTAGTGTATGAACAAACCACAAACAAGAAAAAAATAGCAGTAATTGGTGCAGGACCAGCAGGTTTGTCTGCAGCTACAATTGCAGCACAAAGAGGTCATGTAGTAACTTTATTTGACGCGGATAATGCAATTGGAGGACAGTTTAATATGGCAAAACAAATTCCTGGTAAAGAAGAGTTTTATGAAACGTTGCGTTATTTTAACAAACAAATACTTTTACACAAAGTAACTTTAAAATTAAACACAAAAGTTTCTGTAGATGATTTACAAAAATCAGATTTTGATGAAATTATAGTTGCAACAGGTATTAAACCGAGAGCGTTAAAAATTGAAGGAATTGAACATGAAAAAGTATTAAGTTATATTGATGTTTTAAAACATAAAAAACCAGTAGGAAAAAGAGTCGCCGTAATTGGAGCTGGAGGAATTGGTTTTGACGTATCAGAATATTTATCGCACAAAGGTGAATCAACTTCCCTGAATATAGATGCCTGGTTAAAAGAATGGGGAATTGATAAATCTATTGAAGCAAGAAGTGGAATTGAGGATGTAAAACCAGAATTTAGCCCTTCGCCAAGAGAAATTTTTATGTTTAAGAGAAGTGCTGGGAAATTTGGAGGCAATTTAGGTAAAACTACAGGTTGGATTCATAGATCTAGTTTAAAGAAGAAGAAGGTTCAATTTATTAGCGAAGTGTCTTACACTAAAATAGATGATGAAGGTTTGCATTATATTCAAAATAAAGAAAATAAAATTTTAAAAGTAGACCATATTGTTATTTGTGCAGGTCAAACGCCCTTTAAGGAGTTATATCAGCCGCTACTAGATGCGGGTAAAAATGTAAATGTCATAGGGGGTGCAGATTTTGCTGGAGAATTAGATGCAAAAAGAGCTATAAATCAAGGCTGTAGATTAGCTGCTAAATTGTAAATCTTTTTATACTTTTGTTTTTTAAATTTAAAAAAATGAAAAAATCATTAATAGTAATAGTATTATTTATAAGTTATTTTTCTTTTAGTCAAGAAGCTCCAGAGTTTCCTAAATATGTAGCTAAAAATTCTGCAAATATTTTCTACTATAATTATATGAAAGTGCCAAAAGAGATAAAAGTAAAGGATGATATTACAAAAAATAAAACCTTTAATTCTTTAAAAATTTATAATAATAAAATTAAAAAAATATCTTTTTTGAATACTCCAAAACTTCAAGAATTGGAGCTCACTATAAATTCTTTAGGAACACAATTATACTCTAATAGAGACCTAGCAGAAAAAGTTAGAAAAAAAGTAGAAATTACTATAGTGCCAATTAGAGATAGCATAGTTGTTCATGAAAAGACTTTAAATGACGATTTAAAAAGTTTTTTATCTAGAAAACAGTTTAAAAAGTGGTTAAAATACCAGAGAGAACAAAAAAGAAAATTATTACCAAAAGCTCCTAAAAGACAAATGGCACCTCCCTCTTCTGGCATGAATAATAATAGAGGAAGAAGGGGAGGTTCAGGTATGGGTGGTAGAAGGTATTAATAAGTAACTATTTTTAATAATTTAGAAGGCTTTAAAAATTATACTTTTCTACAAGTTTAAGAAACAAAATACCGATATTTGTCGCTCAACTAATTAATTAGAACAACTAACTATGGGAATGAATAAAAATACTGTGCTCGCCTGGGCAACATTTATAATGATACTTGTTGGGTTAGGTTTAATTGCGTTGGGTGCTTTTAGATATAATGAAATTGCAGGATGGGGTTTTGCATCTGTAGGTATCGGTTTCTTTGCTATTGCTTGGGTTTTTAACGCCTTAAAAGGAAGAGTTTAATTATTTTTTATTACTATAATAGCGAACCTTAACTACAATAAATTTCAAAAAAAATACAAGATATGAGTGACGATAAGAAGGTTATCTTTTCAATGAATAAGTTGTCTAAAACTTATCAATCAACAGGTAAACAGGTTTTAAAAGATATTTATTTAAGTTTTTTCTATGGTGCAAAAATAGGAATTCTTGGTTTAAACGGTTCTGGTAAATCGACATTACTAAAAATAATAGCGGGAGTAGAAAAGAATTACCAAGGAGACGTTTCTTTTTCACCAGGCTATAATGTTGGTTATTTAGAGCAAGAACCGCAGTTAGATCCAGAAAAAACAGTTTTAGAAATTGTAAAAGAAGGAGTTGCAGAAACTGTTGCAATTCTTGATGAATACAATAAAATAAACGATATGTTTGGATTGGAAGAAGTGTATTCTGATGCAGATAAGATGGATAAGCTAATGGCGCAACAAGCTGAATTACAAGATAAAATTGATGCAGCAAATGCTTGGGAGTTAGACACTAAATTAGAAATTGCAATGGATGCGCTGAGAACACCAGACTCTGATAAAAAGATAGGAGTGCTTTCTGGTGGAGAGAAACGTAGAGTTGCACTTTGTAGATTGCTATTACAGGAACCAGAAATTTTATTATTAGATGAACCGACCAACCATTTAGATGCAGAGTCTGTTCATTGGTTAGAACATCATTTAGCACAATATAAAGGTACTGTTATTGCCGTAACGCATGATAGATACTTCTTAGACAATGTAGCTGGTTGGATTTTAGAATTGGATAGAGGAGAAGGCATTCCTTGGAAAGGTAATTACTCTTCTTGGTTAGATCAAAAATCTCAAAGAATGGCTAAAGAAAGCAAAACAGCTTCTAAACGTCAGAAAACATTAGAAAGAGAACTAGAATGGGTTAGACAAGGTGCTAAAGGAAGACAAACTAAACAAAAAGCACGTTTAAAGAATTATGACAAGTTAATGAGTCAAGACCAAAAGCAGGTAGACGAAAAACTCGAAATATATATACCAAACGGTCCACGTTTAGGAACAAATGTTATTGAAGCAAGTGGTGTTTCTAAGGCTTTTGGAGATAAACTATTATATGAGAATTTAGAATTTAACTTGCCACAGGCAGGAATTGTAGGTATTATTGGTCCAAATGGTGCAGGTAAAACTACTATATTTAAAATGATTATGGGTGAAGAGAAGCCCGATGCAGGAAGCTTTAATGTAGGTGAAACTGCAAAAATAGCATATGTAGATCAAGCACATTCTAATATAGATCCTGAGAAAACAATTTGGCAGAATTTTTCTGATGGACAAGATTTGGTAATGATGGGTGGTAAGCAGGTAAACTCTCGTGCTTATTTAAGTCGTTTTAATTTTTCTGGAAGTGAACAAAATAAAAAAGTGAATACTCTTTCTGGTGGTGAACGGAACAGATTGCATTTAGCAATGACCTTAAAAGAAGAAGGAAATGTTTTATTGCTAGATGAGCCAACAAACGATTTAGATGTAAATACGTTAAGAGCCTTAGAAGAAGGTTTAGAGAATTTTGCAGGCTGTGCAGTTGTTATTAGTCACGATAGATGGTTCTTAGATAGAGTTTGTACACATATATTAGCTTTTGAAGGAAATAGTGAAGTGTATTTCTTTGAAGGTTCTTTTTCTGAGTATGAAGAAAATAAAAAGAATCGTTTGGGTGGAGATTTAATGCCAAAACGTATTAAATATAAGAAGTTGATTCGATAATTTTTAGAAATAAATTTTCATTAAAAAAGCAGCTAAATTATTAGCTGCTTTTTTTGTTTATATTGATTGCTTTTTATGCTATACATTAAGCTAAATCCTCTAATAATTATTGAATTTTCATTAAGCAAAAGAGATTGTTTTTTTGTAGGATATATACTTGTATACAATTTGTAGGGTGCACAAATTTATAATTTTCTAAAGGATTAAATTTTTTATTTTTTAGCAGAAATAAACCTTCAAAATCCTTTATTCCACAAACAGTGTGTCTTGCTATTTTATAAGTCTCCTCATTAATTATTTCTTTTAGACTAAACCAGGCTCCACTTCCTAAACCTCCTAGCCATGTACCGTTTATTAAATTAAAAATATCTAAATCCGGATGTTCACTTCCTTTTAAATCAGGTTTTTCATGAAATTTATTAAAAAAAGTTGTTCTGTATTCTTTTAAAATCGATCGATTCTTATAGTTACTTAGGTGTTGGTTGTAAATATTATAAATAGTGTTATTCGTATTTGATTTTATCACATTTCCAATAGGACTGGGGGATAATATATTAGATTTTCGTAATTGTTTAGTGATTTTTTTATTTTTAGATGAAGCAATAATTGCATCAGTTACAAATCTAGCACAATTATTTCCGTGCTTAATAAAAGCCCCATAAGGTTGCTCTTTTTTATCAATTAGTTGATGAATAAATTTTTGTGCTTTGTCGAAATCTATTTCTTCATGAACGCTGGCAATAAGCCTACCATTTCCGTGTGTTTTTTTAGAGTTCCGCTCTATGTAGAGTAAAATTTCTTCTGTATTAGAAAGTTTATTATTTAAAAATTTAGCAAAAATCGAAATTTCGAGTTCGGGATCTGTTTCTTTAGAGCGTGCTCGACCATTTCCATAAGATGTAATATACCTGCCAAAATCGTAATAATTTATTTCTGTTTTATTATTTTGAATTAATAACAAGGCAGCGTGTCCGGCTTGTATTGCATGCCTCCCACCAACTCCAATTTTAGGCCAAAAGTTACTTAATTTTTCCCAGTAAGCAGGCCTTACAATGGTGTCTGGATAAGCTAGAATTATAATAATTCCATTAGAATTCATCATTCTACTAGTTATTAAAAATAGCGTTTAATAAAATTTTAAAGGTTTTAAATGCAAAGAATATAGTGAAGATAATTAACAGAGCCGCTGCTCCTAAAATAAGATAAGACAACATTTCTTTAGGTGTATTTTCAAATTTTTTCAAAGCTTTAAAACCGACAGTAAGTGAAACAGGTGAAGCAATAAATAATAGTAATAAAACAGCTAAGTGTTTTAAACCTTTTCCAAGTAAATTTATATTAGTACTCATTTCTTGTAGTTTTTGATTGAATTTCTAACATTACCGTATTTCTTTAATAATTGGGCCGCTTCGTTTTGGTTGATATTTAATTCTATTGCTAACATTTTTTGACCTCTTTCTACCAATTTTTTATTAGACAGCTGCATGTCAACCATTTTATTTCCTTTTACTTTACCTAAACGAACCATTGTTGCCGTAGAAATCATATTCAAAACCAATTTCTGTGCAGTTCCTGCTTTCATTCTAGAACTACCTGTTATAAATTCTGATCCTACAATTACTTCTATTGGAAATTGAGAAACAGTTGCCAAAGGACTATTTTTATTACAAGCAATACAGCCCGTTATAATATTGTGTTCATTGCATTTTTTTAGTGCGGAAATAACGTAAGGTGTGGTACCTGAGGCTGCAATGCCAATTACAACATCTTTGTCAGATATTTGATGCGCTTGTAAATCTAGCCAACCTTGTGTTTTAGAATCTTCTGCAAATTCAACAGCTTTTCTAATGGCAATCTCTCCACCTGCAATAATACCTATTACAAGTTCATAGGAAACGCCAAAAGTAGGTGGGCATTCAGAGGCATCTACAACACCTAGTCTACCTGAGGTGCCCGCTCCAATATAAAATAATCTACCGCCATTTTTTAGTTTTTCAACAATTTGTTCGGTTAAAGCAGCTATTTGTTGCAAAGATTCTCCAACTGCTAGAGGTACCGTTTTATCTTCATTATTAATATTACTTAATAAATCTGATACAGACATCTTCTCTAGATGGTTGTATTTGGAGTCTTGTTCTGTAGTTTTTATAAAAGTCATCATTCAAAAATACTATTTTTTTGTATTCTGGAATGATGATTTAAAGTGAAGTTTTAGTTTTTTTCAACTAAATCTAAGTTAATGGTGTCTGTTTCTGAAATATGAAAATAACCTAAAGGAAAATTGTCTTCATTTGTTGTGTTAATTACATTGCCTAATAATGACGATGGTACCGATTGAAAAGGTCCACCACCACTTGTACCACTTTGGTTTTGAAGTATTCTAAAGTATGTAAAGTAATCTCTTGTTATCCCAGACATTGTTACTGTTACATTTGTAGGTACTTCTATTTCTTCTTCCTGATAAAAGAAAGAGAAATTGTAATTTGTACCATTGAAGAAACGATCCTCTAGTGGTAAAAATAAGTTATTTGTAAAATTGAATAAATAGTAATTTTCATTATTCACATTGTCTTTAAAAGCCACCTTTACTTCAATTTCTTTTCCAGAGAATAAGGTTTCATCTCCTTGAATGGCGCTATCTATTTTGTAGATTTTACTTTAGTCGCATTTCCTTTATATATTTCATTCTTGTAAATTACGGTCAATTCATATGCAATAGCATCTTCTGGAATGAAATTAATTATTGGTGTGAAGTTACCGTTTAAATTTACATCCGTAAAGTTAATAACAGTGTTGTCTGCTGTATTTGTCAAAAACACAATTGCATCGGATACCGTTGGTATGGTGTCATCAAAATAGTCTGTAGATAATTTTAATTTTACAGCCACATTAGCTTTCACAGGAGATTCATTAAACAGCACTTCAAAAGAAGCGTCAATAATTAACTTAGGTTCAATTGTAGGTACATCTATATCTACTACTTTCTCACAATTAGAGAAAAGTAATACTGTTAAAATAGTGTATATATATATCTTTTTCATGTGTTAAAATTTAAAATTGTAGGTTACAGAAGGCACAACACCAAATATAGAGGTTTGCACAGCTTCATTTCTAAGAGTTTCTGTGTTTTGTCTAAAAGCTAATGAAGCGGCATTTTGTCTTCCGTATAAGTTATAAATACCAAAGACCCATTCGCCTTGCCAAGTTCTATTTTTGTTTTTTTCAGGTGTTAATGTCGCAGAAATATCAAATCTGTGATATGCTGGAAGTCTGTTTGCATTTCTTCTATTAGCGTCATATACTGGTACGTTTAGACCTTGATATTCGTATTGGTTAACAGGATAATTTGCAGGCTGACCAGTTTGAAAAACAAAGTTAGAATTGAATTTCCATTTTTCACTGAATTGATAACTTGCATTTATAGAGAAGTCATGCGTTTTATCAAAAGGTGTGCTGTACCAGTTACTATTATTAATTCCTGGTTCGTTTTCAGTTCTTCCTTTGGTTAATTGTTCAGATCTTGAAAGGGTATATGCAATCCAGCCTTGAAAATTTCCTTCATTTTTTTTAAATAATACCTCTAAACCGTAGGCTCTTGCTTTTCCATTTAAAATTACCGTTTCAATTTCGTTGTTTGCAACTAAGTTTGCACCATTTATATAATCTATTCTGTTTTGAATATCTTTATAAAATATTTCGGTTTCTAAAGTATATATTCCTTCTTTAAAGCGCTTAAAATAACCAATAGCATATTGATCTAATAATTGAGGTTTTATATATTTACCACTTGGGGCCCAAATATCTAAAGGGGTAGGAGATGCGGTGTTAGAGAGCAAATGTAAATATTGGACCATTCTATTGTAACTCGCTTTTATAGACGTATTATCGTCATATTTATAAGACATAGACACCCTTGGTTCAAAGTTGTTAAAACTAGAAATGACATCACTTCTTTTAAAATTATCTGTTCCTGTTGCTATAGCAGATTCGTATTTTTTAGATTCTTGGTTGTAAACTACAGCTTCATTATTTGCATAGGTGTTAAGTTCTTCTTGCCCTAAACGTGTGAAATTGCTAAACCGAATACCATATTGCAACCTAAAAGTATCACTTACTTTATGTTCTGCATCGATATAAGCTGCAAATTCATTGGCATATTTGTCAATTAGTTTTTCCGAAACAATACCAGAATCCTCTCTATTAGGTCTTATTTTCCCTGGATTAAATTTGATGTAAATATTATTAATACCATAACTTAATTTTACTTTTTCACTTATATAGTGATTGAAATCATATTTAAGATTGTAGTTAGTAATTCCAGAATCCCATTCAAAACCAACAAAATCTAAAATTAATCCATAGAAATAATCTGAGTATATTAAAGATAAGTTTGAGAATAGCTTGTCTGTAAATAGATGATTCCAGCGCAAGTTTAGAACAGTGTTACCGTAATTATTTACGAAGTTGTCGCTAATGCCGAATACATCTTTGCCAAAGTATGCAGATAGAAATACATTGTTCTGATGGTTAAACCGATAATTTATTTTAGTATTTAAATCGTAAAAATATGCTTTGTTATCGTTATCAAAAAGAGGTAAAAATAAATGTGCATAGGAAGATCTACCACCAATTAAAAAAGAACTTTTTTCTTTTTCTAGAGGCCCTTCAATTAATAATCTAGATGATACTAGGCCAATACCGCCGGTAACGTTAAAATCTTTACTATTTCCTTCTTTTTGGTAAATATCTAATACAGAAGACAATCTTCCGCCATACTTCGCAGGAATACCCCCTTTGTATAATTTCACATTTTTAATTACGTCAGGATTAAATACAGAGAAAAAACCAAATAAATGAGATGAATTAAAAACAATTGCTTCATCTAATAAAATTAAGTTTTGATCTGCAGCACCACCTCTTACATTAAACCCAGATGCACCTTCTCCGGCACTAGTTACTCCTGGCAACAGAATTAAGGATTTTATAATATCTGCTTCTCCTAAAACTACAGGAATTTGTTTTATAGTAGAAGAAGTTAAATTGTTAACGCTCATTTGAGGCGTTTTTAAATTCAATTTTTCAATATTACTTTCAATAATAATTTCATCTAAATTTTCAGAAGTCTCCTTTAGATTAAAGTTTTTTGTAGTTTTTTTTGAAAGAGAGATACTCTCTAGCAGAGTATTATATCCTAAATAGCTTATTTGTAAATTATAATTTCCATTTGGTATTGTAATCGAGTAGAACCCGTATTCATTTGTGCTAGTTCCAGCTTTTAATTCAGGGAAATAAATAGACACTCCAATTAAAGTTTCATTATTTAAATCATCGTAGATAGTTCCACTAAGTGTAATCTTTTCTTGGCTTAGTGCAATAAAGCTCAATAGGAAAAAGAGGAAAAACAATTTTTTAGAATGCAGCATTTTTTTTGTTTAGTTATTAGGTATAGAACTACAACAAAAATACAAATCTAAAATGATATGAAAATGTTAAAACAAATAAATTACTATCGTTTAAAATTAAATAAAGGCCGATATTTAAAATATCCGCCTTTATTTAATTTTATAACAACTTCAAGAGATTAAATACTTTCTAAAATACTATTTAATGTTTTGTTAGGTCTCATTGCATTGTTTGCTAAATCTTCATTTGGTAGATAGTACCCTGCAATATTATTTATATTACCTTGAGATTCATTCAATTCTGTAACAATCTTATTTTCATTAAGTTTTAAGTCATTTGCAATCTTAGAGAAAGTAGCTTTCAATGTTGCATCTTTATCTTGGTTAGCCAAACCTTCAGCCCAATACATTGCCAAATATAAATGACTACCTCTATTATCTAATTTACCAACTTTTCTAGAAGGAGACTTATCGTTTTCTAAAAATTTATCTGTAGCATCATCTAAGGTTTTACCTAAAATTAAGGCTTTAGAATTATTGTTAGAAGTTCCTAAATGTTCTAGAGAAACTGCCAAAGCTAAAAACTCTCCTAAAGAATCCCAACGTAAATGGTTTTCTTCTAAGAATTGCTGCACATGTTTAGGAGCAGAGCCACCAGCACCTGTTTCAAATAAACCACCACCATTCATTAAAGGTACAATAGATAACATTTTTGCGGAAGTACCAACTTCTAAAATCGGAAATAAATCTGTTAGATAATCTCTTAAAACATTTCCAGAAACCGAAATGGTATCCTCTCCTTTTACAATTCTTTTAAGAGTGAAGTTAGTTGCATCGATTGGGGATAAAATACGAACATCCAATCCTGCAGTATCGTGATCTAATAAATATAAGTTTACTTTTTTAATAATTTCTAAATCATGAGCTCTGTTTTCATCTAACCAAAAAACAGCAGGTGTGTTTGACGATTTTGCTCTTGTTACAGCTAGCTTCACCCAATCTTGTATTGGTAAATCTTTTGTTTGACACATTCTCCAAATATCTCCCTCTTCAACTGAATGCTCAATAATTGCTTTTGCCATTTACATCTAACACAATAACCTTTCCAGCAGTAGTAATTTCAAATGTTTTATCGTGAGAACCGTATTCTTCTGCCTTTTGTGCCATTAAGCCAACATTAGGCACAGTGCCCATAGTTGTAGGGTCGAAAGCACCATTTTTCTTACAAAAATCTATTGTTGCACTATAAATCCCTGCATAAGAGCTGTCCGGAATAATGGCTTTTGTATCTTGTAAATTACCTTTAGTATTATACATTTGTCCAGAATTTCTAATCATAGCGGGCATAGAAGCATCTATAATTATATCGGAAGGAACATGCAAGTTGGTAATTCCTTTATCTGAATTTACCATTGCCAATTCAGGACCGTTATCTAAAGCGTATTGAATATCTGCTTTAATTTCAGTACTTTTTTCTTTTGTTAGTTCGTTTAGTTTACCTAAAAGATTTCCTAAACCGTTGTTTACATCAGCACCAATTTCCTTAAAAGTTTTTCCATGCTTTTTAAATAAGTCTGCAAAAAATACTCTAACGGCATGACCAAAAATTATTGGATCACTTACTTTCATCATTGTTGCTTTCATATGTAAAGAAAACAAGATGTTTTTATCTAAAGCATCTCTATATTGTTCTTCTAAAAAGGTAATTAAGGCTTTTTTACTTAATATAGTAGCATCAATAATTTCTCCTTCAAGAAGTGTTAATTGTTCTTTTAAAACGGTTTTTACACCATTTTCAGAAATATGTACAATACTTACTGATGTAGCTTCTTTAGTAGTAATAGATTTCTCATTATGAGCAAAGTCACCTGCTGTCATTGTGGCAACATGTGTTTTAGATTCTGTTGACCAAGCTCCCATAGAATGTGGATTCTTGCGGGCATAATTTTTTATTGCTTTAGGTGCTCTTCTGTCAGAGTTCCCTTCACGTAATACAGGATTTACCGCAGAACCTTTTACTTTATTATATAAAGCCAAGACCTTTTTGTCATTCTCTGTTTTTATTTCCTCTGGGTAATTGGGAAGTGC
The DNA here is from genome assembly GCA_937771065.1 of uncultured Polaribacter sp. Classification (GTDB taxonomy): domain Bacteria; phylum Bacteroidota; class Bacteroidia; order Flavobacteriales; family Flavobacteriaceae; genus Polaribacter. The sequence continues at coordinate 31,276 of CALJHU010000013.1, read as the reverse complement.
GTATCCTTTTTTCTGTAATTCTGAAATTGCTTCCTTTAATTGAGGCACAGAAGCACTAATGTTTGGTAATTTTATAATATTTGCATCAGGTTGTTTTGCTAAATCACCTAATACCGCTAAAGCATCTTCTACTTTTTGATCTTCGTTTAAGAATTGAGAAAAGTTAGCTAAAATTCTAGCCGCCAAAGAAATGTCTTTTACTTCAATTTCTATATTAGATGTTTTTGTAAAAGCTTTTACAATTGGTAAAAAAGAACGAGTGGCTAATCCCGGAGCTTCATCTGTTTTTGTATATACTATTTTAGCTTTTGTACTCATATTAAGTGTATTTTAGTAAGTATCTAGATTGAATTTCTATCTATGTTAATTTCATTATTTTGGAGGCCCGCAAATTTAAGAATTTAATTTGATGTTTTTATTGGTAAAATACTATTAATTATAGGTTTTTAATGCGTTTTTGATAATTTTTGAAATCGATTTCGTGCAATTTAAAAATATATGTTATCGGGAGTAATTTCTTTTATAAATTTGATCTTATTTTAATGAATTAGAAATTCTTGTAATTTTAAATATTACTTTTTAAAACAAAAAAAAAGTGTTGTAATAAAACAACACTTTTTAGATTTTTTATAAATTGAAGAATTATCTTCTTTTTTCAGTAATTCTAGCTTTTTTACCAGTAAGACCTCTAAAGTAAAAGATTCTAGCTCTACGAACTTTACCTCTTTTATTTACTTCAATTTTTTGAATAGAAGGTAAGTTTACAGGAAAAATTCTTTCTACACCAACAGTACCAGACATTTTTCTGATTGTAAATGTTTCTGAAGCTGCAATACCTCTTCTTTGGATAACTACACCTCTAAAAAACTGAGTACGTACTTTTTCCCCTTCTTTAATTTCGTAATAAACAGTGATTGTATCACCAGCTCCAAATTTTGCAAATTCTTTCTTTGCAACAAATTCGTCTTGTACAAACTTTACTAAAGCTTCCATATCTTTTAATTTAATTGATTTTGTAAAACAACGTTCACGATATCTTCGTCAGAGGTTAATTTAGCGGTTGCAAAAATAGCACTTTTTTTTAGTTGATAAAACTAAAAAGTAATTATTTTTCAGGTTGATAGTCAGTACAATAGAAAACCCAAAATTTTCTACTTTCTTTTCCATTTACTTTAATGATAATTGGCGCTAGTTCAATCACGTTTTTGAAGTGCGAAGTTAATAGAGGGTTAATTTCACCTAACTTATTTGAGTCCTTAAAACGTTTGTCAGAGTCTATAAATAGTGCATTTTTTCCTTTTAAGATATTTAAGTCATCACCTAAATAATCAAAATGTAATGAAGGTAAACCAATAATGTTTTGTGCATAGACTTTATCTTTCATGAAAAAATTTAAACAAGCAGACGTTTTATAATTATCGTTAGAAAAAATAAAAGCCTCTGTGTATGTTTCTTTTAAAGTGGCTGTTTCCTTTGCTAATTCTTCCCATCCAACCCAAGTATCGTCACTTTTTATGGGTACTAAATAAAATAGAATTTGCAAACTGAAAAGTATATGAAATACTACAGAAAATATAATTTGTACTTTTAATAGTTTTTTACTGATAAGCATTCCTGCAATAATAACTCCGGTAATATAAGAAGGCATCATCCAGTTTAATTTTACCCAATAAATAGGAGTGAGGAGGAAAAAACCAACAAAAGTAGGAACAAAAAATGCTAATAAAAATAAGGTTTTAGAACTTGGTAGTTTAAATTTTAATAAAATTCTCTTTACATACTTATAAGTGAAAGTGATAAAGATTAAAAACAAAATAGGTAATAATAAAAGCATTTGATGGCCAATTGCGCCAAAGAAGTTTTTAGGGGAAATTTTAAACTCTGAAATAGAGCTAGTTCTCTCGGATGATTGAAAAACAAAAGATGCAAAGTCGTTTTGATAATTCCAATACCAAACAGGAAAGGTTACTCCAACTGATATAATTATAGAACACCATAGCCACGGAGATAGTAATAATCTTCTATACTTATTAGAGAAGACTAAAAAAGCCAGCAAACCAAATTGTAATAAAATAGCAGTGTATTTGCTGTTAAAGGCAAGTCCCATTGCAATTCCTCCTGCTATAAAAAACCATTCTTTCTCTTCGAAGATTGCTTTGTACAAACATATTAAACTTAGTGTCCAGAACAATAATAAAGGCACGTCTGGAGTAGAATTAAAGGATAAGATAGATATGAATATTGTAGAAGCTAATAATATAAAAGCTTTTTGTAGTTTTTCTTTGGATAAAAAGTAAGAAGCTAATTTATAAAAACTAAGTATCGTAAGTGAGGTAACAAAAAAGTCTGCAAATTTCACAACAAATATTGAAGACCCAAAAATATTTGTAAAAAAACGTAAAATATAACCAATCATTCCAGGGTGATCAAAATAGGAAAGTGATAAATTTTGACCGTATAAATAATAATATGCGTCTTGAGGCATTAATCCCATGAACGGTAACAAAAGTATTCTGAAGATTTGAAAACCTAAAACCCAAGAAATGGCTTTATTGTTTTGTATAAAATTTAAAAGCTTATTCATCTAATAAATCGGGTCTTATGGACGCTGTCCTTTTATGGGCTTGATCGCTTCTCCAATCATCAATTTTAGGAAAGTTTCCAGAAAGTAATACTTCTGGAACCTTACTTCCTTCATAATTTGAAGGTCTTGTATATACGGGTGGAGATAATAAATTATCTTGAAAAGAGTCTGTAAGTGCAGATTGTTCATCACCAATAACACCTGGTATTAAACGCACAACGGCGTCTACCAAAACAGCTGCAGCTAGTTCACCACCAGTTAAAACATAATCTCCAATAGAAATTTCTTTGGTAATAAAAAGTTCTCTAATTCTATGGTCTACACCTTTGTAATGCCCTGTTAAAATCAGAATATTTTCTTTTAATGACAAGTGTATTTGCGGTAGATTGATTTAGTGTTTTTGCATCTGGGGTCATATAAATAACTTCATCATACTCGCGCTCCGCTTGCAGCTTTTTAATACAGTTTGCAATGGGTTCAATCATCATTACCATTCCTGCTCCGCCACCAAACTGTGTATCATCTATTTGTTTATAATTACCCAAACCATATGCACGTAAATCGTGAATAATAATCTCTGCTAAACCTTTTTCTTTAGCACGTTTAATGATCGAATGGTTAAACGGACTTTCTAATAAATCTGGTGCTACTGAAATAATATCTATTCGCATGTTGCAAATGTAGCTTTTTTAAGGAATTCTGAAATATGATTTTTCAGAAGATTTACTTTTGCTGCTTCTAATATTAATTGTTTAGGCTTGTTTGAGTAAGCTAATCTTTAATTCAATCCAGTTCCAATTGAAAACCCTGAAATTATAATATACTTTTCGCTTTAGGCTTTCTTAAGCTCGTTGTAGGCTAATTGATTGTCTTCAAATAATGGTTGTTGATTTTTATATTTCATTAAGATCTAACAATGAAAATAGAATAGAAAACATAAAAAGGTTGTTTGGGAAGAATCTTTATTCAAAAATATTTTAATATTAGTGAATAATATTTTTTTCTTTTTTAAGTCTATTTTAGAGGTTTAGAAGTAACTGAATTATAATTTTGCAATTACAGCTTCAGCACATCGTTCACCATCCATAGCTGCAGAGACAATTCCACCTGCATATCCACCGCCTTCGCCACAAGGAAATAAACCTTCTATTTCTGTGTGCTCTAAGTTTGCTTTTCTTGGTATATTAATTGGTGATGAGGTTCTAGATTCTACACCAATAATATTTGCTTCATTTGTATAGTAACCGTGCATTTTTTGGCCAAAACCAGCAAAACCTTTGCGCAACCTACTACCTATAATTTTTGGCAAAAGAGAGTGCATAGGAGCAGATTTTAAACCAGGCTGATAAGAAGTTTCATTTAAATCTGTTGAAAACTTACCGTCTACAAAATCTACCAATCTTTGAGCAGGTGCAGCTTGCGTTCTTCCACCAGCAAGAAAAGCAATTTTTTCTAAATCTTTTTGAAACTCCAATCCTCTTAATTCGCCAAAATGATCATATTTCTTAAAGTCTTTATCAATATCTAATTCAACAACAATTCCTGAATTAGCAAACTTGTTATTTCTTCTAGAAGGAGACATACCGTTTACAACCACCTCGCCGCTAGCGGTGGCGGCAGGTACAATAAAGCCACCAGGGCACATGCAAAAAGAATAAACACCTCTATTATTTACTTGCTGCACCAAACTATAGGCTGCAGCTGGTAAGAGTTCATCTCTCTCTCCAGAGCAATGGTATTGTATTTGATCTATTATTTCTTGTGGATGCTCTACACGAACGCCCATCGCAAAAGACTTTGCCTTAATTCTTATTTCTTTTTTGTGCAATAACTCATAGACATCTCTAGCAGAATGTCCGGTTGCTAGAATTACCGAATTAACAGCCATTTCTTTTCCATTATGAAGCTGAATGGCTTGTAATTTATTGTCCTTGATGACAAAGTCAGTTACTTTAGTCTCAAAATGAATTTCTCCACCAAATTTTAAAATGTTTTCACGAATATTTTCAATAATTTTAGGTAATTTATTTGTCCCAATATGCGGATGTGCATCTACTAAAATTTGCTCTGTAGCACCATGAAATACTAGATTTTCAAAAATTCTTCTAACATCGCCACGTTTTAAGGAACGGGTATATAGTTTACCGTCAGAATACGTTCCTGCTCCACCTTCGCCAAAACAATAATTAGAGTCTTCATCTACAATATGATCTCTGTTTATTGCTTTTATATCTCTTCGTCTGTTTTGCACGTTTTTTCCACGTTCTAATATTATGGGTTTGTAACCCAATTCTATGCAACGCAAAGCGGCATACATTCCGGCAGGACCAAAACCAACAATATGAATTTCTTTGGCATTAGAAACGTCTTTGTATTCAAAAGTATAATCAGACTTTTCTGGTACTTGTTCATTTATGTAAACAGCAACTTTATAATTAAAGATGATGTCTTTCTTACGAGCATCGATAGATTTACGCAATACTTTTACTGCAGAAATCTCGTTTTTGTCAACTCCTAATTGTCTAGAAGCTTTAAATAAGAGTACATTTTCTTTTTTTTCTTCTATTAAGTTTACACGAAGTTGAATTTCTTTAACCATGAGGCAAAATTACAAAATTAAAGAGTTTTTAAACTGTCTAAGGTTAATTTATATTCAATAATACTTTCTTCACAAATAGGCATTACAAATTTTAATTTCTCCTTTATAATTTCTTCACTTCCTTTTTTTGATCCTGCTCTTCAAGCTCTGCAATTTCATCAAGGAATTTTAAATCCATTAACCCAAAATATGATTTTAAAAAATTAGATATATTTCTCACAGACTCATGTTTAACAGTAGTAATACTTTCTTCTAAAATGGTTATTCTTGGAGTTGTGTCTTAGAAATATACTCCAATAAGTTGAATAAGGAAACCTTTATCATTTACAAAGTATTCTTTAAGTGAATTTGAATCAATAATATTACTTGTTAACACTTTATGAGTGTGCATATTAACTGCTAGTAAATCTTAGATGTCCATTTTTTTATAATTTAGAACTAGCGTTGTCGATTTTCACAAAAAAAACAGGCCTTTTATGCGATAAAAAAAAGAAAATAAGAAAACTGAATTGTAGGAAATGGTACGATAACTTTAGAAGATCATATTTACGGAATTACAAAGGGAAAAGAAGAATTGTTAGTCAATTATGCAGCTATAGAAGTCGAGTTAGGGAGAGCACTTTTCAAATGGAAGATTATACCAATTAAAAAATTAAAAAAATAAAAAATGATTTTAAATAAGAAAGAGGTTAAAAAAAGTGCTACTAAAATTTAGCATCCTTTAAAAGTTTTAGAGTAATTTTAAAGAACACCTAGTATCTATTTAGATTTTTAAGAGGCATTAATGGCAAGTATAAACACTTTTATGGTTACTTGTTTTATAATTCTAGAAATATTTCTTCAAGCCTTTCAATTGTAAAAGGTTTTTGCAAAACAAAATCAATCATATGTTCCTCTTTAGTTTTCTCATCAATATTCCATCCAGATACCGTTATAATTTTTATCTGATTTCCAAAACTATTACGAATAGCAGCTATTAGCTCCCATCCATTCATTCCAGACATGCCAATATCTGTAAAGACAATATCACAAGTATTTTCACTAAGATGTTCTAATGCATTTTTTCCGTTATTTGCAATCGTACATTTGTGCCCTATTAATTCTAACAACTCAGAGATAACTTCTGTTATAGAAGCATCATCGTCTACCCATAAAATATTAAATTTCGCTTTGTTTTTAAGTTTATTTTTATTGATTACTTTATTATCCTCATTTTGACCTATTGGAAAAACAATTTTAAAGGTAGATCCTTTAGATGATACAGAAGATGTAACAACAATGCTTCCATTGTGTTTCTTTATAATATTAAGAACGCCACTCATTCCTAAACCTCTTCCTAATTTAAATCCTTTTGTAGAAAAAAATGGCTCAAATACTTTTGTTTTAATCTCCTCATTCATACCAATACCAGTGTCAGTAAAAGTTGCAAATACCTCTTTACCTTTTGTACCAGTTTTAATAATAAAATCTCCTCCTCCTGGCATTGCTTCAACACTATTTTTGATTAAATTATAAATAGCAGATTTTAATTCCCCTTTATTACCAATAATTTTTGGAATATCTTTTAAGTCGGTTATAATATTTATCTTTAAACCCATCTTTTCCATGCCATCTTTCCAAAGTGGGCGTGACTGCATTAAGCTCTCATCTATCAGGGTATTAAAATTAATAAGTTCGGTTTCTATATCATCATATTTTGTGTCTCCAAATTTTTGCAATGCACTCACTCTATCAGCTGCATCACTTATAATAGACCCAATATTATTTAAACACTTATTAGTATTCTCCGGATAATCGTTTTGAAGTTTGATAACTTCTAGATTTCCTACCATTTGTTGCAGTGAATTGTTAAAATCATGAGCAATAGAAGAAGACATTTCTCCTATTGCTTTAATTCTTTGATGTTTTATTTGAGCCTTCTCAAATGCTTTTTGTGAGGTAATGTCTTGATTAGAACCAGTTATACTTGCTACTTTTCCATCATCTCCCAACATAGGCTCACAAATGGCTCTTATTGTTTTTTGCTCTTCGTTAGAAAGACAAATTCGAAATTCAATATCGTACGGTATGCATAGATTAACAGCTTTCTCATAAGAACTATTAAATAACTCTAAGTCATCGCTGTGAATTAGTTTAACTAATGAATCATAATCAGGAGTACCTTTCTTTGAATCGAAACCCCACATTTTATAAGCTTGATCCGACCATTCTACCCTCTGGCTTGCAATATCAATGAACCAACTTCCAACTTGAGCTATCCTCTCGGTCTGGTTTAATCTCTTCTCGTTGTTTTCTAATTTTAATATAGCTGATATTTTCTTTTCTTCGCTTTGTTTTTGTTCGGTAATATCTATAAAACTGACGACTATTTTAGTTATTTCTCCTGTGTTGCTGAATTCAGGATAACCATTAATCTTTACCCAAACAATATCATCTTTATGGGGTTGTGAAATCCCAAAAAGATCATTCCTTATAGCTTTTTTGCTGGATATAATCTGGTTAACAGGATATTCTGTAAAAGGTAGTGGAGATTTATCTGGTTTTACAAATTTCCAAGCAGGATCGATGGCTTTTTTTCCTCTCATCTGGTCATCACTTAATCCTAAAATTTCAGAAGCCAGAGTATTATTAAGTATAATAGAACTATCTGCTGCATGAACAACAATTCCAGCTTCCATGTTTTGCATTAAAAGGCGAAATCTTTCTTCACTTTCTTCGGCATACTCTTTGGCATTGATTAATTTTTGATGCGTGATATTCTGTTCTGTGATATCTCGAATTATTGAAGTTATTTTAATGATTTCTGTTCCTTTTCGCTCGACATTTATATGACCATTCTGTTTCAAATATTTTTCCAGAAATATTTATTTGCCTGTTTTCTAAATGAAAATGGTTGTTTTTTGAATTTTCCCATTCTACAAATTTAGTCCTCGTATGTTCTTTATCTTCGGGGTGTGTAAAATCAAAAATTGATTTACCCAAACATTTTTTTGCTGACAAACCATAGAATTTTTTTGAGGCATGATTTACAAATAATATCTTTCCATTTCTATCAACAACACATATAAGGTCAATACTTGCCTCTAAAACATCTCTATGTGCTTTGTCGCTTTCAAGTAATACTTCGTTATGTTTTAGTTGTTTTTTTGATTTTAATTCATTAATCTGCTTTTCTAAATCTTGATAGGTAGGTTTTTTATTCAATTCCATTTTTTTTCTTTGCTAGAGGGGGTAAAGTTTTATTTCTGATATAACGACATTATACTGCTTTAAAGTACCACTTAGCCAAGTTACGATTTTTTACATTGTAAGCTTAGATAATTTAAATGGTTGTAATCTTATTGATAAACGTCAATAAAATTGATGTTATGTAAGGGTAAGTAGACAATTAGTTTTTGAGTAGCTTTTAATTTCTTAAGAGTTAATTTAATCCAATAAGTGTTATTATTGGCTCAAAACGACTAGTTTTAGGAATGTCTTTAAAGTTCTCTAAAAAAAAATAGTTTAAACTTATTTATTATAATAATTCTATCGTTTTTTTATTTAAAACGAAGAGAAGCTCTAAATTAAAAATTAGGTGAGGAATATTAATAATAATTCGGATAAAAATTAACGAATAATATTTTTTAAATATTCTATTATTACTGTAACTTAAGATTTAATTAGATAAGTATATATCTAAAGACGTTTTTCGGAAAATAAGTTAGTGTAAAACGCACTTTATCATTCGATCATTTCCAAATAAATCTTTTTTTAGTTGAATATTTTTAAATCCTTTTTTCACCAACATGTTTAGAGTTTCTTTTCCTAGATATTGATTAATTTCAAAAAATAACATTCCGTTTATAGAAAGCTGTTGTTTTGCTAGATCAGCTATTTTATTGTAAAAAATTAATGGGTTTTTATCTGCCACAAATAGAGCTAAATGCGGTTCGTTTTCTAAAACATTATTTTTTATTTCTTTCTTTTCTAATTCTCTAACATATGGTGGATTGGAAATAATAACATCATATTCTTGGGGCAAGGATTCAGCCTTTAAAATGTCTAGCTCTATAAACTCTATTGTGACTTTATTTAAAACAGCATTTTGTTTTGCTATTAACAGGGCTTCCGGAGAAATATCAATTGCAGAAATATTTAATGATGTTAAGTTTTTAGCCAAAGAAATTGGAATACAACCAGTTCCTGTGCCGATATCTAGAATAGAGAGTTCTGTGATTTTATTATCTGTGAGCACCTTAATTTCATCTAGAACCCATGCAACCAACTCTTCAGTTTCTGTTCGGGGTATCAAAGTGTTTTTATCAACCAAGAAAGGAAGCCCATAAAACTCGGTACTACCAATAATATATTGAATGGGCTCTTCTTTTTGAAGTCTTTTTACAATAGTTTTTAAATCGATTAAGTTTTTTTTAGTAATTAAAAAATCAGGTTTTAAAACGGTATCAATTCTTTGCAATTTTAGTTTTTCTTCCATTAAAATAAAGAAAAAACTATCTATCTCTGTTTTTGGATAGATTGCTGAAAGTGCTTCATTAAAAAATAATTTAAATTCTTTTAATATCATATTTTTTTTAACATCCAGACATTACAAGCATAGTGCCCGGTATTCCCTATTGGCTCTTTTAAATTTAGAAATCCATTTTTGTTATATAACTTTCTAGCAGCTTGCATATAAGGCATAGTTTCTAAGTAACAACTCTCAAATCCAAATTCTTTCGCTTTCTCTAAACATTTAGAAATTAAAGTAGTTCCTAAACCTTTTCCTCGTGCAATTGGTGAAAAATACATTTTTTGAAGTTCACAGATATTGGCTTCACAATTGTCTAATTTCGCGATTCCTGCGCCACCGATAACTTTATTTTCATGAACTACAACAAAATAAGCAACCTTTTCTTTTTGATAGGTTTCAAACATTATATCTGTTGCTTTGTCTTCATATGCAGTTCCTATTTTCGGAGCACCCATTTCTAAAATCACACTTTTAATTACCTTAGAAATTTCTATATTGTCGGTAGGTTTTATTTCTCTTATGATAAAATCTGCACTTGTCATTTATTACTGTATTTTTGCAAGAGCAAGTTACCTAATTTTTAATTTTTTCCTATGAAAAATAAATTATATTTTTTAGTTCTGTTTTTAATTTTATCTAGCTGTTCTCTCCAAAAAGAACCGGTATTTATTAAAGTAGACAGTGTAAGGGTTTTAAGTTTTGCTGCAGATACTATCAAGTTAAAAGCAATTGCTTTTTTTGAAAATCCGAATGATGTTGGTGGGAGTATTTCCACAGATGAAATAAAAATATTTGTAAATGATAAAGAGGTAGCTCAAGTTTTTTCAGAAAAATTTAAGGTACCTGCTAAAGATAATTTTTCAATTCCAATGATAGCTTATATTCCTACGAAAAATATTTTAAATTCCAATAAAAATGGTATGCTTGGTGGTTTCTTAAATTCGCTATTGACCAATAAGGTAAAAGTTAGAATTAAAGGAAATTTACATTTTTCTGTTTTTGGTTTTAAAAAAGAATTTTTAGTTGATAAAACACAAGAAATAAAACTTTAAGTTATTAAACACGAATTTTACATAAAACGCTGTTTGCAAATTGCTAATAACGGAATTGGAACTACGCGTCCTAATCCGTCTGTTGGTGCTGTAATTGTCTATCAAAATAAAATTATTGGTGAGGGTTTTACGTCTCCTCATGGCGAAAATCATGCAGAGGTAAATGCAATTAATGCTGTAGAAAATAAGTCTCTTTTAAAAGAGGCAACTATATTTGTTACGTTAGAGCCTTGTAGTCATTTTGGTAAAACTCCACCTTGTGCAGATCTTATTGTAAAACATCAGTTAAAACAAGTTGTAATTGGTTGTTTAGACTCTAATATTTTAGTTGCAGGTAAAGGAGTTTCTCATATAGAAAACGCAGGTATTAATGTTATTGTTGGTGTTTTAGAAAAGGAGTGTAGAATGCATCATAAACGTTTTTTTAAAGTTCAAGAAAACAAACGGCCGTATATTATTTTAAAATGGGCAGAAACTAAGGATGGTTTTGTTGCGCCAATATCTAAGAATGAAAATAAACCTATTTTTATTTCCAATACATATTCACAGCAGTTAGTTCATAAATTAAGAAGTGCAGAACATGCAATTCTTGTTGGTACAAAAACGGTTCTAGCAGATAACCCGAAGTTGAATATTAGAAGTTGGTCGGGAGAAAATCCAGTTCGTGTTGTTTTAGATAATACTTTAAGGATACCTAAGAATTCAAATATTTTAGATGGCAGCGTAAAAACCATTGTTATTACAGCAGCTAAAGATAAAAATATAGTTTCGAGTAAGAATTTAATTTTTGAAGAAATTGATTTTTCTAAAAATATAGCAAAACAGGTTTGCGAAGTTTTAAGCAAATATCAGATTCAATCTTTAATTATTGAGGGAGGAACACAAACTTTACAAACTTTTATAGATGAAAAATTATGGGATGAAGCCATAGTTTTCGTTGGGAATACTAGTTTTGTAAAAGGAGTAAAATCTCCAATAATTACTAAGGAATTTAAAGAAGAGTTTATAGAAAATGATATTTTAAAAAGATATACTAATGATTAAAAATATTGTCTTTGATTTTGGAGATATTTTCATCAATCTAGATAAAAAACTTTTTGCAGAAGAGTTACAGAAAATTCATATTTCACAAGAATCTGAAGAAGTGTTGCCAATTTTGCAGCAGTATGAGATGGGACTTGTTTCTACAGATAAATTTCTTACTTTTTTTGAAGAAAGGTTACATGTTTCGCAAGACAAGTTGAAAAGAGCATGGAATTCCATTTTATTAGATTTTCCAAAAGAACGCTTGCGTTTTATTCAGAACTTATCAGAAAGTAAAAAATACAGATTATTCTTATTAAGTAATACCAATGATTTACATATTTCTTGGATACAAAAGAATTGGGGAATGGAACAATACAATGCATTCAAAATCTGTTTCGAACAATTCTACTTATCGCATGAAATAAATTTAAGAAAACCGAATAACAATATTTACGAATTTGTTTTAACGACTAATGATTTAGCACCAAAGGAAACGTTATTTATTGATGATACTAAAGAAAATACAGATGCTGCAAAGGCTTTAGGTATTCATATTTGGAATCTGAAACCAGGCAAAGAAGACGTTTTAGAACTACTCACTAAAAACTATATATAATTGATTTTTCTACTTTTAAGTATCCTTTTTTCTACAGGTTTATTTGTTGTTTTTAAATATTTTGGCATTTATAAAATAGATGTTTTAAAAGCTATTTTTGTAAACTACATAGTTGCTTTTTCTATGGGGTTTTTCTTTGCGGAAAGACAAATACCAATTTCAGAAATTTATTTACAACCTTGGTTTTCCGGTGCTTTGTTTTTAGGAGCACTATTTGTTTCTATATTTTTTGTAATGGCAATGACGGCTCAGAAAAATGGAGTTTCGGTTACCTCAATTGCGGGTAAAATGTCTGTGGTTGTGCCTGTTTTTTTTGGAATACTTTTATATAATGAGTCTGTAACTTTTTTGAAAATAGTAGGAATTATTATGGCTTTGATAGCAGTGTATCTGTCTTCTGTAAAAGAAGAAAAATCAGAAAAAAACGGAACACTATTATTGCCTATTTTACTTTTTATAGGCTCTGGTACAATTGATACTTTGCTTAAATATATTCAGGAAAATTATGTTGCAGATGAAGATGTTTCTATCTTTTCTGGGAGCTTATTTGGCATTGCAGGAGTTTTTGCATTTTTAATTTTGGTTATAAAAACCATCAAAAAAAGAGAGTCTTTTGGTTATAAAAATATAATTGCAGGAATCATTTTAGGGGTTCCAAATTACTATTCAATTATATTTCTAATAAAAGCTTTACAAAACAAGAATTTTGAAAGTTCAACCTTGTTTACTATTAACAATGTAGCAATTGTAGTGGTGTCTACTTTAGTTGGTCTATTTTTCTTTAAGGAGAAATTTAGTATTAAAAATAAGATAGGAGTTGCAATGGCTATTTTAGGAATTATACTAGTGACCATTGCTTAAAATTTAAAATAAGCTAATTATTTAAAATCTAATGGAAGATATATACAAAACGATAATAATACCTTCTGAAGAAACACTGTTTAAAGAGAAAGGCAGTAAGTTTTTTGGATATGCTTATCCTGTCTTGTCTGAAGAAGATGTAAAAGAGCGTATAGAAGAGCTTCGGAAAAAGCACCATTCAGCGCGTCATTTTTGTTATGCTTATCAGTTAGGAATCGAGAAAATTAGGTTTAGAGCAAATGATGATGGTGAGCCAAACAATTCTGCAGGAATGCCAATTTACGGTCAAATTCAATCTTTTGAGGTTACTAATATCTTAATTGTTTCTGTACGTTATTTTGGGGGTACAAAATTGGGTGTTGGTGGTTTGATTTCTGCTTATAAAACTTCTGCACAAATGACTTTGGAGATTTCTGATATTTTAAAAAAAACAATTAATATTCAATATAAACTTACTTTTAATTATGATTTAATGAATTCTGTAATGAGAATAATTAAAGAAAAAAATATTGAAATTATAAACCAAAAATTAGAAATGGATTGTCAATATATAATTTCTGTGCGCAAAAATGACTCAGAAGCTATTTTTACAATTTTCGATAACTTGTATAAAGTTGCTGTGAAAATTTGTGAGTAGTTCTTTATTTACTTCAAAATTTAAAAAAAAAATAGAAAGAATATTCTAAAAAGAAACAGCTTTAAAAACCTAATCCTTTCAATAAATAATCTGGACAGCGTGTTGGTTTCATGTTTTTAGTATCTATAAATGCTAAAACAGAATTCCCAGTACAAATTAATTCATCTAGCTGATTTTTAATTTCATAATTAAATTCAATTTTAACCATTGGTTCTTTTTTCAAATAGGTATGAATGGTTAAAATATCGTCATATAGCGCGGATTTTATAAAAATTAAATTTAAAGAAACTACAGGAAGTATTATTCCATTCATTTCCATATCTTTGTATGTAACTCCTAAAGAACGCAGCCATTCTGTTCTTCCTATTTCGAAAAATTGAGCATAGTTACCATGGTAAACAACGCCCATTTGGTCAGTTTCAGAATATCTAACCCTAGTTTTTGTTGATGATTTTTTCAATTATTATAGATAAATTTTATATTTGTAGTGTACGATAAAAATAGTTAATAATCAATAGCAAATTGATTTTTTTATACTGAATTTTATTCACACTTTTGTATAACCTAAAAAAACGACCCAAATCTTCGTTTTAACCAAATTTTATTAATTTTATAAGTACCTCGATTATAAATGAACCTATCTGCTGAATCTGTCTGGAATGATTGTTTGTCCTTTATAAAGGACAATATTAAACCACAAGCTTATAAAACTTGGTTTGAACCAATAAAACCAGTAAAACTTTCAGGAGAAGCTTTAACAATACAAGTGCCTAGTAAATTTTTCTATGAATGGTTAGAAGAGCACTATATCAAATTATTAAGGGTTGCATTGGTAAGAAAATTAGGCAATGATGCAAAATTGATTTACGATGTAAAGATGGAAAACAATTACAGCAGCAACAGACCGCAAATTGTTAAGATACCAAGTGCTAACAGAGATCCATTAAAGCCTCAAAAAATTACGGTGCCATTAGATGCAACTAAAAGAGAATTAAGAAATCCGTTTGTAATTCCAGGATTGCAAAAAGTTAAAATAGAGTCTCAACTAAATCCTAATTATAATTTTGTAAATTTTGTCGAAGGAGATTCTAATAGATTAGCACGTTCTGCTGGTATGGCAGTTGCTAATAAACCAGGAGGAACATCTTTTAATCCATTACTAATTTATGGGGGAGTTGGTTTAGGTAAAACACATTTATCACATGCTATTGGGGTAGATATTAAAGATAAATATCCAGACAAAACAGTTTTGTATATTTCTTCAGAAAAGTTTACACAACAATTTATCGATTCAGTGAAATCGAACACAAGAAATGATTTTATTCATTTCTATCAAATGATCGATGTTCTAATTATTGATGATGTTCAATTTTTATCAGGAAAAGCTGGAACACAAGATGTATTCTTTCATATTTTTAATCACTTACATCAAAACGGAAAGCAAGTAATTTTAACATCAGACAAAGCACCTGTAGATATGCAAGACATAGAACAGCGTTTGTTATCTCGTTTTAAATGGGGATTGTCTGCAGAACTGCAAGCACCAGATTACGAAACTAGAATTTCTATATTAGATAATAAACTTTTTAGAGATGGTGTAGAGATGCCGTCAGAAATTGTAGAATATATTGCTAAAAATATAAAATCGAATGTAAGAGAGTTAGAGGGTGTTATAATTTCTATGATAGCTCAAGCTTCTTTTAATCGAAGAGAATTTTCTCTAGAACTTGCAAAACAGATTGTAGATAAGTTTGTGAAAAACACAAAGAAAGAAGTTTCTATAGATTATATACAAAAAGAAGTTTCTAAATATTTTGATATGGATGTTGCTACTTTGCAATCAAAAACTAGAAAACGACATATTGTTCAGGCAAGACAGTTGGCTATGTTTTTTGCAAAAAGATTAACAAAAACTTCTTTGGCTAGTATTGGCAACCAAATAGGACAAAGAGATCATGCTACAGTTTTACACGCTTGTAAAACGGTAGACAACCTAACAGAAACTGATAAGCAATTTAGAAAATACGTAGACGATTTAACAAAGAAGTTAACGTTCTAAAGTCTTCTTATTAAAATTACTTAACTTTCACCTAGATGAAAAAAATACTGATGGTTTGCCTAGGTAATATTTGTCGTTCTCCATTAGCAGAAGGTATTTTACAATCTAAAGTAAATAAAGAACTTGTTTTTGTAGACTCTGCTGGGACTGCTGCATATCACGTAGGTAATTTACCAGATGAACGCTCTATAGCAGTTGCAAAGCAATACGGAATTGATATTTCAAATCAACAAGCAAGAAAATTTACCGAAAAAGATTTTTTAAACTTTGATGTTATTTATGCGATGGACAAAAGTAATTATCAAAATATTATTTCTTTAGCCACAAGTGATGAGGATGTAGAGAAAGTGAAAATGATTTTAAATGAATCACAACCAGATAAGAATTATTCAGTTCCAGATCCATATTACGGTGGGAAAAATGGTTTTGAAGAAGTATACAAAATGTTAAATCAAGCTTGCGATAGTATTCTCTATAAACTACTGTAGAAAAATAATTTTTGAGATTAAAATAAGTGATATTTAAAAGAAATAAAAGAAAAAATTATGATTGGTAAACTTTATTTGATACCTACAACTTTAGGAGATACAGAGCCTTTAGAGGTAATGCCTTTGTCTGTTAAAAAGGTAGTAGAGGAAATTGATTATTATATTGTAGAAAATGAAAAGTCTGCAAGAGCGTTTATCAAAAAAATTTCTCCTAAAAAAGCGCAACCATCTTTGCAGATAATGTCTTTAGATAAGTATGCCGAAGAGATTGAAACAAGAAGGTATTTAGATGTTTGTAAGCAGGGTATAAGTGTAGGGTTGCTATCTGAAGCTGGAGTTCCCGCAGTTGCAGATCCTGGAGCAAGTATTGTAAAGTTAGCGCATGAGAACAATATTCAAGTGGTTCCTTTAGTTGGTCCCAGTTCTATTTTAATGGCATTGATGAGTTCTGGTATGAACGGACAGAATTTTGCATTTAATGGCTATTTACCAATTGATAAAGGCGATAGAAAAAAGGCCCTTAAAGATTTAGAAAAATTATCTAAGGAGAAAAATCAATCTCAAATTTTTATAGAAACACCTTATCGAAACGAGAAAATGTTTGCAGATTTAAAAGCAGTTTTATCGCCCTCTACAAAGTTATGTATTGCTGCAGATATTACCTTGTCCTCAGAATTCATTAAAACACTCTCTATGGAAGACTGGAAACATCAAACCCCAGACTTACATAAGAAGCCTGCTATTTTTATTATTCATAAATAAAAAATATTCTTTATTTTATACTTATAATAGATATTCTCGAGAGGTATTAGAAAGTAGAATATTGGAGAAAGTTGTTTTTTGGGAAGATAATAGAACTATACTTTTGCTTTTTGATCTGCTAAAATATTAGAAACATTGTAGTTTCCAAATTTTTTCATATAAGATTTAATACTAGAACCGTAAGCATCTGAAAAACTTTGAGAACCGTTACTCCTTAAAAATTTCTTTACATTTCCTGCACCACTTAAATGAGCGGCAGCTAAAATTCCAGATTCTGTAACTTTAATTCCATTTATAGTTTTTCCAACAGAGCGCTCTATATCTTTTCTTAAAATCCATTTATTTACTTTACACAGCGCAACAAATGCCTTTTCTTGTAAAACAGGGTTTTTTAAAAATTCTTGAGTATTGTAAATATTAAATCGATGCAAAGTAGTTCTTCCAAATTGATATTTCCCAAGGTATCCTAAAGTGTTTACAACTTCGTATTTTCCTTGTGATTCTTTAAAGGCAACTGCTTCTTTAAAGGCAATGAAATCTCTTTTTAAATAGAAAATATCATTTCCCAAAGTTTTAGGAAAGCTTAACTTTGTAGTTGCAACTATTTCTGATTCAGAATCCTTTATATTAATAATAGAAATTGCGTTAATAAAAAGAATAATTAGACTGAATAAAAGTATTTTATTTTTGATAAAAATGTATTTATATTTAGCGTTGCAAATTTACAAAGACAATCTAAATTTATTGATTATCAATGTGTTAAATTTTAAAAAAATACAAATAATGAAGTATTTATCGGGTTTTTGTGTTTATTTTTGGATTCTATAAAGTATACTTTATGAAATTAATAACAAAAAAAGGATTCTTTAATGAATTCCAAAATTGTTATATGTAGTTCTATTTCAACACTGTTTAAGCAACAAATAATTTATCTATTAATCCTTTTTTTGTTCATCCATTGATGGTATTTATTTGCATTTCTATTATGTTGTATAAGGGATTTTGCAAAAGCATGGTATCCTAATTTTTCAACATTAGCGCACATATACATATAATTATGTTTTTCAGCATTTAAAACCCCATCAATACTAGAAATATCGGGCATAGCAATTAGAGTAGGGGGTAATCCTCTGTACTTATAAGTGTTGTAAGGAGATTCTATCTCTAAATCTATTGTTAAAACTCTTTTAACAACATAATCTTGTCCTTTCTTTTCTTTTACACAATAGATAATTGTAGGATCTGCTTGCAGTGCCCATCCTTTTCTTAGTCTGTTTAAATATAATCCAGCAACAATTGGTCTTTCAGAATTCTTCGCAGTTTCCTTTTGCACAATAGAAGCTAAAGTAATTACCTCTTCTTTTGTTAGATTTAGTTTTTTTGCTTTTTGTAGCCTATTTTTATTCCAAAATATTTTATAAGAATCCAACATTTTTGTTCTAAATTTTTCTGGAGAAACTGTCCAGTAAAATTCATAGGTATTTGGTATGAAAATTTGAAGTACGGATTTGTCAGTTAAGGTATTCTTGAATAAAAATTGTTCATCTCTAAAAGAATTAAGCAATGAGATAGAATCGGCTTCAATTTGTGAGGCAATTCTACCCGCAAGTTTTTCTAAAGTATCTTGATTGTTAAAAGATAATTTAAAAGGAGTTTGTCTGCCGCTTCGAAGCATATTTACAACTTCGTTATTAGACATTCCTTTTTTTAGTAAATACCTACCGGGTTTTGGATTAAATATTTTTTTTTTGGCTGCGACCCAGAGAAAAGAATTTGAATTTATAGAGAAATCTTTAATTTCTTTTTGAATATCTAACAAACTATCGGAATTAGTTACAAACAGCACAAGCTCTTTTTTAATTGCTTTTCCGAATATTTTTTGGTAATAATTATAGCCAATAATTGCTCCAATTAATAGAATTGCAGCCAATATGTAAATCACTTTTTTCTTCAATTGTAAATATTTTAAGACTGTAAAGTTACTATTTTATCAACTGAAATAAGATTTCATCTTTAAATTTTCCTTCTGATAAAATCCAATCTTTTTTTATGCCAGCTTTCTTGAACTTATGTTTTGTAAACAAGGAAATACTTTTAGAATTATTAGCAGTAATATTTGCATACAATTGATGTACGTTTAAATATTTAAAAGCATAATCAATTAGAATAGAGAGCGCTTCAAAAGCAAAACCATTTTTTTGAAAATCTGGATGAATTAAAATTCCAATTCCTGCTCTTTTATGTTGTGGATTAAAATCAAACAAATCAATTAAGCCTATTTGTCTTTTTGTTGATTTTTCTTCAATAAGTAAACGTAGCTGTTTAGCTTCAAAAATATCTAAATGCGCATTTTCTAGATATTGTTTTAATAGATATTTAGAAAATGGTGTTTGGGTATGACTTATTTCCCAAAAAGATTCGTTGTTCTCTATAGTGTATAGAAATTCTAAATCTTCTGGTTCTAATGCTCGTAGGTTGCTCTTTTCTCCTTTTAAATATTCCATTAAATTTGAATTATCCCTTTAAAAACAAAGGTTGCAGGTCCTTGCAAGTATACGTTTTTATAATTGCCGTTTTCTTCAGTAAAAGAAACCTCTAAAACACCTCCTTCAACGGGCAAACAAATTAAATTACTAGTTGTTTTTTTTGTTTTATGCATTGCAATGGCAACTGCTGTAACACCTGTTCCGCAAGCTAAAGTTTCATCTTCTACACCTTTTTCATAGGTTCTAACTCTAAAAGTACTCGTGTTAATCTGTTCTACAAAATTCACATTACTTCCCGGGGCATCATAAGATGCTCTTATTTTTTTTCCTTTTTCATAAACAGGATAGTCATCTAAACTATCAACTATTTCCACATGATGTTGTGTTCCAGTATAAACAAAAACTGAATTTTCTTGAATTCGAATATTGTCAACATCAATCATTTTTAAAGAAACAATATTATTTTTAATTTCAGCTAAATGAGGTCCATCAACAGCAATAAAAGTTGTTTTATTTTTAATGATATTTAAATCCTTTGCAAAAGCAACTGCACATCTACCTCCGTTTCCGCAGAAAGTCTGGCTGCTGTCAGTATTAAAATAAATCATTTTAAAATCGTATTTGGTATCGTTTTCTATTAAGATAACACCGTCTGCACCAATTCCAAAATGTCTATTACAAAGATTAGAAATTACTTCCATGTTTTCCTTTGGAAAAATTTCAGTTCTATTATCTATCATTATAAAATCGTTTCCTGTTCCTTGATATTTAAAAAAATTAAAATTCATAAAGCAAAGGTAAGTATTTCAGGAACAAACAAAGGATGTTAAAAAGGGGTTAAAGTCCGTTAAAATGAAGTTAAACAGATTTTTTAAAGATGTTAAAATTATATATTTGGATAATAAAAAGGAGCAATTATGAAAAAAGCATTCAGTTTTTTAGCTATGGCAATTTTAGGAGGAGTAATAGCATTAGGTGGTTACAAGCTATTATTAGAAGAACCGATGATGTTAGATAGAACAATTAAAACACCTACTAATATTGTCCAAACAAGCTATAGTTCAACAATAAAAGATGCAAGTGCCGCAGAAATGACAACAGATTTTACTGTAGCTGCGGAAAACACGATCCATGCCGTAGTTCATGTTAAAAATACAGCGGTGAAGACTCAGGTAAACCCGTGGGCAGAACAATATTATGGAAGAGGTCAAGGCACCAAAAAATACGAACAAGTAGGCACCGGAAGTGGCGTAATTATTTCTGCTGATGGTTATATTGTAACAAATAATCATGTAATAGATGGTGCGAGTGAATTAGAAATTACATTAAATAATAAGAAAAAGTACAAAGCTGTATTAGTCGGGAGTGATGCTTCTAATGATATTGCTTTATTAAAAATAGAAGCAACTACAAATTTCCCCTATGTTCCCTTTGCAAATTCAGATAATATTAAAATAGGAGAATGGGTTTTAGCAGTTGGAAACCCTTATAATTTAACTTCTACTGTAACTGCAGGAATTGTTTCGGCAAAAGGAAGAGATTTAGAAGGAAATAGAAATATAGAATCTTTTATACAAACAGATGCAGCGGTAAACCCTGGAAATAGTGGTGGCGCTTTAGTAAACGGAAGAGGTGAGTTAATAGGTATAAATACTGCTATTTCTACTAAAACTGGTTCTTTTATTGGGTATTCTTTTGCCGTACCCTCTAATATTGCAAAAAAGATAATAGATGATATTTTAGAGTTTGGTGCAGTGCAGCAAGCAATTTTAGGAATTACAGTAGATTTGAGTTACAAAGGCCAGGGTGTAAAAGTAAGTACAGTCTTTGAACAGAATGAAAACAAAGTAAAATCAGGGTTAAAAGAAGGGGATATTATTAAAAGAATAAATAATATAAAAATTTCTAAGTTCTCTGAATTGAAAGGGCAGTTAACAGCAAAAAGGCCTAATGACATTGTAGATGTAACAGTAGAAAGAAACGGCGAAGTGATAACCAAGAAAGTGAAATTATCTAAATTTATAGAAAGGCATGTTGCTACTGTTTTTCAATGGGAACTAAAAAATATTTCTGAAGAAGGAATAAAAAAGTTAAATATTTCAAACGGCGTTCAGATTATTAGAACAGGAAAAGATAGCAATGAAAATAATTTAAAAAATTATATAATTATTAAGGTAAATAATAAAAGGGTAACTGATGCCAAAGAAACTGCTGAATTATTAGACCAATTAGGTAAAAGTGGTTTTAGGATTGCTGTAGAAATGATAAATTTAAAAGGAGAGAAAGAGTTATACACTTACCGATAGTTAGAAAAACAATCTTATAACAGACTGTATTTAAAATTCAGGGTTTTTTATTTTAAAACTTTTTACGCAATCGATTTCGTATTTTAAATAATTGGTATACTTTTGCCGAAAATTTAATTCTAGTAACACAACTATGTCAACAAAAGCAAATTACAACGAAGAAGTTTTATCGCAGGCCCAAACAAGAAGAGCAACTGTAGAATTTATTAATATTGTAAACGATTTATGGTATGATAAATCAATCGAGTTAGTGCTTTTTAGAAACCCTTTAGTAGATAAAAGGGCTAGTGAAGTATTAAATTTAATAAAATACGCAAGAGAATTTGTAAGTAAGCCAATCTCCATTCTAGATGCATTAGATATTGCAAAAGCAATTACACAAATAGATTTACCTTCTTCTAAATTAGATATTGGTAAATTAGCTTATGAGTGCTATTTAAGTTCAGCAAATTGCGAAGACAAAGTAGCTTTTGTAAATAATAAATTAAAAGATGCAACAATAGCAAAAGACATTAAACCTAAAGATGTTGTATTGTACGGTTTCGGAAGAATAGGTCGTTTATTGGCAAGAGAGCTAATGACTAAAATGGGTAAAGGTTCTCAATTAAGATTAAGAGCAATTGTTACCCGTGGTGAAATAAATGAACAAGTTTTAGAAAAAAGAGCATCTTTATTGAGTATAGATTCTGTGCACGGAGATTTCCTTGGAACTGTGCAGGTAGATATAGAAAATAAAGCATTAATTATTAACGGAACAACCGTTTATATGATTTCTGCAAGCAAACCGGAAGATATTGATTATTCAATATATGGAATTAATGATGCTTTAATTATAGATAATACAGGTGCATTTAGAGATCAAGAAGAATTAAGTAGACACCTAAAATCAAAAGGAGCAAGTAAAGTTTTAATTACGGCTCCAGCAAAAGGAGTTCCCAATATTGTGCACGGTGTAAATCATAAACAACACAATCCAGATAATGTAACTATTTTCTCGGCAGCATCTTGCACAACTAATGCAATTACGCCGATCTTAAAAGTTTTAGAAGATAATTATGGAATTAAAAAAGGACATTTAGAAACCATTCATGCATACACAAATGATCAGAATTTAGTGGACAATATGCACAGTAAATATAGGAGAGGAAGATCTGCAGCTTTAAATATGGTAATTACAGAAACCGGTGCTGGAGCTGCTGTTTCAAAAGCAATACCTGCATTAGAGGGTAGGTTAACTTCTAACGCAATTAGAGTGCCCGTGCCTAACGGCTCTTTAGCAATTTTAAATTTACAATTGCACACAAAAGTTACTACAGAACGTGTAAATTCTTTAATTAAAAAATATGCTTTAGAAGGTGAGTTGGTAGAGCAAATAAAGTACTCGATTGATAATGAGCTTGTATCTTCAGATATTATAGGTGTTACTGCGCCTTCAATTTTTGACAGTAAGGCAACTATTACAGATAATGAGAGTATTGTTATTTATGTTTGGTATGATAATGAATATGGGTATTCTCATCAAGTAATTCGTTTGGCAAAACATATTGCAAAAGTTAGAAGGTACACATACTATTAGTAGAACTATATTTTAAAATACTTTAAACCCAAAACAATTTTTGTTTTGGGTTTTGTTTTTTATTACCGATTACCTCCTGTATCTCTTAATCGTTCTTTTTTTAAAAATAAAAGAGAGCATAAAAAAGGGCTAATTTCGAAGACACGAAAAAGGTTAAATTTATTTACTGATTCGAATTTTAAAAGGGATGTTTCTCTATTCAAAAAAATTATTTTTTGTTAATTTAGCAATTGAAATAAAAGGGAGGACATGAAAACGAAATTAATAATTATGATCATACTATTTGCAGTTACTTCTATAAACTCTCAAGAAAAATTACCATATCGAGAAATTCCAGTGATGGCAGAAAGTTATACTGCACAAAACACAGTTGCAAGAATGGTAGATGGTTTAGGTTTCCGTTACTATTGGGCTACAGAGGGCTTGCGAGCAAAAGATTTGGCATACCAACCAAAAGGAGAGGGCAGAGATTGTCAGCAAACTGTAAATCATTTGTATGACTTATCAAATATGATGCTGCGCCTCACCAAGACCAATTTTAAACAAGAGATGGAGAAAGAAAAAATGACGTTTACAGAAATGAGAAGACAAACACTTTTAAATTTTCAAGCATTTAGCGATCGCATACAATCTAGTATAGAGTTATCAGAATTTACAATAAGAAAAGACGGAGAAATTACGGTTCCTTTTTTTAATATAATTAATGGACCTATCTCAGATGCTATTTGGCATGCTGGGCAAGTATCAAGTTTTAGAAGATCTTCTGGGAATCCTATAAATTCTAAGGCAAATCATTTTTCAGGAACTTTTAGAGAGTAGATAATTCTGCTAGAGTGAAACCATTTTCTTCATTTTTAATAATTATAATCACTACTTATATTCTATGCAGCATCTTCAAAATTGCCCCATTTGCAATGCCAGTTCTATTCCCTCTTTTATAAAAACAACCGCTCAAATGCACTCAAGTAAAGAGCTGTTTAATTTTGATCAATGTGCCAATTGCCAGTTAGTTTTCTTAAATCCGAGAGTAAATTTAGATAATCTAAAAAACTATTATACTTCACATTACTTGCCTTATCGAGGTTCAGAAGCATGGGGTAAATATAGTAGATTAGTAGAGGGAAGTCAGAAAAAGTTAGATTTAAAACGCGTAAAGCGGGTAAAAGAGATGTGCTCCATATCACCAAAATCGTTGATTTTGGATGTTGGCTGTGGAAATCCAAGTTTTCTAAAAGCATGTCAACAAGAGTTAAATTGTAAAACAATGGGTATTGATTTTAGTGATGAAGGATGGAAAGAACAAAGTACCCTGTTTAAAGGGTTAGACTTGCAAGTCGCAGAAATTAAAAATCTTTCCTTGAATTTAAAGCCAGATATTATTACAATGTGGCATTATCTAGAGCATGATTACACACCGTTAGAAAACCTTACCTATCTTAAATCGATTGCGAAACCATCTACAACACTTATAATTGAAATTCCTAATTTTGATTCTATAAGTAGAAAAAAGTATAATGAAAACTGGGCGGGTTGGCACACGCCGCGTCATACTTCGTTATTTTCACCAGACAATATAAAATTGCTGCTAGATAAAAGTGGCTGGAACGTTTCTCAATTACTAACGTTTGGTACTTTAAATCCTTATTTGCTTTTTTGGATGAGCGAGATAGAGCAAAAAGGAATTCAGTGGAACAAAAATATGGAAAATGAATTTTGGGATTTTGTGATAGGAATGCTGAAGTTTATGCCAACAAAATGGAATGAGAAGAAATTATCTCTTGGTGTTATGACTGTAATTGCGACCCCAAAATAAAGAATACTAAAAAACTAAAAGATCTTTTCCTTCCCAAGTTCCAGTAGATTTATAAGGTTGAAATCTAGAAAAAAGTTCCTCTGAATACCAATCATATTTTCGTGTTTTTTTGATGGCTTCTTTGTGCTGTTTACTGTTATAGGCAAACTGTTTTACAGATTCAAAATTTTTCCACAAACTGAAAGTTGCCATTTGAATGATAGGAACTTCGCCCACACCCTTAGTGTAAATCAATCCCTCATTTCCTTCTAAGCCTTCTTCGGATGTAGGTACGTATTTCCAAAATCGAAGGAGCCAATTCCATTTGATGGTTGCGCGAGTAATCACTGCAATGGGTAAATTGGGGTTTAAATCGGTAGCTTTTTCAAATGGGTTTTTACCAACCCAGGTTCCACTTGCAGAAATATTTTTCATATAAAGTGTAAACAACTCTGCTGTATGGATGCGGTATTGCTTGATTAAATTTGAAGCACTAAAAAAAGAATGAGCAGCTTCTTCAGATTCCCAGACTTGAAGTAGGCAGTACACGGACCAATCAGGAAACGGATTAAAGCCTCTGCCTTTTCCGCTACCCATTAGCCGATAAAAGCTTAACCCTTTTATTTTAGTTAAATCTTTATTGGCAAATTGCATCATTTTAAAGCCCCAGATTTTGTTGTTTAGAGAGGCATATTTAAAAAAGCTAATGGTTGTTATTTGATTACTCATGCTAATGATAGTGGAATTAATTGTTTTGGTATACTCGGAATTTGAATTAATATTTGGTGTCTGCCATTAAATTCTAGGTAATTAAGAAGTATAATACACCGAAAAACAAGCACTGAGCGATGAAAACAACAAAGCTGATTTTAGTGTTTATCTTTGGACCAAAACAGTAAATTATACTATGAATAACGGCACTTGTTGCAAACCACATAATAAAATTTTGAAATGGAATTAAATTATTTTCCCAACTCCAAAAACCTAATACCATCGCAACTGGTTCAATAAAAAAATCTAAACCTGTCATCAAAAAGGCAGGAATAATGATAAGAATTAATGCATTTTTAGTAAAATACTGAACCACACCATGCGCGCTTAGTGATAAAAATAACCAATTTACTCCGATGAGTAGTGGTGTTTCAAAAATTTTAAACCCGAATAAATTACCATAAGAATAACTTCCAAAAAGCATGCCTGTTGCAACTCCAATAGCCTCCACGGAATATCCGATAAAAAAAATTATTAAGGAGAGGATTAAAAATCGTTTGCTAAAATCATTATTTATTTTATAAAAAATAAATAGCGTAAGTAATAAATTAATTGGTGTAAGTGGCAAAAAGAAGTATTTATACTCCGCAATGCATATTCCTGCAGTTCCAAAAAAATAGAATAAAACTAAAAGACCAATCCAACGATTTTCTGTAGCAATATTTTTTATCATTTTATTTATGTGTCAATAGTTTTTGAGAATAAGAGGACTAAAATAACCCTTTTATCAAAAAGTACAATACCACTGCAAAAATGAGCGTTATTATTCTTTTGTAAAGATAAGAGTTTAAAAAGACACTATCTGTTTTAAATATTTGATTTTTCATCCTTTTCTGAACACTCTTTTCATTGAAATAAATAAAACAAATGTTGCTTTTTTTCTTTTGTTTAATAGAAAACAGTATACCTAAAGTATTCTTTAAAAACTTACTCTTCACTAAAAAAGTTAATTTTACATTCCGTTTCTGGCTGTAAAAATTCTGCTTTACTCATAAAATATTCTGAAGTAGTAATGCGATAACCCGTTTCAGTTTGTTCTAAATCCCAAATAATATCATTTGCTTCCTTAAATGCTTCGTCTCCATTTAATTGTTTTCCAAACAAACGGATAATAACATTATGACTGTCTAAGTTCTTTGCAAAACATTTCAATACAATTTCTTTGGTTATTTCTTTATCAGCATGCAAGGAAGGAGTAATCTCAAAATCTACAATCGTTGCTATGGTATTCGGAAACTTTCCGTTGAACGCTTTGTATAATAACTGATTTACAATAAAAAGTTCTTTGTGTAAATAAATTTTAGGATACTCTTCTGAGATTTTATCTACCAACATTTCATAAGAAAGAGAATTTATTTGACCTTCATTTAAATGATTAGATAATTTATAAACCAACACAATTGAAGCAGCCTCACTTGGATCTTTATCTGCAATTGCCATAAATAACAATTCTCTTAATTCTTTTAAATCACTTACTTCATTATTTGCAAAATCAAACTTTTCTAAAAGGACTTTAAAATCTTCTGCATTCCAGGAGTCAGGAAGTTCATTAACTGTAGAAATTTTATGTATTTTTACAGCGTATTTCATTTTTTTATTTCATTTTTAAATTCAGAGATAAAGTACGTTTTTTTAACTTTAAAAACAAGTTTTTTCAGAGGTATATTATGACGGTAGAGGAAAAAATAAAGCAGCTTCGAGACGAGTTAAATAACCATAATTACAACTATTATGTGTTAGATAATGCGACAGTTTCGGATTTTGATTTCGATGTAAAATTAAAAGAATTAGAAAAGTTAGAAAAAGAGTATCCTGCTTTTTTTAACTCAAATTCACCTTCACAAAGAGTAGGGGGAAGCATTACCAAGAATTTTAATACTCTTATTCATAAAAATAGAATGTATTCTTTAGACAACTCGTATTCAAAAGAAGATTTGTTCGATTGGGAAAAAAGAGTTGAAAAGGTCTTAGGCGCCTCAGAATTAGAATTTACTTGCGAGTTAAAATTCGATGGAGCTTCTATCAATTTAACTTATGAAAATGGTCAGTTTATAAAAGCAGTAACTCGTGGAGACGGTTTTCAAGGAGATGAAGTAACAAATAATATCAAAACTATTCGTTCAATTCCATTAACAATAAAAGAAGAGTTTATATCTAACTTCGAAATACGTGGAGAAATTATTTTACCAATAGATGGTTTCATTAAAATGAATGAAGAAAGAATTTTAAAGGGAGAAGAAGTATATAGGAATCCGAGGAATACTGCAAGTGGAAGTTTAAAGTTGCAAGACAGCGGAGAAGTTGCAAAAAGACCTTTAGATTGTTTGTTGTATCAAGTGGTTACAGAAGAAAGGAAATACAAAACACATTTTGAGAGCTTAGAAAATGCGAGAAAAGTAGGATTTAAAGTTCCTAAAACAATTACGCTAGCAAAATCAATAGATGAAGTTTTCGATTTTGTAAATTATTGGGATGCGAAACGTAATGATTTGCCATATGAAACAGACGGAATTGTAATAAAGGTTAATAATTTACATCAACAAGAGGAGTTAGGATATACTGCAAAAGCACCAAGATGGGCAATTGCGTTCAAGTTTAAAGCAGCACAAGTTTCAACTATATTAAATGAAATTACATACCAAGTTGGCAGAACTGGTGCAATTACACCAGTTGCAAATCTAGATCCTGTTCAATTGGCAGGAACAACTGTAAAACGTGCTTCTCTGCACAATGCAGATCAAATTGAAAGATTAGATATCAGAAAAAAAGATACAGTATTTGTAGAAAAAGGAGGAGAAATTATTCCAAAAATTATTGCAGTAGATCATACAAAACGTCCAGAAAACTCAGCGCCAACAATGTACGCAACTAACTGCCCAGAATGTGACACAGCATTGGTAAGATCAGAGGGAGATGCAAAACACTATTGCCCCAATGAATTTGGTTGTGCACCGCAAATAACAGGTAGAATTCAACATTACATTTCTAGAAAAGCTATGGATATTGATGGGCTAGGAGGAGAAACAGTAGATTTATTACGTAAAGAAGGTTTAATTCAAAATTATGCAGACTTATACGAATTAAATGTAGCCCAGATAATTCCGTTGGAAAGAATGGCAGAAAAATCTGCTCAAAATATGATCTCTGGAATTGAAAAATCAAAAGAAATTCCGTTTGAAAAAGTATTATTTGCTCTTGGAATTCGTTTTGTTGGTGAAACTGTTGCAAAGAAGTTAGCAAAACATTTTAAATCGATAGATCGTATAATGACTGCTACTTTTGAAGAATTAATTAAAGCTGACGAAATAGGGGATAGAATTGCGCAGAGTATTCTCGATTTTTCGTCAGATTTAGGAAACATTCAATTAATAAATCGTTTAAAATTTTACGGATTGCAATTAGAAGTTTCTGCAGCCGTTTTGGAAAATCAAACAGAGATATTACAAGGTCAAACTTTTGTGGTTTCAGGTGTTTTTTATCAGCTGTCAAGAAGCGAGCTTAAAAAAGCAATAGAAGATAACGGTGGTAAGGTAAGTTCATCTATCTCTAAGAAAACAAATTTTATAGTTGCTGGTGATAATATGGGGCCAAGTAAGCTAACAAAAGCTCAAGACTTAGGAATTTCAATAATTTCAGAACAAGATTTTATATATAAAATCTCTTAAAACTAATCCTGTAGTCTTTGTGTAGTAAAATAATCAAAAATTGAAAAAACTCTTATACCTATATATCGTTTTATTTTCACTCCTTACTTTTTCCCAAAAGAGAGATGTAGATTCGCTTCCTCAAAACACAAATGAATATATATT
Source organism: uncultured Polaribacter sp. (assembly GCA_937771065.1). Classification (GTDB taxonomy): domain Bacteria; phylum Bacteroidota; class Bacteroidia; order Flavobacteriales; family Flavobacteriaceae; genus Polaribacter. Next base: position 1,339 of record CALJHU010000013.1, on the reverse strand, counting down.
TGTAAAACCTGGAGATTCAGTAGTTATTGAATTAAATGAGATTACACTATTACCACGGCCTAAATTCAATTCTAAAAAAGATATTCGTTATTATTTATGGTTTAAAAAGAAGGTCTATAAGGTATACCCGCTTGCAAAATTAGCTTCAGAAAGGTTAGATACTTTAAATGAAAGGTTAGAAAGAATTGATTCAAGAAGGAAGAGAACTAAGTATATAAAGCTTGTTCAAAATTACATCGAGGGTGAGTTTACAGATCAAATTAAAAAAATGACTACTACAGAAGGGCGTATACTTCTCAAATTAATTCATCGGCAATCAGGTAAAACGGCTTATAATAACATAAAAGGATTGAGAAGTGGTTGGAAAGCATTTTGGTATAATACAACAGCCAATATTTTTAAACTTTCTTTAAAGGTGGAATACCATCCAGAAATTGTGAATGAAGACTTTTTGATAGAAAACGTGCTTCAACGTGCTTTTCAATCCGGTAAACTTCAAATTCAAGAATCAAAATTAAACTTCGACTTTATTAAAATAATAACGGCTAGAAAAGCAATCATAAACATAGACGAATATAAATTGATGCTTGATAAGATGAGAGAAAAATGGAATAAAAGAAATAAGCAATAATTTTTTTTGAACGCAATCATTTAAAAACTTATGTCTACAAATTAATATCTTTTTTCAACTATTTTTAATAAATAACAAATAGAATTTTAATCTTTTCTGCGAAAAATTTACGCTTGAATAAATTTAAATAACAAAATTAATTAACAATTTAAAAATAATTAACCACTTTTTTAATTTTGATTTATCTTTTTGCTCGGCAAATTTAGTTTATGTTTCACCTATTCTAATTTATATAAGCAACATAATATGCAATAAAATATGTCCTAATTTACCTTTGTATAAATAAAATAGATATTATGTGCAAAAAGTGTAATAACAAGTAAAATTTCTTCATACTTTAAAGTACGTGTTCTCAGTAGATTAAAATTAATATTAAAAAATAAATAAAAAAAGCAAAATAAAATACTTGTAGAATTATAAATGTGTTGTATGTTTGCACCCGCTAACGGAAATAAGAGTTTGTTAGTATAGTTCATTGAGGTTTTTGTTAAGCAGTTTCTAACCCTTGTGATTATAAACTTGATTTGTTTTTATTAATAAAAAACATGTTCAAATTTATTTAAACTTTCATTAGGTTTATAAGCTTAAAACTTTGTATGTTTGCAGTCCGAAATTTACGGCAAATAAGTTCAGTTTTTAGGGTAATTAAAAAGTTTAAAAAATTAATTCATTTTTATGCTTGTAGAATTAAAAAGAAGTTCTAGATTT
>CALJHU010000012.1:0-99635 GCA_937771065.1 uncultured Polaribacter sp. | reverse complement strand
AGAATTTTGGACCTTATACAAACGGGTTTATTAAAATTGAATATGATAATTTAGAAGCTTTAAAAGAAACGTTAGAAAGCAGCAAAAATATTGCTGCATTCTTAGTGGAGCCAATACAAGGTGAAGCGGGCGTTTTTGTGCCCTCTGATGGTTATTTAGCTGCTGCTAAAGAAATGTGTGCAGCGCACAACGTTTTGTTTATTGCGGATGAAGTACAAACAGGAATTGCAAGAACGGGTCGTTTATTAGCAACCTGTGGTAATTGTGCTTGTCCAGAGAAAAATTGTTCTGGTTCACCAGAAACAAAACCAGATATCTTAATTTTAGGAAAGGCTTTAAGTGGTGGCGCATACCCTGTTTCTGCTGTTTTAGCAAATGATGCTGTAATGAATGTAATCGGACCTGGTAATCACGGTTCTACATTTGGGGGAAACCCAATTGCTGCTGCAGTTGCAATGGCTGCTTTAGAAGTAGTTGCAGATGAGGAGTTAGCAATTAATGCAGATAAATTAGGAAATATATTTAGGCATGAACTTACAGAATTTTGTAAAACAAACGATTTAGTAAAGTCTGTAAGAGGTAGAGGATTGTTAAACGCAATTTTAATAAACGATACGGAAGACAGTTCTACAGCTTGGGATATTTGCATGAAACTAAGAGATAATGGTTTATTGGCAAAACCTACACATGGTAATATAATTCGTTTTGCACCACCTTTAGTGATGACAGAAGTGCAATTAATGGAATGTATTTCTATTATTACAAGAACAATTTCTAACTTTAAGAAGTAAACTTTCAAAGTTCTATTTTAAACCACAAATTTAATATTTGTGGTTTTTTTTTTTTCAAAATTTTAAAATGACTATTTTTGAAACTAATTGTTAACTAAATAAAAAAATATGCAAAATGCAATTATAGAGATAGAGCAACTAATTTTAACTAGTGGAGCAAAAAGTTTTTTAAAAGAAACAGCAAAATGGTGCAAATTTTTATCTGTTCTCGGTTTTATAGGTTTGGGTCTTCTCTTTTTAAGTAGCTTTTTTATTAGTACTATTTATGCTAGTATGCCACAAGCAATAGGTATGCCTTTCAATTTAGGCACAGCAATGACAATATTTTATATTCTAATGATTGTCATTTATATTTTTCCACTATACTATTTATATCAGTTTTCTGTAAAGTTAAAAAAAGCATTAACCTCGAAAGATGATGAAGTTTTGGCAAGTGCATTCGAAATGCTGAAATCTCATTATAAATTTGTAGGTGTTTTTACCATTATAATGCTATCTATTTATATTTTAGCAGGCATTGTAGGGCTGATGGGAGCAATTGTTTAAGTTTCTATAAATTTAGTAAATTGTAAGGAAAAATAAATCAACTAAAAATGAGAAAATTATGTACAACAACCATCTTATTAAGTCTTATTTTTGCGACCTCTTGTAAAAATGATACTATGAAAAATATAGATGCAAAAACACCTACAGCAGATAAGCACCCAACAAAACTAGAAAAACATGGAGATGTAAGAATAGATAACTATTTTTGGATGCGTTTGACAGATGAACAAAAGCTTGTTGATGTAAAAGATGACCAAACACAAAAAGTAATTAATTATTTAGAGGAAGAAAATACGTATCACGATAAAGTTACTGAGTTTTCTAAAAATTTTGAGGAGACTTTATTCGAAGAAATGAAAGGTAGAATTAAAGAAGATGATTCTTCTGTACCTTATAAAGACAATGGGTATTTCTATATTACACGCTTTGAAAAAGGAATGCAATATCCTATCTATAGCAGAAAGAAAGGCAATTTAGAGACAGAAGAACACATAATGTTCAATGTAAATGAGATGGCCAAAGATTTCGATTATTTTCAATTAGGAGGTTTAAATATTTCTAATGACAATAAATTAGCCGTTTTTGCAACAGATACAATTAGTAGAAGACAATACTTTTTGCGCATAAAGAATTTAGAAACTGGTGAAGTTTATAAAGATGTTATAGAAAACACAACAGGTGGTTCTGTTTGGGCAAATGATAATAAAACTATTTTTTATACTAAGAAAGATCCTATAACATTAAGAAGTGAGAAGATTTACAGACATACTCTAGGAACATCAGCTTCAGAAGACATTGAAGTATTTCATGAAAAAGATGAAACTTTTGGGACCTATGTTACAAAATCAAAATCTGACAAATACATCATTATTGGTTCGTATAGCACCGTTTCTACAGAAGCTCAATATCTAGATGCAGACAATCCTACAGGAGAATTTACAATGCTACAGAAGCGCGAACGTGATTTAGAATATAGCGTCTCTCATTTTGGAGATGATTTTTATTTATTAACAAATAAAGACAATGCTACCAACTTTAAGTTAATGAAGACCCCAGTTTCTATGACAGCAAAAGAGAATTGGACGGATGTTATTCCGCATAGAGAAGATACATTACTAGAAGATTTTTCAATATTTAAAGAATATTTAGTTTTAGAAGAACGTACAAATGGTTTGAATATGGTTCGTATTAAACGTTGGGATAAAACAGATGATTTTTATCTTCCGTTTAATGAAGAAACCTATTCCGTAGGTGTGTATTCAAATCCGGATTTTGATACACACGTAATACGTTATTCGTACAATTCTATGACAACACCTGCCTCTGTTATTGATTTTAATATGAGTGATAAGTCTAAAGAAATTAAAAAAGAACAAGAGGTTTTAGGGGGCAAATTCAGCAAAGAAAACTACAAGAGCAAGCGCGTTTGGGCAACTGCTAGAGATGGTAAAAAGGTAGCTATCTCTTTGGTATACCATAAAGACACCCAGTTAGACGAAAACACACCTTTATTGCAGTATGCATATGGTTCTTATGGTTATACAATTCCAGACAGTTTTTCTACCACGCGATTAAGTTTATTAGACAGAGGTTTTGTATACGCATTAGCACATATTCGAGGAAGTGAATACTTAGGTAGAGATTGGTATGAAGACGGTAAAATGTTGAATAAAAAGAACACCTTTACAGACTTTGTAGATTGTTCTAAATATTTAATAGAAAACAATTACACCTCTGAAAAGCATTTATATGCAATGGGCGGCTCTGCAGGGGGGTTACTCATGGGGGCAATTGTAAATATGAATCCTGAATTGTATAACGGAATTATAGCAGCGGTGCCTTTTGTTGATGTTATATCTACAATGATGGATGATTCAATACCGCTAACGACAGGAGAATATGACGAATGGGGAAATCCGAATGACAAAGAATACTATGACTATATAAAAACATATTCACCTTATGATCAAGTAAAATCAAAAGCATATCCAAATATATTAGTAACTACTGGTTTTCATGATTCTCAAGTACAATACTGGGAACCTGCAAAATGGGTTGCAAAACTACGTGAGTTAAAAACAGATGATAATTTATTATTACTTAGAACTAATATGGAAGCTGGTCATGGTGGTGCTTCAGGACGTTTTGATGCTTTAAAGGAAACTGCAAAAGATTATACGTTCTTTTTAGCTTTGGAAAATAAATTAGAACCAGATTTAATGAAGCTTTAAATTTAATTTCATAATTGAATACTAGAATGTATTTTAATATTTTACAAAAAGTTTATCAAGCGTTACTCATTAATAACGTTTATGTATTAAATTAGTATGAGTAAAAACAACGGAATTAATAATAGTATTCTAGAATTAGTAGGGGAAACTCCACTAATCAAGCTTCAGAATATTACAAAGGGTTTAAAAGGTTCTTTTTTCGCAAAGGTAGAAGCTTTTAATCCTGGTCTTTCCTCGAAAGACAGGATTGCCCTACATATTATTAACGATGCGGAAAAGAAAGGAATTCTTAAAAAAGGAGCAACTATCGTTGAAACTACTTCTGGTAATACAGGCTACAGTTTGGCAATGATTAGTCTTGTAAAAGGCTATAAATGTATTTTAGCAGTAAGTGATAAATCCTCTAAAGATAAAATAGACTTATTAAAGACAATGGGAGCAGAAGTGCATATTTGTCCAGCAAATGTTCCTGCAGACGACCCAAGATCTTATTACGAAGTTGCAAAAACAATTCATAGGAAAACAAAAAACTCTGTTTATATCAATCAGTATTTTAATGAATTAAATATTGAAGCACATTATAGAACCACAGGTCCAGAAATATGGAATCAAACAGCGGGTAAAATTACTCATTTGTTAGTGGCAAGTGGCACAGGGGGAACGATTTCAGGAACAGGTAAGTTTTTAAAAGAGCAAAATCCAAATATAAAAGTTTTAGGTGTTGACGCTTTTGGATCTGTACTTAAAAAATTCCATGAAACAGGAAAATTTGATACCAATGAAATAAAACCCTATAAAATTGAAGGCTTAGGAAAAACATTAATTCCTACTGCTACAGACTTTGATGTGATAGATGTTTACGAGAAAGTAACTGACAAAGATGCTGCCTTTGCAGCTAGAGAAATTATACAAAAAGAAGGGATGTTTTTAGGGTATACTAGTGGCGCTGTTATTCAGGCTGCAAGGCAATATAATGCTTTAGGTATGTTTGATGAAAATAGTTTTGTTGTATTGATTTTTCCCGACCATGGTTCTAGATATATGAATAAAATTTATAGTGATTCTTGGATGCGCCAACAAGGGTTTTTAGATTAAAAAAACACTCTCAAACAACAAGTAAATTGTATAACATATTAAAATTATCTAACTTTACATACTGTAAAAAAAGGAGAAAAAATGACGACAGATTTATTTGATAGAATAGTAAAAGATAAAGGGCCATTAGGTAAATGGGCAGATATGGCAGAGGGTTACTATGTGTTTCCAAAATTAGAAGGACCAATTTCTAATAGAATGTATTTCAATGGAAAAAAAGTAATTACTTGGAGTATTAATGATTATTTGGGATTAGCAAATCATCCAGAAGTTTTAAAAGTAGACGGAGAAGCAGCTTTAGAGCATGGTATGGCGTACCCAATGGGTGCCAGAATGATGTCTGGACACACGCATTTTCACGAGCAGTTGGAACGTGAATGTGCTGAGTTTGTTGATAAAGAAAAAGCTTATTTATTAAATTTCGGTTATCAAGGAATTATGTCTGCAATAGATGCTTTGGTTACTAAAAATGATATTATTGTGTATGATATGGACACGCATGCGTGTATTATAGACGGAGTTCGTTTACATTCAGGAAAGCGATTTGTATATCGTCATAACGATATGGAAAGTTTTGAAAAAAACATTAAACGTGCAACCAGGATGGCAGAAAAAACTGGTGGAGGAATTTTAGTGATTTCTGAAGGAGTTTTTGGAATGCGGGGTGAGCAAGGTCGTTTAAAAGAAATTGTAGCTTTTAAAAAAGAATATAACTTTAGATTGTTAGTTGATGATGCACATGGTTTTGGAACTTTAGGAAAAGATGGAAAAGGAACCGGTTTTGAGCAAGGAGTCCAAGATGATATTGATGTGTACTTTGCAACTTTTGCCAAATCTATGGCAGGTATTGGTGCATTTCTAGCAGGTAATAAAGATGTAATTCAATACCTACAATACAATATGCGTTCTCAAACGTTTGCAAAATCTTTGCCAATGGCAATGGTTAAGGGTGCATTAAAACGTTTAGACATGTTGCGTACAATGCCAGAATTAAAAGAAAAACTTTGGAAAAATACAAACGCATTACAATCTGGTTTGCGTTCTGCTGGTTTCGACTTAGGAACAACACAAACCTGTATTACACCGGTGTTCTTAAAAGGAGAAATTCCTGAAGCAATGGCAATGGTAAATGATTTAAGAGAAAATCATGGTATTTTCTGCTCTATTGTAGTGTATCCAGTAATTCCTAAAGGATTAATTATTTTAAGATTAATACCTACAACAACTCATACTCAAGAAGATATAGACGAGACAATTACTGCTTTTTCTGCAATTCGTGTATTGTTAGAAAACGGAACTTATAAGAAGATTGCAGCAACTATGGTATAACCCCGCAAGAATATTTAAATATTAAAAATAGAGATTAATCCTTATTTTTTTTCGTTTTAACCATTAAATTCAAACAAATAATAAGAAATCGATAAAATTTGAATATTATTTAATTTTTTGATTGGATGATAACTTTAAATAGAAATAAAAGTAAGATATTTGCGTATATTTAAAAAAGAGTATGAAATTTATTCAATCACATCATCATCATTTTCACAATTGCAATCAAGCGATTTAAAAATGTATTGAATAAAATCAAAATATTTATAAACCTGTTTGAGCAAATCAAACAGGTTTTTTCTATTTAAAGCCGCATTTGTTCAAGCCTTTAATAAAAATAAAAATGAGTAACTTAAGAATTGCAGTACAAAAATCAGGAAGGTTAAATGAAGATTCTATGAGAATCTTAAAAGATATTGGTATTTCTATAGATAATGGTAAAGATCAATTAAAAGCTTCTGCAAGAAATTTCCCAGTTGAAGTTTTTTATTTAAGGAACGGCGATATTCCTCAGTATTTAAGAGATGGTGTAGTGGATGCAGCGATTATTGGTGAGAATGTTTTAATAGAAAAAGGAAACGATCTAGAATTTGTAGAGCGTTTAGGTTTTTCTAAATGTAAAGTTTCTATTGCTGTACCAAAAGACTCTAAAGCTAATTCTTTAAAAGATTTAGAAGGGAAAAGGATCGCTACATCGTATCCTGAAACTGTAAAAAAATTTTTAAAACAACAAAATATTAATGCACAATTACATACTATTAGTGGTTCTGTAGAGATTGCACCTAATATTGGTTTAGCAGACGGAATTTGTGATATCGTATCTAGTGGAAGTACTTTATTTAAAAATGGTTTAAAAGAAATAGAAGTTTTATTAAAGTCTGAAGCAGTTTTGGCAGTTTCTCCTTTAATTTCAAAAGAAAGAAGAGATATTTTAAATAAAATTCAATTTAGAATACAATCTGTTTTAAAAGGAAGAGATTCTAAATATATATTATTAAACGCACCGAATGACAAACTTGACGCCATTCTAAATTTGTTACCAGGAATGCGCAGTCCTACAGTTTTGCCATTGGCAGAAAAAGGTTGGAGCTCTGTGCACACAGTGATTTCTAAAAATCAGTTTTGGGAAATTATTGATGGGTTAAAAGAGAATGGAGCAGAAGGTATTTTAGTGTGTCCTATTGAAAAAATGGTTTTATAAAATGAATACAATTTTTAATCCGCAGCAAAAAGATTGGAGTAAAATCTTAGAAAGACCCACAAAAACAGTGGATGACATTGAAGGTACTGTAAATGAAGTTTTTACAGACATTCAAAAAAACGGTGATATTGCTGTTGCTAGGTACACTAAAAAATTCGATGGAGTTTCTTTAGATTCTAATTTAGTTTCAGCACTCGAAATTAAAGAGGCAATAGATACCGTTTCAGACGAATTAAAAGAAGCAATTAATTTTGCAAAAGAAAATATTACAAAGTTTCATACTGTACAGAAAACTAAAAAAGTATTTGTAGAAACTACAAATGGTGTTTCTTGTTGGCAAGAAAAAAGACCCATTCAAAAAGTAGGTCTGTATATTCCTGGAGGAACGGCACCTTTATTTTCAACAGTTTTAATGTTGGCAGTCCCTGCTCAAATTGCGGGTTGTAAAGAAATTGTGTTATGCTCACCTCCTAATAAAAATGGAAAAATTCACCCAGCAATATTATATACAGCCAATTTATGTGGTGTGACAAAAATTATAAAAGTAGGAGGAATTCAGGCAATTGCAGGGTTTACTTTTGGAACTGAAACGATTCCGCAGGTTTATAAAATATTCGGACCCGGAAATCAATTTGTAACAGTTGCAAAACAGTTAGCAACCAAACATGGTGTCGCAATAGACATGCCAGCTGGGCCAAGTGAGTTATTAATTGTTGCTGATGATAGTGCAAATGCAAGTTATGTAGCTTCAGATTTACTAAGTCAAGCAGAACATGGTGTAGATTCTCAAGTTATTTTAGTTTCAACTTCAAAAGAGTTAATTAAGAAAGTAGAGAAAGAAATAGAAAAACAAATTAAAGAGCTACCAAGATTAGAAATTGCTCAAAAAGCGATAACGAACTCGAAATCTATTTTTGTTGAGAATGATACTATTGCTTTAGATTTGATTAACGAATATGGTCCTGAGCACTTTATTGTTTGTACAAACAGTAACATTTTTTACATAGAAAATATAGAAAATGCAGGTTCTGTATTTATAGGGAATTATACTCCAGAAAGCGCAGGAGATTATGCTTCAGGGACAAATCACACACTGCCAACAAACGGATTTTCTAAAGCGTATTCTGGTGTGAATTTAGACAGTTTTACAAAGGCAATTACCTTTCAAGAAATTTCAAAGGAAGGCATACAAAATATTGGTAGATCTATCGAAATTATGGCAGCAACAGAAGGTTTACAAGCGCACAAAAATGCAGTTACATTGCGCTTAAATGATTTAAAATAATACTTTAATGTTAGACTGAATTTTTTAAAGTTTTTACAATATGAAATCAAATTTCGATTTAAATAATCTTATTAGAGAGAACATTAAATCTCTAAAACCATATTCTTCTGCAAGAGATGAATATAAAGATGCCAATGTATCAGATATGATTTTCTTAGATGCTAATGAAAATCCGTTTGAAAATGGCGTAAATAGATATCCAGACCCTAACCAAAGTAATGTAAAAAAATTACTATCTGAAATTAAAGGAATCGATAAGCGTAATCTGTTATTAGGAAATGGAAGTGATGAAGTTTTAGATTTAATTTTTAGAGCTTTTTGTGAACCTAATAAAGACAATATTATTACGTTGCCACCAACATATGGTATGTATAGTGTTTTGGCGAATGTAAATGCTGTAGAAAATAAAAAGGTCTTATTAAATGAAGATTTTCAGCCACAAGTAAAACAGATTATAGTAGCAGCAGATGTAAATAGCAAAATTTTGTTCTTATGTTCTCCAAACAATCCTACTGGTAATAGTTTTAGCGAAGCTAGTATAAAAGAATTGCTGTTAAAATTTAAAGGGTTAGTGGTTTTAGATGAGGCATATATTGATTTTTCAACTAAAGATAGTTGGTTGAAAAATTTGGATAAATATCCTAATTTAATTATTATTCAAACATTATCAAAAGCATACGGTTTAGCAGGAATTCGATTGGGAGCTTGTTACGCATCAAGAGAAATTATTGCAGTTTTAAATACTATAAAACCGCCTTATAATGTAAATGAATTAACGCAACAAAGAGCAATTAACAGGCTTCAAGAGATGGACGGAATTCAAAATGAAGTTGCTCAATTAGTAAGTGAAAGAAAGCGATTACATCAAGAATTAGAGTGTTGTGTTAGTTATATTAAGAAAGTATATCCTTCAGATGGTAACTTTCTTTTAATAAAAGTAGATGATGCAACAAAGCGCTATAATCAATTAGTAATGGCAGGAGTAGTCGTTAGGAACAGAACCACAGAAGCTTTATGCGAAAATTGTTTACGAATAAGTGTAGGTATCTTTGAAGAAAATCAAATTTTGTTAAAGGCGTTAAAGTCTATTCAGTAAAAATTAAAACACTTTTAAGGTATTTTATACTTGAAAGTTAACATGTTAGATATGAGTAAAAAAGTATTATTTATAGATAGAGACGGAACGTTAGTTTTAGAGCCGCCAGTAGATTATCAGTTAGATAGTTTAGAGAAGTTAGAATTTTACCCACAAGTGTTTCAATACATGGCAAAAATAGCCTCAGAATTGGAGTATGAATTGGTAATGGTTACCAATCAAGATGGTTTGGGTACAGATAGTTTTCCTGAAGCTACTTTTTGGCCGGCACAAAACAAAGTAGTTTCAGCTTTTCAAAAAGAAGGTGTTGTTTTTTCTGAAATTCTCATAGATAAAAGCTTTCCTCATGAAAATGCGGAAACTAGAAAACCAAGAACTGGGTTACTAACCAAGTATTTTTCAGAAGAATATGATTTGGAGAATTCTTTTGTTTTAGGTGATAGAATTACAGACATGGAATTGGCAAAAAACTTAGGTGCTAGAGGTATTTATTTGTCTGAAAATGTAGAATTAGGCGGGAATGAAATAGAAACATCTAAACAAGAAATAGTAGATTGTATAGCACTTAAAAGCACAGATTGGTCAGAAATTTACAATTTTCTTAAATTAGAAGATAGAGTTGTAGAAATTACTAGAGATACCAATGAAACTAAAATTTATATCAAATTAAATTTAGATGGCTCTGGTAAAAATGATATCAGCACAGGTTTGTCATTTTTCGATCATATGTTAGATCAAATTGGTAGACATGGTAATATGGATTTGACGATTAAAGTTGATGGCGATTTAGAAGTTGATGAACACCATACTATAGAAGACACTATGATTGCTTTCGGAGAATTGTTCAACAAAGCATTGGGCTCTAAATTAGGAATTGAAAGATATGGCTTTTGCCTTCCAATGGATGACTGTTTGGCGCAAGTTGCTGTAGATTTTGGTGGTAGAAATTGGCTAGAATGGGAAGCTGATTTTAAAAGAGAGAAAATTGGAGACATGCCAACAGAAATGTTCTTCCATTTGTTTAAATCATTTACAGATGGTGCAAAATGTAATTTAAATATTAAGGCAGAAGGGACTAACGAACATCACAAAATTGAAGGAATTTTTAAAGCATTTGCTAAAGCAATGAAAATGGCCGTAAAAAGGGATGCTAACAAGATGTTTTTGCCTTCAACAAAGGGAATGTTATAAAACAGTCCTTAGATATTAGCCATTTGCTAATTGATAATTGATAAAAGTGAAAGAATGAAATTAATAATAATAGATTATGGTGCCGGGAATATTAAAAGTATTCAGTTTGCTTTTAAACGTTTAGGTGTAGACGCTATTTTATCAAATAATATTGATGAGATAAAAACTGCAGATAAAGTGATTTTCCCTGGAGTTGGTGAAGCCAGTTCTGCAATGAAAATGTTACAAGAAAGTGGCTTAGACAAAATAATTCCAACACTAAAACAACCTGTTCTCGGTATTTGTTTGGGTATGCAATTAATGTGTACCTTTTCTGAAGAAGGAAAGACAAAAGGTTTAGGAATTTTTGATGTTGAGATAAAACGTTTTTCAAATGCTGTAAAAGTGCCTCAAATGGGTTGGAATACAGTTTCTAATTTAAAGTCTGATTTGTTTACAGGGGTTAAAGAAAAAGAATTCATGTATTTAGTGCATAGTTTTTATGCTGAAAACTGCAAAGAAAGCATCGCAACTACAACTTATGAAACTGCTTATGCAGCTGCATTGCAGAAAGATAATTTTTATGGAGTGCAGTTTCATCCAGAGAAAAGTAGTTTAGCTGGCGAGCAATTATTAAAGAATTTTTTAGCACTAAAAACCAATAACTAAAAACTTAAAACTATTTTGAGAATCATACCAGCCATAGACATTATAGACGGAAAATGTGTCCGTTTAACAAAAGGTGATTACAATACAAAGAAAATATATAATGAAAACCCGTTAGAAGTAGCCAAAGAATTTGAGGCTGCAGGTATCGAGTTTTTGCATGTAGTAGATTTAGATGGCGCAAAGGCTAGCCAGATTATCAACTATAAAGTTTTAGAACAGCTTGCTTCAAAAACTAATTTAAAGATTGATTTTGGAGGTGGTTTAAAATCTAATAAAGATTTAGAAATTGCCTTTAACTCTGGTGCAAATCAGATTACAGGAGGAAGTATTGCAGTGAAAAATAGCGATATATTCGAAAGCTGGATTGCAAAATATGGAGCACAAAAAATTATTTTAGGAGCTGATTTTTATCCAGATAACGTTGGAGGAAAAATTGCTATAAATGGCTGGCAAGAAGAAAGTACTTTAGAATTGATTCCTTTTATTAAGGGGTATAAGGATAAAGGAATTGAGTATGTAATCTGTACAGATATTTCTAAAGATGGCATGTTACAAGGGCCAAGTTTTGAGGTTTACAAAGAAATTATAACCGAAGTTAAAAACGTAAAACTTATTGCTTCTGGAGGAATTTCAACCTTTGATGAATTGCCAAGGCTAGCAGAAAGTGGATGCGAAGGTGTAATTATCGGAAAAGCTATATACGAGAAAAAGATTAGTTTAAAACAATTGGAACAATATATACTTAATAATTAACCATGTGTTTTTAGCAGTTAGTAATTTACAAACGGCTTAAAAATAAAAGCGAAAAGCTATTCGAATGTTAACAAAAAGAATAATACCTTGTTTAGATATTAAAAATGGTCGTACTGTAAAAGGTGTGAATTTCGTTAATTTGATTGATGCAGGAGATCCAGTAATCTTAGCAAAACAGTATGCAGAATTAGGGGCAGATGAATTAGTGTTTTTAGATATTTCGGCTACTTTAGAAGGTAGAAAAACGATGTTAGAAATGGTTTTAAAGGTTGCAGAACAAGTTAATATTCCATTTACAGTTGGTGGCGGAATTTCTTCGGTTGCAGATGTAGATTTATTACTAAAATCTGGAGCAGATAAAGTTTCGATAAATTCATCAGCAATAAAAAGACCTGATTTGGTAAATGAGCTGGCAGAGAAATTCGGAAATCAATGTGTGGTTATTGCAATTGATGCGAAGCAAATTGATGGAGAATGGATTGTGCATTTAGCAGGAGGGACCATACCAACAAGTTTAAATTTATTTGATTGGGCAAAAGAAGTAGAGGCTCGTGGAGCAGGAGAAATTCTATTTACTTCAATGAATAACGATGGCACAAAAGCAGGGTTTGCAAATGAAGCTTTAGCAAAACTATCTACGGAATTAAATATTCCTATTATTGCTTCTGGTGGTGCAGGAACGATGCAGCATTTTGTGGATACTTTTAAAATAGGTAAGTCAGATGCCGCATTGGCAGCAAGTGTCTTTCACTTTGGTGAAATTGCTATTTTAGATTTAAAACAAGCATTAGAACAACATAATATCCCTGTTAGAATTTAGTGCTTAGAGAATAGAAAATGAAAGAGTTACAGATAAAGGCATTCGAAGATAAATACCATCAACAGTTTAGAGAAATTTCTTTAGATTGGTTGCAATCTAATGGTTTGTATGAAAAAGCAGATGATGATTTATTAGACAATCCCCTAAAGTATTTAGAGAATGGAAGTTTTATTTTGTTAGCACATTATAATGATGAAATTGTAGGAACAGTAACTTTAAGTCCATTAGAAAACGATACTTTTGAAATAATGAAATTAGGAGTAATTGCCGCATATAAAAGATTGGGAATTGGTAGAAAACTACTGCAAACTTGTATGGATATATGCTACAAAAAAGAGGTTAAATTAATTACTTTAGAGACCAGTAGTAAATTAGTAAATGCCATAAAGCTCTATGAGAAATTTGGGTTTGTACATGCAGAGCTAACAGCTTCTTATTACGAATCTGCAGATGTAAAAATGGAATTAAAATTAAGACAATGAAAATAGATTTTAATAAAAATAAAGACGGTTTAGTGCCTGCAATTATTCAAGACGTAACAACAAAAAATGTTTTAATGTTGGGGTATATGAATAAAGAGGCATTTGATAAAACACAAGAAACTAAATTGGTTACTTTCTTTTCTAGGACTAAAAATCGCTTATGGACGAAAGGCGAAGAGAGTGGAAACGTATTGAATTTAGTGGATTTAAAGCTAGATTGCGATAATGATTCTTTATTGATTTTAGTAAACCCAAATGGGCCAACATGCCACAAAGGTTCAGATACGTGTTGGAATGAGGAAAATAATCAGAAATACGGTTTCTTTTCCACTTTAGAAGATACCATTTCAGAAAGAATTGCAAATAAAGATACTGAGAAATCTTACGTAGCTTCTTTGTTTGCTAAAGGAATTAATAAAGTGGCTCAGAAAGTAGGTGAGGAGGCTGTAGAAGTTGTTATTGAGGCAATGGATGACAACGACTCTCTATTCTTGTATGAGTCTGCAGATTTGTTATTTCATTATCTAATGCTGTTACAAGCCAAAGGTTTCACCTTAAAAGATATTGAAGCTGAATTAAAAAACAGACAGAAATAGTATTCCATAATCTATAAAATATTTGTTTTTTGAAAATTAATAACTCTAAATTACTGGTTGTCCTTGCGTTTTTTGCAATTTATGTTATTTGGGGTTCTACCTATTTATTTAATAAAATTGCAGTTACAGAATTGCCTCCTTTTTTTTTAGCATCTATCCGTTTTATTTCAGCGGGTGTTTTAATAATGATTATTGCAAAGTGTTTGAAATTTAAAATAGCCATTACAAAAAAACAATTTTTAAATACATTAATTGCTGGATTTTTATTTTTAGTTTATGGAAATGGTGTTTTTGTTTGGGCTCTAAAGTATGTAGATAGTGGGTTTGCAGCCTTGTTAGCTGCCACACAACCCTTATTTGTATTATTTTTAATGCGTTTAATAGATCGAAAATCCATGCAAAAGAAATCTATTATTGGTGTTTTACTAGGTTTGCTTGGTATGTATTTATTGGTAAGTCAAAAAAATATTGCAACCTCAGAAGGCAGTGCTTTAGGTATTTTTATGATTTTCACTTGTGTTTTAAGTTGGAGTTATGGGAGTGTATTTGTTTCAAAAGCAGATTTACCAAAAAACTTTTTTGTAAGTACTGGTTACCAAATGTTAACTGCTGGAACCTTACTGTTTTTTGGAAGTTTACTTTTTAAAGAAACTTGGGTATCTCCATTAGATTGGAGCGAAGATGTGCAACTGTCTATGGCATTTTTAATTTTCTTCGGCGGAATTGTAGCATTTACGTCCTTTAACTATTTATTAAAAAATGTATCTACAGAAAAAGTAGCCACATCTGCATATATAAATCCAATAATAGCCATGCTTTTAGGGTGGTATGTTCTAGATGAACGTTTGTCATTACAATCCATTATAGCTTCAGCCGTGCTCTTAACTGGTGTATATTTTATAAACTCTAGGAAGAGAAGGTAATTGTAATAGTAGTGTAAAGTGTTTTTAATACGGGCTAGTTAAAAGTTCTTTTTAATTCTAGCCAAGTCTCGTTTATTGTCTCTGTCTTTCATAACTTCACGCTTGTCATGCGTTTGTTTTCCTTTTGCTAGCGCAATTTCTAATTTAGCAAAACCGTTATCATTTATAAAGAGTCTTAAAGGAACAATTGTATTTCCCTTTGCTTCAACATCTTTTTTTAAGCTACGTAATTCTCTTTTATTTAATAATAGTCTGCGCTCACTTTTAGGTTTATGGTTAAAATGATGTCCAAAAAGATATTCTTGAATATACATGTTTACAATAAACAATTCCCCACGCTCGTTAAATTCGCAAAAACTTTCTGTAATTCTAGCCTGACTTAATCTAATAGACTTTATTTCTGTTCCCGTTAATTGAATTCCAGCAACAAATTTGTCTAGAATTTCAAATTCAAAACGGGCTTTTTTATTCTGTATGTTGATGTTTTTTTGAACCATCAAAAATCACTTTTTTAATTTTAGCAAAGATACATTTTTACATTCGAGAAAGAAACGTAATTTTGAAATCAATTTAACAATCAATTCAAATGCGTTACCTCATTTTTTTTTATCTTTTATTTCTAATTTCTTGCACCCAATTGGAAAAAGCATTGTCGGCTGAACAAATTATAGAGAAAGCAATCTTATTTTCAGGAGCAGATAAAATTGGTAATTCAGAGGTTTCTTTTAAATTTAGAGATAAAAAATATGGGGCCATTAGAAAAAGCGGTAATTTTCAGCTGTTTAGAAATTTTACAAAAGACAGTGTATCAATAAAAGAAGTTTTAACAAATAATGGATTTCAGCGCCTGATAAACATGCAAGTTGTTAAAGTTCCAGATTCGATGGTTTCTGTATATAGTAACGCTGTAAATTCTGTGCATTATTTTTCTGTTTTGCCTTTTGGTCTAAAGGATAAAGCAGTGCGTAAAAAGTTACTAAAAGCTACTACTTTGAGAGGAAAAGATTATTATAAAATTGAAGTTACATTCTCTGAGGATGGAGGAGGAGAAGATTTTGAAGATGTTTTTATCTATTGGATTGGAAAAGAAGACTTTTTAATTGATTATTTAGCTTATTCTTACCACACAAATGGTGGTGGAAAACGCTTTAGAGTTTTAAAAGAGGAATGTTTAAAAAATGGAGTTCGCTTTGTAGATTATCTAAATTACAAGCCTCTGAATAGTGCCGTTTCTCTAATTGACATCGATATTGAATATAAAAGCAACCAGCTTAAAAAGGTTTCTGAAATTATCTTAGAAGATATTAAAGTAAAATTCTTAAATTAATTAACTTTCTTGATTTCACTAAACTTTTTATCATTAACAAGAGTAACAATATATAAGCTTGCATTGTCATTATCGGCCATGTTTTTGTATTTTTTTTGGCCTAAAATAGTATTTGCAAAAACAGGTGTTGTATTGCTATGACCAACTACTAAAACTGTTTTTCCTTTTGTATTCTTTTTAAAAATGGAATCATACATTTTACTAGGGTTGTACAACTGTACGATTAAACCTTTACTTTTTGCCGCTGGTATTGCTGTTTGCTGTGTTCTTTTATAATCAGAAGAATATACCGCATCCAACTCAATTTTTTCAAAATATTTAGCCCATTTTTCAGCTCTTAGCACCCCATCTGAATTTAAGTTAGGGTTTTTATTTGTAGTATTTGTTCTGTCTTTTTCTGCATGACGAATTAGGTAATACCTTGTCACTTTATTCGAAGTACAAGCACTAAATAAAGCGAAAACAAAAACAGTTAATAAAATTTTTTTCATGATTAAAGATGTAGGATGCCAATGTACTAAAAAAATGAATGATATTGATCTAAAAAGTAATCTTACAAGGTAATATAAGTGGTTGTATTTGTACGTATTACTTGCTAATTCAAGTGTTTATAAATCGGATTTAATAATTCAAGTAGAATCAATTTTATAATCAAATAAAAAATGTCAGATTATCTTGTAAAGTATCGTTATTACTCGTTTTGTGCTTCGTAAAAGTTTCTTATATTTGTAAAAATAAAGGATAAAAAAATAAAATGGGGATATTTAACAACATGTTTGGAGGAAAAGAAGGGCAAGAAGAAAAACCAGAAAAAAAGACATATTTAACATGGCTTCCATTAACATCCTTAGAGCAGTTAGAGACAATAGAAACCGAATCTAATACAGCGTCAGTTCTTGTTTTTAAAGACTCTACAAGATGTGGAATTAGTAAAATGGTAATCAAGCAATTTGAAAAATTATTTACGGAAGAAAATCAGCATTTAAAAGTATATTATTTAGACCTTTTAAATTATAGAGATATTTCTAATGAGATTGCTGTTAAATTTCAGGTTATGCACCAATCTCCTCAATTAATTGTCGTTAGAAATGGAAGTGTTGTTCATCATGCATCACACAATGATATAGCAGAGATAGAACTAAATAGATTTTTATAATGCTATTTATTTACTATGTTTATTTTTTGATGTATTAGATTTCCGTTTTTATCAAAACCATTAACTTCTAAAGTAATGTTTTTGTGCTTTTTTGAAATAGGAATTTTTAGTATTGCTTTATTAGTCGCGTCTATTTTTACATTACCAAACCATGTTATTGCTCCATATGCTTGTTCTAACTTCGTATCGTTAAATCTTATATTAGATTTTGTGTATTTCTTTAAAGAAATCTCATAACCACCGTTAGTTTCTTTGATAATTGTTTTTGTAGGATTGTTCTTTCGTACATATTCAACATCTGTTCTTAAAATTAGATTTACAACACCATTACTTCCTCTAATACCTTCACCAGCTCCATTTAGGTTCACCATAATTACTTCAAAGTCTGAGGTTAATAGTCCTGTTAATGGTAATAAGTCATCACCTAAAAAGACACCATCTAGTTTTACATTAACCAACTGGCTCCCTGATAAAGATCGTGGTCCTCTTGTGTTAAATAATAGAGGTGAACTAGATAAGGGAGGGTAACTTACGCGCAGGCCTGGTATATTTCCTAAATAAAAAAATATATCAGTTCCTATCCCTAAATTTTCGTCAGGAATATAAAATTTAGAGAATGCGGCTCCGATAAGGTTTTTATATTTTTTGCGAATTTTTTTCTCTTTGTTTACAAAAGATTTTACGACTACTTCTTTTAACTCAACATAGCCGTCATTTTCATTAAATCGGATGTTATTTTTAAAAAGATCTTGCCTTGTACTTTTTGTTTTAAAAAGAGTTTTTTCCACTTTTATAAGAGAATCTGCTTTATATGCTAACAAATTATTATACATATAAAAGCTAGCTGATACATCTTCTCCTTTTTTATTTAGTAATGTTAATTTATATTTTGTTGGGTGTTTTAGATACAAGTTATTAAACTCAAAAGAACGGTTTTGGTTTAACGGATTTACTAGAAATATTTCATTCTCTTGAGAGGAAAGGCCAATTTTAAACCCCTTAATGTTTTCTTTTCTATAATTTACTTTTCCTTTTAATGTAATTCCTTCTTCTCTTTTGTAGCCTTTTAAATGAGATGCATTAGAAAATGATAGTTTAGTTTTTCTATCATTTAGAAGCGTGTCTTTTTGTTTAGAAGTATTCATTTTAGAAAAGTCAACATCAATAAAACTATCGAGTATGTTCTTTTGATTCGTATTTAATTCTGTTTGGGTATTTAAAACAGAGACACTTAAACTAGGTGATGTAAAATGTTTTGGAAGTTTTAAATGAACGAATAATGTATCTTTATTTATAATTTTATTTTCAATTTGTAATTTTTCCTTTGAAGTTGTGAAATTCCAAAAATGTCTTTCCGCTAAAATTGTATTATTGGTGTCAAATAAAGTAATTGTGTTTGTGCCGTTTAAAAAATATTCTTCCTTAAAATTAACCGTGTAACTTTTTTTATCGGAAACGTTTAATTGCGCACAAGATTTTAAATGGCCATTTTTATGTAAAACCACAAAAAGAGTATTTCCATTATATTTTTTGACTATATTTTCAGTTGTTCTAATATTAAAACTTCCAGAATTTGGAGTATTCAAACTTCTCTGAATAAGAAATTTATGTTTTACTTTGTTTGCTTTTACTTTTCGTTCTCCTGCATATATTGATGAATTCATTTCAGAACCTTCTTTCAAGTCTTGTTCTAAATTAAATATTTCTATTTCTGTATATGTTCCTTTGGCAAAGTTTCTATTCCAATTTGTATCTAATTGCAAGTAATATCTACCAGAAGAGAGTTTACCTGATAACTCAAATTGACCTGTTGCTACCCCGTTTTTCACATAATACAATTTTTGAGCAATGAGCTTAAAATTAGTATCATATAAATTTATGTGTAAATTTTTAGTCTTAATAGCAGGTATTTCTTTCTGAGCATCTAATATATAGGCTGAAAACCAAACTTTTTCACCTGAAAAATAAAGTGTTTTATTGGTATGTAAAAAAAATAATTCTTGTCCGTCTTTTTTTAAATAGGGATTTTGTTCAACAAAACGATAGACCTCATTCTCTTGCTTCGTTTGAGAGACAAGACACGTTGTTAAAAACAATAAGCAAAGTAAAAGTGATTTATTCATTTTATATAATTCTTTTTCTTAATCTTCAAAAAGCATTTCCAATTAAAGGATTTGGGTGAAAAGCAATTTCAATTGTAAAACTATTAAAGTTTTATTTAAAAACATATTTTATTTAAATTTAATTCTGTTAAAATTCTTTTAAAACCCTTTTTAAGTCTTACTTTTGTATCATAAAATTTCTAAAAATTTTGACAGAAACAAACGCTTCACAAGTAAAAGTTGGTAAAGAGTTATACGGATATCAAAAGGATGCACTCCATGAGATTTTTAATCGATTTGAAACAGCTCCACCAGATTATCATTTATTATATCA
Organism: uncultured Polaribacter sp.; assembly: GCA_937771065.1. Classification (GTDB taxonomy): domain Bacteria; phylum Bacteroidota; class Bacteroidia; order Flavobacteriales; family Flavobacteriaceae; genus Polaribacter. Next base: position 79,729 of record CALJHU010000012.1, on the reverse strand, counting down.
ATTACCTACAGGTGGTGGTAAAACAGTTATATTTTCTGAAATTGTAAGACGTTATATAGAAACTTTTAAAAAGAAGGTTTTAGTACTAACGCATAGAATAGAGCTAAGCAAGCAAACGTCTAGAATGTTAGACGAATTTGGTGTAAATAACAAAATTATTAACAGCACTGCACAGTTAGATGATCAAGACGATTTTAATTGTTTTGTAGCCATGGTAGAAACCTTGAAAAATAGGTTAACCGATGAGAAATTAGATATTTCTGATATCGGTTTGGTTATTGTAGATGAGGCGCATTATAATTCTTTTACTAAAATTTTTAAGTTTTTTGATGATGCTTTTGTATTAGGTGTTACAGCAACTCCTTTAAGTTCTAACATTAAATTACCAATGTATGAGAACTATCAAGAATTATTTGTTGGCGAGCCTATTCATCATTTAATTGAAAGCGGCTATTTAGCGCAAGCAAATATGTATTCTTACAATGTTGGGTTAACCTCTCTTGAAGTTGGCGCAAATGGAGATTATACGGTAAAATCTTCTGAAGATTTGTATATGAATACAGATATGTTATCTAAATTGGTAGGTGCATATGAAGAAACTGCAAAAGGTAAAAAAACATTAATTTTTAACAATGGTATAAATACTTCTATACAGGTATTTCATGCGTTTAAAAAGGCAGGATATCCTATTGCGCATTTAGACAATACCAATACTAAAAAAGAGCGTGAACTTATTTTAAAATGGTTTCATAAAACACCAAACGCAATTATTAGTTCTGTAAGTATATTAACTACTGGTTTTGATGAGCCAAGTATTGAGGCAATTATTTTAAACAGAGCAACAAAATCTCTGACCTTATATTATCAAATGATTGGACGTGGTTCTCGTATTTTTGGAGAAAAATCTACGTTTGAGGTAATTGATTTAGGAAACAACTTTCATAGATTTGGGCCTTGGGGTGCAGATTTAGATTGGCAAAAAATGTTTAGAGCGCCAGATTATTATTTAGATGCCATTCTTTCTGATGAAGAGATAGAAAATACATTTAGATATGAATTACCTGCGCACGTTCAGCAAGAATTTGAAAAGGCTACAGATACCTATTTCGATATGAAAAGGGTCTATATAGATACTATTAAAACGGGTGAATCTTCTAAAAGAGTCTTAGAAAAATCTATAGTACACCATGCAAAAATGTGTATTGAAAATAGTGAGGATGTTTTTGATGCGTTAATTTTAGCAAAAATGCTAGGAGAAGAAATAGACGACAGAATTAACCGCTATGCAAAATGTATTTCTAAAAGCACACATAACTTTGTTACTTGGTTAAAAGATGATTATCGTAAAAAATTAAACGCATACTTAAGAGAAAACTTTGATGAAGATTTTGAAGAAATATACGGTCATCCGCCAATTGAGGAATAAAAGATATTAAAAAAAGCGTTGAAATTTTTCAACGCTTTTTTTTTGGAAGTATCTTTTATAAGTTGCTAATATAAAGTGCTTAAATTTCGATTAAATATTGATTTCTTTATATTTTATGCGGTTTTATTTTAATAATTGAATCACTATTCTTTTATACATTATTTACAATGTTAAGTTCCGAATCAATTGCGCTGCCAACTTAACCTTTTGTGATTATTAATTACTTTTTTAACGTACCATACTATTCTTAGTGCTTCTTTAGAATTAATAGGTTGTTGGTTTAATTACACGCAATATTTTAGATAAAAGGTTACTGAATCTTAATTAGCTTATTTAGATTGTTTTCATTTCTTGCTAAAGATTTCTGAACCAATTCGATGATGGCACTATCTGAAAAGATTGCCGAAAGATAGTTTTTTATAGTTTTAATTTTGAATTGGATACAAAATCGAGTGATGTGTTAAAAATATGTTTTTCAATGAAGCACAACGATTTAGTTCTTAATAGCTGTGTTTTATATATGTTGTTAGTATTAGTCTTTATTTTTTAAACACAAATGATATCAGTCTGGGTATTTCGTTTTCAGAGCTTTCATCAAACCATTCTTTTAATTCGATTAACTTAAAACCGTTATTTTTTGCAGTATCAATATATTCTGAAATGTGGTGAATATAAACCTCTAATTCTTTAATTCCATTTTCCGTTTCATATTTAGCTTTACTTCCGGAATATTGTTTAAAGGGATGTAGTTCACTAATAAAAAATAGTCCATTTTTTTTCAGTTTTAGGTTTGCTTGTAAAAAAATATGATCTAAATTTTCAATATGCTCAAGTGTTAAACTCGCAGTTATTAAATCTACAAAGTTGTTTTCTATTTCCCAATCTTTAGTCAAATCGGCTTTTTTGAATAGTACTCTTTTATCAAATATTTTTGCTTTCGCTTTATTAAGCATTTCTTGAGAAAAGTCTAAACCAATTATTCTTTCTGCTTTATTAAGTAACCATTCTGTATTCTTTCCTGTTCCGCAACCTAATTCTAAAACATTTTTAAAATCAAGATTTTTTAAAGTTTTAATAGTGCACTTTTTGTCTAAATCTCTTGTTAGATTTAGATTTGAGTCATATTGGCTTGCCCAAATATTATATGCTTTTTCAATGCTCATTTAGCGTGTTTTTAGATGAATACTATCGGTCTCGGCTTTAGGTTCTTAAGCAGGCTAAGGGGTAACTTTTAAAACCCTCAATAAACTTAAAATTTACAAGGATTTTTTATGTTAGCTTGTAATAGCAATAAATTATATACGTTGTTACTTGCAGTTATATTGTTTCGTTTAATATTTACTTTTACTTTTCCTTTTACTTTTCCTTCTCCAATTCAAAATTCAAAATAAATCCTGGTTTACCCTCAACTGTTGCAGTACAGACTGCTTTTCGTCCTTCTATTTTGAGTATTACAACGTTAATTTTTTGCTCTTGATTTAAATAAATCAATTCATAACTGCATTCTGACTTCCATTCGATCGTTGCTTCTAAAGTTGCAAGACCATCAGCTGATTCTTTTTGAGTTTTTTCAGAACGACTTACATTTGTAGTAGGTAGTTTATAGTTAATTCCTTCTGCTTTAAATGTTCCAATTTTAAAGTCAGTACAAGTTAAATCTTGTGATTTTGTGCAACTCGAAATCATCATAAGTGCAAAAAGGTATCGTATTTTCATGTTTTATGCTTAGTTTGATTTCAATGTTTTTTAACAGTAATATATTGTTAGTAAAAGTTTCTTTATTCCTTTGTCAAAAACTTTGTTACTATTGAATTCTTATCAGTTTCATCTTGGTTAGTCCAACCATCTATCCACCATCTACCTTGTTCATAATGAAGTTGAATACTAACCAATGCTCTTTTATTCGTACTAGTTTCAGGTTCGTCTCTCATTTCATATGCGCTCCAAACTTGAACGATATTTCCAAATTGACTCACTTTTCTTTTTAGTTCTTTTTCATAGAAATCTTTTCTCTCGGACATCCTAAATTGGTTTTGTAATACTTCTAATTTGACTAAATCAGCTTTCCCATTTTCATCTAAGAAGATTATTTGAGCATTTTTAGAATGCGTATATGTATCTCTCTCAAATTCCCAAGGATCACTACTTGAACCAGAAGCTACGTCATAATATGCTTTTATTATTGCATCTACAGATTGTACGTCTTCTGAGTACTTTTCATCGGTAGTTTGTCCTAATATTGAATTACAAGCAAAAATTATGCTAATTAAAGTTAGTATTATTTTATTCATATCGATTGGTTTTAAATTGTTTCTAACTGTTAAAGTACAAAAATGTATCGTTATACAAAGATATACCATTTTGATAATTCAATGAGTCAATTTACCACAACTTAAAACAGTCAAATCATTAGATTTTTCGAAGCTAGGTATGGTCTGTACTTTTCATTATTTATGAAATAGCGATTTTTTTAATACATGGTTGTACTCTTTTTATTTTATTAACTATTTTAGGATAGTTTAGCCTTTTTTAGAAAGCGATTTTTTTAATTCTGTTAGTGCTTCTAGCATACCATTATTATAGTTAAGAGTTTTTTTAAAAAAAATTAATCTTCCGTAAATGGCATTCCAAACTTTAAGATTATCAAATAGTTTGCTATAATCAACTTTTGGTCCTCCTTTAGGTCTAACATTTAACTTAAACAAATCGCTTTGTAAGCTAAAGTCAGTGTAATTTAAGTAGTTCTGTATAAATGGACTTACATTATTTACATAATCACTATCAAGAAGTTCATCCCAATTACCACCTCTTTTCAATTCAATTTTCAGCCTTTCAAACTGACTTTTAAGTTTAGGGTCTTCAATTTTAGATAAGTATCCTTTGTTCATGAACTCGTCAAACAATTCCATTGAATAATCATTTGCAAAAGGGATATTAATAGCACCAATTTTTGCTTTAAATTCTTCAATATCATCTTCATTTTTAGTGTTTAAAATATCTAAACAACGCATTAAATTACCCAAATATAAATTTAACTTATCATTTGTAATGTTTTGCTCTTTAATATCGGTTTTTAATGTAGTAACAAGCTTTGTATAATATGCATTCATAATATTTTGTTCTACACGTAGTTTATTCCAATTGCTAACTTGAAGGGCAATTAAAATTCCAATTACCACCAAGACAATTTCTCCTATGGCATATTTAAAATACTTTTCAGTTTTATTTTCCATAAGTAAGTTTTGGCGAATTTTTCTAAAGAATTTTATCATTAGTTAATAGTTGTTTATAAGGAAGCACAACATGCTTTTATATGGTCTGTTGCGTCGTTTAAGCATCTAATTTAATAAATAATTACCGACCAAGAAAGTCCGTGAGGACTTTCTTAAGTGCACAAAAAGCAAGTAATTAATTATACATAGTGTTCTCTGTAGTTTTTTATCAAAAACAATTAAATATTTAATTAAATGATTTTAATTGGACTTTAAAATTTTAAATACCTGATTACCTAATTTCAAGTAGTATATATTAGGCGATAAATTTGATAAATCAATCTCTTGATTATTTGTTTTAATTGTTCCAATAATCAATAGCTTTCCTAAAGAAGAAAACAATTCATAATTCAATTCCTCAGAAAAGTTCAATGACAAATTAATTTTTGAATTGGTTGGATTTGGATAGATGATCACTTGCCTCTTATCAAATTTATTGACAGACAATGTTCCATTAATGTCAAATCTCGAAAAGAACTGCCAAATTTCCAATGAAGCATTAATATCATAGTTTGTTCCCGGGAAATTAAAAGCTGAGCCTGGCCAAGTATGACCGCCTCCTATAACTTTCATGTGCTCTGTAGTTAAGCCATTATCACCAGCTATGTAAACAATATGTTCGACGGTGCTTCCATCTGAAGGATCTATATCTGCAAGAGCCGTAGTTGTTGGGTTCGTTTCACAATTATTATAATTTGCCCAGTAAGATATAACATCTTCAATGGATCGTGTCCAAGTATCACCATTATAAGGCACAGTGCTATCACTTGTACCATGAATTTGTAGAATTGGTGTTGGGTGTTGAGCATTACACGCATTATAAGTTTCTGGAGTCATGGAGCCTGTAACAGAGGCCACAGCCGCGATTTTTTCGCTCAATTGACAAGCCAACAAAAAACTCATGTATCCACCATTAGACATTCCTGTTGCGTATACCCTATCTAAATTAATAGCGTATTGGTTTGCTAATTCATCAATTAATGCTTCAGTAAAACTTACATCGTCTGTCGTACTTCCATTTGTAAAACTCCCTACATTCCAATGCTGATTCCCATTCAATAGAGTGCCTTCAGGATGAACCAAAAGAAAACCTTCTTTATCAGCTATATCACGAAAATCTCCATAAACTAATTGTTGATTTGCATTACTACCAAACCCATGAAAATTTAGAATCAAAGGCACATCTGTATTGCCATCATAAATAGCAGGAATATATAAAATATAGTCTCGCTGAATTCCATCGTGTATCATAGATCCATTAATGGTTTGTTGCGCAGAAATAGAAAAAGCGAACCCTATAAGAAGAAGTAATATAGTTGTATATTTCATATTTAAATTGTTCTTATTCCGTCAATTTAATAAAATGCCTAGATTATATATAATAGTCTTTATTTAATTATTCATTAATTACAGAGAACGTGTTTGTGCATGGCTAGTTGCGTTGGCAAGATTAAAAATACTAAAATAAAACGAACCAGAGGAAAATTGGTAGGTTTTCCTAGTACGCACAGACCAAGCAATTGGTTATACGCATTGTTGTGCTCTCGTTACGTTTTAGAGTATTTGTATCAAAAAATAGATAAGCAATAAACAACAAAAAATAAATAGACAGATAGAACAGGTAGAAGTTTCTAAACTTTTTATATTCGAGATTTTCAGGATAGATATTTCCCAAAAGACCCTTAATTTCTTTCCAAAAAAGAGGTTTAATGTTAATTAACCAACTATCCGTTTGATATACGATTTTTCGGAATTTACTTCTATAAAAACTTAATGGTAGTCCCCAAGCCACAAAAAGTATAAACCAAATATTTTTAGTTATAAAATCCATCATCATTTATTTTTTTGGGAACCATGGAAAAAAGGAATTTGTTTTTTGAATGTAATCTCTGTATTGAGGTTTTGACTCTTTTAAAGTTTTTTCAAGTAAGCTCACACCTGATATTTTAATAATCAATAAAGTCATTATAATAGCACCTATTATTTGCCAGTAATTTCCGGCTGCAATACTAAAAATGGCATATGCCCACCATACAGCTGAGTCGCCAAAATAATTTGGATGCCTTGTGTATTTCCAAAACCCTGTGTTTAAGACCTTTCCATTGTTTTTTAAATTACTTTTAAAACGTGCTAATTGAAAATCGCCACCAGCTTCAAAAGTAAATCCAATAAGCCAAACTACAATTCCTATATAATCCAGTGCATTGAGGTTTCCATTACTTGCACTTGAATTAATCCCCAAAAGGGGTAAAGAAACAATCAGAATCAAGGCTCCTTGTAATAAAAACGTTTGGAAAAAACTAAACCACCAATAGCGTTTTGGGCCATAATTTTTTCGGAATTCCTGATATCTAAAATCTTCTCCTTTGCCAATGTTTCTAAATGCAAGATAAATTGCAAGCCTAAGTCCCCAAATACTCACTAAAGTTAAAATCAATATTTTTCTAGCATTTAGTTCTCCTGACATAAATACGTAAAACGTATTAACAACCACAAACCCAAAACCCCAAAAAATATCAACAATACTTACATTTTTTATAAAAATACTCCAAACCCATAATAGAGTTACAAAAGCTAAAATAATTAAGGCTGCTTGAGAAAATAGTGTTATCATAGGTTACTGGTTGGTCATAATGAAGGACAACGTTTTGGCTAAACTGCGTTTTAATGCAGTTTGGGTTTTGTTAGGCACTTTATTTAATTTCTTCAACTTCAATATAATCTGGTCCACCATCAACTGGATATCCATCAATCTTGCAACCAACAACAGTTACATTTTGATTAACATAATCATCTAAGTTCACAGCGCTGCTTCTTAAAGCATATCCTGATGCTGTGTGTGTTCCATATTGATAAGTAGTCATACCTTGTTCTTGAATTGTTCCTGTTATTTCAATATTATCTGGATTGTAATTTTCTTTATCACATGAAATAACTGATAAACATATTATTATTATTATTATTCCTACAAATAGAGATTTGAATAATTTCATAATTTTCTTTTTTTAAGTTACAATAATTAGATTCCGAAATTTCGAAGTGGCTGCGTCAAATTATTGCCAACGTTTTGTATATAAAAGTAACACTGAAAATAGACACTAACTTTACGGGTAAAAATGCCGCCGAATTTTTATATTTTGTTTTACTTTTTTTATTTTAAAAGTTAGATTTAAAAATTTGGAAACTTTCTAAAAATCCCCAAGCCTTCTTGTTAGCAGAGACTTACGCTAATTTATATATATATATTGTTTGGTGCGTTTTTTCTCCGTTCAATTATATTTTTTACTATTAGGTTTTATAATCATTCTAAAAGATTGATCTTTATAAATATAATATCCCAACCAATTATATAGCGCTCTTAATTTACTCTTGAAATTGACAAGTCCCATAATATGAACAAAAATCCAGATTAGCCAAGATAAAAAGCCACTCATAGCATATTTTTGGTTTGGAAAATCTAATACGGCTTTATTTCTTCCGATAATAGCCAAAGAACCTTTGTCTTTGTAACTAAAAGCTTTCCATATTTCTTGATTTTTCAATAAATTGTCTGCCAAGTTTTTTGCCTGTTGTATTGCGGGTTGCGCCACCTGCGGATGCCCATCAGGATAATTTTCATCTCCATTTATTAAAGCACAATCTCCTAAAGCATAAATATTGTCAGATAAATAAACCTTATTAAACTGATCTGTTTTTAATCTTTTACCCTGTCCAAAACTATCTGGATGAAAACCTTCAAATACTTTGGCCTGCACTCCAGCAGCCCAAATTAAATTTTTAGTATCAATGCTCTTTCCGTTAGATAACTGTACACTTTCACCATCAAAATCTTCAACAAAAGTATCCATTAAAAGACGCACACCATAAGAAGCCAGCTTTTTAGCAGCATATTTCTGAGCATGCAGAGACATGGATGACAAAACCGCTTTTTGACCGTCTACTAAATAAATTTCTCCAAGTTCTTCTTCTTTTAACTCTGGATAATCTTTTATAATTACAGAGCCACTCAACTCTGCTATAATTCCAGAAAGTTCTACACCTGTTGGTCCTGCGCCAGCAATTACAAAAGTTAAGTATTTTTTTCTTTCAGCTGCATTCTCAATTCTTGTTGCTAAGTCTAAACGTGTTAAAATAGTATTTCGCAGTGACAAGGCGTCACTTATTGTTTTCATTGGTAAACATTTTTCTTCGATATTTTTATTACCAAAGTAATTTGTTTCCGTACCTGTTGCCATGATTAAAAAATCATATGACAACTCGCCATTATTTAGAATTATTTTGTTCTCGTCGGGCACTACTTTTTCAAGTGAACCAAGTCTGAAACGTACGTTTTTAAAATCACGAAGAATTTTACGAAAAGGATAGCTTATTGCTGATGGCTCCATAAAACCACTAGAAACTTGATATATTAATGGTGCAAAAAAATTATAGTTGTTGCTGTCCACTAAAATAATATCGTGTTTTTTTGAATTCCCTAGGCGTTTGATAAGCTCCAATCCAGCAAAGCCCCCACCAATAACAATAATTTTTTTACGTAAATCCATGCTCTTTAGAAAATAGTTATTTTTAATACACCACAACGTTGTTGTATGTGGTTTGTTGCGTGTTTCAAGCAACTAATTTAGTAAATAAAACACGAACGAAGGAAGTCCGTTTGGACTTTCTTAAATAAGCTAAAACTAGCAATTACTCTTACACGGTATTGGATTCTTTTTTTATTTAGCAACGCATATTCGTAACTTGTCTTAAATCTAATATACACTATTTTCGCAATTTTTATTTTTTTTATAAGCATCTATAAATTTAACGAAACTAAAGGCAACAAGAACACCTTCTTTAATCATGAAAAATATACTGTTAATGAATACAATTAGGACTATAATATTTGGTGTTAATTATTTGTTTTGACTCTTGATTTTTTTCTTTCACTTGTTTTGTTGTTTGTAAAGCAACTGCTGAATCACAATCTCGATATTTTTTTTATCACGAGTTTCAAGTGAAGAAATCAGTTGATTAACATCATCTAATGAATAAACTAGTTTTTCTGTTGATTCTTCGTAAGATGTTTGTACGTTTTTAAAAATATTTATGGCATTTGAATTTTCCCCCGACTGGAGGAATTCTGCTAGGTGTTTTACCATATTGGCGTTACTAGGATATTCTTCATCCTTTAAAGTTGTGGTTACTTCTATCATGAATCGTTCTTTTTTTGCAGAGGCAGCAGCAAACCAAATTTGATCGGCGTATGCTTCTCCAATTCTTAGGGCGGGCATATGGAATAGATCGGAAACCATTAAAGCACGAGGAGTGAGGATGGCTGTTCCTAATTCGTACTTAAATCTAAAAAAAAGGTTCATTACGCCTACAAGAATAGCATTCCATTGCGGATAGGAAGACGATACTTCAGTTATTTCAACTTGACCCATTATGGTTGATTTACCTGCTTTTAGTTTATTTACAGCAGCGGGCAAGGATTTGTTATCAAGCAAGATTTGATCGTCGTCAATGATTGCAAAAATGGTAGAGTTCATAAGCGCGCTCAGAGCAGCGACATTTTCCTGTTTAGTTTCAAGTTTACGAGCATTTACATTTCGTTGAATTCGGGCCACTAATGTTGAGAAATTTCTTTGGTAGACTTCAGCTAAACCACCTGCTAGTTGTTCAAAAACAAGTTTAACACGAGGTGTATTATCCTTTAAATTATTCGCTTCGATAAATGTTTTGGCCGCCTTTAGGCTGCTGGTAGTAAGCTCTTCAATTGGGCAGAGAGGTTGATTTATCGAAAGTATAATTTCCACCTTCTCGGGCTGAGACCATTCCTGAAAGATGATAGAGTTAAGTGTTCGTAAAAAACTGTCGCCCGCACGGTAAATTGGTAGCAAAATAGATATTTTGGGGATATCAAGCCAGTCGGCAGCGTCGGCTATGATAAATTTATCGTTCGCTTCAAGATAATCGGTAATATTACCAACCCAGCATTTCGCTGAAAAAATTTGTTCACCCATTAGGACTTTATTTCCTTCACAATCAATTACATAAATTGTTTTCATGATATTTTATTTTATGAGTTGAACTATTAAATCTTGCAGAGTCTACTAAATATTTTAGGATGGATATCCATACCAACGGCAAAGAAAGTGAAAAGTTGAATAAAAACGATCTATTATACTTTTTATCCATTGGCTTAAATTAACCACAACGTGGTTGTGTAAGGAAAGTTGCGTAATTTAAGCAATAAAGTTAGTAAATAAAACACGAACCAAGAAAATCCAAAAGGATTTTCCCAAGTGAGCTAAAACCAGCAATTTTATTTACACGGTGTTGGCAACTGGCTTTTAGAATGACGATAAATACCATAAATTATTTCTCTTTATCATTCCCATTTTTTCAAGTTTGTTTGAACTCAATCCATAAGCAAACTCAATTTTAGCTGTATTTTCAGTAATTACAGGTTCTCCAATGATTCTCCCATTCTTGAACATATCTTGTAATTCTTTTTTTCTTTTCTCCGACAATATTTCAGCGTAACAAATTGAACTTACATCTCTGTCATTTTCTCCATAAGGGTCACACAAATTTCTAAAATCTTTAAAATCTCCTTTTTTGGCTGATTCAAAAATATATTTCATAACACTTTCAGGATTTTTTTGAAAGTCGAAAGTTTTCAAATATTCCAATTGTGCAATTTCGGTTTTTAGTTTTTCTCCATAATCACGAGTTTCACTCAATAATTCATATGCTTTCTTTAATTGCCTATCTTTTGTTGATTGAGCTCGCCCAATTTGAAATCTTTGTATATTTTCAATATTCTCTTGAGCTTTTTTCAATGCTTCAGGAAGACTTTGAAGTTGCATTGTTAATTCAGTAATTTTCTTTCTTTTTCCAACATTTACTTTTTGTTCGTGGATTTTCTCTGTTTTAATTTTTAATTCTAATTTTTCTTTTTCAATCTTGATTTCTTTTTCACTTTTACCACAAGAAGTTAAAGTCAAAATTATAATTAAAGCTAAAATGTAATTTTTGTTCATAGTTTTTATTTAGTTTTCGATTTCTTTAGTTTTTCGGTTTTTGCTTGTTGCCAACTGGTTATATGAAGCACAAAGTTCCCGTTTACGAGTCTTAATTTCCGGATAAGAGGAACTTTTGTTCTCGATTAGCATTTTTGTTTTAAGATAATAAAATTGATTTCTTAGGAATTTTAATTTCTAATAAATTTTTTGCTATACAAGTTTTTCCATACTCCATATATAACTAGATTGGATGTAAACTTATATTCCAATCAACAAAATAATTTAAAGATATTACAGGATTACTTTGCAGGTAAAACTTTACCAATACACTCACCAAAACCAATACGCACGTGCTCATTTTTACAATGTGCACGCATAATAACGGTGTCATTGTCATTAATAAATTTACGTGTTGTACCATCTTTTAACGTCAACGGATTTTGTCCGCGCCAAGTTAATTCTAACATAGAACCAAAGCTATCTTTAGTTGGTCCAGAAATAGTACCAGAACCCATCATATCTCCAGCTTCTACAGGACAACCATTTACAGTATGGTGCGCTAATTGCTGCGCCATTGTCCAGTACATATATTTAAAGTTAGAATTAGCAACTACCGTTTCTTCTCCGTTTTCTGGCTGAATACCAACTTGCAAATGAATGTCATAACTTCCTTTTCCTACTTGTTTTAAATAGGGTAGTGGTTCATGCACTTGTTTTGGGTTGTCTGTTCTAAAAGGCTCTAAAGCATCTAGAGTAACAATCCAAGGAGAAATGGTAGACGCAAAACTTTTTCCTAGAAACGGACCTAATGGCACATATTCCCAAGCTTGTATGTCTCTTGCAGACCAATCATTAAATTGTACCAAACCAAAAATATGTTCTTCTGTTTCTTCAATAGGTATTCTATCTCCTAAAGCATTCGCATCTGTAGTAATAAATGCCATTTCTAATTCAAAATCTAATAATTTTGATGGTCCGAAACCAGGCGTATTACTTCCTTCTGCAGGTCTTGTTTGGCCGTGTGGTCTTCTTACTGGTGTTCCAGAAGGTATAATAGAAGAGCTTCTACCATGATACCCAATAGGAATGTGCAACCAGTTTGGCAACAATGCATTTTCTGGATCTCTAAATAAAGATCCTACATTTGTGGCGTGTTCTTTGCTTGCATAAAAATCGGTATAATCTCCAACAGCAACAGGCAATAACATTTCAACTTCATCCATTCTAAAGATAATTTTATCTTTATGGTCTGCATTGTCTCTTAAAGTGCCATTTACAACATCAAAAACCTCTGCAATTCTATTTCTAACCAATCGCCAAGTTTTTCTACCATCGGCTATAAAATCATTTAAATTATCTTGTAAGAAAATATCATCTGTTAAAGGAATTCCGTCAAAATATCCTAATTGATGAAATGCACCTAAATCTATTGCAAAATCGCCAACTCTACTACCAATGGTAATAATATCATCTCTTGTAATAAAAACACCGAATGGAATATTTTGCAACGGAAAATCTGAATTTTCTGTTACTTTTAACCAAGATTTTCTATTCGGATTATTTGCTGTTATGATCATTATATAAATTCTTTAATTTGTCCAAATCTATGCAATATTTTCATGCTTTTTAGCAGAAACAAAACGAATAACTATAATTTAACATTTGTTTTATTAGAAATACATAAAAATTCATAAGTTCTGTAAAATTTTATACAAAAGATTTTTATTAGGTTTTGATTTTTCATTACTTTTGATACTTATTTCAAAACAACAACAATGCAAATAGACAATCAAATTTTTGACCTTATTCAGGAAGAAAAAGAAAGACAAATTAATGGTTTAGAGCTTATAGCTTCTGAAAACTTTGCAAGTGAACAAGTAATGCTTGCGCAAGGTTCTGTTTTAACCAATAAATATGCTGAAGGATATCCTGGAAAAAGGTATTATGGAGGTTGTGAAGTTGTTGATATTGTAGAACAAATAGCAATTGATAGAGCCAAAGAATTGTTTGGTGCAGCATATGCAAACGTGCAACCACACTCTGGTTCTCAAGCAAATACTGCTGTGTTTTTTGCCTGTTTAAAACCTGGTGATACCATTTTAGGTTTCGATTTATCTCATGGTGGTCACTTAACCCATGGTTCTCCTGTAAATTTTTCTGGTAGATTGTACAACCCAAAGTTTTATGGTGTTGAAAAAGAAACCGGTGTTTTAAATTATGATAAGATTCAAGAAATTGCTACTAAAGAGCAACCGAAATTAATAATTGCGGGTGCTTCTGCATATTCTAGAGATATCGATTTTGAGCGTTTTAGAGTAATTGCAGATAGTGTTGGTGCTATTTTATTGGCAGATATATCACATCCTGCAGGAATGATTGCAAAAGGTATTTTAAATGATCCTTTACCGCATTGTCATGTTGTTACTTCTACAACCCACAAAACATTACGTGGCCCAAGAGGAGGAATTATATTAATGGGTAAAGATTTTGACAATCCTTTTGGAGAGACCTTAAAAAGCGGAAAACTTAAAAAAATGTCTACTTTATTAAACTTTGCTGTGTTTCCTGGAAACCAAGGCGGACCTTTAGAGCATGTTATTGCTGCAAAGGCGGTTGCTTTTGGTGAGGCTTTAACAGATGAGTTTTTAGAGTACCAAATTCAAGTAAAAGAAAATGCTGCCGCAATGGCGAAAGAATTTGTAGCTAAAGGATATAATATTATTTCTGGTGGTACAGACAATCATTGTATGTTGATTGATTTGCGTAACAAAAATATTTCTGGTAAAGATGCAGAGATTGCTTTAGGAAAAGCAGAAATTACTGTAAACAAAAATATGGTGCCTTTTGATGACAAATCTCCTTTTATAACTTCTGGTATTAGAGTAGGTACACCTGCTATTACAACTCGTGGCTTAAAGGTAGAACATATGAAAGCTGTTGTAGAATTTATAGATGAAGCAATTACAAATGCTGATAATGAGGAAGCATTGCATGAAATTAGTGATCGTGTGGCCGATATGATGAGTTCAAGAAGACTGTTTGTAATGTAAGCCATGTATTGGTTTATAAATTGCTCAATTGGCTGAAAAAATATAATAAAAAAAAGCATCAAGTTAATTCTTGATGCTTTTTTCTTTTTAGTTCAAACCAGGGCTATTTTAGTCTAAATCATTTGCTCTGTCTAGTAAACTTTGATTTATCTTTTTTGAAGTATTTACACCTAACTGTTTAATGTTTTCTACTTTCTTAATTAGATTCCCTCTACCTGTTAATTTTTTCATAGAAGAATCATAACTTCCTTGTACCGTTTTTAACTGATTTCCTACCTTAATTAAATCTTCTGTTAAATTCACAAATTGATCATACAAAGCACCTGCTTGTTTCGATATTTCTAAAACATTATTCTTTTGATTTTCTTGTCTCCACATAGATGAAACCGTGCTTAAGGTGGCCAATAGAGTAGAAGTAGAGACCAATACAATATTTTTATCTAAGGCTTCTAAGTACAGATCATTTACCTTATTTAAGGCAATCATTAAAGCAGGTTCTATAGGAACAAACATTAATACATAGTCTGGCGAATTAATCTCATATAAAGTATCATACTTTTTAGAGCTTAAATCTTTAAAATGATCTCTAATACTTTTAATATGTTTTGATAAAAAAGCTTCTTTTTCAATTTCATTTTCTGAAGAAAAATAACTTTCGTATGCCGTTAAAGACACTTTAGAATCGACTATTAAATGTCTATTGTCTGGTAAATTAATAATAAAATCTGGTTTCTTTACCTTGCCTTCATTATCTCTAAATCCGCCTTGTGTGCTATAATGTATTCCTTTTGTAAGTTTTGCTTTTTCTAATAAAATTTCTAATTGGGTTTCTCCCCAGTCTCCTTGCGTCTTATTATCTCCTTTTAAAGCTTTGGTTAAATTAATTGCCTCTTTACTCATTTGCAAGTTCAAATCTTTTAAATGACCCAATTGCTCACGCAATGCAGAATGCATACCAATACTTTTTTCTTGTGTTTCTGTAACTTTCTTTTCAAACCCTTCTATTTTTTCTTTTAAGGGATTTAAAATAGCACTAATACTCTCTTTATTTTGAGTTTTAAACTTTGTGGAGTTTTCGTCTAAAATTTTTGTTGCTAAATTTTCAAACTCCTTTGTAAATTTCTCATTCAGTTTTTCTACTTCCGCTTTATTCTCAGTTAATTTAATCTGTAAATTCTGAATTTCAGAACCTTGTCTAGCATTTGTAGTAATTAGCTTTTCTTTCTCTAGTTGATTGTTTTTTAATACTATTTGTGATTCAATAAAATTATTTTCTATATTTTCTTTAGATTGTTGCAGCAAGATTAAACGTTCTTCAAGGGTAGATTTTTCTTTTTCTAAAGCGGTTTTATCTTTTTCAAAGTTCAGTTTAGAGCGTAATTTCCCTATAAACAAGCCAATTAAGGCAAAAACTATGGCAATAAATAAGTATGTAATTATTTCAGTCATCATGTCAATTTAAGTCCTTAAATTTATCACTTTAAAAAATAATAGAAAACCTTTTATGTAGGTTTTTGTAAACAATTAAGATACCCGTATTTGTGGAAAAGATTTCAAAATTTATTTTATACAATATTTTAGGCTGGAGAGTAGAAAATGGTTTCCCTGATGCACCTAAAAAATATATTATTATTGCAGCTCCTCATACAAGTTGGCTAGATTTTCCGATTGCTATTCTATCAAGAATGAGTGAGGGTAAAATGGTTCATTTTATTGGGAAAGGTTCTCTTTTTAAATGGCCTTTTGGTTATTTCTTTAAAGCACTAGGAGGAACTCCTGTAGATAGAGATAAAAGCACGAATATGGTAGCGGGTGTAATTAACATTTTTAAGTCTAAAGAAGAGTTTCGTTTGGGTTTATCTCCAGAGGGAACCCGAAAAAAGGTAGACAAATGGAAAACAGGATTCTATTATATAGCCAAAGGTGCAAATGTACCTATTGTAATGGCAACCCTAGATTTTGAAAATAAGAAAATTAAAATTTCAGAGCCCTATTATGTAACAGAAGACATACATAAAGATTTTAAAGTATTCGATGATTTTTATAAAGATGTAAAGGGTAAAAATGCTGAATTGTCCTAAGCATCTTGTTGGATAGCGGTATTTAAGTTCATAAAAAAAAGTCTCCAGAATTTCTGGAGACTTTTTTTTATGAATTCTTTTGAGCAATCTTTGCTAGCAATGCCTACAATAACTTCTGCTGCTTTTACCATAGACTCTGCAGGAACGTATTCAAAGCGTCCGTGGAAGTTGTGCCCTCCAGCAAAAATATTAGGACAAGGCAATCCTTTAAATGATAATTGAGAACCGTCTGTTCCTCCTCTAATAGGCTTAATTAATGGCGTTATCCCTAAATCTACCATGGTTTCTTCAACCAAATCTACAATATGCATTACGGGAGCAATTTTTTCTTTCATATTAAAGTATTGATCCTTTATCGTTATTTCAATTAGACTTTGTCCAGCTCTTTTATTTAGTTCGTCTGCAATATTTTGCAATACATTTTTTCTTGTTGCAAACAATTCTAAGTCATGGTCTCTTATAATATATTCTAATACCGTCTTTTCAACAGTACCATTCATATCATGTAAATGAAAAAAACCTTGGTAATCTCTTGTTTTTTCAGGTACTTCTGCCTCCGGTAATAAAGACATAAATTCATTGGCAATTTGCATTGAATTTATCATTTTTCCTATTGCATAGCCTGGATGCACAATTTTACCAGTTATAGTAACAACAGCACTTGCTGCATTAAAATTCTCATATTCTAACTCTCCAATCTGACTGCCATCCATAGTATACGCCCATGCTGCTCCAAATTTTTCTACATCAAATAAATGAGCTCCTTTGCCAACTTCCTCATCTGGCGTGAAGCAAATTCTAACGGTACCATGTTTTATTTCTGGATGCTGTATTAAATATTCCATAGCAGTTACAATTTCTGTAATACCAGCCTTATCATCTGCTCCTAAAAGGGTTGTGCCGTCTGTAGTGATAATAGTTTGCCCTTTATATTGCAATAGATCTTCAAAATAATCTGGAGATAGAATAATCTTTTTTTCTTTGTTTAAAATAATATCGTTTCCTTGATAATTTTCTGTTATTTGAGGTTTTACATTCTTCCCTGTAAAATCCGGACTTGTATCCATATGCGAAACAAAACCGATAATGGGTACATTATGGCTTACATTACTCGGTAAAGTAGCCATGATGTAGCAATTTTCATCTAAAGAGATGTCTTGCATTCCAATCACTTTTAAATCTTCAACTAAAACATTTGCCAAATCCCACTGATTCTCCGTGCTAGGAAAAGCAAGGATTATTAGGGTCTGATTCTGTATCTATAGTTACATATTTTACAAACCTTTCTATAAGTTGTTTCTTATTTATCATTGGTATTCAACTTTTATTACAACTTTAATTTTCCAACTTTTTCATGTCCGCTTAACCAAGCCGTATTTTTATCTAAAAACTGAATTGCATAATATGCGTCTTTAGAAACTTCTTTCCAAGTTATTCCGCCATTATTCGAAAATGAAATTCCTGTTTTACCTACAGCAAAAACTTCTTGCCCGTTTGTATTAGGTACATATTGCACACAACTTTTATAATTAGGGTTTTCTTTGTCTGCAACCAGCGTCCATGTTTTACCGCCGTCTGTGGTAATGGCTTTATTTGCTTTATTTTCTAAAGGCTCTGAATAATCTCCACCAATTATAATTCCGTTGTTTTCATTGTAAAAATCAATAGAATAAATTCCTTGTGGCCCAGTACCTTGAATTATTGGAGTCTCATAAATTTGCCATGTTTTACCATAATCTGTAGATTTTAATACTCTTGCTTTACTTCCTCCAGAAGCAATCCAAACGGTGCTTCCTATCGTTTTTATATTGGTATTGCTCGCTGCAAAAAAAGCTTCACCTTCGCTAAATTCTGGTAAATTTTCGCACGAAATTTTATGCCAGGTTGCTCCACTATCTTCTGTTATAAGTATAGAAGCACAGTTTTCTGTAGGGTCTCCAACGGCAATTCCGTGGGTATTGTCTTCAAAAAAAGTGAGCGCATCATAAAACACTTTTTCATGTGCTTCAAAATATTGTAAGGATGCTGCACCATTAGAAATTTTATACAATAATGCAGGGTTGCCAATAGACAAAGCAAAATAATCTGCACCATTATAAGCAGAGCCTCGAAAATGAGGAATAATACTGTCTTGATATCTGATTTCTAAAGTATGCCAAAATTTACCATTATCTGTAGTAAAACCAATAGTGCCGTTAGAGGCTGCATAAGACATGCTTTTGTGATCTTTTACAACCATTGTTCTAATGCTAGAACTGTCTATTTTAATTGTTTTAATAGTTACTTTTTCTATATTTCTTGGTTGGTATTCTTGGGTACATCGAATTAAAAAAAGGAAAGTGAAAATAAGTAGGAATATTCTTTTCATTTTTAATATTTTTATACCACTAAAGTAATCAAATCATACTACAAAATGAAAAAAGCACTGGTAATTTCTGGAGGTGGAAGTAAGGGCGCATTTGCAGGTGGTGTTGCGCAATATCTCATGCAAAATAAAAATAAAAAATATGATTTATTTATAGGAACTTCTACGGGAAGTTTAATGGTTTCTCATTTAGCACTAGGAATGTTGGCCGAACTAAAAGAGCTATATACCAATGTAAACCAGAAAACTATTTTTAGTAACAATCCTTTTAAGATTAAGAAAATTGCCGGAGAAAAAGTAATAAGCATTAATCATTTAAATACGTTTTGGAACTTTTTAAACGGTAGAAAAACGTTTGGAGAAAGCAAAAATCTACGCGCATTAATTAAAAGAGAGGTTACTAGAGAAATGTATGATAAAATTAAAGCTACACATAAAGAGGTGGTCGTCACGGTTTCTAATTTAACAGCCAATCAAATAGAATATAAATCTATAAACGAGTGTACCTATGAAGATTTTTGTGATTGGATTTGGGGTTCTTGCAATTATGTGCCATTTATGAGTTTGTTAGAAAAAGATCATTGCCAATATGCAGACGGTGGTTTTGGTTCTTTAATTCCCATTAGAGAAGCCATCTTAAGGGGTGCAACAGAAATTGATGCTATTATTCTAGAAACAGAAGTTACGCAGTTTAACAGGTTGCCTGCTTCCAATCCGTTTTCTTTGTTATTTGATGTGTTTGATTTTATGCTAACCCACGTAGAAAGACACAATATTACAATTGGCAAACTAGCAGCGTCTAATAAAGATATAAAACTAAATTTATATTATACACCTACTGTTTTAACTGTAAATTCTTTGGTTTTTGATAAAAAATTAATGAAAAAATGGTGGAAATCTGGTTTTAAATATGCCAAGTCTAAAGATGAAGAAATAATGAGTGAGTTTAGACCCGATGTTCTTACCGATAAAGAAATGTAAGAAGCAAATTTAGGTACATGAAATTTAATTTTAATAAAAAAATCTAGCACATACTAGATTTTTTTAGTGAAACTATGTTATTTCCGTAGTTCTTCAATATACATTTCTTGACTAAAAAGCGCTTCAGATTTAGAATTCATAAGTGGTTTATCTTTAAAGGAGAAATTTTGAGAGGTGTTAGACTTAAGACCAGCTATTATAGAAGTAATTGCTCTATTTAATAAAGGATCTGTCTTAAAACCTAAAACACCCAAATCAATAATACCATCTTCTCTGCCAAAGTTTTCGGGTAAATAATCGTCTGCTATATAACCATCTGGATTGTTTTCTGAGTTTGCGTTTTTAATTTCTAACACAATAGGTTGTATTGCATAGGTGTGGTTTGCGTTTAAATTAGCCCCGTTTCTGCCATAAGTATCAGAATCATATAAAGTTACAGAGCCTACTTGTTTTCCTACTGTTTTTGTACCTACCAATCGTACATCAATATAAGGCCTCATGCCATTTATTATTAATTCTGAAGCCGATGCAGTAGCTGCTGTAATAATAAAATAAACTTTCTGCAAAGACAAACTATTAATAGGTTCATCTAAAATAATTGTACCGTTACTGTCTGTATTTAAAATTTGATTTGTAAAATTATTTAAGAAATATTCTGGAGCTGTTGCATTCATTACTTTTTCGTTCCATATTTCTTGAGAAAATAATTTACCTGTATTTGTTCCGTTAATCATGCTTGCTAAATAGGTTGCTGTTCGAACACTTCCACCGCCATTGTAACGCAGGTCTATAATTAAATCGGTAATATTATTATCCTTAAAATATCCAAATGAAGCATTTAGCTGTCCATCAAAAGAATTTGCAAATTGGTTGTACAATAGGTATCCAATTTTCTTACTGCCTTCATTAAAAACCTTTGTAATAGCAACAGGGTTTTCTTGCAATTGTTCTTTGGATAAATTAATTTCTGTTCCATTTAAAATGGGATCTCCAGCATTAAAATCGGCTAAGTTTAGCGTGTAATTAATACTAGCTGCGTTTGTTAATAAATCTCTATAATTCGAAACCGTAATTTGAGTGTTGTTAATTCCACTAAAAACCATTCCTCTTAAAACACCTTTTTTTTCTGCATCTGAAGCAGGAATCACGTAATATACAACACCATAAACATTATTTGAATTTGTTTGGTTGGTGTATAAATTAAATTCCATTCCGTTACTTAATCGAATGCCTTGAAATGCATTTTCTAAAGCGACATAATCATCAACAATCCAAGAAAAACGATCTACTATTCCTGGTTGAAAACGAACCGATTCAAAAATATCTTCTGGTGCTGCAAAGCTAGCACTAAAGTTATTTATTTCAGCTTGATTAGAAAAACGTCTGTCTCCTAAATTTGGCACATCACTCTGCCAATAATAATAAGCATTCATACCTTTCCAAACAAAATCATTTATTTCTATGTCTGCAGGAATTGAACTAACTTCATTAGAACAATTTAAAAAGGAAGATATAATGAGTAGGCTTGCGCAAATTTTTATAATTTCTTTCATGTAAGGAACCTATTTAATTTAAAACGAACGTAATATAAAAAGAATTAGTATTATTTTTATGCATTTGTGTAACAAATTAAATTGTTACTCGTCGTAATGTTGTAAATCTAGTTATTTTAGAATAGAAATTTAAGAAATACAAACTAAGAAACGTTAATGAAACAAGCAGACTTTTTAAAAGTTGTTCTACCATTTAAAGATAAGGTATTTAGATTGGCAAAAAGATTGTTAGTTTCTACCGAAGAGGCCGAAGATGCTACACAAGAATTACTTTTTAAATTATGGAAAAGTAAAGAAAAAATTGCTAGTTATAAAAATGTTGAAGCTTTTGCAATGACAATGACCAAGAATTATTGTTATGACAGGTTAAAATCTAAGCAAGCAAATAATTTAACGTTAGTACACAGTAATTATAAAGAAAATGAAACGTCTTTAGATAAAAAACTTGAATATCAAGATAGTGTAAACCAAGTACATGTATTGATAGAAAAGTTGCCCGAACAACAAAAGATTATTATTCAATTAAGAGATATTGAACAATATGATTTTGAAGAGATTTGTATAATGGTAGATATGAATCCAACAGCAGTGAGGGTAGCATTATCTAGAGCAAGAAAAAAAATAAGAGAACAATTAACTAAAAACCACAACTATGGAGTTAGCTAACATAGAAGAATTAGTAGAAAAATATTTAGATGCAACTACTACTTTGCAAGAAGAAGCAACCTTAAAAAAATATTTTACAGGAGATAATGTGGCAATACACTTGCAAGAATATACATCTCTATTTAATTATTTTTCTATTGCAAAAGAGGAGCAGTTTAAAAAAACCATAAATTTAGCCTCTAAGAAAAGTAAAAAGAGAAACTTAACTTGGCTCTCTGCAGCTGCATCTATAGCTTTATTCGTTAGCATCTTTTTTGGTAAACAACAATACGATAAACATGAGCAAAGAAAGGAAGCGCAAAGAATATATGTGCAAGTAAGTAAAGGTTTAACGTTGTTATCTTCAAACTTAAAAAAAGGAGAACAAGCTGTAGCTGTTTTATATGCGTATGAAAACACAATAAATAAAAAATTAAAATAAACTAAGTAAAAAATTAGTAAAACCAAGTAAATTCAAAGATTATGAAAAAAATAATTCTATTAATAGCATTAACAGTTACTTCGATGGTAACAAGTGCACAATCTTTCTTCGATGCTTTAGAGGATATGGATGGCGTAGACATGGTGGTTGTAAACAAGGATATGTTTGAGCTTTTATCAAAATTTAATCCTGATAAAATGAAAGACAATGAGGCAATGCAAATCTTTACTATGATTAATGATTTGAAGAGCTTTAAAATGTTTTCTACAGATGACAGTTTTATTGCCGATAAAATGGAAGTAATGACAAATACAGCTATTAAAAAACACAATTTAACAGAGCTAATGCGCATTAAAGAAGATTATTCTAGAATAAAAATCTATGTAAAATCTACAAAAAACAAAGAATACGTAAGTGAAGTTTTAATGTTTATTAAAGGAATTGATAAGCAGACAAAAGGGATCTCTAAATCGATGATTATTTCTTTAACAGGTGCTATAGATATTAATAAAATGTCTGATTTAGCAGATACGTTTACACAAAATTAATATATATTCATATGGAAAAGTTGGTGTTATTAAATGCTTCTTTTCTTGTAAAATAATACCAATGAAAACAACAACAGTATTATCTTCTATAATTTTATTAGTACTATTTACATGTTCTTGTAAAAATGAAAAATCTTTGCAAAGTTATTTGGTAGATACTAGCGGTAAAGAAGGCTTTTATACTGGAAATTTACCCGTAAGTTCAATACTTTCTTCAAAAGCCGATGTTTCGGACGAAATAAAAGAAACGATAAAAAGTATAAAAAAAATAAATATTGTATTCTTACCTAAAACAGCCGATAATTCTTTGGCTTACGAGATAGAAAAGAAAAGCTTACCACTATTTTTAAAGGAAATGAAGTATACAAGAGCTTAATATCTATGAAAGTAAAAGGAATGAATGTAAATATGTACTATTCTGGAGACACAGAAAATATAGATGAAGTAATTGCTTTTGGTTATGGTGAAAATACTGGAGTAGGTGTTGCTAGATTATTAGGTAAAAAGATGAATCCCTTAAAAGTTATTGAAACTTTAAATAGTATGGATTTTGACGCAAATAACCCCGATCTAAAACAATTTTCAAAAATATTTACCAAGTAATAGCGATTGTTTCAATTGATATAAAGTCTATTTAGGTGTATTTTTTGATTTTAACTGCTCATTAACTTATTGTATCCTCTTAATTAGTATTTTTGAAGGATAGAAGAAAATAGTATTTATGAAACTTAAAATTGGTTCTTATTTATTTTTGTAGCAGTTACATTCATTAATTTTGCTCAAAATAATACAATATATCAAGCAGAAAGAGAAAAAACACATACTTTAATTCATACGAAGTTAAAAGTCGATTTTAATTTCGAAAAAAAGCAATTAAACGGAGAAGCTTGGGTTACCGCAAAACCACATTTTTATCCTACAAATACCTTTGTCTTAGATGCAAAAGCCATGTTAATTCATGAAATTTCTTTAAAAGGAACTGCATTAATATATGACTACGACAATTATAAAATAACTATTAAATTACCAAGGAAATACACCAAAGAAGAAAAATTTACTATGTACATTAAGTACACTGCAAGGCCTGAAAAAGTGAAAGAACAAGGCGGCAATGCAATCACATCCGCAAAAGGATTGTATTTTATAAATGCAGATGGTGCAGACAAAAATAAACCTACACAAATTTGGACACAAGGTGAAACCGAAGGCAGTAGCTGCTGGTTTCCAACCATAGATGCTCCCAATCAAAAAACAACACAAGAAATCTACATTACGGTTCCTGATAAATACAAAACACTTTCTAATGGAGAATTAATTAGTCAGACCAAAGAAAAAGAAAACAGAACAGATTATTGGAAAATGGATCAAAAACATGCACCTTATCTCGTTTTTCTCGGTGTTGGAGTGTTTGAGGTTATCAAAGACAGTTACAAGAATATTGCAGTAAATTATTATGTAGAAAAAGAATATGCGAAGTATGCCAAGAGTATCTTTGGCAATACTCCAGAAATGATGGAATTTTTCTCAAACAAATTAGGTGTAGAATTTCCTTGGAATAAATACAGCCAGATAGTAGTGAGAGATTACGTTTCTGGCGCTATGGAAAACACAACAGCAGTAGTTCATGGCGAACAAGCATACCAAACTGATGGTCAGTTAATAGACGCTAATACGCATGAAAACACCATAGCACATGAGCTTTTTCATCATTGGTTTGGAAATTTAGTTACTTCAGAAAGTTGGTCTAACTTAACTTTAAACGAATCTTTTGCAAATTACAGCGAATATTTATGGCAAGAATATAAATACGGAAAAGAAGCGGCAGAAATGCACATGCATGAAAATGTGAAACTGTATTTAGAAGGACAAGAAGCAGATAAAAAGCTGGTTCGTTTTGAGTATTTAGATACAGAAGATATGTTCGATTTGGTAAGCTATAATAAGGGGGGCGCTATTTTACATATGTTGCGGAATTATGTTGGAGATGAAGCTTTTTTCGAAAGCCTTAAAACCTATTTAAATGAGTACAAATACAAGTCAGCAGAGGCGCATCAACTACGTTTAGTTTTTGAGAAAGTAACAGGTAAAGATTTAAATTGGTTTTTTAATCAATGGTATTTTGGAGCAAATCATCCCAAAATTGATGTTTCTTATGATTACAATAAATTAAGAAAAACAGTAACTGTAAACATTCAACAATTACAAGCACAAAAGTTTCAATTCCCCTTAACTTTAGATATTTTTGAAGGAAATGAAATTAGGAGGGAATCCGTTTTTATAGAAAATAATGATGCTTCTTTTACCTTTGATTTTAAGATACAACCTACATTAATTCAAGTAAATGCAGATGGTGTGTTATTATGCGAGTTAAATGAAAACAAAGTATTAAGCGAATCTATTTTTCAATTAAAAAATGCTCAGTATTATACACATAAAAAGGAAGCATTATTAGAGATTATAAAAAAACAAGATGACAAGAGTGCTTTTACTGCAGTTGTAAATGCTTTGGATGATTCTTCATATAAAATAAGAGTTTTAGCACTCGAAAATATCGATTTAATTAATAAATTCTCAAAGAAAGATGCCATTAATAAAATAATGCAAATGGCAAAATTTGATAAAAAAACATTGGTACAAGCTGCTGCAATTGAAACCTTAGGAAAATTAATAGACCCAGAGCTAAAACAAATTTTTATTAAGGGTTTAAATAGCAAGTCCTACGCTGTAGTAGGAAAGTCTTTAGTTGCCATGTATTATGTGGACAAAGATATGGCTATAAAAAAATCTAAAGCACTCCCAGACGAGGTACGAGAAATATTAACAACCCCATTAACTAAGATTTTTATAGAATCTAATGATGAGACACAATTGCCTTTTATTGCTAAAAGTGTAGTTTCTGGAATGTATTTATCGGGCGCAGGAGTAACAAAAATATTGTATGAAAAAGCATTTTCAAGGATTTCTAAAAGTAATAATATGCAAGCAATTCAGAACTTAGTAGAAGATATGGTTGTAAAAGGGAATCAGTATAAAAAGTTTAGTTTCGATAAAGTGGCTATCAACTTAATGAGAACCATTATTAAGGCCCAAGAAAAAAGCACAAATTCCAATAGAGAACGAAATATTGCTATCGTTAAAGAGGCAATGATGGGGTTGTTATAAATTTATTTTATTAGAAACTATATTGAGTAAAGCTTCTTTTTCGGAATTAGAGTCATTATTTTTAGTGAAGTTAAATTGCTTCAATTATTAGCCAGGTAAAAGAAAGTACTAGTTTTAAGAAGTACTTCTTTCTTGCAAGCCCTATACTTCAAAACTATCTATAAAAAGCAATTACAATTTTAAGTAGTATTCGTTAATCAGATAGTATCTTTGCACTTTATTTATTTTTATGTCTATAAATATACTTTTAATAACACCACCTTTTACACAATTAAATACAGCATATCCTGCAACCGCATACATCAAAGGTTTTTTAGATTCTAAAGACGTAAAAGCAACGCAAATGGATTTAAGTATAGCACTGTTTTCGGCCGTGTTTACTAAGGAATTTATAGATGCCATCTTTAAGCAAGCAGACATGCTAGGTAATAAAGACTTGCCTTTAGTTTATAGTCAAAAAGAAGAATATATAAATAAGGTAGATTCTGTAATGAATTATTTGAGAGTGCAAGAAGTTACAGCAGCGTATCAAATTGTGCATAAAGATTATTTACCACATGGCCATAGGCGCATAAAATTAGATAAAGACTTAACAACCGAATTTGGAAAGTTAGGTATTTTAGACAAGGCAAAACATATTGCCACACTTTTTGTAGAAGAGCTAGGAGATTTTATAAACGCTAATGTAGATGAGTTTTTCTCTTTTACCCGCTATGCAGAGCAATTGGCAAGAGCCGCATCTAGTTTTGACACTATTGATTCGTATCTTCAATATGAGACTACGTTAATAGAAGATGAAATGTTGTATTTGTTAGAAGAGCAATTGCTAAAAGATACCTATGATTTAGTCTGTTTTACTGTTCCTTTTCCAGGAAATTTATTTTCTGCTTTAAGATGTGCTCAATTTATAAAGGAAAAGTATCCAAATTTAAAGATAGCCATGGGTGGTGGTTATTGCAACACCGAGCTAAGACGTTTGTCAGATCCTAGGATTTTCAATTTTATAGATTTCATAACTTTAGATGATGGTGAAGGGCCGTTATTAAAAATAACAGATTTTCTAGATGGAAAATTAGGAGAGGATGCTTTAGAAAGAACTTATATCTGTAGAGATAATAACGTGGTATATGCTAATAAAATACCAAACACCATATTTCATCACAGAAATTTACCAGCTCCTAGTTATATAGGATTGCCAACAGATAAATATTTATCTTTTTTAGATGTTATGAATCCCATGCATAGAATGTGGTCTGATGGAAAATGGAATAAATTAACTATTTCTCATGGTTGTTATTGGAAACAATGTTCTTTTTGTGACGTTACCCTGGATTATATAGGAAATTACCAAAATACAACAGCAGACGATTTGGTAAATAAAATTGAAAAGATACTATCAGAAACTGGTATTACTGGTTTTCATTTTGTGGATGAAGCTGCTCCCCCAAAAATGCTTAGAGCTTTAGCAAATACCTTAATTGAAAGGAAGGTTTATATTACTTGGTGGACGAACATTCGCTTTGAAAAAACATTTACTCCAGAACTTTGTGCTTTATTATCTAAATCTGGTTGTATTGCAGTAACTGGAGGTTTAGAAGTTGCTTCTGATAGATTGTTGGAAAAGATGAAAAAAGGAGTGGACATTGCACAGGTAGCAAGAGTAACCAAAGCTTTTTCTAATGAAAACATTATGGTTCATGCATATTTGATGTTTGGTTTTCCTACAGAAACAGCGCAAGAAACTATCGATTCTTTGGAGGTTGTGCGTCAATTGTTTCAAAGTAATTGTATTCAATCTGCTTTTTGGCATCAATTTGCTTGCACAAGCCATAGTCCAGTGGGTAAAAATCCAGATGAATTTGAAATTAATATTACAGGTCCGAAGTTTGAAGGTTTTGCCGAAAATGATCTGTATCATGAAGATCCAACAGGGGCAGAGCACCACTTATATAGCGAGGGTCTTAATTCTGCTCTAAATAATTACTTAAATTATAAAGGTTTTGAAATTCCTTTAGAAAAGTATTTTAATTTTAAAGTACCAAATACCACACAGGTAAATAATTTAGTAGAAGGATTCTTAAAACAAAAAAAACTTCAAAAAGTTTAAAGTAAAAAATATCAAGTTAAAAAACCGGCTTTGTTCAGAAGTCCTCTTTTTATTCTTACTTCTGATATTCATCAAAAGTGCCGTCTGCATAAAAAACAACAATGCGTTGTATTTTTTTTATATGTGAACTATTTTCTAAATCGAATATAGAAGGAGTAGGGGTTATGCTATTTTCCGCTGAAACTTCAGTAATAGGAAAAACTCCAATTCCATTCAATAACCATTTAATATCAACATCTTTAAATTCAGCAGTTACTTTTAGAACAAAATCTAAGCTTGGTTTGTTTCTTCCAGAAAGTATATGGGAGATACTAGAACGTTGAACACCTACCTTATCTGCGAACATAGATGCCGAAATTTGATAGTGTTCCATCATTTTTTTTAATCTGTCTGTGAAATCTTTGCTGTTTATCATTGTAACATATTAAGGTTTTACAAATGTAAAACTTATCATTTTAATCAAGCTATTAAATCTAAGTTAAATTTATTTCCCTCTGAAATAAAGTTAAAGTATAGCTTTAGTATATTTGCATGCAACTAATAACAATTTCAGTGTTTTAGGTCATTATTATAGTATTTGACTTATGCAATAGCATTTATTTATTTAGCAAAGGTTATAAAAATTTAATTTACGTTTACAACTGTAATATAACTCCTTCTTTTTTTTGTTTACAAATGTAATATCCGTCTTATTTACATTTGTAACATTTTAGTTTGATTACAAATGTGATTCTATTATTTTTACAGCAGATTACACAGCAACCAATTATGAATTTATTAGCAATTGATTTTTTAGAGACTATTTACAATAAAGAAAAAGAAACTTCTCTTTCAGGAAAATGGATTCGTTTTAAAGACATTAAAGATTTATTTAAAAAATATGAGGCTGCTTTTCAAATATCTGAGTTAGGAACTTCAGAAAAAGGAACTCCTATATATACCTTAAAAATTGGTTCTGGAGAAAAGAAACTCCTATTATGGTCTCAAATGCACGGAAACGAGAGCACTGGAACAAAAGCACTGTTTGATCTCTTTAATTGTTTGCTCCTTTCTAAGCAATCTGAAATAAATTCAATTTTAGAGTCTTGTACACTTCTTTTTGTGCCCATGTTAAACCCTGACGGTGCAGAAGTATATACAAGGGTTAATGGGAACAACATCGATTTAAATAGAGATGCAATAGATAGGAAAGCAAAAGAAAGTAAACTTTTACGCATTTTATTAGAAGAGTTCAATCCGCAGTTTTGCTTTAATCTACATGATCAAAGAACTATTTTTAATGTAGAAAATACTAAAAACCCTGCTACCATATCATTCTTAGCACCCTCAGAAGAAGAAACAAGAGCCTTAACAACAGGTAGAAAAGAAACCATGAATGTTATTGTTGCCATGAATGCCATGTTGCAAAAAGTAATACCAAACCATGTTGGTAGGTATACAGATGCTTTTTACCCAACGGCAACAGGAGATAATTTTCAGAAATTAGGTTTTAATACGATCTTAATAGAGTCGGGTCATTATTCAGATGATTATATAAGAGAAGTTGCTAGAAAATTTACTTTTTACGCTATTCTTCAAGGATTATATTACATCGCCAAAACAGATGATTTCACTTCATATAAAGCGTATTTTAAAATACCGAATAATGCTAAAGTTTTTTATGATGTAATTCATAGATACCCAGACTCTAAAAATGACCTTGGGTATCAATTTAGAGATGAAATTATTGAAAACAAATTAGTTTCAAAATTAGTAAAAGTTGAAGAAACTTCGCTAAAAGGCAAGTTTGGGCATCGCGAAATCGTTTTCGAAAGCTAATTTTTTTGAATTTAATTCATTTTTACCTATATTTTGTTAAATTAAAATCATATATTCGCACAATTAATTGAATATTACACAAATTATGAAAAAATTTATCTTAGACGAAATCGACCATCAAATTTTAGACATTTTAATCGAAAATGCAAGAACCCCATTTACGGATATTGCAAAACAACTTTTAGTGTCTGCAGGTACGATTCATGTTCGTGTAAAAAAGATGGAAGATGAGGGTATTATTCAAGGATCTACACTTTCACTAAACTATGAAAAAATGGGGTATTCTTTTATAGCACATGTGGGGGTTTATCTAGAAAAAACATCTATGACCCAGAGCGTTATAGAAAATTTAAGAAAAATACCTAATGTTACTGTAGCGTATGTAACTGCTGGGAAATATAACATTTTTTGTAAAGTTAGAGCTAAAGGCACAAATGATGCGAAAGACATTATTTATGAAATAGATGATATTCCTGGGGTAAATAGAACAGAAACCATGATTGCTTTAGAAGAAAGTATCAATGATAAAAAGAGAATGATGCATGCAATTTTCAAAGAATTGTAGTTTTAAAAGCATAGAATAAACATAAAAAAACCTTCTCATGAAAATGATAAGGTTTTTTTTATGTTTTGTATTTATGACACCTGTATTCCATTTAATTCTGAAATATTTATCCTATCGATTCTGCATTGTATTAATCATAATTTTTATCTAAAAACTATATTTATTATTCTGATAATACTTCTTTAAATTCCTATAAAAAAAGCAATTTATTGAAGATATAATTAAGTTTAATTTTTTTAAATAATTTAAAAAATATAAAACAGTTTTGAATAATTAATAATTTCAAAAAAATAAATAAAAGCAGGTATTAATTATTAAATATTCTTATTTTTAAGCAACTATTAGCAATTTATGAAAAATAAACAAATCATTTTAAAAAATAGACCAAAAGGGTTTCCCGATGAAAATACTTGGGCTATAGAAACAGCAACGATTCCAGAACTAGAAGAAGGAGAAATATTAATTGAGCATCATTATGTTTCTTTAGACCCTGCAATGCGCGGCTGGATGAATGATACCAGATCGTATATCCCTCCAATTGAATTAGAGCATGTAATGCGTGCTGGAGCAATCGGAAAGGTTATTAAAAACAACAACAATCTTAAGTTTGAAATTGGAGACTGTGTTACTAGTTGGGGCGGTGTGCAACAATATTCTGTATCTAACGGAGACGCTTGGTATAAAGTTGATGATACACTAGCACCAATGCCAATGTATTTAGGAGCTTTAGGTATGCCGGGAATGACCGCTTATTTCGGAATTTTAGAAGTTGGTAAAATAAAAGAAGGAGATATTGTTTTAGTTTCTGGCGCAGCTGGGGCTGTTGGTTCTATTGTAGGCCAAATAGCTAAGTTAAAAGGTTGTACCGTTATTGGTATTGCTGGCGGACAAGAGAAATGCGATTACCTTAAAAATGAATTGGGTTTTGATGAAGCAATTGATTACAAAAGTGAAAATATTTATTCTGCCTTAAAAAAGAAATGTCCTAAAGGAGTAGATGTCTTTTTTGACAATGTTGGTGGTGTAATTTTAGATGCTGCTTTAAGTAAGTTAAGAATGCATGCAAAAGTTGTTATTTGTGGTGCTATTTCTCAATATAATAACAAACATAAAATAAACGGACCCAGTAACTATTTATCTTTATTAGTAACGCGTTCTTCAATGCAAGGAATGGTTGTTACCGATTATACAAAAGAATTTGGAACGGCTGCAAAACAAATGGGAATTTGGATGAAAGAAGGAAAATTAAAATCTAGAGAAGATATTTATGAAGGCATCGAAAACTTTCAAGAAACGTATAATAGACTTTTCTCTGGTAAAAAGAATGGGAAATTAGTTTTAAAAGTAAAGGCATAATAATGGAGCAGGAGCATTTTTTTCAATGTCCGCATTGTTGGGAAGAAATTTCAATGATTTTAGATAGTAGTATAAGAGATCAGACCTATATAGAAGATTGTGAAGTTTGCTGTAATCCTATTGAAATATCATCGAATTTTGAAGATGGTGAATTAATTGGGTTTCGATCGACTTCTATTGATCAATAAATAAAGTTGTTCTTTTTTTAGAGGTATTAGAAGTTTACTTTATTTGATTGTGGATCTTTCTTTAGCAGTTTCGCTATGCGGATTAGTCCAGGTAAACTCCTCGAATAAGGAAATCCAATTTTTTGGGAAATTTGCTTTTACAATTAAAACTTCCTCAGAAAACGGATGTTTAAACTTTAATTGACCGGCATGTAAAAACATGTTTTTCCAGCCAAAATTTTCATCAAACATTACATCATGATTTTTGTCCCCGTATTTGATATCTCCAATTAAGGGGTGACTAATTTTACTAGTATGCACTCTTAATTGGTGCATTCTCCCAGTTTTAGGTTTCAATTCCACCAAGCTGTAACGAGAACAATCATAGGGTTTTACTGGGATCTCTAAAACAACTTGTTCCAATGTTTTTAGATAGGTTAAGGCTTCTTTATGTATACTTGCATCACGCCCTTTTACGGGAGAATCTATGATTTTAGTTTCTGGTGAAAAACCTCTTACCACTCCATAATATGTTTTTTCAATCTCATTATTCGTAAACAATTCTTGAAATTTAGAAACATAGATAGTTTCTTTTGCCAACAGCATAATGCCCGAAGTTTTTCTATCTAAGCGATGAATAGGATACACTTTTATTCCTTTTTCTGCTTGTATTAGCTGTAGAAGAGACGTTTCATCTGCAACATTTCTAGAATGATGTGCATGATGCACTAACATATTATTTGGTTTGTTTACACAAATAACAAATTGGTCTTCAAAAATAATATCTAAATTCATTATTAAATCTTATAAAATATTTTTTAGGACACTTTTTTCCTGTTAGAAAAATTTAAATATTGAATTAGTAATAAAGCAATAACCCCACAAACAAAAAAACCAATAAATAGAGGTAAAGCGGTGGTATCTATAAAACTACCGATCAATGTTGCTATTGGTACGGCCATAATTGTAGATACAAAACCATTAATTGCAGCACCAATTCCTGCAATATGACCAATTGGTTCCATCGCTAAAGCTCTAGTATTTCCAAATAAAAAGGCAATTGCAAAAAACTGTAATCCAAAAAATGTGACTAGAACATAAATACTTGGGTTGGTTTCACCCGAATAAAGAATTATATAAACAAAAGGAATTAATGTAAAAATGATCGTAAAAACACTTACTAATTTAAACATACCTAATTTTACTACAAAGGTTCCGTTTAAGAAAGTGGCAATACCAATAAAAAGAGCGATACCTGCAAAAATGAAAGGAAACTCATCTTTTAAATTATATTGCTGCTCGAATATTAATTGACTTGCACTTAAATACACCATAAAAGAACCGGTAATACATCCAGAAAAAAATGTAAAAATTACTGCATTTTTATGTTTTATAAATTCCTTTAATCCCGCAATAAGTAGCGATAGTTTAAAATCTCTTTTGTTTTCTTTCTTTAATGTTTCTGGTTGTCTTTTCCAGAGCCAAAGCATTACGGCTAAACCAAATAATAACTGACTGTAAAATATAGATTGCCATCCATATAGATCTAACATTATTTTCCCTAATGCGGGAGCTACAACCGGCACTAATATAAAAATAGCAACAACAAAAGACATTACTTTCGCCATGTAATTACCGCTAAAACGGTCTCTAATCATGGCGATACTAATAGTTCTTGGTGCAGAAAGTCCAATTCCTTGTGCAATTCTTCCAACAATCATCATTTCTAAACTCGTGGAAAAAACACATATTAAACTAGCAAAAGCAAAAACAATAAAACCGATGTAAATAATTGGTTTTCTTCCATAGCTATCAGATAATGGCCCAGAAATTAATTGC
Source organism: uncultured Polaribacter sp. (assembly GCA_937771065.1). GTDB lineage: Bacteria > Bacteroidota > Bacteroidia > Flavobacteriales > Flavobacteriaceae > Polaribacter. Next base: position 45,342 of record CALJHU010000012.1, on the reverse strand, counting down.
CCAAACCCTAATCCTAGAAAGATCATGGTAATTAATAGTTGATTATTTGTAGCATCGGTAATACCTATCGTATCACCAATATTTGTCATGGCTGGGAGCAAAGCATCTATTGCTAAAGACACTAGAGACATTAAAGCCGCCATAATAACAATAAATTCGAACTCAGATTTTTGCCTAATTTTCATCGGACAAAAGTAGTTATTTAGCGATAATATCTATGGATATTATACATTCTTTATAAAAATGTTATTTGAAAGTTTTTTTTACAGTTCATAATCGTTAAAATCTATATATTATTTAATATGATTTAATTGTCTTAAATTTTTATTATTATAATATTTTAAATACTATATTTTTGCTTTATCTATAATATTTTAAGAGAACAATGGCTGTATCTTTATTTTTTTAAATAATTATAGATATAATTTTATGAGCACATTATTAACAACTACAGTAGAACAACCCCAATTAATAAATGCAATAGACACTATTTGGGTGGCTATTTGTGGTGCAATTATCTTTTTTATGGAAGGTGGATTTGCATTATTAGAGGCTGGCTTTGTAAGATCTAAAAATGCCATGAGTATTATTGCAAAGGTTATTATAGATGTTACTTTCGGTGGAATTGCTTTTTATTTAATAGGTTTTGGAATTGCTTATGGAAATTCTAACGGTTGGTTTGCATTTGATACAGGAATAACTACTAAAGATTTAGGTTTAGGCTTAACGGTCTCTAATAAACTATTTTGGTTTATACAATTAGGTTTTGCAATTGCAGCCATTTCTATTGTATCTGGAGCAGTAGCAGAGCGAATGAAAATTTGGAGTTATGCAATTTATGTTTTTATTTTCTGTGCAGTAATGTATCCTTTAGTTGCAAATTGGGTGTGGAATCCTAATGGATGGTTAGCTGTAAGAGGTTTTAACGATTTTGCTGGTTCTGCAGCAGTGCATGCAATGGGTGGTTTTTCTGCGCTTGCAGCAGCCATTGTTTTAGGGCCAAGAATAGGAAAATATAGAAAAAATGGAGAAGTAAATGCAATTCCTGGTCATAATTTACCATTGGCAGCCATTGGTGCTTTTATATTATGGTTTGGGTGGTTTGGGTTTAACCCGGGTTCTACCTTGGGTGCAGTTGGTAATTGGGAATTAATTGGCACTGTGGCTACAAATACATTTTTAGCCTCTGCCGCAGGAGGAATTTCAACAATGTTTTACACCTATTTTAGATATGGTCAAATAGATATTACCATGACAATTAATGGCGTTTTAGCCGGTTTAGTTGCTATTACTGCTGGGTGCAACGTCGTTGGGCCAAATGCTGCTATAATTATTGGTTTAATTGCGGGTGTTTTGGTAGATATTGCCGTATTGTATATTGATAAATTAAAAATTGATGATCCTGTTGGTGCAATTGCTGTGCATGGCGTTAATGGTTTCTTTGGTGCTATAGCTGTGGGTTTATTTGCGACAGATGGTGGTTTATTTTTTGGTGGAGGTACAGCAATGTTAGCCACACAGGCATTAGGGGTTCTTGTAATTGGTGCTTTTGGTTTTGTATTCACTTTTATATTGATGAAAATCATGCAAAAAACGTTGGGCATTCGAATTTCGAAGTTGGAAGAGTCTGCAGGTATAGATGCAGTTTCTTTTGGAGTAGAGGCATATTCTACTTTTGAATAATTATAAGTAACAAAATTTAAAAACATGAAAAAAATAGAGGCAATTATAAGGCCATCAAAACTAAAGGATGTACAAACTGGCTTAAAAGCAGCAGGCATACCATGTAATACAATAATTCCTGTAAAAGGAAGTGGTTTGCAAAAAACATATACAGAGCGTTATCGCGGTACAGAACAATCTATGATTCTGCAAACAAGAATTATGATCATTTGTGTTGTTAGTGACGATAATCTTGAAACTGCTATTGATGTTATTTTAGAAAACGCCTCGGAAAATTTAGTAGGCGACGGTAAGATATTTATTTATGCCGTGGAAGATGCAATTAGAATTAGAACCAAAACAAGGGGAATAGAAGCAATTAAATAAACGTACGAGAAGATAAAGTTATGTAGTATTGTGCATTTTCGAAAAACCTATTTAACATAATATAAATTATAGTACATTTTTAATTAAGGATTATCCTGTGGATGATTATTAATTAAAAGCTATTTAGAACAATCTTCATATATATTACTGTGTAGCTATAATTCTCTATTATGTAAAATATCCCACAAAGTCTTGAAATCTAAATAAACATTCGTTTGGGGGTGTTTTACAATTCGTCATAAACCTTAATAACTGATTTTATGAAAACCGTTTCTACAAACGTAAGTGGGAAACCTTTTAGTTCATAAAATGGAGTTGATAACTAAGAATTAATTCGAATTAATAGTATTATTAGAAAGTATCCTGTTGAGAAAATTGGAGCAGAATTAAGAACTTCAATGACAGCAATGAAAGTTATAAAATCTGCGTAAACAAAGTTTCCTCCAACTTTATTAATAAGCCTGTCAGATTAAAAATTTGACAGGCTTATTATTTGTGAGCTGTTAAAAAGTATATCTCATACGAAGGGTCGCATTACGAGATTCTCCTGGAAGTCCACCTAAAAACATTGCTTTTGCATAGTATTTAGTATTAAATAAGTTATTTACATTTAAGCGAAAATTCCATTTATTTAGGTTGATACTTGCACCAGTATCCCAAACAACATACTTGTCTAAATAAGCATCGGGCAATCCAAATCCTGTACTATTTACAGTTCTTTCACTTTCATAACGCATACCAAAATTAAAATTTATTGGTCTTTGAGATTTCCCAATTAAGAATTTGTATTCACCCCAAAAACGAGCAAATTGTTGAGGAACCCCTTTTACTTGTTCAGAAGTTTTTCCTGCACGAATCGTAACAGCATCTTGATAGGTAGCATTTGCATTTAAAGACCAATGTTTATCAAAGATAAAACGTATATCAAATTCATAACCTTCTGACTGATCTTCATCATCAAAAAAGTATTGAGGAACATCTATATTGAAATCAGAATCTCCAATATTATCATTAAATAAATCATTATTTCTGCGTAGGTTAGTTCTTCTTGTCTTAAAATAAACAAGTGAAGCCAACATTTTTTGTTGAAAACCGTTAAAGCGTAAACCTAAATCAAATGATTTAGATTCAGAATCTGGACGATCATTCTCACCTGTCACAGAACCTAAAATACTATATGCTGTTCTTCCTTTTGAGTAATTAACAAATGCCGCAAGATCTTTAGTTATTCTATAATTTAAACCCAAATTATAAGAAAATCCAGCATCACTAGTGTCAGCTTCAGGTGTAGCAGTATTATTATTACGATCTGTACCTTTAGCAGTGTAATTTTGATCTATGTTACTGTATGCAGCACCAAAACGTCCTGTTAGTTTATTGTCGAAATAAATTACTTCTTGAAAACTTAATCCATAGCTTGCTGTTGTTTTATCATAGTTAGTTCGTAAACTTGGATCATAATCCCAGAAACTTCCAGAACCCCAATTTGGATTTCTAATATCTAAGATATACGGAACTGGATTATTTCCTGAATTATTTCCATCAGCATCATAAATAGACCAAGACATTACTTCAGCGAAACGATTTTCATAAAAAACACTAAACAAATGCTCTCCTGTTAATTTACCTTTTCCCCATTTACTGTTTAGATCTGCAAAATATTGAACAGCTTTTTCTTCGGCTTCTTGATGTCTGTATTCTTGTCTTCTAGCAGCAAAAGGATAAATAATTCCGTCAATTACTAAGGGAGCTCTTGGTTCTGCATTTATTTCTCCCCTTCTGTTCCAGTATACATAGTTAAAAGCTCCTGTTTGTCTTGTGAAATCAGATGTAAAACCTCTGTATAACACTTGTTGGGTTAGTATTGTTTTGCTAGAAATATTCCAATCATGTTTTAGCTTAACACGAAATTCTTTACCTTGGTTTGGTTCAGAAAGAGGAGAGATTAAATTACCATCTCCTAAATCATAAGGTAATAAACCATCTGAACTTGTTATCGAATTTGCTAATATTTGACGTTGTAAATCTGTTAATTGAATACCAAAAACACCATCATTATCAGCATCAGAATCGTTAATAAGATTTGTCCAATCATAGCCTAAACTTGGATTTGTAAGGCTAGCTTCATTTAAAATTCTTACTGGATCTCCAATTGCGTCTATTTGATATTCATCATCTATGAATGCAGCTGATAAAATAAATTCACTTTTTTTAGAAAATTTATGTTTTAAAGATAAATATGCTTCATCTCTTCCACTGCTTAAATTTCTATATCCATTATCATTTTCAGTAGCTGTAACTATTCTATAACTTGTTTTGTCATTCAATGGAGCTGTAACATCTAGCATTGTTCTATAATGATTCCAGCTTCCATATTGAAATTCTAAACTAGCTTGAAAGTAATCTAATGGTTTTTTTTCTATCATATTTAAAACTCCCCCAGCAGAACCAATTCCATAAAGTCCTGTAGCAGGTCCTTTTAAAACTTCAATACCTTCTACATTTGTAAGTGATCTCACAGGGTTGTAACTGTTACTTAAGCCACCACCAGCATACATCCCATCATAGGTGTAATTAGCCCCTAAACCTCTTATAATTAAATTGTCTCCAATACCATAATTATTTCCAGCCTGGGTTAGTCCACTTATATTTTGAATTGCACTTTGGAGAGTAGTGTTTGCTTGCTGGTCTAATAAGAATTTATCTACAGCGACTATAGCTGCTGGTGTCTCTAATATATTCATATTAGACTTTGTTGCAGTTCTAGATTTTAATATTATTTTTTCTTTTTTTAAAAAAGATTGTATCACTACATTGTCTAAAATTTCTTTTGTTTCTTCTAATGAAAAGTTAAGATTTAAAATGTTACCAGCTTTAAGAGAAATGGCTTTTTCAATTTTTTTATAGCCTAGAAAAGATATTAAAAGTGTGTAATTACCCTCTGGGATTCTAAGGCTAAAAAAACCGTTTCTATTCGATACAGTTCCATATTGAGTGTTTTTAATTGAAATAGAAATATCCTGTAAAACCTCATTGTTCTGATTTGTAATAAAACCTTGTACTTCAACTTTATTTTTCTGAGCTAAAGTAGATAGCGAGTTAACAGTAAGTAATAAAAAAAAAGATAATTTGAATAAGTTGATTAATAATGTTTTTAATTTAAAAAAAATCATAGTTTTTGTTTTTAATGTTATTTTGATTTATCCGATTGGATGGCATTTGCCTAGTATATAGTTTGCCTTCGTTATGTTGGTCTTTGATGTTTATATTATGTCATGATTATAATAATTTAAAAATTTCATCAAATATAATCCTTATTTAGATTAAATAAAAATAATATTTATCTTTTTTGTAAATGATAATTTAGTCATTACCAAAATATAGATTGAAATCGTAATTTTGTTTTTTATTATAATAGAGTTAACTCACACTTTTTTAAATTAGATTTAATGTACTATCCTAAATTTGTTAATATTGAGCAAGCAGCTAAAAATTTAGAAGGAGTTGCTTATAATACAATGCTAAACAGAAATACCAATCTTTCTAAGAAATTTTATGCCAATATTATCTTTAAAAGAGAAGATTTACAAGGGGTACGTTCTTATAAAATTAGAGGTGCATATAATAAAATATCTTCTTTAAGTGAAGATGAACAACAACATAGAATTATTTGCAAAACTTGGTACTTAAACACTTCACTAACTATACACAAAACCGTTATGGGCAATCCCCTTTTTAGCGGAAAAACAAATAATTACTTTAAGCTAACTTTTTATTAAAGTAAAATCTATAAATCAAGACTTCTAAAAGTTGAATTTTAGAATATTATTGAAAGGGTTACTCAGAATTCCCCTCTTAGTGGGAAAAAGAAAAATAATACTAAAAGAGAGAATCACTAAAAACTGATTTTTAGAACGACATAAAAACACTACTCAGAATAAAAAATACTCAACTGAAGCAACTGATTCAACTTTTTATCGTTAATCAAATAATACTAGTATATAGCAGTCCTTATTTATTAATCGAACATAAAGAAGTGAATTCAAGGCTAATTTCTACTTGGAAATCTAGCCCGTCTAATGATTTAGCGTGCAGAAAAGAGTTGATAGAACATCTGCATATAGCTGAGAATATAAAACCATCTCAAATAATCTGGCTCTTAGAAAATCTGACATTTAAAGTAAGTGATGTTACAAAAAAATGGGTAGATGAGAACATTTCAAAACCGATATTTAAAGCTGGCTTTATAGCTAAAATAAAGATGGTTTTGATCAAGTTGCATTTGTTGTTGGACAGGAGGTATTGGCTTGCATTGAAACAATGGGCATATTTAATGAGAATTCGCCTAGTGGGTTTAATCCAAAATATTTTGCAACTGAAACAGACGCAAGAAATTGGTTGAATGAAAAATTCAACACTAAAGATACCAATGGTGAAAATCAGAAGTTAGCCATCACTTTTAAAGGAATAGATGATGATGAAAAAGTAGTTTTTGAATTGAAAAAAGATGCATCTAAATTTGATGGCACTAGTAATTTATTGAAAACTATTCTTGAACAAAATCATTTTATGAGGAATAATAATGAAAAAATATTCTTCTTTAACGCCAAGAGAAAAAGAAGTTCTCAAATTCATTATCAAAGGATACACTAATAAGCAGATATCTGAGAAAATGTATGTTTCTCACCACACTGTTCGAACTCATAGAAATCGAATTTGGAAAAAACTGGTTATTAAACAAATTACGCTCTTAAGCGTATTGTAAGGGCTAGCGCTAAACCCTACATTTAAAAAATATTATAAACTAAATAAAAAATAAATATTATGAAATCAACCTTTATTATAATCACCTTATTTTTAAGCTTAAACTCTTGTTCTACTGATGATGATGACCAAACTGTTGTTGAACCAATTACAATTGATTTGACAGGACTTGGAATCGATATTGACGACACAAATTTTAGTGTGAATAATTATAATTTTAATATTTTTAGAACTGTTTCCTCTGACCCATTTGGCAATGATATGGATGATTCGAATAATGGAATTTCACTTGCTTTTCCTGACGGAAATTCAAATCCAAGCACCTTAGAACTTGACTTAAGTTCTGTGAATGGATTATCTAAAGTTACTATTTCGATAATTAATAATTGTTTTGAAGGCTGTACAGCTGTACAAACATTAAATAGTAATAGTGAAGTATTACAGGAGTTAAATAATAATAACACAGTACCTAGTGGAATGTCAGATTTAATAATTGAAAACATCAATAACTCAATTAACTCTTTAAAAATTTCATCCTTTGAAACTACAGTTTTTTCAATAAAGCTAGAATAAAAATAAAACTGTTTACAACAATGGCTATAAGTAATTGCTGGTTCTCGCCTACTTCTGAAAATCCTCGCGGATTTTAGCTTGGTGTGTACTTGTCTAAGTTAAGTGCTTAAACCACGCAACAAACCATATACAAACACGTTGGCAAACATTGAATAATGGAACTAAACGAAAGAAGCATAATCAAATATTTTGATATTATTTTATTAGCCGACAAAAAGGATAGCTTTTTTTCGATAAACAAAATTCTAATTCCAGAATATTTTAAATATGAAACATCTGAGAACAGAGATTTTTTACAAGACATTCGTAGAGAATTAAAAGAATTTTCAGAGTTCCACGGATATTTTGAATGGTTTGCTGATGGTAGTTGCAGATTAACAGAAAAGGGTTTAGATGCAGAAGAAAAAGGCGGACATTTAAAACATAAAAAGTCATTAACCAAAAAACCTTTAGATTGGTATAAAATTATTGCTATTATTCTAGCAGTAATTTTTGGGAGTTTCAATCTTTATCAGAAGTACGATTATAATAATTTAAAAACTCAATATAATTCTCTAAGAACCATTAACGAGAATATGGTGAATAACATTCTCCTAAAAAATAGCGTTTATAAAGTATTTTCCAATCCAAATAAAAAAGACAAATTCACGATATTAATAATTGGAGAGAGTATAATAGAAGGAGAAATGGTTTTTAAAATAATCGATTTTGAAGGAGCAGAAATATTGAATGAGACATATCCTTCGAATGTATTAATTAGTGGATATATTTTTGATGAGAAATCTACAAGCAAGAAATTAGAGGAATATATTAAGAAACGAGTTTCAGAATTCTTCAAAGAAGATAATTTTTCAAATCCTGCTCTGAGCGTTGATTCTAAGTTTGATTCGGATTATTCTGACAAAAAAAATTGGACTGATATTAAGTCAGATTCGTCAGCAGTCGGATTTTATTATTTGATTGGATTAGAAAATGGATGTAGAATTTCTTATTCCAAGAAACAAAAGCAAGTACTAAAATATTTTTGTTGTTGTTAATAAAAACGACTTGCCAACATCTTATAAAATTAATTGGGAGTCCTCGCCTACTCACAAAATCCTCACGGATTTTCTAGATTAAGTGTTTAAAACACGAAACAAACTATATGCAACACCTTTGAAGCCCATTACTCAAATGACTAAAATAGAAGAATTATTTATAGAATCATTGGTTTACTTGTGAGATAGGACGGCTATATCATAAAAAATCTCCCAACTTGTTCACAAGGAACATGCTGGGAGATTACATACAAAAATTTATTATTGAATATTCAAGGCAAAGGTCAACGCAAAATCAGTATCACCATCATTAGAACCCGATGAAGCTGTTTTTACATCTGGTTGGTGCTGAAGCCTAACGGTAAATGATGCTCCAGAAGATGCTGTACTAGAAGTTGTCCAAGTGCTAGACAAACCAACTGGGTTCCCATTTTCATCCGCATCGTTGTAATTTATTGGATCTGCAGCTGCATCTATATTCCCGTTTCCGGTAGGATTGGCAAAGACATTTTCTGTGAAACTAAAGAAGAACTGGTGCTCATTGTCTTCCTCAAGAATTTCATCACCAATATCTTCAATGTCTGCTGGATCTAAGGCATTTAGAATTTCATAGGTTAATGTATATTCGGTATCGGCAGCAAGTGTAATAGCATCTAAGATCTGTAATTCTTGTATACCTGTTCCGTCTGGATCTTGAGCGGAAGCAGTTACCACGTCATTTACATCAGCTGTATTCGTAAAAACAAGGGTAACATCTGTAAATACTTCTACTTCGTTTTCTTCTTCCGGTGCAATATCATCATCATTACTACAACCAATAATTGTAATAACTGAAAATAAAATTGCTAATAATTGTAAATTTTTAAATGGATTTATTGTTTTCATCTTTTTTTTTAATTGTTTTAATTTTATTGAATGGTACTATCTAGATAAATCTTTAAAATTTAAGGTCCTCTGCTAGGCATAGACTTATACCTGGGTAGGTTTTTTCTATTCATTTTTAGCATTTGTTTTAAGTGTATATTTCAGTGTAAAAAGTAAATTTCTACCAGATTCATCGGCGAAATAGCGCATTTGGTTGAGGTAGTCTCGATAACCGGTATTTAATAGGTTTTGAACGGTAATACCTCCACTAAGGTTTTTCCTTCTAAAGGTCCATGATAAGTCCAATAGAAAGTAGCCATCAGTTGCGGCGGCAAAGTCAAATATTTCAGAGTCCGTTGTAAGTTCCACAGATTTATCTACCAAACTTTTGGGTGTAATTGTTCGTGGTGCTTGAAATTGTCGAAATGTATAACTAGGACGAATAGCCCATCTAGAGGCATCAAATACCCCTATCTTACCTTGGTCCCATTTCAATTCAACATTCGTAGAAATAGGTGGTTGGTTAATTAAGGGCGCGTTATCACCTACATTTCTAGACCATAAATAGCTTGCGCCAAAAACACTCGAAATTTTATCGGTCCATTTTTTTTTCCAACTGTAATCTGCGCCAAAGAAAAGTGCATCTACTTGATCGAAAATAAATGCAGGCATTGGGCCCCGTATTGTTCCGAAAACTCCAATAGGCCGATCAAAAACATAATTTTCTATAAAATGTGAATACACTGTTAGGTTATGACTATTTCCATTTTTATGGGTCTGAAATTCATTGATGAATTTATAGCCTCGTTCTGGATGCACAGTACTTTGGTTTAAAGGAATCACTTCATCTGTGCTCAGTTTGCCATTGGTGTCTGTGAATCTTAGCAGGCCAAAGGTTGTTTTAAAGCCATGCTGTCCAAAACTGAACAATTCTTCCATATTAGGCGTGCGCCATGCAGTTCCTATATTTGTTCTAAAAGTACTGTTTTCAGAAAGTTGCCGAACGTAGCCCAATGATCCAGTAAAATTGGTAAAGGTATAGTGGTCTCTAAAAATATCTTGATTGATTTCTCTACCGCGTACATCATTGGTTTCTAAATCAAACCGCAAGCCCGCTTCTATCATATTTTTTCCAAAGGTGAAGCTTTCAACCCCAAAAGCACTAATCCTATCCGTATTGTAGTTGGGTATATATGGAGTGGTCTGGGTACCTGGGTTATTGTCGTTATTTTGACTAAAATATTGAGCGCCTAGCAAACCATTTAATCCATACCATTTAGGGTGTTTCCATTCCAATTGATAATCATAGGTAAGCAAATCGAGATTAATAATAGGTAGCTCGGCATTTCTCCGAACATCAAATTCATCTCTTTTGTTCAATTGCACACCACCAATTAGGGTAAGCTTTGCCCCTTGTGTATACCACCAATTGATTTCCGCCTTCGCTAAATGGTGTTGTGTTGTTTGGCTAGGTTGATTAATAGCATAGGAAAAAGGATTAATAATAATAGGTTCATTTGAATTAATGGCACGAATAAACGAATCTGGACTATGGGCAATAGAGGAACGTAAAAGTGCTAGGTTCTGGTCAACAAAGCTATAGTTCACCTTAAAATCCCATTGATCTAGATGATGTAAAACGCCAAAACTAAACGCTTTTTCTTCTTTTCCAGAATTAGTTAAATTATAATCTGGTGTGTTGCGATCACCAATTCTAGTATAATTTCCATTTGCAAAATAGCTCCATTTTTCAGTTCCATTTCCAATTTCAAAATTGGTATTATAGCCTTTCCCATTGGTTTGATAGCCAGTGCTTAGTGCTGCATGCAATGCATTGTTTAAAAGTAAAGGATTGGGCTCAATAATAATAGCGCCGCCCAAAGCTTCAGGGCCGTATCGAACGCCAGCGGCACCCTTAATCACAGTGATGCTGCTTGCCGAAGCAATGTCTATTTCTGGAGCATGATCGGCACCCCAATTTTGAAAGCCATGTTTTAGACCATTATTCAATACCAAGATTCGATTCCCATACAAACCATGAATAACAGGTAATTGCACATTGGTACCGGCTGATATAAATGTTACTCCCTGCTCCTGTGACAGGACTGCCGCCAATGATTGGGTTGGATTGCTGGTAATTTCTGTCTTTCCAATCGTAACTTGTGAAATTGTTACAGTCCCTTTCTCTTTTCTTCGTTTCGCTTGAATAATTACCTCATTTAATCCTGTAACCTGTTGGGTTAAATAAAAGTGTATGGCTGAATCGTGTTCATGGTCTTTTGTCGAATTAGTATAACCCAAGCATGAAATAATAAGCGTATTATTTTTTGTACATAAATTATCGATTTTAAAAGCACCTTCAGCATTGGTGGTGGTGTATTTTCCGATGCCCTTAACTTTAATAACAGCATTAGGAATGGGCTCTTCCGTATTGGCATCTAATACTTTTCCACTAAGAGAATACCCACATGTTTCTTTTTGAGCCATAAGCAATGATGCCCCCATGAATAAAAAGAGTACTATTAGAAAGTGGTGTTTCGTTTTGAATGGCATTCGAAAATTGTTTTGGTTTTGTATTGCTTGACTTTATATCTTATAAGACGGGCTGTTTTTAGTGCTAAATGAGCATGAAAGGCTACAGTCCGCGTCGCATTAGGTAAAACGCGAATCAAATATATTTTTAATGGAACTGCAGGCTATTCATATCTTTTATTTTTTGAAGGACAAAAGTAAGATATTTTTATTAAACGCAACTCAGTTGCATTAGTTTTTATATCCATTTTTTTTACATAGGGAAATACTCATAACGTTGAACAAAAGGTGTAACTATATACCTTTTGTTAATTATTTAATGAACAATGAAGTAATGCTCCCTTAATTGCATTTTTAAGTAATGCAGGAGTGCTACCAGGACCAATACTGAGTAGTTTTGCTCCTGTTATTGGGGTTCCATTGAAAGGTCTTATGTGTACTTCTCCGCTTGGGATACGTTCAAAATAAGTAAAATTGATATCTCCCTGAATTTTAGTACAACCTTTTACTCTCAGAATACTTTTAGGCAAGGCAGCACAAATAGCATCAATACATGCTGTATTTACTAAGTCTGGTAAATCAACTGAGCATGAGGCCCAATGTGCTTTTTGATGATCGAACTTTTGAGCTATATTTTTAGAGGGTACTAATTCTGGAAGCAATAAAACATCCAAACGATCCATATTTAACACTTTTGCAACTGGATTCAGTTTTTTTAATTCATGAATAACTTGCGCTTTTCGATTTGGATGTACGTTTTCGAGATGTGTTAAAACCAATAACGAAGAAACCTGAATTTGATTGGCTTCAAGCTCATTATATTCGCCTCGTTGTTGCCAGTTTTTAACATCAACCACCGAAATTTGAATTGGGGGTAAAAACCGTTTATGAAGCCCCACTCCCAAAAATTCCATTAACGAACACGCATCAGATGTTCCGTTAGCTTCAATGAACGTAATACCATCTTTTCTTTCAGGAATTCTATTTACCGTATTTCTAAGTTCCACGATTCCGCTACAACAAATACAACTGCCGCTCAAAGGTTTGATACTATTTAATCCAATTTTATTTGTTAATTGTTGGGCATCCATAGTTGCGTTTTCATAGTCATTAAGAATAACAAATGGACGCCAACCTTCATTAGAGTACCGCTCCAATAAATATTTTAGTACTGTAGTTTTACCTGCTCCTAAAAAACCAACAATCGTAATAATAGCCTCCATGTTTTTTATGTTTTAGACATATGTAACCTGTTTTTTACACCAATAATCATCTTATTTATAATGATTTGGTTTCCTGTATCATTCATTTAATAAAAAAAATTAGTGCTAAAACATAGCTCCTAATTTTTCCAATTAATTATTAACGAAACCTTCGAATAAAATTGAATTTTGAAAATTAAATAGTTGACATCAAACTAAAATAGTGGTTCCTTTTGCTGTTTTATTATTTTGTTCATCAAAATAAAAATCGATTCTTCCTAGATTAATTCCATAAGCGCCTACTTGATTTACCAATATGTTTTTTCCATCAATATTTTTCACAATAGTTGGTTTTGGTAAAAATGTATGGGTATGGCCTCCAATAATTAAGTCGATGTTTTTAGTGATTTTTGCTAAATTTAAATCCGATATTTTATCAGGATTATTTTTATAGTAATACCCCAGGTGAGATAAACAAATAATCAAATCACATTTTTCTTCATTTTTTAGTTTATTGGTTATATCCTGAGTGATTTCTATAGGATCTAAATACCCAGTTTCTTTATACATTTTTTTACTAACCAAACCGTCAAGCTCAATACCCAAACCAAATATTCCAATCTTAATACCATCTTTAACAATAATTTGATAAGGTTTTACATGGGTATCTAAAACCGTATTTTCAAAATTATAATTTGCAGAAACAAAATCGAATTTAGCATTGGGTAATTGTTTGTACAAACCATCAATAGCGTTATCAAAATCATGATTTCCTATGGTAGCCACATCGTATTTTAACATGCTCATTAGCTTAAATTCAAGTGCACCTCCAAAATAATTAAAGTAAGGGGTTCCCTGAAAAATATCTCCAGCATCTAATAATAAAGTGTTTTTATTTTGGGTTCTAATTTGTTCAATTAAAGTAGCGCGCCTAGCAACACCACCTTGGTTAGGATTTCTATGATGAGTGGGTTTAAAAGGCTCAATTTGGCTATGTGTGTCGTTGGTATGTAAAATGGTAATATGACGTTGTTTGCCTCTAAATGAAGGTAAAGTAAGCCCACCAACCATCGTTAATGTAGAAGCTACGCCTATTTGTTTGATAAAATTTCTTCTTTTCATTACTTCATAATTATGCGGTTATCTATGGTACTGTTTGCAACGTATCTTTTTTTCTAAAATAATCTATAATAGCATCGCGCATTTTATAGTCTAATAATGTCAATTGTTTTGGATTTTTAAAGAAATTCATGTTGTCTCCTCCACCCTGCAAATAATCCGTTGTTAATACGTTATAGGATTTATTTTTATCAAAAATTTCACCTTTTATTTTTAAGTGATTATCATTTTTACCAATTGTTAATTGAATGCTTTTAGATACTGGATGTGCCTTTCTGCTTTTTATAAAATAGGCGACTAATTCTAAAACTTTTTCGCCTGAAAGCGTAACGACTACAAATTCATTGTCAAAAGGCATTAATTTAAAAGCATGCTCTTTTGTTATTTTACCAGCAGGTAGACTAGCTCGTATTCCTCCATTATTAAATAGTACAAAATCTATCGTTGCCTTGGTTTTTTCTATAAAAATAGGATTGCTCATTTCAAAACACATATCCGCCATTAAGTTTCCTAAAGAGCTTTGCATATTTCCGTCATTTTTCACTATTTCTTTCGGAGAATAACAAAGTACTTCTTGCATTTCAGAAGCAAGTTTTCTCTTATACGGTTGTATTACCCGAACGATTTCTTCAGAGGCTTTTATAGTATTATTAATAGCAATGTTTTTTGCTGTAATCTTAACAAGCTGTTTTTCTAATTTTTGACAAGAACTAATTATTAATAAAAAAAGGAATATATAAGATTGTTTCATTGTTTAAAATTTCTAAAGGTTGATTCTATTTACTATTACCAGCGTTTTACTTTACTAATATTCCTTTACATTCTTTTAAAATGTAATTAAAATGTTCAATATCATCTTTGTTTAGCTCTAAGGTACCTGTTATACTGACAATATCATCTGTTTTAAAGTTTTCTTTATTTATAAATTCAAGTTCTATGGCCGACTCAGGGCCTCCTTGACCGCAAAAATAACAAGATGCCATTGGCCCTTTAGATAGCATGTATGTATTTTCTTTAGCAATAACATCTAAAAAATAACCTTTAATTGTTATTTTTTTTCCTTTTAGCGCTTTTACGGAACCTGAAAATGTAGGATACATAAAATAAGCATCATATTCTGAAAAATATTTATCTGTAAACTTTATTTTTGACAAGTCTTGCCAAGTAACATTTTGTTGACTGAAACTGCACGAACAAACGAATAGAAAAAACACATAGATACCTTTATTTTTCATTGCTTAAAATTTTTGAAACATCCATTTTTATGATAGGATAAATTGCAAATGAAACGGATATGATTACCATTATTAAAATGAGCATTGCTATTTGCAATACATCTTGAAAAGACAACGCTGTAAGTATGTTTTGTTGATTGTTCGATTTCATAAAATAAAGTGCAAAACGCAGCCCTATTTTTAATAGTAAAAATCCGAGTAAAAATGAGGAAAAGACGACGATGAATCCTTCATAAAAAACCATTTTTATCAATTGAAAGTTACTCGCTCCATATGTTCGTAAAATTGCCAAATCAAAAGCACGTTCTTTTACCATTTTATAGAGACTTATAAATAGTGTAATACAAGAGATTACAAGAATTAAATACGCTATCAAAGAAATAGTTTTAAAGCCAACACTTGTGTATTCATACAATTTATGTAACTCGTATTTAGGCAAGGCAGCTTGCATGTTCGTTCGCTCATTAATACGTCTTGGAAACGTTAACAGCCCTCTAGGGCTTTTAAAACGAATTAATAATGATGTTATTTCTTTTTCATCCTGTATATCGTGGTAATCATGTCCTTCATGATTCTCTTTACGCTCATGATTGTGCACATCCCATACACTTTGTAAATTCGTAAGTATTAAACGGTCAATTACTTTTTGCGTAGGTTTTAAAATACCCACTACCGTCAATACGGCATCATGCTCTTCAATACTGTTTTCTACTAACCCATGAGCACTTAATAAGGTATCCCCTATTTTAAGGTTTAATTTTTGAGCTACAGAATTTCCTAAAATTACTTCCATAGCATTTTCAACGCGATGTCCTTTTTGCAATTCAGCATTATAAATTACGGTATATTCATGGGTGGTTCCTACAATCCGATACCCTTTATAATTATCACCATAAGAAATTGGTATGGCAGATTTAATCAGCGGATTTTTAATGATTTTAAGTGCCTCTTTGTATGAAATATTCCCTGTTGGATTGTCTAAATGCAATACCGAAGCCAAAACAAGTTGTAACGGACTTCCTTTAGCACCCACCACAACATCTATCTTCCCTAAATTGTTTTCTATTTGATTTTCAAAAGACCTTTTTAATTGTTGAGTTCCCAAAAGCAAGGCGATACTTAAGGATGCTATAAAAACACTTAAAAAAGTGTATAATGGTTTAGATTTTATGTTTTGTATGCTAATACTCCAAATATTCATAATTTAATTGAATTTTGGAAGCATGATTTTATTCTATGGTCATGCGTAATTACTATTAAATTGGCATTGGTTTGTTTCGCCTGATTTTGCAACAATTCAATAACAATTTTACAGTTTTTATCATCTAAGCTAGAAGTAGGTTCATCGGCTAAAATAACTTGTGGATTGTGTATAACCGACAATGCAATTCCTAATCGTTGCAATTGCCCTTCACTAAGTTCGCTTACTTTACTCGTTTTTAACTCAGACAACCCCAATTGTGCCAATACGATTTCAATCTTTTTATCGTTTACAAGCGCATTACTAAATAAAAGACGTGCTTTTAAATTATCAAACACATTTAAAGATTGGATAGCGTGTTTTTTCTGAAAAACAAGTCCTATGCTTTCACCTCTAAAGGTGTCTAATTTATTATTTTTTAAAGAATTTAACGCAACTTCATTAATATATATTTGCCCTGTAACAGGTTTTAATAAACCTGCCAAAAGATGTAAAAGTGTTGTTTTTCCAATACCCGAAGCCCCTAAAATGAGTAAATTTTCTCCTTTTTCTAAAGTGATATTTGGAAAACTGAAAACAGCAGTTCCTTTTTTATATTGATAGGTAAGATTTTCTGTTTGTATCATTCAAAATTTTATAGCAACCGACCTCCTACTTATACTGCTATTGGCCATTGGTCTTTTTGTGTAAACGCTTTATTTTCCCACAACTTAATTTCTTCCTCTGTAAGTAGACATGTATTCAATTGATCAATAATTCCTTCTTTGTCTAAATGTTGTCCAATAAAAACCAATTCTATTTTTCTGTCTCCATATAGGGCATCCCAATCGGATTCAATTTGATATTTATTTTCATTAAAAGAAGCATTATTAGTTCGTTGAGAAAAAGTCATAGATGCCCACCAAACACCAGCAGTATCTGCTTTGCAAGAGCCACCAGCAGAACTCCATACTAATGCTTGGTTAGATCTTGAGGCTAACCAAAACAATCCTTTACTTCTAATAATGTTTTGCGGAAAACTTTGATTTAGATAATTTAAAAAACGGTCTGGGTGAAATGGTTTTTTACTTCTAAAAATAAAAGAACTTATTCCATATTCTTCAGTTTCTGGGACATGGTCATTTTCTAATTCTTTTAACCATCCTGCTGAAGCTTCGGCTTTTTCATAATCAAATAAACCTGTATTTAAAACACTTTCTAAGACAACCTTAGATTTTTCTGTTATAATGATACTCGCTTCTGGGTTTAGCTTCTGAATAATAGCGCGCAATTCTTCTAATTGATCTTCAGAAACCAAATCAATTTTATTAAGGATGATCACATTGGCAAACTCAATTTGATCTGTTAATAGATTTACAATGGTTCTATTATCGCCTTCTATATTCGTAAGTTCTCTAGTTGTTAAATAATCTGAACTTGAAAAATCTTTCAAGAAATTAAAAGCATCGACTACGGTTACCATCGTATCTACGTAACTAAATTTACTTAAATCGATTTTACCATCTTCACTTTCAAAAGTAAAAGTTTGTGCTACAGGTATAGGCTCGCTAATACCGGTGCTTTCAATCAATAAATAATCGAACTTATTTTGTTTTGCTAATTTTTCTACTTCTATCATTAAATCTTCGCGCAGTGTGCAACAAATACAACCGTTAGACATTTCTACTAACTTCTCTTCGGTTCTAGAGAGTGTGTTTTCATTTTCAATAAATTGAGCGTCAATATTTACTTCGCTCATATCATTCACAATAACGGCTACTTTTAAGCCTTCTTTGTTGTGTAATATGTGGTTTAGTAATGTAGTTTTTCCAGCTCCTAGAAAACCACTTAAGACTGTGACGGGTAGTTTTTTCATTATTTTATTTTTAAAGAATATAAAAGTTATACTTCTATTTTATGTAGTTGATTCATTTTTTCAATTAAATCTCCCGTAATAGCAACAACAGCTGGCTTTGGAATATTATCTTCATCAAAAGGCCATTTACTAGTAGGATTATTTAAATCTTTAGTTTGTTCTCCAGGATGTTGAACGCTTAAAAACAAGGTTTTACCATCTGGAGAAAACCAAGGACCTGTAAGCTCTGCATCTTTAGGTGCTGAAGCAACTCTGATTACTTTCCCTGCATCTTTCCCGTATCTTGGAATTACAAATAGACTATTGTTTTTAAAAGTCATATAGGGTTTATCTTTTCTATTCATAGCACTTCCAGACATGTCTGAAGTTATCCAAAGATTTCCTGATAAATCGAAGGCTAAATTATCTGGACAAGAAAAACCGTTTGCTGCTCCACCTGCTTTATAGGTAGAAGCTTTAAAAGTTAATGCGTCAAATTTCCCATTAGTTTCTTCAATTTTAAGGATAGATCCATGAAAATCATTTTTAGGTATATTATTGGTTAGCGAAACAAATATGTTTCCACTAATAGGATCTATTTCAATATCTTCTGGTCTATTTAATGGGGTAGCACCTAACAATTTTGAGACTTCTCTTGCTCTAATTAATACTTCTGTTTGATCTTTGAATTTCTTTTTTAAAACAGGTTGATTTTCCCAATCTAAAGCAAGCCATTTTCCATTGATCGTATCTGCGACGTACAAAGTACCTTCTTTTAAAGAGCTTGGTTTTGAAGAGATGAATTTATACAAATGCTCATTGTTACTATCGTCTCCTGAATAGGCAACTACGCGCTTATCTTCCAATTCGTATAACGTACAACATTCGTGAGCAAACCTTCCGAGTGCAATATGTTTTTGTGCGGTTCCGTCTTTTGGATTTACTTCAACCACCCAGCCATAATGTTCTGGCGGATAGTTATAAAAATTTTCCCAACCTAACCAACTTGGTTCGTGTGTTGGTATATTATTTCCATCGTATGTAGTTTCTCCAAAACAGCTATCATAATTTTCTTCACATGTAATAAACGTTTTCCAGGGTGTAATCCCACCAGAACAATTACTATGTGTTCCAATTACCGCAGTTGCTCCTTTAATAGGAGTATCCCAATTTAGCTTCATTGGAGTTTTACCAGTAATACGTCTGTTATGCGGGTCGTTTTTTACAACTTTCCAAATTCCGTTTTCTTCTTTAATTCGTACAATACTTCCACCAACATTGTACATTTCTTTATCTACTTGTTCAAGTGTTCTATGTTCTTTTGGATTTTCGTGTTTCCTAGCGTCAAAATTAGATACAAAAAGTGGATTTACATATTCGTGATTTACCCATAACAAACCATCTTTTGGGTAATTATCATCAAAAGGAATAAAACAGGTAAAATCATTATTAAATCCAAAGGTATCTGTATCGCTAATTGTATCTCCCCATTTTATTATGGTATGGTAATCTAATCCGTTAGCTAACAGTAAATCATCCTTTTCAGAAGGAACTAAACCTTCTAAAACAAGATTTTTTAGTGCTTGAAGTCTTTCTTTAGAAATTGAACTAAAACTATTCGTTGGTGCGGTTGTATTGCCGCAATTTATTAAAAATTGAGGTACGACAATAGTGCCTATACTTGCTTTTCCTATAAAGGAAATAAATTGTCTTCTATTATAATTATTTTTAATAATATGCTCCATTTAATTGGTTTTAAACTCAAACAAATAAGTGACTTTTAATTTAAATGATGTTTTTCTAAACAAACTAAATCAGAATAGATATTAGTGAATTTATTTTTATCTCTATTATATACTTTACCTCTTATTTTAATAGATTCATTCAATAAATTAGTTATTTGTAATTCCAGTTCTTTAATTTTTTTATTTAAATAAAAGGAAAGAACTGCGAATTGATGATTATCTCCTTGTAAGAATATTTTTGAATGCTTCTTTTGTGTTGTAATTTCATTATAAAAATTACGTAATGTTCCAATATTGGAATATTCTTTATTCCCTAATGCATCTTCAACTATCTTATTATCCATAGAAAGTACAAAACAAATTTCTTTAATATTATGCTTTTTAATAATTGAACTTATAGATTCTAATGTGCTACTACTGTGGTTAAAAGAATTACCAAGTGACGTATAAAAGTAATTTTGACACTTAAATGTTTTAGTAATAGTATATTCCAAACAATCTGTAGGACAAATAAGATAAATACATTTATGCATTATACTGCTTGTTCTATTATAGCATAAGGAAATGAAGAATGGTGTACATCAATTTTCAATTCTCCATTAATTAATTTATAACCAAATGTATATTCAACTTTAGCTTCATTTCCATTTAGATTAGTAAAGAAATAATTACCCATAGCAATTGCACGATCTTCCTCTAAAATGAGGTTTGAGTTTTCAAATCTTACTTTCGTCCAAGGTTGAATAGCAAAGCCTTTGTCTTCTTTACAAGCTCGATTTTCTCCCGCAATGAAATACGATAAAGCTTTTAGTTTGGTTGGTCTAAACTGCTCTATTTCACATTTTGTTGGCTTAAATAAAACAGGACCAATATTAAAAGCATACAATTCCTTAAGGAATTCATTTGTAAACTTATCACATTTACCCCTATTTTCTTTTAAAGCTCCTATTTTTACTACACCATTGCCCCAAGCTTTTTGCGCTTTTATTACTTGCTCTTTTATGATCATTTTTTATAATTTTTGATTTGTAATTACTTTTAAGAATTCATTTCGAACTTCGGTTTTTGAAAAGCAGCCGCCGTATTCTAAAGTAGTTGTAAAACTACTTTGGTCTTTAATTCCTCTTGAAGACACACAAAGGTGTTTTGCTGTTACCGAAACAATAACATCTTTAGTATCTAAAACTTCCTGCAAGTCATTTAAAATTTGAAGCACCAAACGTTCTTGAACTTGTGGGCGACGGGCATAATAATCTACTAACCGATTAATTTTAGACAATCCAATTACCTTGTCTTTTGGAATGTATGCTACATTAGCATGTCCAATTATTGGTAAAAAGTGATGTTCACAAGCAGAATCTATCGTGATATTTTGTTCAATCAGCATTTTTTTATATCCGTACTTATTTTTAAATATTGAAAGTTTTGGTTTATTAGCTGGATTTAATCCATAAAACAACTCTTTTACATACATTTTTGCAACCCGATACGGAGTTCCAGATAAACTATCATCCGTTAAATCTAGACCCATCTCCTGCATGATCATTTTAAAATGATGTTGTATATTCTTAATTTTCTCATCATCTGATTTATCAAAGGCATCCGCAAGTAAAGGTGTTTTAATACTTGTTAAAAAATGATTATCTCCTATTATTTGAATTTGTTCTTTATCTTTCATTAGTGCAGCATTTAGTGGTGTTACATTGGCAATATTTTTTATTGTAGAGATGTAATCCTATTAATGTGAGTGCTGGAAAATAAATAGCTTGCTCACTTAAAGAAAACCATGCCATTTTTTCGTTCATTATTATTATAAATAACACACTCCAACTCAACCATAAAAAAGGTTTTATCCAATAACTAGAAGTTGTCTGTGTAGAACGATATACAGCAAAAAAAGAAATTACTAAAAAAAAATAGTCTATAAAACGCCACCAAACGGGTGCGCTATCACAACAAACCATTGAACAACTTTGAGCTATAAAAATAAAGGGAGTAGCAATACAATGTATAAGACACAACGTGCTTGTTATTGCTCCTATAAGGTCTGTTTTTTGTTTTAATACTATCATAATTTACTTTAATGCAACTTAGTTGCAAATATACTATTATTTATAGCTAACGCAACTAAGTTGCAATAATTATAGTTTTATTTTTTTTTGCACTTGACTTGCGCTATATTTGTGTCATGGGAATTTTAAGGAAAACAAAATCAGTTAAAATTTTGCTTGATGAATTTGAAAAGCATGCAACGGCTATTTCAGCGATTACATTAATAGAACGCTTTCATTCAAAGATGAATAAAACGACCATATACCGTGTTTTAGACAAGTTAGAAGATGATGGTTTTCTGCATTCTTTTTTAGGTAAAAACGGACATAAATGGTATGCAAAATGCAATGGTTGCTCCAGTGATGTGCATCATGATGTGCATCCACATTTTCAATGCTCGGATTGTGGAAAAGTAGATTGTTTATCCACAGATGTTCTTATTCCTGCGATTCCTAATCGTACAGTTCATGTGTCTCAAATATTACTTCAAGGAACCTGCGAAGAATGTTTATAACTCAAAATGTTTAGCATTCACGGATTCCATATTATAAACCTACGGTTTTGGTTTATCAGAGATAATTTATAATTTTGTATTATTACACTTTTACAATGAAATAAATATTGAGAATATCATAAATATGGATACTATGCGAAAAAATAACGCAACTAACGAATTAGACAAAACAGACGAACAAATAATTAGACTCCTACAAAAGAATGCTAGATTGTCTAATAAGCAAATTGCTGCAGAAGTTGGTATTGCAGAGTCTACCTGCTCTGAAAGGATGCGAAAATTACAGCGAAAAAAAATATTTTTCGGGTTTCATGCTATTGTAGACTCTTCTAAATTGGGTACGAATATAGAAGCAATGGTTGCTATAAAATTAACTAAAAACACAAAAGATCAAGTAGATCATTTTAAAAATGCAATGTCTTTGTTACCTGAAGTTGTGAATATTTACCATTTAGCGGGGCAAATAGATTTTCTGCTTTACATTGCAGTAAGAGATAAAAATCATTTAAGAGATTTTGTAATGGATCATGTTACAAAAGATTATGTAAAAAGTTTAGAAACTTCTTTGATTTATGATTTTTCACAAAACCCATTGTTTCCGATTTATTTAGAGCATGAATAGCGAAGAAAATCTAATTGAAATAATGATTAGATCTTCTTCCCTATACTTACTAATTAAAAATATAAATTTTATTTATATTTTTAATTTGAAACAAACAATCTTGGTTTCAGACATCGCTTCAATAGCAGACTTTACACCTTCTCTGCCTATTCCGCTGCTTTTAACACCACCAAAAGGCATTGCATCTATTCTATAATCTGTAGAATCGTTAATCATTACCCCAGCGCACTCTAATTCATTAATTGCCTTGTGTGCATTGTTAATATCATTCGTAAAAATTGCCGTATGCAAACCAAAAGGTGATTTATTGCAGCATGCTATAGCTTCTTCTAAATTTTTTACTTTTGAAATAGTTACCACAGGCCCAAAAACTTCTTTGCAATTGGCAATATCATTGTTACAGTCAGCCTCTAATATGGTAGGTGTATAACAATTTCCTATTGTTTTTCCCCCGCTAATTAGTTTTGCGCCATGCGCTATACTTTCGGTAATAAATTTATCAATTTGATGAATCGATTCTCTACTTATAATAGGACCAATGTCAATATCCTCTGATAAAGGTGAACCAATTTTTAAAGTAGCCGTTAATTGAGAAAAGTTATTTATGAATGAATCATAAGCAGTCTCTTCAACAAAAATTCGTTTAACACCAACACAATTTTGGCCACTTGCAAAAAATGCTCCTGAAACACAAGATTGAACAGCGTCTTCTAAATCAGCATCTGATAAAACGATTACAGGAGAATTAGAACCAAGTTCCATCACTATTTTCTTTAAACCTGCTTTTCTCTGGATAACCTTTGCTGCTTCTACTCCGCCAGTAAAACTTACCAATCTTATGCTGTCATGGCTAATGAGCGCATCACCAAAATATTCTGGAGAACCTGTAATTATGCTTAACATTTCTTTTGGTAAGCCAGCTTCAGAAAGAATCTCTCCAAACTTAAGGGCTACTAAAGGTGTATAGTCACTCGGTTTTAATATGACCGGGTTTCCTGCAGCAATTGCGGGTCCCAATTTGTGACAAATCAAGTTCAAAGGGTCATTAAAAGGGGTAATAGCAACAACAATACCAATAGGGACTTTAGTTTCGTACCCAACTCTATCTTCTGAACCTGGAACAACGTTAAATGGTATGGTAGCTCCAATTATTCTTCCCGCTTCTTCTGCAGAAAGTTGCATGGTATTTAAAGCTCTAGTGACTTCTTTTCTTGCCTGTACTATTGTTTTTATTCCTTCTGTTGCTATAAGATTCGATAATACATCAAATTCTCGCTCCATTATGGTTCCTGCTTTTCTAAGAATTGCTATTCTTTCTGAAGCTGGCATTTTTTTACCAATACGCTCTCCTATTTTTGCTAAATCTATTGCATTCATTACATCTTGTTCCGTTGATTGCGGGACAGTTCCGATTTTGTCTCCTGTATAACTATTATAAACAGTTACGGTACTTGTATTTTTTTTATCTTTTACCATGTTTTAATTTTTAACCGTTAACTATTGATATTATATCATTGTACAAAGCAAAACCAGTTTCAATTTTCCCTGCTCCTGCTCCAACAATTGTAGTGTCCCCTAAAATATTAGAGGTTATTTTTAAAGCATTAGTCGCATCTGAAATACCATATAATGAATCATTTATTGGTATTAATTTAGGGCAGACTGAACCATGAACAATATCTTTATCATCCTTCCAAACGCTTCCAATTAGTTTCCATCTCTTATTATCTGCTGCTGCTTCTTTTACATCTGAAAGTGTAATTTTAGATATTCCCTTTATTTCAATATTTTCTTGAATTAGTTGTACATCAAAAACAACATTTGCCAAAATCATTACCTTAGCTAAAGTATCTAATCCTTCAACATCACTTGTAGGGTCTGCTTCTGCATATCCAAGCTTTTGTGCCTGCGAAAGTGCATCATTATAAGTCATTCCTACTTCCATTTTAGATAAAATATAATTAGATGTTCCATTCATAATGCCGCTTACAGCAGTTATATCTGAACCTAATAGACCAGTATTCAAAACATTTATAATCGGTGTGCCACTCATTACAGTTCCTTCAATTGCTAAAGTTTTTCTCTTTAATTTGGCTAAATTAAAAATCTCTTCATACGCTACAGCAAAAGGACCTTTATTCGTGGTAACAACATGTTTATCAGAATTTAGTGCAGTTTTTATATGAGATATTGCGGGTTGCCCTGTTTTAATATCAGTGAAGCTAGCCTCTATTACTATATCTGCATTAATTTCTTGTATTGCTTTAGGAATGTCAAGTATATTTTCTGTTAACAAACTATAATCACCATTATTAGCATTTGCAAGTATATGCTGCATATTTATACCTTTAGCATCGAGCTTGCTACCTTTCATTGTATCCAAAATTCCTACTGTTTGTACTTCAAGATTTTTAGCCAGCGGTAATACCGAATTATTTCTTAAAATAATTTCAGCTAATCCTTGTGATACAATTCCAAATCCTACATATACTATTTTTACCATTTTTAATTATTTATGTTCATTTTTATATGACAAAATTATATATATATTCATATATGATTAGTATTACAGTAAACTATACTGTTATTTACTATTTTAAATGAATTATATTCGTTTGCTAAGACAAAACTTATTTAAAACAAAATTTAAATCGTTCGTAAAATATTTTACTAAGCAGATAAAATTTAAATAAAGAATTTTAAGATTTAACTTTAATGTGTTTTTTAATATAATCTCATATAAAAATTGAATACTATAGCAAGAATCTATTTAGTTTAATTTTGCCATTCCACACTCATTGTGCCGCCCTCCTGCGTCAACGAATAAAAAGTATTTACTCATCCACTCTATTTTAATAAATAGGTGTTCGTGAACCTAAAACGTAGCTTGGCTTTTGCCCAAACTTATTCTTGGGTTTCATTAACATTGTAGAAGAAACTTTTTTTCAAAAAACTGTAATATGCCAGTGCTTCATTTGGCTCATTCACTAAAAAGGGTGGCCAGAACTTTTCTTAATGCTCTGTCCTGCTTTTAACCAAAGCAAAACATTATAGCACAGATTGATTCATAAATAAAGCAGTTGCTAAAACTGCCAACTTAAAAATATTTAAAAGAATTGAAGAATGCCTTTCAATAACTTTTTAATATTTATTTTACTATTCGTCTATACTTATTTGTATTTTATCTGCAATTAGTTGCTTTTAGCCAACTTTAGAAATTTAATTATCTTTAATACTTTATTATTGTTGTAAGGAAGAAACATGAAAATTTATTTATAGAAAAGCAACTTAACGTCTTATAATAGGAATGCAAAAAAATAAATTTATAAACACCACATTATAAGAGGTTTACAAAAATATATTTTATATATTTAACATGCTAAATTTACATTATTGTAATTATTAAATACTTTTTTTTTTAGAAAAGGTAGGCTCCATAAAACTAAAATTACACTCCTACTAAATCCAATAATATGTTAGAAAAGTTAATAAAAAAAAATAATGTAACAATTCACGGCACCAGTAGTAAAGTTATGTTCTTTGTTCACGGATATGGATGTGATCAAAATATGTGGAGATTTATTACTCCTCATTTCAAAGACTCTTACAAAATAGTTCTTATAGACCTTGTTGGCTCTGGGAAATCCGATGAAAAAGCCTATAATTATGACAAATACAATTCGCTTAAAGGTCATGCAGATGATATAATTAATATTTGTGATGCTCTAAATTTAAAAGACGTTTGCATTGTTGCGCATTCTGTGAGCGCTATGATAGCTACACTTGCAGCTGTAAAAAGACCAGTGCTCTTCAAAAAAATAATTATGATTGGGCCATCTCCCCGATATATTAATGATGCTGATTATTTTGGTGGGTTTTCTCAGAAAGATATTGACGAACTTTTAGAAACTTTAGATTCTAATTACTTAGGTTGGTCTAGTGCCATGGCGCCTGTTATTATGGGTAATCTTGACAGACCAGAGTTCGCTGCAGAATTAGAAGCAAGTTTTTGTCAAAATAATCCAGAAATAGCAACTCATTTTGCAAAAGTCACCTTTTTAGGAGACAACAGAAATGACCTTAAAAAACTTTCTACGGATACACTAATTATACAATCTAAAACAGATGCTATTGCTTCTATTGAGGTAGGACAATTTGTAAATAACAACATCTCTAACAGTAAACTTGTGGTATTAGAAACAATAGGACATTGCCCCCATCTAAGTGCACCCAATAAAACGATTGAAGCAATTAAAAACTATTTAACGTAGGTTACATAAAAACAGCACAACTAATGGATTATAAAGAATTTTATAACACCTTTCCTAGTGGTTTTTTTAGTTCCTTACCTAATGGTACTATTATTGAAGCAAATAAGAATTTCTTAGAACTTATCAACTATTCGCGAGAAGAAGTTATTGGTAAAAAAAAGTTCACAGATTTTCTTTCTCTCGGAGGAAAAATATATTTTGAAAATGTGTTTGCTCCTGCTTTAAAGTTAAGTGGCACTATAGAAGAAGTGAATTTCAATTTTACAAAAAAAGGAGGTACTAAATTCCCTGTCTTGGTAAACTCCGCAGAAATAAAAGATATCTCTGGAACCCATTTATATACACATTCTGTAGTATTCAATATTGCCCAAAGAAAACAATATGAGCAAGAACTTTTAAAGTCTAAAAAATATGCAAATGAAATCTCTAATAAATTAACAGCGGTCAATAAAGAATTACGAAGTCGGACTAAATTAATTTCAAAACAAAAATTACAATTAGAGGAATTCAACCAACATTTAGAAAATAAAAATAGACAGCTTTCTAGTTTTGCACATATTGCATCACATAACTTAAGAGCACCTGTTAGTAATCTTTTGGTATTAAAGGATTTCTATAAAGAAAATACAGATTTAAAGGATAAAGCAATGCTCTTCTCTAAAGTTGAAATTGTTATTGATCGCCTTAATGAAACATTGAATGAATTAATTGAATCGTTAAAAATACAAGGAAATAAAAATATTATGTATAATGCTGTTACTTTTGATACTGTATTTGCTAAGACACTAGCAATTTTAGATATTCAAATATTAGATTCAAAAGCAGTAGTAACCTCTAACTTTTATGAAGCTCCTACTATCGAATACCCAAAACTGTATATGGAAAGTATACTACTAAATCTGCTATCTAACGCTATTAGGTATCGTGCACCTGATCGCATAGCACAGATTCACTTCCGTACAGAAATTATCAATAATGAAATTATACTTATTGCAACAGATAATGGATTGGGAATAGATTTAAAAAAATATGGACATAAACTGTTCGGGCTTAATAACACATTTCATAGACACCCCAATTCTAAAGGAGTTGGCCTTTTTATGACTAAAACTCAAATAGAGGCAGTAGGCGGCTCTGTAACTGTAGAAAGTGAAGTAGATAAAGGAACTACTTTTAAAATAATTTTAAAGAAACACAAATAATGGTAAAAAAACTTCCTATAATAGGTATCATCGATGATGATACAATTTATCATTTTATATTAACCAGCATTATCAATAAAAATAAATTAGCGGAAAGTATTCTTAGTTTTTTGGATGGAGAAAAAGCCATTCAATATCTCACGGAGAACAAAATGAATAATGAAAAGATACCAGATGTCCTTTTTCTTGATGTCAATATGCCAATCATGGATGGCTGGATGTTTATAGAAGAATATGCGCGTATAAAAACGGATATAACAAAAAAAAACCTTGTATTTATGTTAAGCTCTTCGGCGAACCCGATTGATATTGAAAGAGCAGACAAAATAAGTGAAATTTCTAACTACATCATAAAACCAATAAATTTAGAGGAAGTGAAAATAATTTTTGATAGCTACGAAACTCTTTCATAAAATTTTAAGGATATAGCTGCACAGAAGAGAATCAGACATCGATTTTTAATCAATAGTTCTAAATTTTAATTTTTATAATTGATTAAAAGTATTACTAGTTAGTAAACAGCCATTTTCTAGTATTTCTAAAAATCCGCACCATTGTTAAACTTCAAAAAACAAAAATAAAGCTACTAAATTTAATCATCAAAACAGGTTTTTTTTTTAATGTATAGCTTTTGTATTGTTTTTATAAAGCTAAATTGATTGATAAATAGCCTTAATTTATTAAGTTTGTATAACAAGGTATTTTTTAAAAAAATAGCTACGTATTAAAATTACAGAAATAAAAAAAAATGCACAAAAAAAATAATTTCAAGAACATCAAGGCAAGCTATTTATTTGGACTTTTAATATTTAGCATCTATACTACAACCGCGCAAGACAGTAAGAATAAATGAAGTAGTTTCTTCTAATTCTGCTTATACAGATGAAGATGGAGATACACCAGACTGGTTAGAAATTCATAATTTTGGAACGGAAGATGTTTCAATAAATGGTTGGTCTTTGTCTGATGATGCAGCTGGGGTTACAAAATGGACATTTCCTGATATTACACTAACTCCAGACCAACACATGCTTTTATGGGCTTCATCAAAAGATCGGGCTACTATGAGCTATCCAAGAACACTCATCAATCAAGGAGATGAATTTAAATACCTAATTCCTACTTCCGAGCCCAATTCTAACTGGAACTCATTAAGTTTTAATGATTCAAATTGGTCTTCAGATTCCTCAGGTTTTGGTTATAATGATGAAGATGATGCTACCATTATTCCAAACGGTACACAAGCAATATACCTTAGAAAAAAATTTACCATTAATAACCTCGCTTCTATTGCTTCTTTAATTTTAGATATGGATTATGATGATGCCTTTGTTGCCTATATAAATGGAAATGAAGTGGCAAGAGCTAATATTAATGGCACACCACCAGCGTATAACTCAGGAACTATAACAGATCATGAGGCGCTAATATATTCCGGAGGAAAGCCGGAAAGGTTTATGATTACAGATTTTAATTCAATTTTAAATGAAGGTGAAAATATTTTAACAATTCAAGCACACAATATCAGTGCAACCTCTTCCGATTTTACAATAATACCTTTTTTATCGGCATTTTTTTCAAGTCAAAATAATACCGGTATAGAACCACCTGCTATTTTAGGCCTAACGCCGAATAATCTGCATACAAATTTTAAAATATCGGCATCCGGTTCAGAAACAATACGTTTAAATAATGCCTCTGGAGGTCTTGTTCATGAAATAATTGCAGAGAACCTTCCAGAAAATACATCAATTGGGGTATCTATAACTTCTGGAGCTATTGTAAGTTATGCAGATACTACTCCTGGTTATGAAAATTCTAGTCAAGAATATGAAGGAAGTGTTCAAAGCGAAGTTGTTTTTTCTAACCAAGGTGGCCTTATTAATGCACCCATCAGTTTAAGTTTATCTGGAAATACTTCAGAGGAAGTAATACGATATACAATTGGTGATAGTAATCCTACAGAAAATTCTTCAATATATACAAATCCTATTGAAATTAATGAAAACACAACGGTGCGCGCACAAATATTCTTAGATAATTATTTACCATCTTCGCTATCTATTAAATCCTATGTTTTAAATAATAGCTCATTTACAAGTAGTAATTTACCCATCATTATTATCAATACAGAAAATGGTGCAGACATTCTTGATGAACCAAAAATACTTGGTACTATGAAAATAATTCAAAGACCTAATGGTGCAAGAAATTTTCTAACGGATGCTGATAATGAGGACTTTTTAAATTATTCAGGTACTATTGGTATTGAAACGAGAGGTTCTTCTTCTCAGGCATTGCCTAAAAAACCGTATGGTATTGATACTCTGGAAGATGATGGTGTAGAAGATAAAGGCGTAAAATTATTAGGAATGCCAAAAGAAGATGATTGGATTTTAAATTCATTTGCCTTTGATGATAGTATGATGCGAGACTATATTAGTTATGAAATGACACGACAAATGGGGCAATATGCTGCCAATTTAAAGTATTGTGAAGTGGTGCTTAATGGCGATTATATTGGTTTATATGCACTCTCTGAAAAAATAAAACGAGATGGAGATCGTGTAAACATTGCAAAATTAGCTGATGATGAAAATTCATTGCCAGAGGTTTCTGGTGGTTATCTAATGCAGACAGATAGAGTTTCTGATGAAGATCCTGCTGCTTGGTATAGTAATAATGCTGTATATATTCATGAAAAACCAAATTCAGAGGATATTACACAAACACAATCTTCGTATATAGAAGGGATTTTTAGAGGTTTAGATAACAATGCCTCGAATACTGATATCACAAGTGGTTATCCTTCTATTATAGACATCCCCTCTTTTGTAGATTATATGTTAATGGCAGAAATTGCCTCAAATGTAGATGCCTATGCCCTAAGTACGTATTATCATAAAGACAGAGGTGGAAAGTTAAGAGCAGGTCCTGTTTGGGATTATAATTTAACTTTTGGCAATGATTTATTTGATTTTTTTGGAACTCCTTATGACAGAAGTCATACGGATGTATGGCAATTTAACTACAGCAATACAGGCTCCTATTTTTGGGGAGACCTTTTTAATAATTCAACTTTTAAATGTTATTTAGCAAAACGCTTTGACGAATTAACTGAAGAAGGACAGCCACTAAGTTTTAACTACCTCTCTAATTTAATTGATAACACTGCAGAATTAATTTCAGAAGCTGTAATGCGTGAAAATGAAAAATGGGATACAAT
The DNA here is from genome assembly GCA_937771065.1 of uncultured Polaribacter sp. GTDB lineage: Bacteria > Bacteroidota > Bacteroidia > Flavobacteriales > Flavobacteriaceae > Polaribacter. The sequence continues at coordinate 13,300 of CALJHU010000012.1, read as the reverse complement.
AGATAATTTTTCTGGAGAAATAGCCACTATGAAAGTTTGGATTCAGGAAAGAATTACATGGATGCGAAACGATCTTGGTGCGTTTTCTAATTGTAATAATGTACAAACACCCTCTTTGGTTATTACTAAAATCCATTACAATCCAGAAGAAACAGATACTTTTCCTGAAAGCAAGGATTTAGAGTTTATAGAGATTCAAAATATAGGAACTACAACTGTAAATTTAACCGGTGTGTATTTAAGCAAACTAGGGGTATCTTATCAATTTGAAGAAAATGCAACTATTTTACCTGCACAAGCGATTCAATTAGTTGGAAATACAGCCGTTTTTTTCGATAAATATGGCCTTGAAGCTTATGGTAGATTTGATAGAGATTTATCAAATAGTAGTCAGAATTTAGTATTGGCAGACGCTTTTGGGAATATCATTGATCAAGTGGAATATACAGATAGTGCACCTTGGCCAGAATCTGCTGATGGTGATGGTTTTTATTTAGAATTGATAAATGTTAATTCTGACAATGCTTTGGCGAGCAGCTGGAAAGCAAGTTCGGATGCCGTTTTAAATACAACTGTTTTTAATTTTAATGAAATAGATTTTACAGTTTATCCAAATCCGACCAAAGAAAAATTGACGATAACCTCTAAAGAAATACTAGAAGAAATTATAATTTTTAATCCTCTAGGACAACAAATAAAAACGTTTCAAGTCAATTTTAAAACAGGAGAAATAAATATTAGTGATCTTCAAATAGGAATGTATTTCTTAAGTTTAAAGGGAATAAATGGCGTACAATTTTCTGCTAAAATTTTTAAAAAATAAATAACTTTATTTTAATTGACCTGAATTTAAAAAGTATGACAAATACAAAACCCGTATTAAATGTTTTAGGAGGCCTTCTAGATACCTGTTCATGCAATCCTATGACAGGTTATTTACGTGACGGTTTCTGCAATACTACGCCAGATGATTTTGGTACACATGTAGTCTGTGCAGTAGTTACCAAAACGTTTTTAGAGTATTCCTTTTCTAAAGGAAATGATTTAATGACTCCAATACCCCATTGGAACTTTCCTGGCTTAAAACCAGGCGATAAATGGTGCTTATGTGTTTCTAGATGGAAACAAGCAGAAAAAGCAAACGCAGCACCACTTGTTGATTTAAAAGCAACGCATGCCCTTGCTTTAAAATATGTTTCATTAGAACTTTTAACAAAGTATGCAAGCCCAATCTTATAACTTTATAGCTTAGATCATTTTTTATGAGATTCCTCCTACTTCGGAATAACAAACTCTTTTTAATTGTATATTTGCCCCTATAATTAAGAAAAATAAACCATTATCTCTTTATTTCCTATGCCTTTTAAAAAATTACATTCAGATATCAAAGAGAAACTAGCTTTTTTTGAAATAACTACACCTACTCCTTTTCAGAGTAAAAGTATTCCTTTCATTAAAAGTGGTGCAAATGTGTATTGCACAGGACCAAAAGACAGCGGAAAAACAACTGCTTTGATACTCACTACCTTGCAAAAATTAAAATGTGAAGAAGTTGGTGTTGCTCCAAGAGCTATTATTTTAGTAGAAAACAGAGAACGTGCATTTGAATTAGAAGAAACTATTTTAAAGTATACAAGACATACTTCTTTGCGTGTTTACACCTGTGACGACAAGTTCCATATAGAAGTACTTACTTCTGAAATTTTTGAAGGTGTAGATATTCTTATTGCTACCCCTAAAACAGTGTGTAAGCTGCTTTTATCAGAAGGTCTAAACATGACACAATTAAAGATTTTTAATATAGAAGATGCAGAATTTTTATCCAAAAGTTCAACGTATACAGATCTTATGGCAATCACACAAAGTATTCACAAATGTCAATATGTAGTATATTCAGAGAAATCGAATACAATGTTAAAACGCTTAGAAACTAATATTATGCAATACTCTAGAACCGTTGCGCTGTAATATGTTTTTTAAAGATTATTACTTTACATTATCTTAATATAATAAAGAATTAATGATACCTAAACTACATTACATATCTCAAGGAAATTCTCCAAAAGAACATATAGAAAATATTCAAAAAGCGTGTTCTGCAGGGGCAGAATTGGTAGAGCTGCGTTTGCAAAATGTTTCTGAAAAAAAATATCTAAAATTAGCGACTGAAGCTAGAGAAATTACTTCTTATTTTCAAACAAGACTGCTTATAAATAACGATTATAAAATAGCGAAACAGGTAAAAGCAGACGGAGTGCATATAAGTACTGCAAATGTGTGTCCAATTTTAGCTAGAAAACACCTATATACTTGGCAAATTATAGGCGCAAGTGCCAACACACTAAAAGACTGCGAGGCGCTTCTTGAAAAGCAAGTAGATTATATTAGTCTAAGTTCATTTAAAGCAAAAGAAAAATCAGATCCTAAAACTATTGGTTTAGAAGGTTTTTCTGCAATTATTGATGCTTTAAAAAGCGAAACACCAATTCTTGGTGCTGGAGGCATTAGTAAAGAAGACATTGCTAGCATACTAGAAACAGGTATTTCGGGTATTAGAGTATCTAATGAAATTACGAAAGATTTTGATCTAATGAGAACATTTAATAATTTGTTAAGTGCTTCGGCAACAGACGAAAAACGACATACATTTGAATAGTAAATTAGTATTATATTTACTTTATTAAAAATAGTTAACTTTTAAAAAAATCTTTTGAATTTACTTCCAATTTTAACACTGTTCTCAAGTTTAGCATTTATTTATTTTGGTATACAGTGTTTTTACTCAAAATTTATTATTTCAGAATTTGAAAGATATGGTTTACCAAATTTTAGAAAACTTACTGGTTTCCTTCAATTAATGGGTTCAATAGGATTACTATTTGGTCTATACATAAGTCCTATTCTACTAATATTAGCTTCATCGGGTCTATGTCTACTAATGCTTTCAGGATTTGTAGTAAGAATCAAAATTAAAGACAATTTTATTCAGTCTTCTCCATCATTTATTTTTGCTACTTTAAATTTATGTATCGCCTTAAAGACGTTTTACACCTATTTTTAAAGAGAAAAATATATAATTACTAGATTCATTAATATAAATAGTGCTGCTGGAAATGATTTGTACAAGGCGTCCTTCACTTTAAGATGCATTATTACAGACCCTAATAACAATGTTGTTAAACCAATACTTCCGATTAAAGTTAAATATTCAAACTTTACAGATGCTATTAATAGACATGCAAAACTTATTTTTAAAAAACCAACAATATAACAAAACTGTTTAGATAAGCCATAAACCTCGAATTCTTCAATAATAGATTCAATATTATTGCCGCCCCTCCATTTTGTTGGTTTATGCGCTTGCAATAACCAAACGTTTAAAATACTTAAACCAACAATAATCTTTAATGCTATAATAATATATTCAGTCATTTCCATGGGTAGTGTTTTAAAGTGAATTTGTTTAAAGCAAATCTATAAAAAACAATGCAATTAATAATTACAGAATCGGTTAAAAAACTATATTCGCGCCATGTGGATTTATTTAGGACTTTTAGCTGCGCTTTTTTTAGGATTACACAGTTTATGTAAAAAACATGCAGTGCAAGGAAATGAAGCTTTTCCAGTATTGTTAGGAACCATTACTTCAGGGTTTATGCTATTATTGCCTGTATATATTGGTTCTATTTATTTTCCTGAATTTACAAAAGATACGGGTTTTTATATTGCTTCAATTCCTTGGCAAACACACGGTTTTATCTTTATAAAATCAATGATAATGGCAGCTTCTTGGGTATTAGCCTACCAGGCTTTAAAACATTTACCAATTACTATTGTTGCTCCTATACGTTCTGCAGGTCCATTTTTTACATTTATAGGTGCTATCTTAATTTACAAAGAGGAACCTAATTTTTTACAGTGGATTGGGTTCTTTCTCATCATTTTTTCTGTATTGTTATATTCTAAAGTAGGAAAAAAGGAAGGCATTCATTTTAAACGGAATAAATGGGTGTTTGCTATTGTTGGTGCTACTTTTTTAGGTGCTTCTAGTGGATTGTACGACAAGTTTTTAATTCAGAATTTGGCTTTAAATCCACAAACTTTGTTATTTTGGTTTTGTTTTTATACCGTGCTAATTTTAATTATTATAGTAGCCATCATCTGGTTTCCATATGCAGAGAAAAGAAAAGCATTTAAATTTCGTTGGTCTATAATTGCGGTAGGCCTTTTATTACAAGCAGCAGATTATTTTTATTTCAAAGCTTTACAAGATCCAGAGGCTTTAATACTATTATTATCTGCAGTAAAAAGAAGTCAGTTAATAATAGCTGTTATTTTTGGTGGAATACTATTCAAAGAAAAAAATAAACGTAAAAAATTAATTCCTTTGGCAGGAATTATAACTGGAGTATTTTTGATTTTGTTTTCTTCGGGCTCCTAATTTATAGTTTTTCATAAACTTACAGCTTCTCTCCTATCTTTCTTTTGAGATAAGAGCCTTATCTTTACAAATAGAGACCCTAATTATAAAATTTGGAACAAATAAAAAAATACATCGATCAAATAGCTACTATATCTAAAGAAGATTGGGACTTTTTCAAATCTAAACTGCACCGCCGAACACTTCCGAAAAAAACTATTTTCTTAAAAATTAATCAAATAGAGAACCATATTTCTTTTATTGAATCTGGTGTTGTACGTTTGTTTATCCCTAAAGAAAACCCTGAAAAAGAAATTACATTTGGTTTTAGTTTTAAAGACCAATTTGTAAGTGCTTATGATTCTTTCCTTACTCAAAAACCGTCATTATATCAATTACAAACACTTACGGAAACAAGTGTCCTAAGTATTACGTATAAAGATTTACAAGCCGTTTATAAAACTACTCAAATTGGTGATTTAATTGGAAGGTTAACCGCAGAACGTCTCTTTTTAATTAAATCTAAGCGAGAACAAAATCTGCTAAACCTGTCAGCAGAAGAGCGTTACTTGAAGTTATTTAAAGAAAGGCCAGAGCTTTTAAAAGTAATACCTCTAAAATATATTAGCTCTTATATTGGTGTTACAGCGCAAGCTTTAAGCAGAATAAGAAAACGTTTATAAAAGTGTTTTATTGATTTGGGTTCATTGTTTTGTGCTGAATATCAAATTATCTTTGTAAAAAAAATAGATGATTATAATTATATTTGTTTTGGTACTTTGGTATGGAGGTTTGTTTTTTCAATCTTTCTTTTTACACAGATACGCAGCGCATCAAGTTTTTACCATGTCTAAAACTATGGAACGTGTTAGTTTTGTTTTAACTTGGTTTTTTCAAGGTTCTAGTTATTTAAGCGCCTATGGTTACGGTATTATGCACCGTATGCATCATGCCTATACAGATACCGAAAAAGACCCGCACTCTCCTTCGCACGATGCCAATTTATTTGCTATGATGTGGAAGACAAAAACAGTGTATCAAGACATTAACGATCAAAAAATTACAGTAGATAAAAAATTCACTAAAAACGTACCACAATGGAAAAGCTTCGATGCCTTTGCAAGTAGTCGTTTTTCTAGAGTTCTTTGGGTTAGCTTTTATATTTTATTTTTTACTTATTTTACTACGGCACCATGGCAATGGGTATTATTACCTGTAGCGCTTATGATGGCACCAATTCATGGAGTAATTATCAATTGGTTTGGTCATATTTATGGGTATGTAAATTATAAAATGAGTAACACCAGTAAAAACCTTTTTCACTTCGATTTTTTAATGATGGGTGAAGGATATCATAACAATCATCACAAACATGCCACTAGTGCAAATTTTGGTGTAAAATGGCATGAAATAGACATGACCTACCTTGTTATTAAAGTGCTAGATTTTATTGGATTCATTAAATTGAAACCTATTTCTATAAAAAAGTAATATCGTTCTTTAAAATTTAATAGATTAATTTTCGATTTATGTCAATCAGTTTTATGTAGTTCTCTAGATAAAAAAGTATACATGAACGTTAATTCCTCAATAGAACTATTATACTGGCTTGCACCATAATGGCCTTCATTTTCTTGAGTCCATAAAAGAATAGGATTTTTTTGGTTGAGACCGTTTTGTAATTTTCCTGCAAATTTATAAGAGTGATAAGGAGGCACTCTTGTATCATTAGTACCTGTTATTATTAACGTGGATGGGTAATTTACAGCCTCCTTTATAGTATGAAAAGGTGAATATGAAAGCATGTTTTTAAACTCTACTTCCTTTTTAACAGTGCCAAATTCACCCGTATTCGTGAAATAAGCCCCTGCCTCCGACTGCTCAAATCTTAAAACATCTAGGACGCCCACATTTATTACCGCAGCTCCGAATAATTCTGGTTTTTCTGTCATGGCAGCCGCAGTAATCATACCTCCGTGAGAGCTTCCTATAATTCCTATCTTTTTAGCCTTTGTATACCCTTCAGCAATTAAATATTCTGCAGCACTCGTAAAATCTAAAACACCATTTCTCTTCTTTAAATTTCTACCTTCTTGCCACCATTTATAGCCAAACTCTCCTCCTCCTCTAATGTGAACATAGGCAAATGCACCACCGTTTTCTATAAAAGAAATAATACCAGGATTAAATGAAGGTTTTGCTATTATACCATAACCGCCATAGGTGTTTAATAAAAAAGGTGTTTTGCTGTTTTTGGGTAAAGAATCTTTATACACCATAAATATGGGCACTTTTACACCGTCATGTGAAGTGAATTCTGTTCGTGTAAATTTATAGTTAGCAGAATCAAAAGCAACTGCTTTTTTTCCTAAATAGATAAATTTATAGGTAGATAAATCTAACTGACAAGTTACTGCAGGCACAGAATAAGAAGATAACCTAAAGGTTAATTCTTTCTTTTCTTTATGGTAATATAAACTACTCACGGCTAAACCTTCTGGAGTAACAACTTCTCCTAGTACTTTGCCGTTAAAATCTGTAACTGTTAGTAAAGACGAATTTTCCATTTGAAAAGAAGTCACTATTTTTTTCTCTGCTATAACGGCACTTGTAAAAACAGTTCCATTGTAGGAAGGTGTTATTAATTTCCATTTTGCAGGTTCATTAATCGGAAATTTAATTACATACTTTTTGTTTTTAATTTTTGTACTTGCTACTATCGTATCGTTTTTAAAACGATGAAAAAGAATATCATATTTTATATCCGTAAACAAGGGTGTAAACTCTTTTACATCTTGTTTTGGCCTTAAATAATAATAACTATAATTATTTTTAGAGTTATCAGATTTTTTAAGAATATACAAGCTTTGTTTTCCTACACCATACAAACTTAAATCTTCATCTTTGGTGTCTACATTAAAAACTTTAGCATCTTCAGTTTGCGCAGTTTCTAACCTGTGATACATTAATTCCGGAAAAGCTCTACTTACTTTTTTTGCATTAAATTTGTTTTTAATGTAAAAGAATCCCTGTCCATACCAATTAATTTGTGGGGATATAACTTCTGTTAATACTTCTTTAAAGAAATGCCTGTTTTTAATGCCAACAATTTTAATTTCTTTCCAATCACTACCATTTCTATTGTATTGATATGCTAAAAAATGATCATCGTAAGAGGGGGTTAATCTTGTGAAATTAATACGGTCTTTCGTAGAAATAGAATTCGGTCCTATTAATTTTTGATAACTTGTTTTGTTACCTTTAGTGTAGTAAATACTTGGTGGAGAATTTCGTCCTGGATATATTAATTTGTAATAATATTCTTGATTTTTTTTTGTTTCAGTATACACTTCAAGCTGCATTTCGCTCCAAACATAAGATTTCATTTTCGCCCGAGCTCCCTTAGTATTAGATATTTTTTTTAGATATTTTAAAGATATTTTGTTTTGTGCTGCTACCCAATCTTCTACGGCTGGGGTAGCTGTGTTCTCTAACCATTGATAATTATCTATAATTTCTATAGTATGATACCTATCAATTACAGGATTTTTCTTTGTTTTTGGATATTTTAACTGGGCATTTAGGAGAATAGTACCTAATAAAAAGACAATAGTTAGAGGATTTTTTTTGATTTTCATCAATTATAAAATTTTCGATTTCAAAAATAAAAATAAGCCTTTTTTACTTACAACCGAAGTAATTTATTGAATAAAAAAAAACACTTTAAACCTACCAATCAATAGGAAAATAATCTTTAAGAAATTTACCACACCAGTGTTTACCTGTATTGATTCCATCAATTAAAGGATCCATAACTCTAGCGGCACCATCTACGATATCTAAAGGTGGTTGAAAATCATGTACTTCTTCTTTCTTTTTAGAAAGTTCTGCAGGATCTTCATCTGTAACCCACCCAGTATCAACTGCATTCATGTAAATACCAGACTTTGCAAACGTAGATGCAGAAGTATGAGTAAGCATGTTTAAGGCCGCTTTTGCCATATTTGTATGTGGATGTCTATCTACCTTTTTAAATCGGTGAAACTTACCCTCCATCGCGGTAACATTTATAATGTGTTTTTTACCCGTATTCTCTTTCATCATTAAATTAGACAATCGATTACACAAAACAAAAGGTGCTACAGCGTTTACTAACTGCACTTCTACCATTTCTGTAGTTTCAATTTCGCCTAACCTTAAACGCCAGCTGTTTGTTTTTCTTAAATCTACCTGTTGTAAATCGGCATCTAATTCACCTTCAGGAAAAACTTCTGCTGTTTGTAAAGAATTGTCAAAACTATATGGAATTTGAGATAAAGCTGCAGAGTTTCTTAAACCAATACCTGGTTCTGGTCCGTGCCACGTAACTGGTAACACGTTATTTTTACTAGTTTTCGCTGTAGAAACACTTAAATTAGAAAGTTCTTCTAAACAAAAAGCATGTTCCTTTAGTAAAGGCTGCGCTAACTTTGGTAATTGGTCTATTGGCTTCTTTTCATTTTCCATTAAATGAAAATAAAAACCAGAAGGTCTTCTTACTGTTTGTGCGGCATTATTGATTAGAATGTCTAATCTGTTGTATTTTTGTTCTATATAATTACAAAAAATCTCTACACTTGGTATGTGTCTTAGATCTAAGCCATGTATATGCAAACGATCTCCCCAATCTTTATAATCTTCTTCCTTAGAGAAACGAATCGCAGAATCTGCAGGAAAACGGGTAGTTGCAACAACAGTGGCACCAGAACGTAATAACATTAAAGCAATATGATATCCTATTTTTAATCGAGAACCTGTAATTACGGCTACTTGATCTTTTAAATCAGTGGTTTGAAAACGTTTTGCATAATTCAAATCGCCACAATCTGAGCACATGGTATCATAGAAATGATGCAACTTTGTAAATACAGCCTTACAGACATAACAGTTTCTAGGTGATTCTAATTCTTGGGTATTCTCTGAAATTGAAGCCGCAGCTAATAATTTAGGGGCAACAAATAAAGCTGCTTCTCTAGCCGAACGAATTCCAGTAGACTTTCGAGCATGCTTGTCACTCTCTATTTGCTTTCTTTTAGCCGCTTTTTTAGCATCTTTTCTACGTCGTTGGAATTCATCACGATTTGGACGAGATAATTCTCCAGCAACTTTAAAAAGTGCTACTCTTTGTGCTTCTGGTATCTCAAAAAGTTGATTGGTGTCTTCCAATAACTTCTGAATAGTAGCAATACAAGATGCTATTTCTTCACTTGTGTTTAATTGGCTCATAGTAGAATAAACTATTTCTTTTTCTTCTTTTTTGAAATGTCTGAAGAGATGGAAGCCGTTTTTGCAGTTGCAATATAATTTGCTAAAATTTTATCGACTAACTCTTCTTTTGTTAAATGATGAAAAATTGTTTTAATCTGAGATTTAAAATCTTCTGAAACTGCACGATTGGGCTTTGTTTTAAATATTTTATTTGCCCAAATTAACCCATTACTTTCTTCAATACTTTTTGCATCCGCCTTTTTAAAAGCGTTAAAACGAATGTCTAATGCTTTTTCAAAGTCAGAAATATCTTGTGCTTCTTCTTTTTGAATAATAGTTAAAGACAAACCGCTTGCCCCTGCCCTAGCCGTTCTACCACTTCTATGCACATATGCATCATATGTGTCTGGTAAGTGATAATTTACAACATAAGAAAGGTCTTTTACATCAATTCCACGCGCTGCTAAATCTGTAGCTACCAGGATATCAATATGTCCATCTCTAAATTGACCCATAATTCGATCTCGAATTCCTTGGGTTAAACTACCGTGAATTGCGCCAGAGGAAAACTTATTAATTGCTAAGTTTTTAGCCAGTTTGTTCACAGCTGCTTTCGTTTTACAGAAAATAATACCTCTTTGTCCTGCTTTAGAATTTAAAAAGTGCAGTAAAACTTCTAATTTTTCTATAGGTTCAACAATTACGTATTGGTGGTCAATACCTTGATGCCCAACGCTAGCCATATTGGCTTCAATATGAACTACATGTTTAGACATATAGTTTTGGACTAATTGCTTGATGGCTCCGGGCATAGTAGCCGTAAAAAGCAGTGTTCTTCTTGTTTTCGGAATTTCTTTGATAATACTATCTAAACCTTCTTTTAAAGCAGTAACCATTTCATCTGCCTCATCTAATATAAAGTAAGCAATTTTACTAATATCGACTGCTTCTCTTTTTACTAAATCGGCTAACCTTCCTGGAGTTGCTACAACAATATGCGTAGTTTCTTTTAAACGGTCTATTTGAGGTTTAATCGGAATTCCACCACAAATAGTAGCAATGGAAATAGTAGAGCTATGTTTTGCCAATACTTCTAAGTTACTAGCTATTTGCTGACCTAATTCTCTTGTGGGAGCTAGTATTACCGCTTGAATACTTTCATTTTCTATATCAATTAACTGCAACAAAGGTAAGCCAAAAGCAGCCGTCTTACCGGTTCCTGTTTTTGCCAAAGCAACAACATCTTCTTTTTGATTTAAAATAATAGGAATTACTTTTTCTTGAATTTCTGTAGGAATAGTGATTTTTAAATCAACTAAACTCTGCTGCAATTCTTTATTAATTCTTAAATCTGAAAATTTTTTTGACATTAAAATATTTTTTTGTAAAGGTAACAACAGTTTTTATGGGTTGCCTTTATTATCTGCAGTATTATTGAGGATTATTTTAGAGGATTTAAATATTGTTTCTATTAAGCCATAATAAGATTTAGAACACCCTTAAATAAAAAACTATATTTAAATTTTAAACAAGAAAAAAGCCCAACTTTATAAGATGGGCTTTTTTTGAAAAAATATGAATTTAAATTATATAACTTTAACGTTAACTGCATTTAATCCTTTGTTTCCTTCTTGTAAGTCAAATTCAACTTGATCACCTTCTCTGATTTCATCTACTAATCCAGAAATGTGAACGAAATGATCTTTATCAACTCCTTCTTCTGTAATAAATCCAAATCCTTTAGACTCATTGAAAAACTTTACTGTACCTTTATTCATCTTATTATAATTTAATTTGTAATATTATTCTGCAAAATTATAATCTTTAAATGAAATAACAACTATAAATTTGTAAAAATATTAAAAAATCTTGCTTTTCTTTATAAAAACAACACTTTTAGACTCCGTAAATTCTAACTTTTTTCTTTTTTAAACGAGAATTATTCAATTTTTCCGCAAGATCAGCAGCTAAAGTTGCCGGGACGGCAACAAAAGCACAATCTTGTTTTAGTTCTATATCTCCTAATTGATCTTTTGTTAACTTTCCTTGTTTTATAAATAAACCAGCAATATCCCCTTTAGATATTTTATCTTTTCTCCCTCCAGAAATAAATAGTGTTTCCCAAAAAACCGGTTTTCTTTCTGCTTGCTTAGAAATGTTTTCTAAATCTGCATGCTTAATAAAATCTGGTAAACGTTCTTCTTTCCATTTTAAAACATATGCAGTTCCCTTTGCGGAAACTCTAGCCGTTCGACCATTTCTATGCGTAAACTCCTCTACCTCTCTTGGTAATTCATAATGAATTATGTATTTCATTTCTGGAACGTCAATTCCTCTTGCTGCCAAATCTGTAGCAATTAAAAGTTGGTTGGTACCGTTTCTAAACTTTATTAAAGAGCGTTCCCTGTCTTTTTGTTCCATTCCTCCACTAAAACATCCATGCTTAATGTTTTTACTTTCTAAAAAAGAACTTAGGTTGTTGATACTATCTTTTAAATTACAAAAAATTATTCCTTGTTTATTTCCTAAGAAATTTAATAAATGCAATAATGTATTTTGCTTGTTCTTTGAAGGGGACAATACAGTTCTTATCTCTAATTTAGAAGTTGTTGCCTTTAGATAGTTTACCGTATTTGGTTGATCTAACCTGACGAAATCAGGAATTTCAACTCCTTGTGTTGCAGATGTTAATATTCTTTTATTTAAAGATATTAATTGATTGATAACACCTCTCATTTCATATTCAAAACCAACTTCTAAAGACTTATCAAACTCATCTAAAATTAATGTTTTTATATGATCCTTAGAAAAACGTTCATTTGCAAAATGATCTGAAATCCTACCTGGGGTTCCTATTAGAATTGCCGGTACGTGTTTTAATTCTATTTTATCCTTAGACATTGGTCTACCTCCATAAACTGCGTTTACTTTATAACCAGATCCCATAGAACGAATAACTTGTTCTATTTGAATTGCTAATTCCCTTGAAGGCACTAAAATTAAAGCTTGTATTTCTTGTATATTCGGATCTAAAAATGACAACAGCGGTAAGGCAAAAGCAAGTGTTTTCCCTGTTCCTGTTGGAGATAAAAGAATCGTATTTGTATTTTTCTTAATCGTTGCAATAGCTTCCTCTTGCATAGGATTTAACTGACTAATATGCAGCTTTTGTAATATTTCTTCTTGTCCTTTTATATGATTTGCCATCTATTACCTTGTTTCTTTTTATTTAAACTAACGGGCAAAGATACTTAGAGTTGTCTGGTATTGACTATAATTACTAAAAAGATTACTAATTTTGTCTTTCTAAAAAAATAAAAAATAAATGCTGAAACAAAAATTGAACAACTATAATGTAATACTTGCCTCTGGTTCTCCAAGGAGACAACAATTTTTTAGAGATTTAGATATTGATTTTTCAATCCAATTAAAAGAAATTGAAGAAATTTATCCAGAAAATTTAAAAGGTGTAGCAATTACGAACTACCTATCGCATTTAAAATCAGAAGTATTTTCTACTTTAAATGATAACGATTTACTAATTACTTCAGATACTATTGTTTGGCTAGAAGGCAAAGCATTAGGCAAGCCTAAGGATGCAAAAGACGCTTTTACAATGCTAAGAGCTTTGTC
>CALJHU010000011.1:0-42852 GCA_937771065.1 uncultured Polaribacter sp. | reverse complement strand
CGGCCAAAACCAATTAAGCGTGCACCATTTTGTTTAATAATAGTTTCGTGGTCATACAACACTATATTTTTCTCTAGAATTGCATTTAATAAATCTCGGTTATAGGGTTGTTTTTTAATAGTATGACTAAAGAAGAAATATTTTTTATTAGCAATTAAAGCTTCTATAGGTACTTCTTTTACCCCAAATAAAACATCGCAACTTAACATGTCTTCTGAAATCTCTAATCCTGCATCTGCATATTGCTTATCTGTAAAAACACGAATATCTGAACTTTCTACAAGAATTTGTGCTTCTGTAAATTGCTGTTTAAATTCTTTTAATTTTCCCGGTGAAAAAACAACTCTTCTATCTGGTGGATTTTTACGTTCTTTTATAATGCCAAACTTCATAATCTTCTCTTTTTTTAATCCTAAAAATGGTGTTGTTTAAATAGAATAATATTTGCTCGAAGATATTAGATTTTATAACGATAAACAACTGTATTTTTTATACTTTTGTACTCGGTATTTTAATTTAAAAAAAATACTTCTTTGACATTTTGGGGACGACTGGTTTTGACAGCAAGGACAGTGAATTTGTAAGCATATCGAGTTATGAAATAACACTCGTAAAACCTAATTTCAACTTTTTAAACGGCGAAGATAACTACGCTTTAGCTGCATAATCCGAATTATAGTAGGATTGGCCTCGGCACACTAGGTGTGCAAGCTTTATGTCCACGAACAGCCTTGATTTACGGCGTTTCACTTTTGGATATCGTAAAAGTAAATATAGGAAACCTGGTACTTTGACGGGTTTTTGAAACTAAAGAAGTTAAGTTTAAAGTGGATTGTTCTTAATCAGCTTTTAATCGAAAATTAAGAAAGAACTATATATGTAGAAAGCTTCTTGGCTGCTTGTTTGGACCCGAGTTCGATTCTCGGCGTCTCCACAAATAAAACGCCTAATCAATTCATTTGCAGTTGATTAGGTTTTTTAATGTCTTAAAACTATTCTTTTTGTGTCCGTTATTGTGTCCATTTTCATTTTAAGCAAGCAATAAATATTCTAAAGTATTAGTACTTTAAGTAACCTTTAAATTAAAAACAACTAAAAATTAATACAAATCAACTAATAATTATCTCACGTATTGAGATGAGTAATTAAAAAAGATTATTATTAATTAATTTGATTGCTATTAACTTGAATAAATTTAATTAATCAAACCTCTACCAATCGATTTTTTTTCTTATAATTATGAAACTTAAAAAGATTTTAGAAATAGAAGGATTCTATAAATTCAGAACATTAAATGGATATAATGCTAAAGTATTAAAATCGTACAAAGTATTTTTTAATGATAGTTTAAAAGTAAGAAGCGAGGATGCTTATACCAATCAAAAGTGCTCCGACGAAAGTACCAACAGTTAATCCAGCAGATTTTAAGAATGAAAATTTTCTAACTTTAACAGCGTAAATTTGTTCTACAGGGATTGCTCCTTGTCCATCTTTCGTTTCTAAAATCATTGTTTTTTCATTTTTAGAAACTAACTGACCTTTCATACTTGTTTTATTAAGCATCAAAACCTCAAGTTTTTGTTTTTTATTGGTTTCTATATTATTATAATCTATTGACTTGTAACTATAACAACTTTGAAATAAAATTGAAAATGATAATAAAAATAAAAGTTTCTTCATAATAATTTTTTCCAAATGTATTCATTCTATTTAGAATACTTTTATAAAGATTGTATAGTTTTATATAATTAATAATATTAAATTGAAAAAGGTTGCTTAAAACTTCCTGGAGGCTCCTCAGTAGAACCCGCAACCTTTTTATCGTTCTGGGTTTTTTATTTTATATAAATCCTCACCAAAATAGTTCGACTTCACTCCCTTTGCCTCCAAAATTATTCTTGGAAACAACTTATTATTCTTGAAGATAATAAGTTGTAAAAGAATCCAAATCTTCTCCAAAATATTGTGAGGTAACACCCTTTGGCTCCAAAATTATTCTTAAAAATAATAACTAAATCTGATTTTTCAGGAACTTAATTCTTCGATACTTCTAATACTAGGGTAGGCAATATTTAGCTTGACATTTAAACCATTACTTTGATATTCAGCACAATTTCCAATTTAGTATTGAAAAGGCTAATGTATTGTCTAATAATAAACTCACTTTAAGCATTTTTATTAAATTTAAAAATTAGCTTTACTTTAAAATATTCAACATTTTAATAATAACAATAATAATGGAAGTATACAACGGCCCTTATTTAATCATAAAATATGAACAAGATAATTCAAGACTAATTAACACTTGAAAATCTAGCCCGACTAGTGATATAGCCTATAGAAAAAAGAGTTGATAGAACATCTACATATAATTCAGAAAATAAAACCTTCTCAAACAATGTGGCTCCTAGAGAACCTTACTTTTAAAGTAGGTGATGTTACAAAAAAATGGGTTGACGAGAACATTTCAAAACCAATATTTAAAGCTGGATTTATAGCTAAAAACCAAGAGTGCTTTGATCAAGTTGCATTTGTTGTTGGACGCGATGTATTGGCCTACATTGAAGTAATGGGCATATTTAAAGAGGATTCATCTAGAGGCTTTAAACCAAAGTATTTTGCAACTGAAATAGAAGCTAGAAATTGGTTGAATGAAAAATTCAACACTAAAGGTTCTAAAAGTGAAGATCAGAATTTAGCCATCACTTTTAAAGGAACAGATGACCATGGAAAAGTAGTTTTTGAGTTTCGAGAACAGTCGTCTAAATTTGATAGTACTATTAATTTATTTAAATCTATCCTTGAACAAAATCATTTTATGAAGAATAATATTGAAAAATATTCTTCATTAACTCCAAGAGAAAAAGAAACACTCAAATTCATTGTCAAAGGATATACTAATAAGCAAATATCTGAGAAAATGCATGTTTCTCACCACACCATCCGAACTCATAGAAATCGAATTTGGCAGAAACTTGAAATTAAGCATTTCCGTGATTGCTTAAAATTTGAATGCTTTTTCAATTAAGTTATTTTTTCTAAACCACTTCCCTTAAGGTACGCCCTATAGCGTATTGCAGGATCAACCGCCGTTCCCTACATTTGTTATACTTATAAAATTGATAAAAATGTCTCCATCAAAAAAATCTAAATCCTTAATTATTGGAATAGTTAGCGGATTTACGCTGTTTGTATTTATTACTACAACAATTCAATATTGGCCAAGCAATCGGGTACAACAAAAAAGAACATTTAGTTTTTTTCCACCACAACCTACTTCTCAAGGTAAATTTTTCTATGCCGACAAAAAGAGGGTAGGAGAACCAGTTCCGG
Organism: uncultured Polaribacter sp.; assembly: GCA_937771065.1. Classification (GTDB taxonomy): domain Bacteria; phylum Bacteroidota; class Bacteroidia; order Flavobacteriales; family Flavobacteriaceae; genus Polaribacter. The sequence goes on along the minus strand of CALJHU010000011.1, from coordinate 39,519 downwards.
AAGAATGGATCGAAAGAACACACAAAACGGCTCCGGGAGACGACTGGAAAAGTATTGAAGCCAATAGTATCAACGAACTCACAAAGTCTCAATTAGGTTATTTGAGGTCAACTGGCACTTGGGTAGAACGTGGACCATCAAATATTCCGGGTCGAATAACAGATATTGATATCGACTATGAGAATGAGCATATTTATAGTTTAAGTGATCATGGAATTGTATTTCGGTCTGACTTAAATGGTAACGATATCTCAGCTAAAAATGACCAATTTCCGCTTGCTCTGGGTACTACTGGTCAACTTAAACATTTTGAAGGAAGTGGAGCTAATCTAATTTGTGCCGGATGGATACGCGTTCTTGATGGATGGGGAGTTTATCACTCAAATGACGGAGGACAAGACTGGACACAATCTTCTGGCTTTCCCATCAATGATATAACCGGTATTCGTAGAATATCAACAGCAGGAGATACAGCATACTTATTTGTTCAAGAATACGATTCGTCAATTCCTTCGGATTTTTACCGGGTATATACATCAAGTGATAACGGAGCGAATTTTACCCTCCTTTATGAATCAGCTATTCCGGCAGGCGATGGGGGACGCCACAGAAAAAGTGATATGTGGGTTTCAAATGATCCAGAGTTAAATGAATTTTACCTGTTATTGGAGGACAGCCTCTACACCGTGAATAAAGGCACAGGCGCACGAAACTTCGAAACCTTGATATCAGGCAATTCAATGAATCAGGCACTTCTTACAGGCTTGACCAAAAACGGAGTAACCCAACTAAGGGTGTATGAAGAACAGGACGACGTCGGAAAATTTTATTCCTGGAGCACCGCTGATCCTACGCCACAATTTCAAGGTCAATTGACCGCATGGTTCTCAAGGAGCCCCTTTGGCTATAATTCTTTTACATGTTCTGCTATCTCAGCTGATACACTTTATTTTGGTTCTATCATTACTAACAGAAGTACCGATGGTGGACAAACATGGGTATTAATCGATCATGATCCTACAGAAAGTTATGCGCTTTACCATGGTGATGTCCCTAAAACCCTCAGTCTAATAAACCCATCAACACAGGAAGAAGAATTTTATATGGGAACCGATGGAGGTTTGTACAGATGGGATACTAACGCAGATTCATTTGATTCATTAGCCATTCCGGGATTGAACTGCACACAGCTCTACAAAATGGTATCCGAACAAGCTGCACCAGGCACTATGTACATTGGAACTCAAGATAACGGATATAGCCACACAACTTTAGGGTCGGTACAAGCTAACGCTGTTGATTTTACATTTGAATATGGTGGCGATGTTACCAATGTTGTTTCGGGTGATGGTGGAGAATCATTCTGGCTTTTTTGGATTGGGGGTGGCTGCAATTATATGCTGGATTCAACAAATGCGACTTCCAATTTTTCCCCAGATTGGTCTAATGGCGCTATTCCCTATTGGGAACCACCTGCTTGGGTGTCAAATCATTTTCCAGACAGATGTTATACAGCAGGATACCTTAACAATGGAAGTGGCAGTCACATTATTGAACTGATCGCCAATCCTGGCGAGGGGGCAACAGCGACTGAGATGACCACTGATTTTGAAACACTTTCAGGAGCTAGAATTGCTACGCTTGCTATCTCCCCTTTGGACAGTAATTATTTTTACGTTGCAACGGAAAATGGTTATTTCTATAGTTCGTCTGATGGAGGCAATTCATGGAGTTCTAGTACACTAATATCAAATAGTTTTTATGCCCAGGAAATACTCCCATCAAAAATTAATCTCGGTGAAGTTTGGATTGGCGGAAGTGGCTATTCCAATGCGCCCGTTTATTATTCTTCAGATCACGGAAATAGCTTCACGGCATTCGACATCGGCATGCTTCCATGTCGGGTTCATGCATTTGCAACAAATGAGGACGAAACGACCTTGTATGCAGCTTCATCAATTGGTCCATATGAATATGAAATAGCAAACGGACAGTGGGAAAATATAGCAGGAACTACTGCACCCATCAATGAGTATATGGATGTCGAGTATATAGTCTCATCAAGTACTGTACGATTTGCGACTTATGCCAGAGGGATTTGGGATTATCAATTGATGACCACACTCGCTGTAAATTCATTAGCAAACAAGGACTTAAAAACAAAAGTCTACCCAAATCCTGCGAATGAAATCGTTCAAATTGAAGTAGATGATCATTTATTAAATAGGAATTTTAGAATTGTTAGTGTTTCTGGTAATGTTTTAAAAACTGGGAGTCTGAAATCAAAAATCACAGAGATACACATTGCCGATTTGAGCTCAGGCATGTATTTTATTAATATAGAAAATTATGCCAATCAATCTTTTAAATTTTTCAAGAAATAACCTCAAACCACCGGCTATATTGTCCATGGCTGCTCAACGCAGCAATGGCATATAGCTTGATCATTTCATTTTGTTTATCAAAAAAAACTTTACAGGATATTAAAACATTTAAGAATTCTATTTTGCTTGACAATTCTACTTTGCCTAAATACCCAAATATCTTTTGCTCAAAAAGAAGTTTATCTACCCAATGATTTTACAAATCTTAACGAACCGGAAGGAGCAGAATTCACTTGGGATAAAACCTACGAAAGCGACAATTTCATACTCATCTGGGGTATTTAACTGGTAAACGAAAATATAAATCAGAATAAACTTAAGCTTTTTTCTTTGTATGATTTCTATATTGAAAGTAATTTTAGAAACAGTTTAATACTTTTTGTTTTATGCTGTGTTCCAAAGTATTCTAAAAATCTTTAAATAATACCATTTTATAATAGAAAATAAAATTCAAAAAAAGGAATTATATTCCTTTTTTAAGTTTCTACTTTTGTTACAATTATTGTGTTATATGCTTAAGAAGAATACTACTTTTGTGTAAAATAAAATCACATGTTAAAGAAAGGAACCAAACTTTTTAGTATTCTAAAAATGAGATGCCCTAAATGCAATAAAGGTCGTTTTTTTAAAAGTCACCCTTACAATTTAAAAAAAATTGGAGAGGTTAAAAAAGAATGCAACAATTGTAATCTAAAATATGACATGGAGCCCGGATTTTTTCAAGGCTCTTACTATGTTTCTTATGGTTTAGGAGTCGCACTATTTGTTGCAATATTTGTGCTAAAAATGCTAATTTTACCAGATTTGGCTTATCTTTCTACGCTAATCTTAATGGTGGTTGTATTGCTTATTTTAGCGCCTTTACTATTTGCGCTTTCGAAAACTATATGGATTAATCTATTTGTTTCTTTTGATAATACTTATTTTTAAGAATTGCATTAAGCAAAAGATAATTATGATGCTGTTTATAATAGAATAGCAATATCAAAAAAATAGCAGCATAGACAGAAAACATCATTTTATAACTAATGTTCCTGCAAAAGTTGCGAACAAATGACAAATTTGACTTTATTCAAATATCAAATATGAAAATAGAACAAATATATACCGGGTGCTTAGCGCAAGGAGCTTATTATATAGAGAGTGATGGCGAAGTTGCTGTAATAGATCCTTTACGTGAAGTAAAACCATATTTAAAAAGAGCAAAATTAGACAATGCAAAAATTAAATATATTTTTGAGACACATTTTCATGCAGATTTTGTGAGTGGTCACGTAACTTTAGCAAAAGAAACTGGTGCTGATATTATATTTGGGCCAAATGCAACTACAAGTTTTGACGCTATTATAGCAGAAGATAATCAAGTTTTTAAATTAGGGAATATTACGATTACCGTATTGCACACACCAGGCCACACAATGGAAAGCTCTGTGTATCTTTTAAAAGATGAAAACGGAAAAGATCATGCTATTTTTAGCGGAGACACTTTGTTTTTAGGAGATGTTGGTCGCCCAGATTTGGCTCAAAAATTGGGGAGCTTAACAGAAAAAGATTTAGCAGGTTTTTTATACCATAGTTTACGAACCAAAGTAATGCCTTTAGCAGATGATGTTATTGTATATCCTGCGCACGGAGCAGGTTCTTCTTGCGGAAAGAATTTAAGCAAAGAAACCGTAGATACTTTAGGAAACCAAAAAGCAACAAATTACGCACTTCGTGCGGATATGACCAAAGAGGAATTTATTAAAGAAGTGACGGATGGTTTATTACCTCCCCCTTCCTACTTTCCTTTAAATATTCAAATGAATAAAGAAGGTTATGACGATTTTCAGGATGTATTAGCTCGCAGTGCCCAAGCATTATCTCCAGATGCTTTTGAAGCTGCTACAAATGAAACAGAAGCAATTATTTTAGATGTACGTCATCAAAATGAATTTGCAAAAGGACACATTCCTAAATCTATATTTATTGGTTTAGATGGTAGTTTTGCTCCGTGGGTAGGTGCCTTAATTGCAGATGTTAAACAATCCATTTTATTAGTAACACCAGTAGGTCTTGAAGAAGAAACAATTACACGTTTGTCTCGAGTTGGTTTCGATAAAACATTGGGGTACTTAGAAGGAGGTTTTGTTACTTGGAAAAAAGCTTCTAAAGAATATGATACAGTTACTTCAATTAAAGCAGATACACTTAAAGAAATTAAAGAAGACGAAGATGTTCTAGTATTTGATGTAAGAAAAGAAAGAGAATTTTTATCTGAACATGTTATAGACGCAAAACACACTCCTTTAAATTACTTAAATAATCATTTAACAGCGTTTCCAAATCAAAAAACTTTTTACGTGCATTGTGCAGGCGGATATAGATCGATGATTGCTGCTTCTATATTAAAAAGTAGAGGAATCCATAATTTAATAGATATTGCAGGTGGTTTCGAAGCAATAAAAAAATCAAAAATTCAAGTATCAGATTATGTGTGCCCATCAACTTTATAAAAGGTGTACTATAATTATGCAATGTTATAAGATCTAAGTTTTAATAACCTTTTAATCTTTTAGGAGGTATTAAATAATAGAATTCAGAAAAAGTAATTCTTAGAGATTGTTATTAAAGCTCAATAATTTAAGAGAATACTCAAGTTTTTTAAAAAAAAAATCATAATGAATCTTTAGTTTTTATTTTTGGAAAAACCATAGGTGTTTTGACGAATAAAACCTTTTGGAAATGAAGCATCTCCCGAAAACCCTAAAGCAACTTTACCACTGTCCTCTGGAATATAATTTGTTTTAAAAATATAATCCCATATACTCAAGCTAATTCCAAAATTAACACCGTATTTTCCTTCTGGTAGCTCTTGTGCGTGATGATACAGATGCATTACTGGATTATTGATTAAATACTTAAGTGGCCCGTATGTAATTTTAATATTTGAATGATTAAAATGACCGATTATAATTGCAACAAAGTGAACGATAAAGGCTTGTTTTGGTTCAAATCCAAACAAAATCATAACTCCAAAAGTTTTCAAAGGTTTGTACAAGATATTTTCCATCCAATGATATCTTAGGTGTGCAGCAAACCCCATTTCTTTCACACTGTGGTGTACTTTATGAAATTTCCAGAAGACAGGGTATTTGTGCAATAAAGTATGTGTAAACCATTGTACAAAATCTAATACCACAAAAAAGACAACTAATTGCAGTGCCATTGGCCAATCTGAAGGATTGAATACAGCCAAAGATTTATCTGTAATACCAATGTCTATAAAAGCTATTTGTAATATTTTATAAAAACCACCAATAACTATAGAGAAAATAAAGAAATTAAAGAACATATAAAACCCGTCTAACCAAAAATCTTTTCTAAATATAGCTTGCTCTTTGCGCCACGGAAATACCATTTCTAAACCCCAGACAAACAAAGAGATTAAAATAAGTCCCCAAAAATAATTAGTATAAAATGGCACTTCAAAAATAATAGATTTCCACGTCCAATCTAAAGTCCCGTTAAATGACCGTATAAATGCGTTTACGTACGAATTCATCTTTAATTTTTATTTTATGAATGGCCTATATTTTATAGATAAATTGTTAAAATAAAACCATTCTATCCAAAAGAAATGATAATTTATTGCACTCATACAAAAATAGAATGGGCAAAGCATAAGCCGCTATAACAATGCGCAATAGTGATATCTGCCTCGATTGCAAATTTACCATAAATATTTCTTCTTTTGACAATAGCTGTTTTAAGAATCATTTTTATGAAAAATTAAAGCCAGTTTTCTACATAGTCGAAATTTATTTTGACAGCTTACTATTCTTTATTATGAAATAGCAAAAAATTTAGGCTGTTTTAAATATTGAACGAAGTATAGCGTTAATGATTGAAGAAATGCATTTTCTAGAAAACCACCTATTAATAATTATTAGAAGTGGTGATATTAGTAAATCTCTAAAAAAAATAGGGTTTCTGAAGAAAAATATACTGAAGAATTAAAATTGGCAAAATAGCGCTTATCTGGAACAGCAAGATGAAAAAGTTATTAGTAATAATTTAAAACAACTATTTCTTGTACTGATGTGGGTTTTCTCTCACTCCTTTCTTAAACAGTTTACGTATATTAGATCGCAAAGTATTATCCACCCTAAAAATCAAATCTTTTATTTTTTCTGAGGATCTTCCTCTGAAAGTTGTTACATGAAATGTATCTGACTCTAAAAGGGGTGTATTCGAAAAGTAGTAATTAGAAACACAACGTCTTATATCCTCTTTTAAAACCTTACTCACAGAATGCCAAGATTTTTGATGTGTTGTCATAACTACCAACCTATTAAACTTACTTTCTATAGTGGTTTGTGCTTGTTTTAAACCGTTTGGCCAAACCTCTAAATTACCACCGTTTTCTAGAGTCCAATTTGGTGTAACGTAGTATAACAAATTTAAAACACGCCATCTTTCTCTATCTTTGTCATGAGAATTGTCTAAATGCGGATTCAAAAAATTGTCCTTCTCCATTAAAGACAAACCGCCAGCATATAAATTTTCATCACCATAAACTTCCTCTAAATCGCAAATTTCTGAAATTATCTGAATTACTTTTCGTCTTGAAATGCATAAATCAAGTCCTCTAATAGACTGTCATAATGATCCATTTGATAGGCTGTAAATTTAAACTCGCGTAAGTTTTTCTTTCGAACAGCCTTGTCTGTTGAAGGAAACTTCGTGTAAATTTCTAGTGCTAACTCGTTAGGTAACAAACCATCGATGAAAAAATAACCAATCTCCTTTCTTCGCGATTTGAAATCGTGTTTTAACACCTCTTTTTCCTGCATCAACTTCAGCACGATAAATTCAGAAATTTCGTCTCTAGTCATGCATTACTATTTTTTTAGACATGTATTTTATAAAAGCTAAAATATAAAAAAACGGAAGAAATAACGGAGAACTTAGCGCTAATTTCAAATCTATCTCTTCCAAATACAACTCCCAAGACCCTACTTTCGAAACACCGTCAGAATTGCATTTTGCTATCATTTCTTTCAGTAAAACGCACGTTTCATTATTCTGATATAGTTGAAGATTGACTCCGTAATCTGCCAAGGTTTTATAATCTAAATTATATTTCGCAGCCAAGAACAATGAACTTCTATAAAAAGTTCCTTGGTGGTGTAAACCATTTCTAATCCACATAGCAAATGACCAAGAGGGATACTTTACTCGCTTCTTTTTACTGTATACAAATGGTATTGTACTCCCTTCATAAATAATCCTTCCTGATATTAAATTAGCTCTGCCTGTAATCTGTTTTTTAAAAACATTTCTCAAGGTATCTGGAGTGTAAAAAACATCCTCTGCTCCTAAAAAATACAACCAATCCCCCTTAGCCATTAAGACCCCTGTATTCATGGCTTCATAAATTCCAGAATCTCTTTGTGTTTTATAAAAAAAAGGTGCGGATAAAGTCCTTAAATATTCTTGTGTTTCTTCAGATGATTTACCATCAATAATCCAAACTTCAAAATCTCTAAAAAGCTGACTATTGATGCTATCAATAGTCGCTTTCAAACCTGTTATCTTATTTAAGACAGGTATTATTATAGATAATTTTGGATTGCTATCTTTCAATTATATAAAATATTTATCTAGTTTTCTACTTTCTTTCTCCCAACATAATATAGCGGCTACTTTCTTTTGATTTTCCTTTATCTCATTCATTAGTGCAGGACTATTTAAAAGATTCTGTATGGTAAAAGCAATTTCCTTTGGTGTGTAATCCTTTACAATTACACCTACATTATATTCTTTTATTATACTTGTAATCTCTGGTAACCTTCCTGCTACAATTGGTATACCTGCATGAATATAATCAAATAACTTATTTGGCAATGAATATTCAAAGCTTAAGCCTAATGGCTCTTCTAAAACCATTCCTAGAGTCGCTTTTTTAGTGTAATTAAATAATTTATCTCTAGAGATTCTTCCTAAAAAATAAACTCTGTCCTCCATTTTTTCTGCAATAACAAAAGCTTTTAACTCATCAGCTACTTTGCCATAACCTATAATTATCAAATCAAGATCATCAATAAATTTCAATGCCTTTATCATTGGTTTCAAACCTCTTCCAGGATTTAAAACACCCTGATATAAAATTATTCTTTTTGTTGTTGGAAAAACCACCTCCTCTAACTCTAATTTATCATTTTGCAAAGGAATATTCCTAATAACTCCCATATTATTATGGTATTTCTTCTCGTAGAAGTACGCTATCGCTGCACTTACCGTATATGATTTTTTTATTTTAGGTAGAAAAAAACTCTCTAATGCTCTCCAAAAACTTTGAACAAATGCCCTCCCTTGCAGCTCTGGTCCTTCGGAGAAAAGTTCATGACTGTCATATACTAAATCAATTTTTTTTAGTCTACTTATAAAAAAACAAGCGGGCAAAGTATCCAAATCATTTGACAATATGTGGTCAAATTTTTTGAAAATTAGATAAAAAAATAGTCTCAAATTATACTCTGCATAGAATAAAAAATTATTATTAAAAACATGCTTTACTCTAACAATATCATATGCTCGGTTTACACCAATTGTATTTGACAATGTTCTGCCATAGACTACTACCTCATAATTTTTACTAATTAGGTAATTGCATATTTTATGCACTCGATAATCGGTAGAAATATCATTAGTTACAGCAACAAATATTTTTTTATTTTTCAAAAATAAATTATTATTAATTAAACGCTAACTTGTTGAGCAACTTCAAATAACTTACCACCTTCACACTTTAATGTTTTCTGCTTAAACTTTACAATTAATTGATAATCGTGAGTAGCCATTAAAATAGTTTTTCCGTTTTTAGAAATTTCATTTAAAAGTTCCATTACCTCTAAAGATGTTTTTGGATCTAAATTACCAGTTGGTTCATCTGCTAAAATCAATTCAGGATCGTTTAAAAGGGCTCTGGCAATTGCTACTCTCTGCTGCTCACCGCCAGAAAGTTCAAATGTGTTTTTATAGTATTGAGATTTTAAACCCACTTTATCTAGTACCTCATAAATTTTTTCTTTCATAAGATTGTTGTCTTTCCAACCAGTTGCTTTTAAAACAAACTTTAGATTTTCGAAAATATTTCTATCATTTAATAACTTAAAATCTTGAAATACAATTCCTATTTTTCTTCTTAAAAACGGAATTTCCTTTTCTTTTAAACCTTTTAAATCAAACCCTACAATACTTCCAACTCCTTTTCTTAGCTGCAAATCTCCATACAAGGTTTTCATTAAACTACTTTTTCCACTACCCGTCTTTCCTATTAAATAACAAAATTCTCCTTTATTAATGGTTAAATTTACTTTAGAAAGAACCAAATTATCTCTTTGATAGATTTCTGCATTTTCTAGATGTAAAACAAGATTGCTCATAATATTAGGTAGTTTCTACAAACTTAAAAGTTTCTAACGATTTTTTACTATGAATTCATAACAATTCTTACTTTTGATTAAAAATTTGAGATTCTTTTGTTTTCCACTCCAACAAAACAAAGAATTATTCGTTATCTATCGAGAGAAATAAAATTTATATGAAATATCATTTTTTTAAAAAAGAGATGCTTTCTTTGTGTTTTTTCTTTGTTGCACTTCCTTTTTTATCGCAACAAACAATTGCAAATGCAACAGATATAACTAGCTATAATTCTGGCTTAAATTTATACAACACAAAAGCGTATGCTGCTGCTCAAAAGACGTTTCACACATTTAGTAAAACTAAAAACATTGGTTCTAATTTAAAAGCAGATGCTTTATACTATGAAGCAATGTGTGCCATAAAACTAAAGCAGCCAGATGCAGATAAAAAAGTGCTTTCGTTTGTGGAAAATCATCCAAATAGCAACAAAAAAAATGCTGCTTTTTTTACTGTTGGAACCTATTATTTTGCGAATAAAAAAACTGCTTATGCTCTAAAGTGGTTTCAAAAAGTAGCTATTGATGAACTTTCTAATGAAGACCAAAAAGAGTTGAACTTTAAAATGGGTTATTGTTTTTTAACTACCAATAATTTAACTTTAGCCAATAAGCGTTTTCTACCATTAATTAATGATGCTAAATATGGAAATGATTCTCGATATTATTATGGTTTTATAGCCTATAAATTAGAGGATTATGATATTGCAGAATCTACATTAAAAGAAATTGCAGACAATGAATCTTACCGAGCAGAAATTTCTTATTACTTATTAGATATTAGTTTTAAAGTTGGAAATTTTGAACGTTGTATAAAAGTTGGATTAAAATTATTTTCAACAATAGAAAAAAAATTAAAATCTGATGTCTCTAAAATTATTGGTGAAAGCTACTTCAATCTAAAAGAATATAAAGTTGCAATACCATATTTAAAAGGTTATCAAGGAATTAAAGGAAAATGGAATAATACAGATTTTTATCAATTAGGATATGCATATTACAAGCAAAAAGATTTCGAAAATGCAGTAAGTAATTTTAATAAAATTATTGATGAGAAAAATACTGTTTCTCAAAATGCGTATTATCACTTAGGTGAATGCTATCTGCGCTTAGATAAGAAAGCAGCCGCATTAAATGCTTTTAGATCTGCGGCAGAAATGAGTTTTAACAAGAACTTGCAACAAGATGCAGCATTAAATTATGCCAAATTAAGTTATGAAGAAGGAAATCCTTTTGAAGCTGTAGCTAAAGTTTTACAAGATTATTTAAAGAAATATCCAACATCCAAAGAATATGCTAAAATTAATGAATTATTAGTTTCTTCTTTTCTAAATGAGCAAGATTACAAAGGAGCTTTAGAATTTTTATCACAAAAAAAGTCCAAAGAAAATACCGCATTTAGACAAGAGGTTTCTTTGTATCGCGGCATTCAACTCTTTAATGAGAATAACTATAAAGAGGCTTTGAAACTATTTGTTGAAGGAAAAAAATCTAAGACTATTGAAATCAATCAAAAATGCAAGTATTGGGAAGCTGAAACTACTTATATGTTGCAAGACTATCAAACTGCTTTAATAAAATTTAGCAGTTTAAATACTTTGGTGAAACAGGATAAAATAGACACTTTTCTCTTACTAGATTATAATATTGGTTATTGCCATTTTAAATTAAAAGAATATACTAAGGCTTCTAAAGCTTTTGAAATGTTTCTACAAAAAGATGCCATTCTAGAGGGTATAAAATATGATGCATTTACACGATTAGGAGATAGTTATTATGCAACAACAAGTTATAAAAAAGCAATTATTGCCTATGAAAAAGTAACAGATGATTTTGGCATTGGTACAGATTATGCGACATATCAAATAGGAATGAGTTATGGTTTTATAAATGAATATGAAGCAAAAATAATTGCGCTTAAAAAAGTAAATAGTGCATTTCCTATTTCAAACTTAAAAGATGACGCTTTGTATCAGTTAGGAAACACCTACTCAGCACTTAAAGATTCTAAAAATGCACATATTGCCTATAATAGACTTGCAAAGAAACACCCTAAAAGCATCTTCTTATCTAGAGCGTTATTAAGGCAAGGTTTGCTTTACTTTAACAACAACGCTTACAAAGAATCTTTAATAAAGTACAAAACCGTAGCGGCAAAATTCCCTAATTCCCCTGATGCGTTAGAAGCGGTTACCAATGCAAGAAAAGTGTATATAGAAGAAGGTAATTTAAGCGATTATGTTACATGGATAACTACTTTATCGTTTATAAATAATACCAATGCCCAATTAGAGAAAACTACATTTGCTGTAGCAGAAAAAAAATATTTAGATGATAAGAATGCAAAAAAAACTATAAAAAGTCTTAAAAAATACACTACAGAATTCCCTGAGGGAAGTTATAAAATAAAAGCACATTATTATTTAGCAGATGTGCTTTTTAAAGAAAAGTTATTTCAAGAAGCAATTCCCTATTATACTTTTATTATTGAAGAAAAACGTTCTGATTATTCTGAAAATTCTCTAAATAAATTATCTCAAATCTATTTAGATAAAGACGACTTTAAAAATGCGCTTCCAATTTTAAAAAGGTTGGAAGAAGAAGCATATATTTCAGAGAATATTCTTTTTGCGCAAAGTAATTTAATGAAAGGTACTTATGAAACAGAAGATTATGAACTTGCAATTATCGTATGCTGAAAAAATATTAAGAAAAGATAAAATAAGCAATAGATTAGAGCACGATGCTAAAAAAATAATTGCAAGAGCTTCTCTTAAAAATAATGATTTTATGAGCGCTGAAGAATATTATATTGAAATAGAAAAAACTGCAGATGGTGAACTTAAAGCAGAAGCTTTATACTACAATGCATTTTTCAAAAATCAGCAAAAAGAATATGAAGCATCTAATAAAGTTGTTCAAGAATTAATTGCAAAATATACTGCTTACAAATATTGGGCTGTAAAAAGTTACGTAATAATGGGTGAAAATTATTATGCTTTAAATGATGTCTATCAGGCTAATTTTGTTTTAGAAAATGTAATAAAAAACTTTAAAGAATTTAAAGATATTATAGAAGACGCTAAAACTGCATTAAACACGATAAAACAAAACGAAGCCAAAAAAAATAATTCAGTAACTCCGCAAAAAAAGAAATAATGAGAAAATGCTTTTTCCTTTGTAGTGTTTTAATAGTAGTTTTTTCTTCAAATGCTCAAGAAAAAAAGAACGACACAATTATAAAAACTGAGATTGTAAATATAATTACGAAGTACAACCCTAAAATTTCAGACGCAAAAAAAATAAGGAATAATCCAAAGGTAATTCTACTAAAAAAAAGCAACAAGAAAAAATTAAAATACAGCATTTTGTCTGCTCCTGTTGCTTCTACATTTGTTCCTAAAACAGGAGTTGTAAAAGGCATTAATATTGGCGTAAAAGAAAGAATTTACAATAACTACCTAGCAGTCGGCTATGGTAATTATGCGAGTCCTTATGCAGAACTATTTATCCATAAGAACACTCGTTTTAATAATGATTTTGGCATTCATACAAAATATAGTGCCTCCAAAAAAAATATTAATAAAACTAGTTTAAATAGCACTTTTTCAAATTTTAGTATGGCAACTTTCTTCAAACAACAAGAAAGATATTTTGATTGGAAAGTACGTTTAGATGCAACACAAAATAATTATAATTGGTATGGTTTACCAACGGATAAAGCTTTTACAGATAATACGATAAAAAGTATTAATGAAGCACAAAAACATGCACATTTAAAGTTGGAAGGAGCCTTTAGTTTTCATGATTCTTATATAGATTTTAGTAAAATTTCTGTTTCTCACTTTACTGATAAATTTAATAGTTCAGAAACACTTGTGAATTTTGAGACAAAATTAGATTTTCCTTTAGACAGATTAAGTGCTAATTTAAATGATATTTCAATACTTACCGGAATAGCCTTTTTGAAAGGTGGTTTCCAAAATAATTATGCAAATTCTAGTGAAATAGACTACAATATAATAACTGCAAAAATAATTCCTAATTACAAAGCAGCGTATTTAGGTGTTTCCTTAAATATAGGTTTAAGGGCGTTTATCTCTTTAGACTTAGAAAATGATGTTACTAACTTTTTTATGTTTCCTAACTTACTTTTGCAAACAAGTATTTTAAAGAAGTATATAAATGGATATGCTGGTTTTTCAGGAGATTTAGAAACCAATACATACAAGAAATTTACAGAAGTAAATCCGTATGTTTCACCAACCCTATTCATAACTCAAACGGTACAATCTTCAAATTTATTTATTGGTTTCAAGGGAAATATTACACGAAACCTTAACTACAATATAAAGGCAAGTGTTACAAAAGAAGAAGACAAACCTTTATTTTTAAGAAATAACTCTAAATCTAACGGCATTGCAACTATTTCCGATGGAGAACCTTTAAAAGGTTATGAATATGGAAACTCCTTTAGTATTTATTATGATGATGTAAATACCACCTCTATTTTTGCAGAAATAGAATATCTTTTTGATAAAACCTTAACTTTTGCTACACAAATTAAATATGACAATTATACAACTACAACAGCACTAGAAAACTGGAATCTCCCGGGTTTAAAAGCTTCCTTTTTAGCAAAATTTAAAAGTAAAAAATGGTACGCTACTTCAAATATTTATTATAATAGTGAGCGCAAAGATGCGCTGTATGCTGCGAAATTTCCATCAAGCATAAATGGTGTAAAGACCGTATCTTCTTTTGCGGATGTTAACTTAAACGGTGGGTATCATTTTAATGATAAATTTTCTGCTTTTTTAGAATTAAACAATGTGTTAAATACAAATTACCAACGTTTTTCAAATTTTGACACGCAAGGATTTCAAGCTTTAGCTGGACTTACTTATAAGTTTGATTTTTAATTTTATTCAAAAAAAATCTAGCCATATATGGAAAGAGCTTTCTCGTTTCATTTTTGTAGTTTTATAAAAATAAATTTTTACAATTATGAAAAAAATACTATTCTTAATTTTTGTCTCTTTTTTTGTTAGCTCGTGCAACACCAAATCAAACCAAAAAGTAACTCAGCATTTTTCTTCTGAAGAAAGAATAGATTCTACAAATATCAAAAGTTTATTTAATAGCGTATTAAAAGATGGTAAATCCTTTGAATGGTTAAGAGATTTAACTCAGAATATTGGCGGTAGATTATCAGGTTCGCCAGAGGCGGCTAAAGCTGTTGTTTGGGGAGAGAAATTAATGAATACAATTGGTTTAGACTCTGTTTGGCTTCAGCCCGTAATGGTGCCACATTGGGTGCGGGGAGAAAAAGAAATTGCAATGTATTCTGCAAACGGAATACAAAAAAACGTACCAATTTGTGCTCTAGGTTTTTCTATAGCAACACCTAAAACAGGCGTTTTAGCTGAAGTTATAGAAGTAAAATCTCTAGAAGAAGCAAAAGCTCTAGGTAAAAAAATGAAAGGCAAAATTGTATTCTTCAACAGGTCTTTTGATAACACTTTAATTAATACATTTAGTGCTTATGGAGGTTGTGTAGATCAAAGAGTGCAAGGTGCTGCGATTTGTGGGGCATTTGGAGCTAAAGGTGTAATTGTACGCTCTATGACTAATTCTGTTGATGATTTTCCACATACAGGAACTATGACGTATAATGATTTACCAAAAAAGCAATACATTCCTGCTGCCGCAATTAGCAGTAAGGCAGCAAATATACTAAGTGCAGATTTAAAGAAAAATCCGACTTTAAAATTCTACTTTAAACAAGACTGTAAAACGCTTCAAGACGCACCTTCTTTTAATGTTGTTGGTGAAATTAGAGGAATAGAGACGCCAGAAAATATTTTTGTTGTTGGTGGCCATTTAGATTCCTGGGATTTGGGAGAAGGAGCTCATGATGATGGCACAGGTATTGTGCAATCTTTAGAAGTTGCTTATTTATTTAAAAAAAATAATATTAGACCAAAAAACACCATTCGAATTGTATTTTTTATGAATGAAGAAAACGGAACACGTGGTGCAAAAAAATATGCAGAATTGGCAAAACTTAATAAAGAAAATCATATTGGTGGTTTAGAATCTGACGCTGGCGGCCATACACCAAGAGGCTTTTCTATTCAAGCAAATGCATCGAATACAAAATTATTACAAAGTTGGAAAAAACTTTTATCCCCTTACGGCTTGCATGATTTAAAAGCAGGCGGTTCTGGTGCAGATATCGCTCCTTTAAAAGGAGAAGATGTAACCTTAGTTGGCTACAGACCGGATAGCCAGCGTTATTTTGATTACCATCATACAAGCAGAGATACTTTCGATAAAGTTAACAAACGTGAGCTAGAACTAGGAAGTGCGTCTATGGCCAGTATTGTGTATTTAATGGATAAATACTTATATAATAACGTTTCAGTAAAACCATAAACACCATGCAAACCACTGTACTTTTTTTAAGAATTCTATTTGGCATCCTTTTTTGTTTTGCAGGAATTATGCACATCATTAGACCGAATTTCTTTAAGAATTTTATTCCTGCTTTTTTACCAAAGCTAGCCATAAATTATATTTTTGGTTTACTAGAATTTCTTTTAGGTCTGGGTGTTTTTTTCGATACAACCATGAAAAATGCAGCTATAGGAATCTTTATTTTATTGCTTATTTTTCTACCCATTCATATTTGGGATGCAACGAAGGTTAGGCCAGCTATTGGTTCTAAAAAAATAGCTTTTATTCGAATTCCGCTTGCAATTTGTATTGATGTATTGCACTTATATCATATATATAAACTCCTAAATTAAAGATTAAAAAAAATGAAAAAAAACCTTTTACTCCTCGTTACTATACTCACTCTTTTTTCATGTAGTAAAGAAAAAGTAGATTTAATTGTAATCAATTCAAATACCTATACGGTAAATACTAGTTTTGATAAAGCAGAAGCTTTTGCCATTAAAGATGGAGTATTTATAGCTGTTGGAAAAAATGAAGAAATTACAGGCAGGTATCAATCTGATAAAATTGTAGATGCAGAAAATAAAACCATAGTTCCTGGATTGATAGATGCACATTGTCATTTTTATAGAATGGGCTTGCAGCAGCAAAAAGTTTCTTTAGAAGGCACTAAAAGTTATGATGAGGTATTAGAGAAGCTTGTCGCTTTTCAAAAAGAAAAAAATAACACTTTTATTACCGGGCGCGGTTGGGATCAAAACGATTGGGAACTAAAAGAATTTCCAACTAAAGAAAAGCTAGATGCTTTATTTCCCAAAATTCCTGTAGCTGTTGGTAGAGTTGATGGACATGCTTTATTGGTAAATCAAGTAGCAATTAATATGGCTGGGATTACAAAAAACACAAAGGTCTCTGGTGGAGAAATCATTTTAAAAAACGGTAAACTCACTGGTGTTTTAATTGATGCAGCTATGGACTTTATTAAATTTCCAAAGACCTCAAATAAAGAAGCAATTCAAGGTTTATTAGATGCTCAAAAAATAGCCTTTTCATACGGATTAACAACTGTTGATGATGCAGGATTAGACAGAAAGACCATAGAGCTAATAGATAGTCTACAAAAAGCTAAAAGTTTAAAAATGCGCATATATGCCATGGTTTCAGGAGATAAGCAAACACAAATTAACTACTATATAAATAAAGGAAAACTAAAAACAGATAGGTTAAATGTGCGTTCTTTTAAGGTTTATGGAGATGGAGCTTTAGGTTCTAGAGGTGCTGCAATGCGTACTTCATATTCAGATAGAGAAAATCATTTTGGAGCCTTAATTTATCCGCCAGAAAGATATCAAGAAATTGCAAAACAAATTGCAGCTTCAGACTATCAAATGAATACACATGCCATCGGAGATTCTACAAATACCTGGATGTTAAAAACCTACAAGGAAGTATTAAAAGACAGTAAGAATAGACGCTGGAGAATTGAACATGCGCAAATAATTTCCGAAGAAGATTTTAATCATTTTGATAATATTCTACCTTCGGTGCAACCAACACACGCAACTTCAGACATGTATTGGGCAGGAGACCGAGTTGGAGCAAAAAGAATGAAGGGTGCCTACGCATTTAAAAAACTATTAAACACCTATGGAAAAATTGCTCTAGGTACAGATTTCCCTGTAGAACAGGTAAATCCGTTTTTAACTTTTTACGCGGCAACTATTAGAAAAGATACAGACAATTACCCGAAAAATGGGTTTCAAATAGAGAATGCATTAACAAGAGAAGAGACTTTAAAAGGAATGACGATTTGGGCTGCATACTCAAATTTTGAAGAAGATGAAAAAGGAAGCATCGAAGTTGGTAAATTTGCAGACTTTGTTCTTTTGAATCAAGATATAATGAAAGTTGAAGGAAGCGAAATTCCTAAAACGAATGCTATATCAACTTATTTAAACGGAGAAAAGGTTTATTAAAATAATCAGAGTATATTCGCCTAAAATCTAAAAAACACGAAATGAAATTTTATTTATATATTATTTTTTCAATATTTATTTTCACATCATGTGCTAAAGACACAAACTTTGAACCTCAGACAGAAGAAGATATTATTGCGTACATAGAGGCTAATGATTTAGATGCAACTAGAACTAATTCTGGATTGTATTACGTGATTGATAATGGTGGTTCTGGAACAAGACCTACAAGCTCTTCTAACGTTACAGTTGCTTACAAAGGATACTTTCTAGATGGAAATACTTTTGACCAAAGTGGTGATGCTGGTATTTCTTTTGGATTAAACCAGGTAATCCCGGGATGGACAGAAGGAATTCAACTTTTTAAAGAAGGTGGAGAAGGAATGTTATTAATTCCTTATAATTTAGGATATGGAATTAACGGACGTTCTAGCATTCCAGGTGGAGCAGTATTGATTTTTGATATACATCTAATTAGCGTTAACTAAGCAATTTTAGAATTTATAAAAAAGGCGAAACTTACTAAGTTTTGCCTTTTTTAACTTAAGAAATAATTGGTTTTATAAAATCATCTATTTTACCTATTCCATTAGTTCCTAAATGCTTTATAAAAGCAGAGCCTACAATGGCTCCGTTTGCATATGAACAAGCAGTATTAAAAGTAGTTTTATCAGAGATACCAAAACCTATAATTAATTTACTTTGCAAATTCATTGCACGTATTCTCTCGAAATAACCAATTTGATTACTAGAAATTTCTCCTTTTGCACCGGTAATGGATGCAGATGCAACTACATAAATAAATGCCTTAGAATAGGAATCTATCTTTCTAATTCGATCTTCTGATGTATGAGGTGTTATTAAAAAAACATTTGTAAGTCCATATTTATCAAAGAGTTGTCTATAGTGGTTTTCAAACTCTACCATAGGTAAATCTGGAAGAATTACAGTATCTATACCGCAATCTACGCACGCTTGACAGAATTTATCTTCACCATATTTCAATAACTGATTCAAATAGCCCATTGCTATTAACGGAGTCTTATTTGTTTCTTTAATCGTTTTTAATTGCTCAAAAATAACATCTAAATTAATCCCATTTTCTAAAGCTTCATGACTACTTTCTTGAATAGTCGGCCCGTCTGCTAAAGGGTCTGAATAAGGCAAACCAACTTCTATGAAATCTACACCACTCTCTTCTAATGCTGAAATTACATTGGTGGTATCTTCTAAATTAGGATACCCACAAGTAAAATAAATAGACAGTACATTTTTATCTTTTTTCTGAAGTAATTCTTGAATCGAATTCATATTGCTACTTTTAATTGTGCTGTTATTTCTTGCTCAATTGCACTCCATAAATTAATTCTTAATTCCAATGCTCTCTTTCCAGTCTCTAAAACTTCTTTCCATTTTTGTGCATCATTACCACATAATTCTTCAATCATTCTTAAAGATAAGGGGCCGTGTTCATCACCATCCAATTCAATATGCCTCTTTAAATAGTAATTAAAACTATCATAAGATTTATTGTTTTCAAGCGTAGCTTTGTCAATAATACTTATAAACATATCTGGAATTACATCTTCTCTTCCAAAGGTAAAAGAAGCTGCAATTAAATGTGTTTTATTTGTTTTTATAATATCAAACGTAAAGTTTAAAAACTCTTTTACTGCCTTTGGTACTTCTAAACTTTCTAATGCTTTTCCCACAGAAATATTGGATTGTAAAGTTTCCAAAAAATTATTCATTTTACTTGGATCTGCCTGTACTTCAGCCATCGCATCTAAATACATTTCATAATGACTTTTAACCACTCCGTGGGCATCATGGTCACTTTCTTCAGCTACCACAATCTCATTAATAAAACGTGCTAATTCGGCATTCTTAACAGGCATCCAAGGGATTGAAACACAGGTTAGATTAATCTGTATTGCTTTTAAAAGCGACATAAAATCCCACACTGCAAAAACATGCAGCGACATAAATGTCTGTACATCTTCTAAGGTATTGAGTCTCTTATATAGAGAATGATTTTTTAATTGATTTCTTAAGTCTGTTAACTCCTTTTCAATGTGTACTATATTACTATTCATCTTTCTTTATGCTTCTAAATATTTTGTATAAATCTCTAAATCTTTGTCTCCTCTACCTGATAAATTCACAACAACAACCTGATCTTTTCTAAACGTAATTTTATCTAAAACGGCCAAAGCGTGCGCTGTTTCTAAAGCTGGAATAATTCCTTCTATCTTTGTCAATTCAAAAGCGGCATCTAAGGCTTCTTGATCTGTAGCACTCATAAATTTTGCTCTACCACTTTCATATAAAAAAGCGTGTAAAGGCCCAACTCCTGGATAATCTAAACCTGCAGATATCGAATATGGTTCTACAATTTGCCCGTATTCGTCTTGCATTAATATCGTCTTGCTTCCATGGATAATACCAACCTGCCCTAATTGAGAAGTTGCAGCACTCTCACCAGAATGCACTCCCAAACCTGCTGCTTCAACAGCAATTAACTCTACATTTTCATCATCTAAATAATGATAAAAAGCACCAGCAGCGTTAGAACCTCCACCAACACAAGCAATAATAGTATCTGGATTTTCTTTTCCTGTCTTCTCCTTTAATTGCCATTTCATTTCTTCTGAAATAATAGCTTGTAAACGTGCTACCATATCTGGGTGTGGTGCAGGACCAACAACAGAACCAATTAAATAAAAAGTTTCTGGATGCTGAATCCAATAACGAATTGCTTCGTTTGTTGCATCTTTTAGTGTTTTAGAGCCACTGGTTGCAGGCACTACTTTTGCTCCTAACATTTTCATTCTAGTAACATTTGGTGCCTGACGTACGATGTCTTTTTCGCCCATAAAAACGGTGCATTCTAATCCCATTAATGCACAAACTGTAGCAGTTGCAACACCGTGCTGCCCAGCACCTGTTTCAGCAATAATTTTAGTTTTACCTAACTTCTTAGCTATTAAAATCTGACCAACAGTATTGTTAATTTTATGCGCACCGGTATGACATAAGTCTTCACGTTTTAAATACACATGAGCACCATATTTTTCTGACAGCCTTTTTGCCAAATACAACGGTGTGGGTCTACCAACATACTCTTTTAACAAGTCTTTATACTCTATCTGAAATTCTGAAGATTCGATAATTTGAATATAATTATCTGCTAATTCTTGCACATTTGGATGTAACAGTTCTGGAATAAACGCACCTCCAAATTGTCCGAAATATCCGTTTTTGTCTGGGTGAAATTTTGATTTCATATCTTTATTTTGTGTAATCATATGCTTGTTAATTCGTTGCAATATTTCAACAATTAAACCTTTAAATCTTGTATAAACTTCTTTAATTCTTCTGTTTTCTTCCTTCCTGGTATACTTTCAAATTTACTATTTACATCTATTGCATGCAATGGTAATTCTGAATTAATTATTTCATGAATTCCTTCAACATCCTCTAGACCAATTCCTCCACTTAAAAAGAAAGGTTTTTCAAATGGATAATTCTCTAATACTTTCCAATCAAACTTCGTTCCGTTCCCTCCTCTTTCTTCTCCTTTCGTATCGAATAAAAAGAAATCCACAAGATCTAAATATGGTTTTAAAACATCAAAATCAAATGCATCTTTAATTCCGAAAACCTTGATAATTTCAACATTATCCTTAGAAATAAAATGTTGATTTTTTTTCTTTTTTATATGCTTATTCTCTTCGATAAATAAAGCCCTTCGCGCTTCTAATTGATTTTGTAATGTTAACACATAGGCTGGAGATTCATCGCCATGCAATTGAATCGCTTCTAGGCGATATTCTTCAACCATAGAAATTACAATCTCAAGCATTTCATTCACAAAAACACCTGTTTTTTTAATTGACTTTGGAAGTTCTGGAATGATTCCTTCAAAATTTCTTTTCGATTTCTCATAGAAAATAAAACCCAAATAATCTGGCTGCAATGCTGCAACTTGTTGGATATTTTCTACGTATTTCATTCCGCAAACTTTTAGTTTCATAACTATCTTATTTGACTAATAAATTCTAGACAAGCCTCACCAGGGTTCTCTTGTTTCATAAAGGTTTCTCCTATTAAAAACCCTTGAAAACCATATTCTTTTAGACCCATAATAATTTTGGGGTCTGAAATTCCACTTTCAGAAATCTTTAAACTACTGTTAGGTATCTGATTTGATAGTTTAATAGAATTCTCTAAGTCAACTTCAAAAGTATTTAAATTTCGATTGTTAATTCCAATGATTTTATTGTCTAAATCATTAATTTTATCTAGATCTTCTTGTGTATGCACTTCATACAGCACTTCTAATCCTAAATCTGCTGCTAGGTTTCCGTAGTTTTTTAATTCTTCAGAAGTTAAACAAGCAGCAATTAATAATATCACATCTGCACCAATGGCTTTTGCCTCTACAATTTGAAATCCGTCTACAATGAAATCTTTTCTTAAAATTGGTTTTTGTTGATTGATAACTCTTGCTTCCATCAAGTCTGCCATCGATCCTCCAAAAAAGGAAGTATCTGTTAAAATTGATTGTGCAGCAACATTAGCATCTAAATATCCGTTAGTTACATCTGCAATCGTTGCAGTATCATTTATTATTCCTTTAGACGGAGATTGGCGCTTGAACTCGGCAATAATACCTGTTGAACCAACTTCTAATAAAGATTTTTTTAATGAGAAAACTTCTCTTCCAAAATTTGGACTTTCAACTAATTTCTTAATATGCACCTCTGCCTTAATCTTAGCAATTTCTGTCTTCTTAAACGCTACTATTTTATCTAAAATGGTCATTTTATGACTTTTTATTATTAATTATTTTATTTCTATGCTTTAAAAAAAAGTAAACGATGATTCCTACAATGAGTCCTATTACCGTATCTCTTAGAATATTTGTTGTTTGAATACCAACTGCAGCTCCCATTAATAAAAAGGCAGGTATAATTGAGATTAAACTATTTTTCTTTTTTTCCATTTTAAATACTCACTAATTTCTCTAATGTTAGTTTCGCTTTCAGACCAAAAAGTGAATCTTTTGCCTCACTAAAGGCAGTTTCGAAACTCTTTGTTTCATCTACAATTTTTAAAGCGAAAGCGGCATTTGTTAGCACAACATTATTTTGAGCTTCCGTTCCGTTTCCCTCTAAAATAGACTTGAAAATTTTTGCTGCATCTGCTATAGAGTTTCCACCAAATATTTCTGACTGCTGAATTCTCTTTTGACCTAAATCTTCTGGGTTTATAATTTGTTCTCCTTTTTTAGTAAAAAATTTAAATCCGCTTGTTAACGAGATTTCATCATAACCATCTAAAGCATGCACAATACCGTAATTGACACTTTCTTCTTGCAAAATATAATTGTACAAACGTGCAATTTCTAAATTAAAAGTTCCAAGCATATGATTCTTAGGAGAACTTGGGTTTACCAAAGGACCAAGCATGTTAAAGAACGTTTTTAATGCCAATGCTTTTCTCGTTGGACCAACCGCTTTCATTGCCGGGTGAAATTTTGGTGCATGTAAAAAACAAATATTTGCTTTCTCTAAATGTTCTCTCAATACACTTTCATCATTTGTGAAATTATATCCAAAACTTTCTAACATATCTGAAGAACCAGATTGCGAAGACACAGAGTAATTACCGTGTTTTGCTACTTTTTGTCCTGTTCCTGCAACAATAAATGAAGTTAGTGTAGAGATATTAAAAGTGTTTTTGCCATCTCCACCAGTCCCAACAATATCAATAGTATTGTAATCTGATAAATCTACTTTTATAGACAATTCTTTCAATGCATTTCTAAAACCAGAAAGTTCGTCTGCTGTAATAGGACGCATCATAAAGACCGTCATAAATGAAGCCAAATGAGCAGCATTGTATTGTTCTGACGCAATGTCTTTTAAGACCTGTGTTGCTTCAGATTTAGACAATCTCTCGTGCTTATATAATTTATTTAAAATTGCTTTCATTTGAATTAAATTCTAAAAATTTGAAAGTAATAAGGAGCTAATGCAAAGTTATTGCTAAACTCTATAAACTCCTTGCTTTATTACTTTTTAACACTATTTATAAAGTTTCTCAATAACTGTTCTCCAACATCTGTTAAAATAGATTCTGGATGAAACTGAACTGCCGAAATTGGAAATATTTTATGCTGAATTGCCTGAATTAAACCATCTTCATCTCTTGCTGTAACCTGAATTTCTTCGGGAAATCCTTCATCTGTAGCTGCCCAAGAATGGTAACGTGCTGCTAAAAACGTTTCTGGAACATCTTTAAAAATAACAGCATCTTTATCTGTAATACGCATTTCTGTTGCAACTCCGTGAAACACATCTTCTAAATTGATGATGGTTCCGCCAAAAACTTCAGTAATTGCTTGCAAACCCAAACACACACCGAAAATTGGTTTAAGACCTGCATATCTTTTAATTACGTCTTTTAAAATTCCTGCTTCATTGGGTATTCCAGGCCCTGGAGACAGCATAATCACATCATAATTTCCTACGGCTTCAATGCTTATTTCATCGTTTCTAAAAACTACAGGGAAATTCCCTGTAATTTTCTCCACCATATGGACCAAATTGTAAGTAAAGGAATCGTAATTGTCTAAAATTAATATTTTCATTTTAAAAGTTTTTGGCTTTTGATTCTTCGTTTTTAGCGAAATGCTAACTGCGAAAAACAAAAAGCTATTTTTTAAATATCCTCTGCTAAAAACAACGCTTTCTTTAATGCTGCTAGCTTATTATTTACTTCTTGTAATTCTTTTGCTTCGTCTGAATGAATCACTATTCCTGCACCAGCCTGAGAATACAATACATTATTTTTACTTACAAAAGAGCGAATGGCAATTGCTAAATTAACAGAACCGTCTAAACCAATAATACCAACTGCACCGCCATAAAAACCACGTGTTTGATTTTCATATTTATTAATCAGTTCCATTGCCTTATATTTTGGAGCACCACTTAAGGTTCCTGCCGGAAACGTGTCTCCAACAATTTCAATCGGATTGCCTTTAATTTTTCCTCGAACAGTAGAAACTAAGTGAATTACGTGGCTAAAATATTGCACTTCTTTAAATACCTCCACAGTCACATTATCTGCATGTTTGCTTAAATCATTACGCGCCAAATCTACCAACATTACATGTTCTGCAGTTTCCTTTTTATCTTCAGATAATTTCTTACCCAATTTTAGATCTTCTGCCATATCACCCGTTCTTCTAAACGTACCAGCAATTGGATTAATCGTTGCTTTACCTTCTGAAATTTTAATCTGAGCTTCTGGCGAAGAGCCCATTAACTTGAAGCTTCCATAATCAAAATAAAACAAATAAGGTGAAGGATTAATAGAACGCAGTGCTCTATATACATTAAACTCGTCTCCCTTAAATTCTTGCTGGAATTGGCGTGATAAGACCAATTGAAAAACATCACCCCTTTTACAATGTGATTTTGCTTTCCGTACATATTCTTTAAATTCTTCTCCAGTAACATTTGAAGTCTCTTCTCCTACGATTTCGAATTTCTGAGTATTAAATGCTTGCGCGTCTATAATGGTTTGCACCTCTTTAATACGAGATTCTGTGCCCTCTTCTATGTTTTCTATCAAGGTCATTTCATCATTAAAATGATTTATGGCAATAATAAATCGATAGAAACTATATTGCATCTCTGGAATGGCAGATGGTGCTTTCTTATTTGTGAATTTTATGTTTTCGAAATACTGAACGGAATCGAACGTTGTATACCCATACAAACCGTTAAAGGATTTTAATTCTGCTGGGCAATCTAATGCTATAGAATTCGTGAATTTATCAAATAACTGATAAAAATTTTTATCAATTGGTTGGCGCTCAGTTTGAATACCTTTATGAGAAACTGTAAACTGATAATCGTCTACTTTCATACTCACTATTGGTTCAATAGCAATAAAAGAAAAGCTCTCTTCTTTACTGTGATAATCTGAACTTTCTAGTAAAAGCGTGTTAGCATATTGGTCTCTAAACCGCAAATACAAGCCCACAGGCGTTATAGTGTCTGCAATTTTTGTTTTATGAATTGTTTTGAAATGTATATTCTTCATTTTATAGAATTGAAAAAGGCTTATCGTGAGATAAGCCTTTTTTATATTTTAAATATAGGATTAGTTCTCACTTATGAATTAAGAGAGTTCCACCACCATGTATTTTTTATTATTGTATTCATTATATAGCAAAAATAGGTTAGATTTTTAAATTAGACAACCTTTATACTAGATTATTTATTATACTTCTGTTTCATGTATTTAAATTTATTTTCGAAGAATGCGAACATTCATTTCTTCTACCTTTTTATCCGACAAAATTGAGGGCGCATTGAATAATAAATCTTCTGACGAACCTGTTTTCGGAAACGCCATCACCTCTCTAATAGATGCTTTCTTTTCTAAAATCATCATTAAGCGGTCAACACCCCAAGCAATTCCTCCGTGCGGTGGTGCACCATATTGAAATGCTTTGTGCATGGTTCCCACACTCTTCATCATTTCTTCTTTATTGTACCCCATATTTCTATAGGTTGCTTCTAAAATTTCTGATTTATGTGCACGCACAGAACCTCCACCAATTTCGTACCCATTTAAGATTAAATCGTATTGCTGGGCAATAATAGTTCCTATTTCATCATCGATTCCATTCATATGTTTTTCTAAATCATAGATAGCTGGCATCGAAAAAGGATTGTGTGTAAACGTCCATCTTCCCTCGTCTGTTTTTTCAAACATTGGAAAATCTACTACCCAAGCAGGTCTCAATTCTTTCGGGTTGATGAGTCTTAGAATACGCCCCATTTCCTGTCGAACCGCATCTAAGGCTTTGTTTGCGGTTGCATAGTCTGCCGCTGAGAAAAACACAATATCTCCAATTTGAGCATCCGTAACTTTGATAATATTTTCAGCAATATCCTCTCCTAAAAATTTAATAATTGGAGATTGCAACTCATTTTCATTCACAATAATATATGCCAAACCACCCAATCCGTTTTGCTGTGCAATTGCCGTTAGGTTCTCAATCTGACCTTTAGATATCCGCTTATTTCCTTGCTCTTTCTTAGAAACTTTGATACATTTTACAACTCCACCTGCATCGATTGGCTTACTAAAAACTTGGAAAGTTGTGTCTTTTACAATCTCCGTAATGTCTTGCATTTGCAATCCATAACGTAAATCTGGTCTATCACAACCATATTTATCCATCGCATTTTTATAAGTAATTACTTCGAATGGATATAAAATCCATTTTTTACCATAGATTTTTCGTACCACTTCATTAAACATTTTAGTATTTAAATCAATGATTTGTTGCATACTCGCGTACGCCATTTCAATATCTAACTGTGTAAATTCTGGCTGACGGTCTCCACGAGAATCTTCATCCCTAAAACAACGTGCAATTTGAAAATATTTCTCAAATCCACCCACCATTAACATTTGTTTAAATTGCTGTGGTGCCTGTGGTAATGTGTAAAAAGAACCTGCCTGTTTTCTTGTGGGCACAATAAATTCTCTAGCGCCTTCATCTGTTCCTGCGGTTAAAATCGGCGTTTCTATTTCTAAAAATTCTTCCTCGTCTAAGATATCACGCAGTAACTTAATTACTTTATGTCTGTTTACAATTGCGCGCCGAACCTCATCATTTCTATGGTCTAAAAACTTGTATTCAAAACGGACTTTCTCATTACTTTTAAAAGCTCTTTTAATTTCAAAAGGTAAAGTTTTAGATAGATTTAAAATCTCTAAGTCAGAAGTTTCTAATTCTAATTTACCGGTTCTTAAACCCGCATTATAGTCGTCTTCTCTTCTTTGAATAACAATTCCTGTAACCGCGATAACAGATTCTGCTTTCAATTTTACCAACTCGTCTAAATTAGGAAATGACTCTCTACTTAAACGCACTTGAAAAATCTGTGTACTTGAATCTCTTAAATCGATAAACATTAATTCTCCATGATCTCTAACACTAGAAACCCAACCTGATAAAGTTACTTTTTCTGTAATGGATGCTTCTGATAAATCAGATATTTTATGTGTTCTATATTCTTCTTTAATAATTACTGGCTGTTGACTTTTTACAATTGGTTGTTGGCTTTTCTCTTTTAGTTGTTCGCTATTCGCTACTAGCTTTTCGCTAACTACTATCATCGTCGAATCGCTAATAGCTCCTTTTTCGCTAATCGCTTTTAAAACACCCTCACGAATTACTTTCCCTGACGCTCCTTTTCCAATAATAGCGATAACTTTACCAACAAGAATTCCTGCCTTTCCTTGGTTTCCCTTTTTAATATCATTTGAAATTACTTCATTTTCAAAGATTACTGTTGCAATTGCATCCGTAATTTTATCCTGGGAAATCGTATTTTCATCAAAGTACTTTTTGTAATCGAAAGTAGGTTCTTTTAAATACGATGTAATTGCATTTT
Organism: uncultured Polaribacter sp.; assembly: GCA_937771065.1. Taxonomy (GTDB): domain Bacteria; phylum Bacteroidota; class Bacteroidia; order Flavobacteriales; family Flavobacteriaceae; genus Polaribacter. Next base: position 10,735 of record CALJHU010000011.1, on the reverse strand, counting down.
GAACCAAAACGGACGTAATTTTATCTGCTTTAAATAACTGAAAAATAGCAATTAAGTCTGCTACATTATGAATGTTTTGATATCCATCTGCATCCATATTATTTACCAATGTTTTTGCAACAAAAGAGGCATCTTGGATAACATTGTTAATCGTCATAAATATTTTAGAACGAATGGCATCTGCGGTAAAAAACTTTGCATCTTGTGGTAAAACACCTCCTTTAATTAATACCGTTTCTACAGCATAAGGCAATGCACTTGCATCAATATTTATACTTTCTACAATCTCTTTTATAGAAACAAAAGGTAAGTCTGGCTCAGAGATAAAACGATAATCTGCTTCAAACTCCTTTGTTCGCATAGTTTTAGTTTGCTTTAAGTCTGCATCCCATAAAACTGTAGTTTGTTCTGGTCTAAATTCTTTGTGCGTTGTAAAGTAGTTTAATTGCTTCTCAATTTCTTCCATTAGAGCCTCTACCATAAATTTAAAAGAATTTAAATTTTTGATTTCTGTTCTTGGATTTAAAACTACTTCACCAATCTTTCTCAACGAAACAGAAACATCAGATTTAAACTCTCCTTTTTCTAAATTCGCTTCAGAAATACCTAAATTCTGAACAATTCTTTGAATGTACTGGGCATAGGTAGAAGCATCCTCTATGTTCCGAATACAAGGATCTGTAACAATTTCAATTAAAGGTACACCTGCTTTATTAAAATCTACTAAAGAAATTTTCTTCTCATGCATTAATTTAGCGGCATCTTCTTCAATATGTGTTTGCGTTAATGAAACCGTAAATTGAGAACCGTCATTTCTATAACAACTAACTTCACCATCTGGAATTACAGGGTTGTGAAACTGTGTAATTTGTATGTTTTTAGGATTGTCTGGATATTCATAATGTTTACGATCCCAAGAAGTAACCTGATTTGAAAAAGAAGAATTTACGGCTTTTCCAAAATAAATTGCTTTTGTAATTGCTTCTTTATTAATGGCTGGTAAAACGCCCATTTGTCCTGTACAAACAGCACAGATGTTTTCATTCGGAACTTCTGATTCTTTATTCGGACAAGAACAAAATAGTTTAGATTTTGTATTTAAACGAACGTGTGTTTCTAACCCAATAATCAATTCTAAATCGTGGGCTTTTAAAACCTCCTGTATTTTCGCTAATTCCATTATAAAATTTCGTTTAAAAAGTTAGCGAATTGTAAAACTTCCGCATCTTTTTTCTTGTCTGCTGTAATTTGTAAGCCTGTAGAAGTTCCTTTTGGTATTGTTAACGCTGGCAAACCTCCCAAACTAAAACCAACCGTATATGCATCTGACAAGTACATTGCCAAAGGATCTTGCAAACTCTCTCCAATTTCTGGAGGACTTGCAGGAGTTACTGGAGATAAAACAATATCAACATCCTTAAAGTCTTCTGTAAATCTTGCTGATATTTGATTTCTTAAACTCTGTGCTTTTAAATAAATTTCATCTGAAAAACCTTGCGATAAAACTTGATTTCCACCAACAACTCTTCTTTTTGTTTCTTCTGAAAAATTTTCTGACCTCGTAATTGAATAGGTATCTTTCAAATTAGCTCCTTCTATTCTTGCTCCGTAATTTGTGCCGTCTAAACGAGATAAATTTGAGGCAGTTTCTGCCATTGCCAGGGTATAATAAGTAGAAACTAAAATATCAGCATCAAAAAAGTCTAATGCTTTTACTGCAATTCCTTTCGCTTTTATTTTTTCTAAAGTTGCCAAAAAATCAGTTTGTATTTCGGTGCTAATTGCATTGTTCTCAATAAAATTTTTATAATAACCAACGGTCTTTATTGGAGTTACTTTTAAATCAGTTGAAACCGCTTCAGAAACATAACTCGTTTGATCTCTTGAATCTTTTCCACTCATAACGTTTAAGACAATTCGCACATCTTCAATAGACTTTGCAATAGGCCCAACGCAATCTGTAGAAGAAGCGTAAGCCATTAAGCCATATCTAGAAATTCTACCGTAGGTTGGTTTAAATCCGTAAATTTTATTATACCCTGCCGGCTGACGAATAGAACCACCCGTATCTCCTCCAATTGAAAAAACAGTACACTCTTTTGCAACATTTACAGCAGAACCTCCACTAGAACCGCCAGCAACTAAATCTGGATTTACAGCATTTTTTACCGCTCCGAAAATGGTGTTTTCTGATGAAGAACCGTGCCCAAAAGAATCACAATTTTCTTTTACCAAAGGAATTGCACCTGCATCTAATAGTTTCTGAATAGCAGTTGCGGTATAAGCTGCTTTATATTTTTTTAACAAGTCTGAACTAGCAGTAGTATAAGTTCCTTGCAACATGTACACATCTTTAATTCCAAACGGAATTCCTTCTAACAAACCAATTTCTTGTCCGTTTTCTATTTTAGTATCTACTTTTTTAGCTGAAGCCAAAGCGGAATCTTCCAATAAAGAATTTACCGAGTTGTGTGTATTTTGTTTTAATAAATTTAATTTTTCTTGTACCAAACTCAAACAAGATATTTCTTTGTTCACCAGTTGCTGATGAATTTTATGTATTTGCGACTCCATATTAATCTTCTATCACTTTAGCAACTACTAAAAAACCATTTTTCTCTCTTGGAAAGTTCTCTTTGATAATCTGCTTTTCAATTGCAGAACTCTCAACCACCTCATCTGGTCTTAAATCATCTAAAGACACAACATTAGCGAGAACTGTATTTAAAGTAGTATTCTTATTTGCATTTTTAATTACATCAAATAATTGGTTTACCGAATCAGATGGCTTCGCTCCTTTAATACTAGACAAAATGTCTACCGTCATTATTTTACTCATGTCTTTTAATTTTTGATTCAAAAAAAAGCCTTCCAAATTTTGGAAGGCTTTTTAAATATTTAAACAACAACCTTCCGTCCTATAAATTAGGATTATTAAAATTACGATTGTTATTGTTGATTCTCATTATAAATAGATTACGAGCAAATATATATAGAAAAAATGGTTCAAAAACCTCTTTTCTATGATTTTATATAACCTTTGAATTATCTACAAAATATTGATAATTAATTAGTAATAAAACAAAATAAACTTATAATCATATCGATTCAACAAAATAAGTTGACCCAAAAATTATGAATTATTAATTATTTACGCACCCAATGAAATACAACTAGTCTTCTTTTAAACAATTTCATGAAACTTAATGTCAGAAATAAAAGGTTTAAGACCTTAAAAATAAATCCTTATTTTAAATTGAATTGAAAAGTGTTTAAATTGACTTTAAAGGTGTTTTTAGGTGTTTTAAGACGTTTTTAAGAAATTAACAAATGTTAATAGTTTTAGACCAAAATAACTAAAAAGCTTTTAAATGGATTTTAAAAATTGTAAATTTGAGTTTGAAAGATCTAGTTTATAAATCTGATTTTTATCAACATAAAAACTAATAACCCACTTTATATAATGAGCGAGGAGAAAAAAAATAATTATGATGCTTCCAGTATTCAGGCATTAGAAGGAATGGAACATGTAAGAATGCGTCCTTCGATGTACATTGGAGATGTTGGTGTGCGCGGTTTACACCATTTAGTATACGAAGTTGTAGATAATTCTATTGATGAGGCAATGGGTGGTTATTGCGATACTATTGATGTTACAATAAACGAAGACAACTCTGTAACAACTAAAGATAACGGTCGTGGAATTCCAGTTGGAATGCACGAAAAAGAAGGTGTCTCTGCTTTACAAGTAGTAATGACAAAGATTGGTGCCGGTGGTAAATTCGATAAAGACTCTTATAAAGTTTCTGGAGGTTTGCACGGTGTTGGGGTAAGTTGTGTAAATGCACTTTCAGAGCTTTTAGTAGCTACAGTTCATAAAGAAGGAAAAGTTTGGCGTCAAGAATATTCTCAAGGAAAAGCACTTTATCCAGTAAAAACAATAGGAGAAACTGATTTTACGGGTACTATTGTTACTTTTTCACCAGATAAGTCTATTTTTAAACAAACTACAGAATACAGCTATGAGACACTAGCAACACGTATGCGTGAGTTGTCTTATTTAAACAAAGGAATTACAATTAGTTTAACAGATAAAAGAAATACAGATGATGAAGGCAACTTTATTTCTGAAGTATTTCATAGTACAGAAGGATTACCTGAATTTATTAAATATTTAGATTCTACTCGTGAGCAGTTAACCTCGCAAGTAATCTCTATGGAAGGTGAGAAAAATGGCATTCCTGTTGAAGTTGCAATGGTATACAATACTTCATATGCAGAAAACCTACATTCTTATGTAAACAACATTAATACGCACGAAGGAGGAACACACTTGTCTGGATTTAGACGTGGATTAACAGGTACTCTAAAAAAGTATGCAGATGAATCTGGTTTGCTTAAAAATGTAAAATTTGATATTGCTGGTGATGATTTCCGTGAAGGACTAACAGCAATTATTTCTGTAAAGGTTGCAGAACCACAATTTGAAGGACAAACAAAAACTAAATTAGGAAACAGAGAAGTATCTGCTGCAGTATCACAGTCGGTATCTGAAATGTTAACTAATTATTTAGAGGAAAATCCTAATGATGCTAAAATAATTGTTCAGAAAGTAATTTTAGCAGCAACAGCTAGACACGCAGCGCGTAAAGCCAGAGAAATGGTACAACGTAAAACGGTAATGTCTATTGGAGGTTTACCTGGTAAATTATCAGATTGTTCGGAGACAGATCCAGCACAATGTGAAATTTTCTTAGTTGAGGGAGATTCTGCAGGTGGTACAGCAAAACAAGGTAGAGATAGAAACTTTCAAGCAATTTTACCACTTCGTGGAAAAATATTGAATGTAGAAAAAGCAATGCAGCATAAAGTTTTTGAAAACGAAGAGATCAAAAACATGTTTACCGCTTTGGGTGTTTCTATTGGAACTGAAGAAGATCCTAGGGCCTTAAACTTATCAAAAGTAAGATACCATAAAGTAGTTATTATGTGTGATGCCGATGTAGATGGATCGCATATTGCTACCTTAATATTAACCTTCTTTTTTAGATATATGAAAGAGATGGTAGAACAAGGGTATATTTACATTGCAACACCTCCATTATATTTAGTTAAAAAAGGACAAAAAAGGGAATATGCTTGGGATGATGATCAACGTGATTTAATTGTACAGCAAATGGGCGGTTCAGCAGCCATACAGCGTTACAAAGGTCTAGGAGAAATGAATGCAGAGCAACTTTGGGACACTACAATGAACCCTGAATTTAGAACCTTACGTAAAGTGGTTATCGATAGTCCCGCAGAAGCAGATAGAGTTTTTTCTATGCTAATGGGAGACGAAGTACCACCTCGTAGAGATTTCATTGAAAGAAATGCAAAATATGCAAAAATTGATATTTAAATTTTTATAATATTAAAATTTAAACAAAAAAAAGACATCTCGTGTAGGTGTCTTTTTTTAGATTAAAATAGCCAATAAATTATCTAAAAATTTGTAATTTAGCCGCTTATATACTCAAAATAATTAAAAAACAAAAATATGAAAGTTACAGTTGTTGGTGCTGGTGCAGTAGGTGCTAGTTGTGCAGAATACATTGCTATTAAAGATTTCGCTTCTGAAGTTGTAATCTTAGACATTAAAGAAGGTTTTGCAGAAGGCAAAGCAATGGATTTAATGCAAACGGCTTCTTTAAATGGTTTTGATACCAAGATTACAGGAAGCACAAGCGACTATTCTAAAACAGCAAATTCTGATATTTGTGTAATTACATCTGGTATCCCTAGAAAACCTGGAATGACTCGTGAGGAATTAATTGGTATTAATGCTGGAATTGTAAAAATGGTTTCTGCTAGTTTAATTGAGCACTCTCCCGAGACAATTATTATTGTTGTTTCTAATCCGATGGATACAATGACTTATTTAGTGCATAAAACTACAGGACTTCCGAAAAATAAAATTATTGGAATGGGTGGAGCTTTAGATTCTGCACGTTTTAAGTACAGATTAGCAGAAGCTTTAGGCGCGCCTATTTCTGATGTTGATGGAATGGTAATTGGTGGGCATTCTGATAAAGGAATGGTTCCTTTAACAAGATTAGCAACAAGAAACTCTATTCCCGTTTCAGAATTTATTTCTAAAGAAAGATTAGAGCAAGTATTACAAGATACTAAAGTTGGTGGGGCAACCTTAACTGGTTTATTAGGTACCTCTGCCTGGTATGCTCCTGGTGCTGCAGTTAGCGGAATGGTGCAAGCAATTGCTTGTAATACTAAAAAGATTTTTCCTTGTTCTACTTTGTTAGAAGGTGAGTATGGTTTAAATGATTTATGTATTGGAGTTCCTGTTGTTTTAGGTAAAAACGGAATTGAAAGTATTGTTGAAATTAATTTAAGCGATGCCGAAAAAGCACACTTAAAAGAATCTGCAATTGGAGTTTCTAAAACAAACGCATTGTTAGAATTATAGTCTATAATTTTTAATTATAAATATTAAAAAAATCCAGCACATACTGGATTTTTTTTGCTCTATATTTTTTAAAATAAAACTTAATACTGAAAGATTTAATTCGATTTTATAGAGAAAATTGAACATAAAAAATTAAATTTACGGTATTTAACAGTCACATTTTCAATACTTAAAAATAGCAGTAATTAAATTATCCTAAAAAATAGTCAGAAACACCTACACAAATATGGCTAAATAATTGTTTAGACTACATTGAAATACTATATTTGCTCGTTTTAAAAAAAAGAAAGTCGACCAAAAAAATAGAAGATGCAAAACAAAGGACTTATTAAAGTATTCGCAATCCTTTTCGGATTAGTGAGTTTATATCAATTATCATTTACATTTTTTGCCAATAAAGTAGAAGATGATGCGAAAGTATATGCAGAAAGAACGGTAACGGATAATGATGCAAGAAAGAAAGCTGTTGCTGAGAAAAAATACTTAGACAGTATTGCAAACAAAGAAATTATCGATGTAGGTGTTGCACAATACACGTATAATGATATTAGAGACAAAGAAATGAATCTTGGTCTTGATTTAAAAGGTGGTGTAAATGCTATCTTACAAGTTTCTGTAAAAGAAGTTTTAAAGAATTTATCTAACGATTCTAAAAACGAAGCTTTTAACCAAGCCTTAGCAACTGCGGAAGCGAAACAAAAAAGTAGTAACTCTAATTATTTAGATTTATTCTTTCAAGAATTTGAATTGACTGCTGGCGACACAAAATTAAGCGATCCTGCTATTTTTGGAACAAAAGCTTTAAGCGATAAAATTTCTTTTAATGAAGACAATGTATCAGTTAAAGAAACTTTACAAGAAGAAATTAATAGTTCAATTGGTACTGCTTTTGAAGTATTAAGAAGTAGAATAGACAAATTTGGAGTAGCTTCTCCTAACATTCAAAGAATAGGAAACTCTGGTAGAATTCAAATTGAATTACCAGGAGCTAAAGATATTGAGCGTGTAACAAAATTGATAACGAGTAAAGCAGAATTACAATTTTGGGAAGTATATTCTAATGCAGAAGTAATTCAATACTTATCTGCTGCAAATGCAAAATCTATAGAGTTGTTAAAAGATACTTCTGTAAAAGAAAAAGATGAAACAGCTGTTGAAAAAGATGATATTGATGATTTATTAGGAACAGTTGCTGATTCTACGCAAGTAGATCAAAAAATGTTATTTTCTTACTTAAGCCCAATGCAAGCGCAACTAAGTTCTACAATTGGATATGCAAAAGTTTTAGATACTGCAACTGTAAATAGCTTGCTAAACAGCAAAGAAATTAGAGACCTGCTTCCTAACGAATTACGTTACGTAAAATTCTTATGGGATTATAAATCGTTTTCTACACAGTCAGAAAATGACAATACTGATGAAGATTTTGAAGCAAATGATTTAGTAGCTTTATATGCAATAAAATCCAACAGAAATGACGTTGCTCCTTTAGAAGGTGATGTTATTTTAGATGCATCTCAAGTGTTTAGCCAGTTAAACAAACCTGAAGTAAGTATGACCATGAATAGTGGTGCATCTAAGGCTTGGGCAAAATTAACTACTGACTTAGCTGCTCAAAAAAATAAATTTATTGCTGTAGTATTAGATGACAATGTCTACACTGCACCAACAGTAAACAATGCAATTACAGGTGGTAGCACTTCTATCTCTGGTGGTAGCATGACAATAACAGAAGCAGAAGATATTGCTACCGTTTTAAAAGCTGGTAAACTACCTGCTGCTGCAAGAATTATTCAGATAGAAGTTGTAGGACCCTCTTTAGGACAAGAGTCTATAGACGCTTCTATTAATTCATTTGGTTTAGCTATTTTATTAGTTTTAATCTGGATGATTTTATACTACGGTAAAGCGGGTATATTTGCAGATGTTGCATTAATAGTAAACATCCTATTCATATTTGGTATACTAGCCTCTTTCAACGCAGTATTAACGTTGCCTGGTATTGCTGGTATTATCTTAACAATAGGTATGTCTGTAGATGCAAACGTAATTATCTTTGAAAGAATTAAAGAAAGCTTGTTTAGAAAGAAAGGTTTAAAACAATCTGTAGAAGAAGGATTCTCTGTTAAAGGAGCTTTATCTGCTATTATTGATGCAAACATTACAACACTTTTAACAGGTATTATCTTATATGTTTTCGGATCGGGACCAATTAAAGGTTTTGCATTAACATTAATGATTGGTATTGCAACTTCATTATTTACCGCGGTATTTATTACACGTTTATTAATTGATGATGCTGTAAATAAAAATACTAAATTAACCTTTAACACGGCTGTCTCTAAAGGATGGTTTCAGAATATTAATGTAGAATTCTTAAAGAAACGTAAAATTGCTTACATCATTTCTGGAGCAATTCTAATTGGTGGTCTTATTTCTATCTTCTCTATTGGATTAAAACAAGGAGTCGATTTTAAAGGAGGACGTTCATTTGTCGTTCGTTTTGATCAAGCAATGAATCCTACAAACGTAGCAGAATCTTTAAAAGATGTTTTTGTTACTTCACCAGAAGTAAAAACTTATGGAACAGATAATCAGTTAAAAATAACAACAGTTTATAGAATTGATGATGAAGGAACACAAGTAGATGAAGAAGTTCAAAGTGCTTTATTTACAGGTTTAAAATCATATTTAGGAGAGACTACTTATAATAACTTTAAACCAGGTTTCGAAAAAGAAGGTGCTGGTGTAATGAGCTATATTAAAGTAGAACCAACCATTGCAGATGATATTAAAACATCCGCATTATATGCAGTATTTGGATCTTTATTAGTGGTTTTCCTATACATCTTATTACGTTTTAGAAAAATATCTTTTTCTATCGGAGCTGTAATTGCAGTTTTTCATGATGTACTAATTGTATTAAGTATATTCTCTATTACCTATAACTTTATGCCATTTGATATGGAAATCGGGCAATCTTTTATAGCCGCCATATTAACGGTTGTAGGATACTCCTTAAATGATACGGTGGTTATTTTTGATAGAATTAGAGAATTCGCAGGATTACACCCTAACTGGAAATACAGTGATGTTGTAGACAAAGCATTAAGCTCTACTTTAGGTAGAACTATAAATACATCTTTAACAACATTATTAGTAATGTTAGCAATCTTCATGTTTGGTGGAGATTCTATTAAAGGATTTATGTTTGCGCTTATTATAGGTGTAGCTGTGGGTACGTATTCATCATTATTTGTGGCAACACCAATTATGTATGATACTTCTAAAAAAGAAGAAAAGAACAACTAGTTCTAATAAAATATTTTAAAACCGTTTTCCTTTTGAGATACTGAAACATCTTCAGCACAAGGAAAACGGTTTTTTCATTTGAATAATAGCAGTTATATTTGCAATCTGATGAGCATTATAAAACTTCAAGATTTATATTTTAAACCTTATATCAATAAGGAGAAAATTACGACGATTGTAAAATATTTAGCAAAAAGCGTAAAAGCAGATTTACCAAAAGGTGAAATTCCAATTTTTGTTGGTATTTTAAATGGTTGCTTCTTGTTTGCAGCAGATTTCATAAGAGAGTTTGATGGCGATTGTGAAGTTTCATTTGTGAAATTAGCTTCTTATGAAGGTACCTCATCTTCAGAAAATGTAAAACATTTGGTGGGTATAAATGAAGATTTAACCGGCAGAACTGTCATTATTTTAGAAGACATTATAGATACAGGTGCTACCTTACAAGAAATCTACAACATCTTTAAAGATAAAAATGTAAAGCAATTAAGAGTCGCTACTTTATTTTTTAAACCAGATGTATTTAAAAAAGAACTACCAATAGATTATATCGGACAAAGTATAGAAGATAAATTTATAGTTGGTTACGGTTTAGATTATAATGGTTTGGGTAGAAATTATCCAGAAATATATCAACTATCAACAACACCAAAGATGAAGAACATTGTATTATTTGGCCCTCCAGGTGCAGGAAAAGGAACGCAAGCAGAGTTTTTAAAAGAGATGTATAATTTAGTGCATATCTCTACAGGAGATGTGTTTCGTTTCAATATTAAAAATAAAACTGCTTTAGGTATATTGGCTAAAAAATATATGGATGAAGGCAATTTAGTGCCTGATGAAGTTACTATTAACATGTTAAAAGCTGAAGTAGAAAAAAATGCAGATTCCAACGGATTTATCTTCGATGGCTTTCCAAGAACAGAATCTCAGGCAGCAGCTTTAGATACTTTTTTA
>CALJHU010000010.1:0-148786 GCA_937771065.1 uncultured Polaribacter sp. | reverse complement strand
GAAGCTGGTATTCCAGAAGACGATCCAAGAAACCCTGCTACAATTGCAGATAATGTTGGTGATAATGTAGGTGATGTTGCAGGAATGGGAGCAGATTTATTTGGCTCTTATGTAGCAACAGTATTAGCTGCTATGGTTTTAGGTAACTATATTATAGATGTAAACAATATAGACATATTTGCAGGTTTTGGTAAAATAGGTCCTATACTATTACCAATGTCTATTGCTGGTATTGGAATACTTATTTCAATGCTTGGTACTATGTTGGTAAGTATTAAAAGTAACGATGCTAAAGAGTCTCAAGTTATGGGAGCTCTTAATAAAGGAAACTGGTTTTCTATTTTATTAGTAGCAGTATCTTGTTATTTCTTATGTACCTGGATGTTACCAGAAAGCATGAAAATGAATTTCTTTGAATCTAATGGTAATGTATTAAAAGATATTTCTGCATTGAGAGTCTTTTATGCAACATTAGTTGGTTTGGTTGTAGGAGCAGTTATTTCTTCAGTAACAGAATACTATACAGGTTTAGGTAAAAAACCAATTTTAAATATTGTACAAAAATCTGCTACAGGAGCAGGAACTAATATTATAGCAGGTTTAGCAACAGGTATGATCTCTACTTTTCCAACAGTAATTTTATTTGCTGCTGCAATCTGGTCTTCGTATGCTTTTGCAGGATTTTATGGTGTTGCTATGGCAGCATCAGCAATGATGGCTACAACAGCTATGCAATTAGCTATTGATGCTTTTGGACCTATTGCAGATAATGCAGGTGGAATTGCTGAAATGAGCGAACAAGACCCTATTGTTAGAGAACGTACAGATATTTTAGATTCAGTTGGTAATACAACAGCTGCAACTGGTAAAGGTTTTGCTATTGCATCTGCTGCATTAACATCTTTAGCACTATTTGCTGCCTATGTAACGTTTACAGGAATAGATGGTATTAACATCTTTAAAGCACCTGTTTTAGCGATGTTGTTTGTTGGTGGTATGGTACCAGTAGTATTCTCTGCCTTGGCAATGAATGCTGTAGGTAAAGCAGCCATGGAAATGGTATATGAAGTGAGACGTCAGTTTAAAGAGATTCCAGGAATTATGGAAGGTACTGGGAAACCAGAATACGATAAATGTGTAGCTATTTCAACAGAAGCATCTTTAAAAGAAATGATGTTACCTGGTTTATTAACTATTGGTTTTCCTTTAGTGATTGCATTTGTACCAATGCTTTTTGGAATGGATAACTTAATGATTGCCGAAATGCTTGGTGGTTATATGGCTGGTGTTACTGTAAGTGGTGTGCTTTGGGCAATTTTCCAAAACAATGCTGGTGGTGCTTGGGATAATGCAAAAAAATCTTTTGAAGCTGGAGTAATGATAAATGGTGAAATGACACATAAAGGTTCTGCTGCTCATGAAGCTGCAATTACTGGAGATACTGTTGGAGATCCATTTAAAGATACTTCTGGGCCGTCTATGAACATTCTTATTAAACTAACCTGTTTAATTGGATTGGTGATTGCTCCTATCTTAGGAGGGCATAGTGCAGAAGCAAATCTTCATAAAGAAACTATTGAGGTTACAGCCAACATAGAAGCAGACATGAATTCTAATGCAGAAAGAAACGTAAATGTTAATATGACTATGAATGAGGACGGAACGGTAAAAGCTGTAGTTTCTTATTCAGTAACCGAAAATGGAAAAACAATCACAAAAGAAGAAGGCTTTGAAGGAACTAAAAAAGAAGTAGACGCTGCTGTTGATGCATTTTTAAATGAAAATGTAACTATTGATACTCCAGATACTCCGGAAACTCCGGAGACTCCGGAAACACCAGAATCATCTTTATAAGTCTACAAAACATATTTGTTAAAAAACACCTCTTTCGAGGTGTTTTTTATTTTTAAATCAACTCTTATACATAACAATAAAAATATAATTATTAACATATGTTAATAATACTTATTGTTTGCAATCCTCATAACTATATTGTAAGCTATTATTTGGTAAATTAGAGGCACTAAAAAATCATCTAATGACAGGTTACATGAAAAAAATAATGATTAGTTTTTTACTATTTATGGCAGTACCTCTTCTAATTATCTACCTACTCATAGGTATTGTATTCTACTTCAATCAAGAAAAATTATTTTTTAAACCCATTAAGTTGGCTAAAAATTATACATTTAAATTTAACCAAGATTTTGAAGAGATAAAGAGCGCCACTAAAGATGGTACAATTTTAAACAGCCTTCTTTTTAAAATTAAGAATTCTAAAGGGGTTATTTTTTACTTACATGGTAATGGCAACTCACTAGAGAAATTTGGAAAACTAGCCCCAATCTATACAAATCTTGGATACGATATTTTTATGACCGATTACAGAGGTTATGGAAAAAGTGAAGGAGCACTGAGTGATGAAAATCAACTTTTTGAAGACAATCAATTTTTATACAACGAATTAAAGAAATCATATAAAGAAGAAGATATCATTATTATCGGCTATTCTCTAGGGTCTTCATTGGCTGCTAAATTAGCTTCAGAAAACACTCCTAAATTACTAGTTCTTAAGGCTCCATTTTATAACTTTAAAGATGTAGCAAACCACACTACCAGACTCACAAAACTTTATCCTTTTAATTATTTGAGCAAGTATCATTTTAAAACCAATGAGTTTATTAAGCTATGTAAGATGCCACTTGTAATTTTTCATGGTACTGAAGATGAAGTTGTTTATTATGGCTCTTCTATAAAGTTGCAAAAATATTTTAAACCTACAGATAGATTGTTTAGTATTAAAGGAGAAAAGCACCGTACAATTATAGACAACCCACTCTATATAAAAGAACTAGAGCGTTTTTTACTCAATAATGAGCTATAGCACATTTAGATGTTAAACTAATGAAGTTATTAATTTAATTAGAACTAATGAATACAATTACCCTACCAGATGAATTGGCTTTAAATTCTACACTTTCTATTGAAGTTTATGATTACGAGAGTACTCAAGAAATTTCAAAACAACAAATTTTACTAAATAAAAATACCTTTAGTTTTCTTCAAGAAGGAACTAAGGAAGTTTTTTTTGACAATTCTTCTTACGCAATTAATAACAGTCAATTTCTATTGATGAAATCTGGCAATTGTTTAATGACAGAAAAACTATCTAATGTAGAGGAGTATTATAGAAGTGTTTTATTGTTTTTTTCTAATGAAGATGTCTTAAAATTTATTAGAAAATTTGAGTTAAATGCACCAGATTCAAAAAACTACTATTCTACCTATTCATTTAGCTACGATGTATTTATTAAAAGATTTGTAGAAAGTCTTTTAGATATTTCTAAACTTTCAAAAAAGATTCAGTGTCGTATTTTAGAAACTAAGTTTGAAGAAATAATGCTTTATTTAGTAGAATTTAAAGGAGTAGAATTTCTGTATTCGCTTATTAGTAATAGCAGTAATGAGCATCAGAAGTTTATTCAAACAATAGAAAGCAATCAATTAAACAAGTTAACTATTAAAGAGCTTTCATTTATATCTAACATGAGTGTGTCTACATTTAAAAGAGAATTTGAAAAACATTTTAGAAGCACACCTAGCAAATGGTTTCAAGAAAAAAGATTAGAGCACGCTGCTTTTCTTCTAAAGAACAACTCAAAAAGACCCTCAGATATTTTTGAAGAAATAGGATATGAAACGCTCTCCAATTTTACTCAAGCATTTAAACTAAAATTTGGGCTTACTCCAAAGCAATACCAATCAAATTGAACTTTTATCAATAGTTTTTGAACCAAATCAAACACAACAATACACTAATAACTACCTATTTTTACAGTCAAATTAAACGATATCTCATGAAGAAAACTACCATTATTTTAGGCCTTATGCTAAGCATCTCTAGTGCCTTATTTGCTCAAAATACATTTACCTTATCTAGCTCTAGTCTCGGAGGACAAGCAACAGTTACTGAAGAATTTAATGGCTTTGGTTGTACAGGTAAAAATGAATCTCCACAACTATCTTGGAAAAATGCTCCAGAAGGAACCAAAAGTTTTGCTATTACAATGTATGATCCAGATGCTCCTACTGGAAGCGGTTGGTGGCATTGGGTAGTTTTTGACATTCCGTCAACTACAACAACATTGGTTTCTAACGCTGGAGACATCAAATTAAACCTAAGCCCAGAAGGAGCCATACAAAGTGTTACCAATTATGGAATGCAAGGGTATGGTGGCCCCTGCCCACCAGTTGGTCATGGTCTTCACCAGTATATTATTACTGTACATGCATTAAAAACCGATACCTTAGGTCTAGACAAAAATACCAATCCTGCAATTGTAGGCTACTACCTCTGGAACAATTCCTTAGCAAAAGCTAGTATTGTTACATATTTTAAAAGAGCAGAATAACGGTCTATTAAAAAAAAAATCCCTAAAAATTTATAAGATTTAAAACACAGGTATTTAATACCTGTGTTTTTTTTGTGTTTTAAATGAATGAATTTTTAACCAAGATAAAGGATTGGCCAGAGTTGAAATAAAGCAATATAATTTTTGCTAAATTTGGAGTAGCATAATATCTAAAATATAGCTAGCTCAAAAATTCAAAACCATGAAAAAATTAAGCTTTTCTTTTCTATTATTCTTTCTAATCACAGCCACATTTGCTCAGTCAATAGATGCTATATTTGAATCGGTCAAATACAGAAATATTGGTCCTTTCAGAGGTGGTAGATCTGTTGCTGCAACCGGTGTTGTTGGCGATCCTATGACCTATTATATGGGAAATACAGGAGGAGGGCTTTGGAAAACAGAAGACGGTGGCCAACTTTGGAAAAACATTTCAGATGGGTATTTTAAAACTAGTTCTGTTGGCGCAGTGGCAGTTTCCGAAAGTGACTCAAACATTGTATATGTAGGAATGGGCGAGCATGCGCCTAGAGCAGTAATGACCTCTTATGGAGATGGCGTATATAAATCTACAGATGCTGGTAAAACCTGGAAAAATATAGGGCTAAAAGCTACGCAACATATCTCAAGAATAGTCATACATCCTAAAAACCCAGACATTCTTTTTGTGGCAGCACAAGGTGCTTTGTACGGCCCCAATAAAGAAAGAGGAGTCTTTAAATCTGTAGATGGCGGTGCTAACTGGAGCAAAGTACTTTATGTAAACAATCTAACAGGATGTGCAGAATTATCTATGGACTTTAACAATCCTTTGGTAATGTATGCAGCCATGTGGGAACATCAACGATTGCCATGGAAAGTGGTAAGTGGGGGCCCTGGAAGTGGTCTTTACAAAACTACCGATGGTGGTATATCTTGGAATAAAATTCACGAAGGCCTGCCCAAAGAGAAAGGCAAAATGGCTATTGCAGTAAGTCGTTCAAATTCTGAAAAAGTATATGCCTTAATAGAAAGTGATTCCGACAAAGAATTAGGAGGTTTATTTGTATCTAATAATGCAGGAAAAAAGTGGTCTAAAATTTCTTCAGATCATAGCCTAATTCAAAGAGCATGGTACTATATTGAGTTATTTATAGACCCTACAGATGAAGAAAAATTATACGTTTTAAATGCCAGTGCACAACGGTCTATAGATGGAGGTAAAACCTGGTCTAGAATTACTGGTACGCACGGAGATTACCATGATCTTTGGATTAACCCTACCAATCACAAAAACATGATTATTGCTAATGATGGTGGTGCTGCGGTGTCTTATAATTACGGAAAATCGTGGTCTCCACAAAATAGAATGGCTACTGCACAGTTTTACAGAGTAAACACAGACAATTTGTTTCCTTACAATCTTTATGGTGGGCAACAAGATAATTCTTCTGTAAAAATTAGCAGTCTTGCACTGGGAAGCAGTGGTATAAATGAACAAAATTGGTCTGCTTCTGCAGGTGGAGAAAGTGCCTTTTTAGCATTTAATCCTGACAATCCTAGATATGTTTTAGGAGGAAGTTATTTAGGAACCATTGAAATTTTAGATACAAAAGCAAGAGCTAGCACACAGATTATGGCTTCTCCTATACAATACTTGGGTAGAGACTCTAAAGACATGAAATACAGGTACAACTGGAATGCTCCTATTATTTGGTCTCAGCATGAAGCAAATACGTACTACCACGGCGCGCAGTTATTATTGCGAACCAGAGATAACGGAAATAATTGGGAAGAAGTTTCACCAGACTTATCTAATAACGAAAAAGAGAAGCAAGGAAAAGGTGGCGGGCCTTATACAAATGAAGCAGTTGGTGCAGAGAATTACGGAACCTTAGCCTATGTAGTAGAATCACCACATGAAAAAGGAGTTCTTTGGGCTTCTACAGACGATGGTGTTTTACAAATAACTAAAAATGGAGGAACAACCTGGAGTATTGTAACTCCTAAAAACCTTCCAGAAACGTTAATTAATTCTATAGAGGTTTCTCCTCATGACAAGGCTACAGCATATATTGCCACCACTAGATTTAAATTTAACGACTATACCCCTGCTCTTTACAAAACAACAAACTATGGTAAAACATGGACTAATATTAGTTCTGGCATTCCTACAGGAGCCTATACAAGAGTTATCAGAGAAGATACAGAAAGAAAAGACTTGCTCTTTGCCGGTACAGAATTAGGAATGTATATCTCTTGGAATGGTGGAAAAGAATGGAAATCGTTTCAGTTAAATTTACCAATAACACCCATTACAGATTTAAAAATTAGCCATAACGATTTAACCATTGCTACCATGGGTAGATCTTTTTGGATTTTAGATGACTTGGGCTTACTAAGACAGTTTGAAGGAACTAAAACCGCTTTTACACTACTACAACCAGAAGATGCTATTATTGGTAATTGGGGCAGTCAGTTAAATAGTAATTCAGATAGCTTCTTAGGCACAGATGATTCTAGTGGTGTAAACCCTGCCAATGGTGTTGTGTTTTACTATTATATCTCTACTGCCTTAAAAGACACAGAACTATCTTTAGAAATAAAAGATAAAGAGGGCTTACTGGTTAGAACCATTAGTTCTAAAGCAGATGCTACATATTTAAGATACCCAGGGGGGCCTTCTCCAGAACCTATATTATCTAAAAAAGTAGGACTTAACCGTTTTGTTTGGGACATGAGATACCAGAGCTTACCAGGAATACCAACTGCCTATATAGAAGGGTCTTTTAGAGGTCATAAAGCAATGCCAAATGGCTATACAGCTACCTTAAAACAAAAAAACAACTCTTCTAAAGTTGCATTTAGCATACTACCAAACCCCTTGTATGACATTACCAAGGAAGAATATCTAGAAATACATGATTTTAAAACCAGTACCGAGGCCAATCTTGTAGACATGCACACACGGGTTCAAAAATTAAAAAAAGTGCAACATCAAATAGCACAAATTTTAAAAGAGTTGCCTAAAGAAGAAAAATACAGCAGTCTAAAAACCAAAGGGAATGCTATTGTTAAACAACTTATATCTTGGGATGAAGATATGGTACAGCGCAAGTCTAAAGCTTATGATGATGTAGAGAATTTTCCAAATAAATTTACTGCAGAATACATTTTTCTTATGAACCAAAATGACAGCAGTTTACCCAAACTTAACCAAGCATCTAAAAATAGACTTGTAGAACTAGATAAACAATGGCAAGCGCTCAGAAGCATTTCTGAAGAACTACTAAATACAGTAATTCCTACCTACAATACCTTGTTATGGGAACATGGCATTGGGGCACTTAAAACAAAATAATTAGTAAGATTTTTTTAGAAATAATACAATAGGTTGTTACAAGTAACCTGTCTTTATTTTGGTAGCAACTAATAACGTATCGCGTTATAAAATAAACCCTGTAGCGTATTGCATCCAAAGCACTATTTCGTTTCTTTGCAAAATTAGGAAGCTGCATTAAAAGATGGCCTCATTAAATAATTATTCATAAACAAACTACTTTATAATGAAATTAGTTTATATTTTTTTTCTATGTATGTGTTTTCAGGCACAAGCGCAAGACTGGGTTCAGGTAACTTCTTTACCTAATACTTTTAATAAAACTCATCACTCTTTTGCTTTTAGTTTTGATGACATGGGCTACATTGTTGCTGGTAATTCGAATACTGGAGTACGAGATAATTTTTATCAGTACAACCCTGTAACCGATTCTTGGACAGAGCTTACTCCTTTTCCAGGTGTGGCTCGTGGTTTTGCAATTGGTGATACTTGGGGTGGGAAAGCATACTTTGGATTTGGAAATGACGGCACATCACGATTAAATGATTTATGGGTGTTTGACCCTTCGGATATGAGTTGGACAGAATTGGCCTCTTGTCCGTGTGCAGAAAGAACGCACCCGGCTATGATAGCAAATAACGGTAAAGTATTTGTAGGATTAGGAGGTAGTTCATCTGGTAATATGAATGATTGGTGGGAGTATGATATTACATTAAACACTTGGTCTCAAAAAGATGATTTACCTTCACTACCGAGACATCATCCGTATCAATTTGGCATTGGTGATTACGTTTACACAGGCTTCGGACATGGAAATAGTATCTTTAATGATTGGTTTCGTTATGACATTGCTGGAGAAACTTGGACTCAAGTAGCAACATTACCAGCAGAAGGTCGCGTGGCGGGAACACAATTTTCCTATGATGGCTTAGGCTATGTGCTAAGTGGTGATGGAAATAACCACGGTTCTATGAATACAGGAGAATTTTGGGCTTATGACCCTGTAACAGACACTTGGGATGAATTGCTTGCTCACCCTGAGGGATCTCGTTGGGCACCTGCTTCTTTTATCATTAATGGAGAGGTTTATATCATAAATGGCACTAGTTTTTCAGAATATGTAACAGAGATTTATAAATTTAATTTGAATTCGGTTTTATCGACTCATGAATTAACAAATTCAACTGTTAGTATTTATCCAAACCCGGCAAAAGATATTATCAACATTGATATTCCAAAAAATATAAAATACGATGCTAATCTTTACGACTTGCAGGGAAGATTAATTATCAGTACAACAAATAAATCTGCAATTGATATTCAATCCTTACCTCTTGGTATCTATCTTATTGAAATCAAAGATCTAGACTCTGGTCAAAAAGTAATTGATAAAATAATAAAAAGAAACTAAAATCACAGCCCATAACAACGTATAACATACATGGCTAGCGGAGCTGGTTCATAAAATGAGATTTCCTGCAAATTGTATAAATTACTATCTGATAAAGTTGTGTATCTTTGAAAAAGATATTAATTATTATTTTTTATTAACTCTAAATTAAACACACTATGCCCCTAAAAAACAGCATTCTTACGGTCTTAATTTTTGTAGTCACCTGTGTGCACTTTACTTCATGTGTTAACGATGAATTGCAATCCGAAAATTCTCTTGAAGGAGTATGGAACGTAACGGAAATTTTTTCTCTCTATGATGAATTGAGTACTGATCAAATAGAGTTAAATGATCAAGCATTCACCATCTATCCAAATCCCACCAATGGAGTTTTCAAAAATTCAAGGTGACTTCAATAATTATTCTATTCAAATCCTATCTTCAAATGGAACAATCTATCAAGATATTTCCAATCAAAATAGTCCAATAGAAATAGATCTAAGCATGTTGCCTGCTGGCTTATATTTTGTCAAAGTGGTCAATGGTCAAAACAATAATATTAGCATTCAGAAAATAATAAAAATGGATAAATAATATAAGCCTCTGTGACCAAAGGCTATATCGTTCATGGCTGCTAAAGCAAGTCATTATTTATGCACAATTAAACCTTTACATGATGAAAAAATATTTAACAACTCTGCTTTGCCTCGTAATGCTGCTTTGCATAAGTAGACAAATCTTCGCTCAGGTGGTGCCAGCAATAGGTCCATTTTACGCAGGTGAGGAACAGACCGATGACCGAATGATTTACGTCGGTGGGGGCGACTTAGGCGGAAGACTCGCAGTCGATTGCCATGCGGACTTTAGCGTGGCCAGGGACGACAATAATGTTGCCCTAAACTGGTCTAATTTGGGTACATTCAAATGGACTTTCGGATTCTACAGTTTCGATGGCCCAATAAGCGAATACCCTTCGTTCAACCCGAACGTGGGCGGTTCGACTGCGGTTACGTTTGATGGAGGGGACAAACTCCGGATGATCCTTGAACCGGGCTTCGGATATACACTGCCCAGCGAGATCACTGATGGGGTGTTATCTATCGAATTATGGGTGATGAACCCAAGCATCGAAACTGGCGAAACTCTGATTCGCTTTGAAGACGGTTCGAATGTCGACCTCACCGCCAGCCAGTTCAATATGTCCGGCAGCACTTCCTGGCAGCATCTGGTGGCAGTGTCGAACGGCACGGAGACCAGTTATTACCTGAACGGATCGCATGTCGCAACACAGGCAGGCGCGATTAATTTCAGTGGCAATGCCGTCATCAACCTAGGTGCACAGTCCTTTAGCGGCTCAATCGCCGCAGTGCGTATTCATACCGAACAGATGAACACCACCAGTATCAGCCACAACTACGACGGTGGCGTCGGCCTCGGGACTTATCTTTTCTACCCCATCGAAGCGGAATGGCAAAACTCATGTTTCGACTTCCACGGCGACGCTAACATCTATACGGGCGATCCGACGGCATGCGATCTGATCAGTTGGCGCGAGTCGGCCCATTTCCGCTCTATGTGGTGGCATGATGATCCATTGAACAACGAAATCGATACCGAAGAGGAAATTGGCGACGAGATAGAAGCCTTGCAGTTACCAAAGCTCGAGGCTATGTACACATACCTCAACGAGAAGAGCGGCAAGCATCTTCCGCATGTCTCGAACAATGTGCTGAACCGTGGCGATGGCCGGAAATACAAATGGATCGTCGGTAATACCTGGGGCGGGGGCGGTAGTGGCTGGTCAATACTGCAGCTAGGCCATGGAGCTATGTACATTACAACCGTTAATCCGCACGAGTATATCCACGGCACCGACAACCATCAATCGACCCACGTCACCAGCCAGTGGTTTGAAACCCACGCAAACTTCCAGGTTTCCTGGCTAGGCGATGCTCAGGTAAATCCTGTAGATGCCTGCCCGGAGGATGCCCATATTTATCCATCGTACGGTGGTAATTACTACCATGATTATCTGATATGGGACCATCTAGTTGAGACCCCTGAGTTCACCGGCCTTTATGTTACAAGGATGTGGAACCGGGGCGACGCTGCTGGCCGCTACCCACCGCAGAACATGGAAGACATGGACCCGAGTCCGGATACACCGTTCAACGAAGAGTGGGTAAAGTGCGCGGCGAAGAACATTACTTGGGATTACGACAACCATCCAGAGTACGCTGAGAATTGGGCGTCTCAAGAGGATAAGGCACACAGGCACTTCACACTCCTTGAGCCGGTTCCGTATCTGAGCGCGGGTTGGTACGAGCCGCAGAAATGGCGTGCGCCGCAGCAGCACGGATACAACCTCTGCGCACTCGAACCCAACCAGGGAACGGTAACCGCGGACCTCACAGGTCACATCGATTCAGAACGCGGTTCTGCGTGGAGCGCAATGTTTGTGGCGGTAGGTGGCGGAACCCCACGCTACGGGGATGTTTTCACCAACGGCACACAGGGAAGTTTCAATGTGCTTTCCGGCGACGATGAACTCTATCTGGTCGTCGTGGCGACACCAAGTAACATCATGGAAATCGGTATTTTCTCGGACCCGTTTGATGATTACATTACGGACTATCGAGGCGACAACAAAGCCCGGTTCCCATATCAGGTTCTTTTGGGCGGTACAACGCCGAGACCGGACCAATGGCGCCCGACACCTGGAATCGATCCATCGGCAACTGTCGATGAAACTGTCTATGTTTCCCCGAACGCCTATGTCGGCCCCAACGCAAATATTCTCGGTAACGCGCGGGTGGAAGACTATGCGGTCGTTGAGGCTGACGCGACCATCCGGGACAACGCGGTCGTTTCCGGTTACGCGATCGTTAAAAATAACGCGATCATCCGCGACGACGCCCGTGTCACTGACTTCGCGAGAATCGAGCCATCCACGATTGTCGAGAACGCAGCCCACGTCATGGAGCATGCAAGGGTCTCGAGCGACAGACAGATCTCGGATAACGCCGTCATCAAAGGCAGTGCCTATAACAAGGGCAACATCAGTGGCACCGCCATCATTGATGGTAACTACCTCAAGAACGGTGACCACTCCTTAGGCTACCAGTTCCTGTGGGCTTGGGGCGACTACCTCGGGGATGGCGAGTGGTACCAGGAATTCTACCAACTCTTACTGGAATATAAGTTCGAGCAGCAGAACGGTTATCGAGTCTGGGACACCCACGGCGCCACATGGGGCCGGTTGGTCAATGGTCCAACCTATGTCTCTGACAACGGTAGCACGGCGCTCGACCTAGATGGAAATGACGATTTCGTCGAACTGTACCAGAGCGTTGGGCAATTTGAAGAGGTCACCATCGAAGTTGACGTCAAATGGGACGGTGGAGCCAACGGCCAGAAGTTGATTAACTTCTCTAACTCGACAACCGGTGATGAAGCCTGGTTGAGCCCAAGCGACTCTCAAGGCAAACTCGCCTTCAGTATCACGGTTGGTGTGATCACGCAGATAGTTCGCGCCTCGAACCCATTACCCTCAGGGTCATGGAAAAACGTCAAGCTGGTAACGTACGGAGACAATGCAGAAATTTATATCGATGACATTATATGGGCGTCCAGCAGCTCGATCACCCACAATATCGACGAAATCAGCGCCAATGAGTGTTACATTGGCCGCGGCGCTTCCGGTGGTAACTTAGGCGGACGTATCGATGACTTCACTGTTTGGACGAAGGCGTTAGATGTAACAGCAGGAATAGATGAGAACGTCTCAATAACTTCTGATTATTCTGTATTCCCAAACCCTGCAGTAGATATTATCAACATTAATGCTCCGGACAATCTAAATTACGAGGCAACTATTTTTGACTTACAAGGAAGATTAATTATAAGCACAATAAATCAGTCTGTAATCGATGTTCAAACTTTATCTCAAGGAATGTATCTAATTGTAATCAAAGACCTAGACTCTGGCCAA
This sequence comes from uncultured Polaribacter sp., assembly GCA_937771065.1. Classification (GTDB taxonomy): domain Bacteria; phylum Bacteroidota; class Bacteroidia; order Flavobacteriales; family Flavobacteriaceae; genus Polaribacter. The sequence continues at coordinate 135,671 of CALJHU010000010.1, read as the reverse complement.
AAAGTAATTGAAAAAATAATAAAGAGAAACTAAAATCACAGCCCATAACAACGTATAACATACATGGCTAGCGGAGCTGGTTCATAAAATGAGATTTCCTGCAAATTGTATAAATTACTATCTGATAAAGTTGTGTATCTTTGAAAAAGATATTAATTATTATTTTTTATTAACTCTAAATTAAACACACTATGCCCCTAAAAAACAGCATTCTTACGGTCTTAATTTTTGTAGTCACCTGTGTGCACTTTACTTCATGTGTTAACGATGAATTGCAATCCGAAAATTCTCTTGAAGGAGTATGGAACGTAACGGAAATTTTTTCTCTCTATGGTGAATTTTTTCCAACGGGCTTTAATTCTTCATCAAACTTAACAGAAGAAGGAGCACTGGGATCTTTTAACTTTAACGAAAACAATGTTGCGTATAGCTTTACTCGCAATGACACTCTTTACAGTGGAAATATGGATTGGAATCTTGATGCTAAAAAACGTAGAACAGGATTTGTTAGTGAAACTTTTCTCAAACTTACTCTTGAAGATGAATTTATTTTTGATGTTGTTTTTGATGGCGGTACAAATAACTCTGAAAATAATGCTCGATTTGCCGTATTTACAAGCGAAGCGCCTACGAGTGGAAATGGCGTCTTAATTAGCTTGAGCTTAGAAAAAGAGTAGCCCTAGAAAACAGTGTACACAAAAAAATACTCTTATTGCTTTTTATAAATAGTATAAAAATAACCTGTATATTTTTATACTGCGTTTCTACCACCCCCAAAAAACCATACTCTGCCACGTTAGTACTAGGTATTTATAGCTATTTTTATAAAATAGATGAGTATGAGCGCTGTTTTCTACTCATTTTTCTTATTTTTAGACTGCTAAAAAGAATAAAGACCCCTAAGTCTACTATAAAAAAATTCTAGGAGTCTCAAAAATTTAAGAAAATAACAAAAGTTGTGTTATCAGGAAATTTAAACCTAATAACACAAATAATGCTTCTTTTAGTAGGAAGTTGTGTGGCATTAAAACCGTATTTATGAAAAAATCTATAATCATCTTATTATTACTTACAACTATTGGTTGCACTATGGTGGTTAAGACAGTAAATCAAAGTAAAGATTTAGAAAAATTAAATTTACACTCTGACTTGTCAACATATGCTAATGAATATTTTTGGAGAAGTTTTCATAATGGCGATTATTCGAAAATTGATAGTGTTTTGTATTATTTGAGTGCTGCGTATAATGAAAATCCTAATCATTTAGAAACAGTAACTCATTTGGGATTCACTCATATGTGGGCATTAAGTGAACGACAAAAACTTGAAACCATACCACCTACAATTATTGAACACGGAACACTTGCCTTAAAATACTATGGAGAATCTTATAAGTTAAACCCTAACGACCCTAGGATTCTAGGATTCTTAGCTGATGCGAAAATGACTGTCGCAAGCCTTTCTAACGATAAAAAACTATCAACTGATGGTTATTTTAATGGAAAGAAATCAATTAATCAATGGAAAGAATTTAACTATTTTACTATTGGTTATGTTTTGAGCCAATTACATCAAGATAGTTGGCAATTTGAAAAAGCATTAGAATGGCAATGGAAAACTTTAGATGAGTGCTATTGTGAAAAATTTGACAGAGAAAATCCAGGCATAGAAAAATATCTTCCAATGGAAAATACCGAAACGAATTTAAAAAGGAAAAGAGCATGCTGGAATAGTTGGATTGCTCCTCACAACGTAGAGGGCTTTTATTTGAATATGGGAGATATGCTTGTAAAAAATGGGGACTGGGAGAAAGCTGTGGAAATCTATTCTCTTGCAAAACAAGTTCCTCAATATGAAAATTGGACATACAAGGGTGTCCTTGAAAAAAGAATAAAATCAGCAAAAAATAATGTTGATAAATTTAGATTACCCATTGACAATGCAAAAAAATATAAGGTTGATGATGTGATGCTAATAAATTCTTCAATTTCTTGTATGTCTTGCCATAAAAAGAGTAATCAAGATTTAACTGCCTACGGTAATTTTGATTGGAAGAAATATAAAGAAGAAAAAAATATTTATTGGATGAAGAAATAACGCTAAACAACAATGTATAAAAATAATAAGGGTTAAGTGTCAAACCTAAAGTTGGTACATTTTAACAAAGTCCGCCAAATTTACAATTTGTCGGTTAAAAGAAAAATAACGGTAAAATTGTAAATTTGGCTAAGTACTAAACTGAAAGGTAAGTGTGCTTTAATCCCTTACTATTCTTATACAAACCGTTGGTACTTAATTAAATAATGAACTTAAAAGAGAATAAGAAAAAGAGCTTAGACTTTCTGATTAATTAAGCACAAGAGAGTCATTCAGATGTTCGGACATTACCTAAATGTTCTCTTCTGCTTGGTGCTGGCTGTTCGAGAAGTTCACAAATTCCGACTGGTGGCGAAATAATTGGTTTATTACGAAAATTATGGTTTTTAGCTCACTACCTTAATGGAAATAATTTCAAAATCAGCACTTTTGAAATTGACGAAGAAAAATTTTCTGAAATTTCTGATGAATTTCAAACCAAGTATTTAGAAATTGAAACCCAACTAAAAGAAAAGGTTAAAATTAAAGTTGAGAAAACTATATTTTTCAAATATCTTTCTCAGGCTATAGAACTAACAGACAAGAGCCTATTAGTTATAAACATATTCCAAGATGAATTATATGGATTTTGGTTTGAAATATTTTCTGAAAACCATTCCCACAAGATTTTTTATTTTCAGGATTTATTATAGAAGATGATAAAATTATCGCCAATAACGAAAATACTTTTACCTATTGTTTAAATCCTGAAAATGGAAATATTATTTGGAAAACAGAAAGTTCTGGTACCAGTGGCAGAATGCTTGAGCTAACAATACTTTTTTGTTTAAAATCTCAAATTACGCTCTTAAGCGTATTGCAAAGGCTAGGGCTAAACCCTATATTTAAAATATTTTATAAAATAAATATTTTTATTATAACAAATTTATTAAAATTGACCAGTGTATTATTCCTTTCAGCTAGTTTCTTCCTTGCAAGTTGTTCAAAGGATAACATGAAAGGAACAAGGGTTGTTGTAAAAATGAGAACTTTCCCTCAAGCTGATGCAGGGCCTGATCAACTTGAAGAGGGTAAAATTAAAAGGAGAACCCATGAGGTATCGGATAATTGGAAATCAACTGTTTTTAAGATGGAGGAAGGGCGATTGAGAAAATATCAAAAAACATTAGTTTTAAAACCTAAAACATAAATGCCATATATCAACAATACGCACATACAACAACGTTCTCTAAAAACAACAAATGAAAATAAAATTAATTCTTACCACTTTCTTATTACTGATTACCATTTTAGGTAAAGCACAATCTAGATATAACATAATCTATGAAAAACAATTAGGACAGAATTTTGCCGGAGAAAATATTAATGCAGGTTTTCATTTACTCGATTATGCAGACTCATTGTTCATCCCAAAAAAAATAATCAAAACTGAAAATAATTTCGCTAAAGTGATTAACCCTGTTTTTCGCTTTAGTAAACTATTCTTAAGCAATTATCTAATAACTGATTATGCAATGACAATGAATCATGAAAGATTTGGTCATGGATATAGAGTGCTAGAGGCAGGTGGTTCTATTGATGAAATTGTTTACAATATGCCTCCACCTTTTTCCAATGAATTCTCCTATATATCTTATAAAAATCCTTCAAATTTCACTAAACAGCAAAAGTTAATGACTATTCTAGGTGGTTCTGAAACTAATCTTGTTTTAACCGATATAATGCGTAAAAACATTTTGTTAGATGAAAGGTTTAATTATAATTTTGGCCTTGCCTATCTTTATGGGAGTAATGATATGCCGGGCTACACAGCCTTTGTTACCAATCCAGATGCTGACCCTATAAGATACAGGCAAAACATAAATCAACTATATGGTGGTGAGCTACTTACCCGTGATAAGATGAAGGCATATTCTTTTATTGCCTTATTCACTGATCCTATGAATTTTTACGCCCTGAAATCTGTCTTTTATGATTATATCATCAAAGGAAGACATAGTTCTAAAATTGGTATGATAAAACTAAGCAAAAGACTTAAATATTTGCCTAGGTTTAGATTTGAATACACCCCTTATGGTCCAGAATTGGTATATCAAAATTACTTTAAGTTAGATTCTAAATTAATTCAGTTTAGCTTTAGTCATTCAGACGCTGCGTTGCCTGATTCATGGCGAGTCTTAACAAATATTTGGAATATAAAACTATCCAATCAAATATCGTTAAATCTTTCAGGACAAATTTGGGATCAACCCAATATTGAGTTTTATCAAAATGACAAACTTATAACATCTGAGGGCTTTGGAGGTCAATTTATATCTACTGTTAATTATGACATTAGCAAAAACAAAAACCTTTATGGATTTACACTTCAAGCAGGATATAAATCAACAGGATACGCAATTGGAGAACAACTAAATAAGGGATTAATAATTACAGGAGGTTTGACTTTTAAATTAGGAAATAAAAGCCTGTAGAGAACAATGTGTATAGTGCATAGCACCCTGCGGGATGCTACGTCACCATACACGGAACTTTGGCAACAAGGTAAAACCGAAAATATTATGAAGAAACAAAAACACTATTTACTTTTTATATTAATGATTGTATCAATTTATTCTTGTGAAAATATATTTGACACATTAGGGAGCAATGAGCATTATAAGTTTTCAAATTCAGACCAAAGCTATTTATTAAAAAAATATAATAAGGTCAATGAAATAAAAAAATTTATTAATCAAAATAATGATATTGTAAATATGAAAATTGAACAATATAGAATTGAAAAAGAAGGACAAGCGACACCATATTATTATGATAATTTATTCATCCAATTGAAATTAATAGATTCTTACTCGCATTGTAATACTATTAACATATCTATTTCTAAAAATAAAGATGGTAAATTAGGTAATAAAATAGGAATTCCAAGTGGACGAGCGAATTCTTGCGGAGGAATAAGTTATCAATATAAAATTCCAGAACCAATTGAATATGATATGATTGGAATTAATATTGGAAATAAAAAATACACTAATGTTTTGGTCTTTGAATCTTCTCCACCAAGTATTGAATATCTTTCTTTTTATGAAAATTCTACTATTCATAAAATATATTTCGATTTAAAAGAAGGAATTATTGGGTTTGACGATTTGGAAAATAATTTAGAATTTAGGTTAATTAACTAAACCCAGTTGCCAACACGGTGTATAATTAATTGCTAATTTTAGCCAATTTACGAAAGTCCTCGCGGACTTTCTATCTGTGTTTTATTTGCTAACTTTAGTGCTTAAAACACGCAACTAATCTTATACAAACACGTTAGGTAAAATTAAACTATGTATATAAATACAAAATTTGTTGAAGATGTTGCTGAATCAAAAGGAACACCAGAAATGATAGAATTTGCGGGAAAAGTCATCCAAAAGATTTCGGATGTATCAAGTGATGTTTTCAATAAAAAACACCCTGTAAGTTCAAATAAAATTTATCATTATACTGATATTAATGGTTTAATTGGTATAATCCAACATAAATATTTATGGTTAAGTTCTACCAAAATTCTAAATGATAAAGAAGAAGGCTTAACTTTTTTAAAGGAATGTAGAGAATATTTAAATGAAATTGTTAGCTCTGAACCAATTAGTCCAGCAGTAAAAGAACATCTAAGCTTTTATGGAAATTCAGGTCCCAATCAAAAAAATGCTTTCATTATGTCCTTTGTCAATAATGAAGTTGACACTGTAAAGCACTGGACAAGATACGGTAACAATGGTAAAGGATACGCAATAGAATTTAGTCCTCATCATATACATCATTTTTTTAGAAAGAGATGTAAAGACAAAACAAAATCAGGCCTTCGTTTGAAAATTATTTTGGCCCCATGTATATATAACCAATTAGACCTAAAAACAATCATTAATGAAATCACAGCTGAGTTTTTAAACGATTTAAAAAAAAATGCACCATATGACATGATTACTGCTTCAGCACTGGGTGAATTTTTTGGTGATCTACAATTATTGTGTAAAAGCAATCAATTTATTGATGAAAATGAATATCGTTTAGCTATTACAATAAACGACCGTCAACTTAGAACTCATTCAAAAGATCGGGAAATTAAACAAAAGGCAAAAGAGGAAAGAAGCGAATTAATAGATATGGTGCCTCATCTAGATTCAGGACTACCCAAACCAATATTAAAATTAGGCGAAAAATGGTGGTGTGATGATAATTTAAATACCTCCATGATTACATCTGTTATGGCTGGTCCTAACATTGATTTTGATAAGTTAGAAGAGTTATCTGGAAGTTTTCGTCACAATGATAATTTGAGTTTTAATTCTCTTGAAAAATCAAAATGCAATTTATTTACTCTAAAATAACCTTACCTAACACTATGTAAAAATGCATTAAAACGCATTTTACACCAAACGTTGTAACCAATTTGAGAGCAACCTTTCTAGAAAAATCTCATCTAACATAAAAAAACTAAATACAAATGAAAAAGATTAATTTACTACTTATTCTATTCACAATAATATTCCAAGGCTGTTATAATAATGATTGCGGAGCATGCTTTACACCACCTCAAAGTTTTGAATTTAAAATTGTTGATAAGACAAGTGGAGAAAACTTATTCACTAATGGTGAGTTTGACTCTAACGAGATTACAATAACTGACAATTTTAATAATAATGAGCCTGTAGAATTTTCATTTATATCTGAAAATAATATCAATTTGATTCAAATCGGTTCAATTGGTTGGAAAACTGAAATCGTAAATCTGAAAATTGACATATCTGACAATCATATTTTTAGTTTTTACGTTGATACCGAAAGAAAAATGGCAGATTGCTGCAGTTACAATCAGTATAATGAAATTTCTGTGACAGATTCTGAATTTGAATTAGAAAGTCAGACTGGAATTTATAAAATATTTGAAGAATAAAAACGATTTGCCAACAAAGTGTAAAAAACATAGGGCGTTTGTGCTAAACCGAAAGTTCTGTGTTTATTTACAAAGTCCGCTAAATATAAAATTTGGAGTTTAAAGTAGAAAAGATAAAAGCAAAATATTCATATTTAGCTAAGTAATAAACCGAAACGAAAGTACTTATCACCTGCCCTACGTTTCTTATACGAGCCGTTGTAACCAATTGGAGAACGAAATCAGAACTCAATAAAAATATATGAAAAAAACAGCTTTGATATTTCTATTTATCATTAATAATATTTTGACTATTCAAAGTCAATCAATAGAAAAGTATTCTGTTTCTGCAAAAGGAACAATGGATATATTAACGGATTATAATTCAGAAGGAATTGAAATTAATGCATTCTCAAAATCATTTCTATTCTCTGTGGGTTATTATTATGGAGAAGATTACGAATTTATCGGAGATACTCCAACTGAAAAATATAATCAATTAAATTTATTATTTGGAAAATATACTGACTCTAAAAATGAAAAATTTAGATTTCAATATCAAGCTGGAATAGGAATGTTTTGGGGAACATTAAGAACTGAAGAATTAGATAAAACAGACACAAGTTGGCTTACAGATAGATATTATACAAAAGAAGTTTCAACAGTAGGTTTTCCACTAAAAATTGGCGGAAGATATATTCCTTTTAAATTTTTAAGTATAGGAATTGATTTACAAGCAAATTTGAATTTTCAAAAATCTATGTTTAGACCAATGTTAAGTTTGGAAATCGGGAAATTAAGGAATTGAAAAAAACACTAAAGCATAACACCGTATAAACTTTATTGCTGGTTTTTAGCTCACTTACGAAAGTCCTCTCGGACTTTCTTGGTTGATAATTATTTACTAGCTTTACAGCTAAACCAGCGCAACAAAGCTTATACAAACACGTTGCCATTCATAGGCGGAACGCACTCAAAACATAAAGAAAAAGTAGATTATGGATAAAAAAAAGGAAAATAATGGAAGTTTGATTTCAAGTATTGGAGGATTATTTACAATAATTGGAATGACATTATTAGCAATGAAAACTTCAGAAATACTGTATCTATCTTTTACAATAATCGGTTTAATTTTAGCTGCTTATGGAGTTTTTCTAATGTTAAAAAAACTGGATAATTAAAAGAAATAAGGAAAAATTATTTAGTTTTTAAAAGTTTCCTGCATTTGAAAACAAAACCCGAACTAAATGTTGAATTTAGCAAGTTGCGGAATTGTTCAGTAAATCGGAATTAAAAAATATTGCGGAATATAACACTCATTGAATTTACTCAACTGAAACAAATCGAAAAAAATATAAAATGAAAAAGTATAATAAAATGGTTTTAATAATAGTTGTTGCGCTTTTTTTTATAGAAATAAGTTGCTATTTTTTTAAAGGATTTTTTTTTCCATATACTTCAAATTAACATCGATATTTATTGAAAATACAAGAATTTAATCAAATCCTTAAAATTATAAAAATAAATTTGATGGAATAATTTGAATTCTGAAAAAACAACGAAATGGCAACACCGTATATAATTTATTGCTGGTTTTGACCAATTCACGAAAGTCCTTGCGGACCTTCTATCTGTGTTTTATTTACTAATTTTAATGCTTAAAACACACAACAAAGCTTATACAAACACGTTGCCTACAATTATGAAAAATAGACCTTGAATTCAATAACTTAACGCAACAAGTCTAAAATTATAGATTTGTAAAATGGACGTAAAAAAACAGAGGAGGTTACAATGAATATATAAAATCAAAATTGCTATTCTACTAGTATAATTTTCCTTTTTAAACTCCATTTTATTGGTTGTAAATTACAAGCTAAATGTAGTTGATTTAATTGACAATGTATCTCAATTAGCTCTGGTACGATACTGTTGAAGTTCACGTTTAGTAAAACAATCCCTTTTATTTAAACAATCTTGTTAATTATAATTGTTTTACCATTAAAAGAAATCATATCCTTTTCTTGCTTTCCTAACAGTAATTTACCAATTGGTGAAGATACTGAAATAGCAAAATAACGTTTATCTGCAACCACTAGTTGCCCTGCAGAAATGCTTAAAAAGTACCGCGCCTTATCTGTAACAATAATGCTTCCTAAGCAGGCGTTTTTTGATGATTTTAAAACATCTATTTTCGATAAGACAACTTTCATTTGAGCAATTCCAGACAATTGCTGTCCTGCCTTTTCCATTTCTAACTGTAACATTGCACGGCCCGTTTCGTGCTTATCTCCAGCAGAACTCTTTGTCTCAGATTGCAATGCTTTTTGATTTGAGGACAGCACGGCTTCAACTGTTTGTAAACGCTTGTTTACAAAAGATTGACATTGGCTAAAAAGCGCTTCTTTAATTTTTAGTTCCAACATACTTCATTTTAATATTCACTTCCTTAGAAAGCACAAAACTACTGCCACCAACACCAAAGTCTCTTCTGTTTAGAGAAAAATCAGTCAAAAATGTTACTGTAGTTTTAGAGGTGGTTACATTTAATGTGGTTTCTACCCTTTTCTTGATTCCTTTAATAGTTATAAAGCCTTTTAATAAATATTTAGAGGGGGTTATTTTCTCTATTACAGTAGATTCAAATAAAATATTCGGATACTTTTTAATATTAAAATAATCTACCTCTAAAAGGTGTTTATCTCTAGCTTCTGAGTCTGTAAATATGGATGCTACGCTTATTTTTACATTCAAAAAACTTCCCTTTAAAGTACGCGCACTAAAATTACTAGAAACTATAAATTGACTAAAATTACCGGGTACGTTAAATCCAAAATTCTTTATGGTAAACGTAATTTCAGAGGCTGTTTTATCTTGCACCAACTCTTGTGAAAAACAAGTGAAAGCTCCCAATACAAGAACCAGTGCTATCATTTTAAGTCTCATAAATATATTAAAATTTAGAACCTACGTTAAAAGCATACGCTCCGTAATTTCCGTGATGAGAAATTGAGCATGATTTTGTTAATAATTCTTCTTGATAATAAAAAAGTGGCGCGCCAATAGTTGTTTTTCTTTTCTCTATACCCTTATAGCGAAACACCTCTTTCGGCTGCTAGTTTTATTTTTAAATCTAAATCTATTTCGCTAGGCAAAACAATTGCAGAAAAAATAACAGTTTCTTCTTTTTTTTCTCTGGCAATTGTAGACATATAAAGTGCGTTAGAAATAGACACTGTATAAAATATATTTTCTTCAAAAACCACCATTCCTTTCTCTATAGAAACTAAAGTACACTCAAACTTTTGAGGAGCAAAAAAACGTTCTTTAAACTTTTGAGTATAACATTTGTAAGCCGCTTCTTTCATAGACCAAAACAACCAAACCTTTAAAAACGGATTTTCAGCATTTAAAATTTCGTCTTGTTCTTTTTGGGTAAATTGTTTCTCTAAAAAACCCTTTCGTTGCCAATTACTTTCGATCTTGGCAAGGTTTAAATCTACAATATCATTGCCAATATTATGCATTTATTTTTGTTTGTATGATCTCTACAGTTGCTTTTACAGAGAGCATTTTCTCCATAGAATCATTGTCTATTTCTATCTTAAACTCATCTTCTACATCTAAAATAATATCTACTAAATTTGCAGAATTTATTTCTAAATCATTTATAAAATCTGTGTTTTCGTTTAAGTTTTTAAAACCCTCTTCATTTTGAACATAAGGCTTTACAATTGTTGTTAATTTTGATATAATTTCTTCTTTTGTCATATTAATCTGAATATTTTTTAAAAATAACACACGCATTTACATCTCCAAAGCCAAAACTTGCTTTTGCTAAAATAGTAATGTTTTTTTCAATTATTTGAGTTGGAATTTTATCATTAGAAATCAATGCTGAAATTTCTGGATGCACATCCTCGCAATTAATGTTCGGAAACACAAATTGTTCTTTTATTTGTAAAACAGCAGCTACACATTCTATAGCTCCAGAAGCAGCCAAACAATGCCCAACCATCGATTTTAAAGAATTAATATACGGAAAATCTTTTCCTTTTCTTTGCAGTGCCTTGGTCCAATTTTCTATCTCTAAACTGTCTTTTGATGTTGCTGTTAAATGCCCGTTAATTACATCTATTTCCGAAGAAGAAATACCCGAATCTAATACCGCATCTGTAATACATTTTTGAACCGCCTCTGAGTTTGGAGCCGTTAAGGTTCCGCCTTTTCGTTGTCCGCCAGAATTAATATTGCCTCCTAAAACTTCTGCGTAAATAGTAGCTTTCCGTTCTAAAGCACTTTCTAGAGATTCTAAAACCAAGCCTCCTGCGCCACTTCCTGGAACAAAACCAGCTGCAGTTGCACTCATTGGCCTTGCTCCTTTCTCTGGTGTTTCATTGTGCTTGTAAGACATTACACGCATTGCATCAAAACCCCCCCAAGTATACAAACTACTATCACTAGAACTACCCACCAACATTCGTTTTGCTTTTCCGTTTTTAATGCGCTCAAAACCCAACAATAAAGCCTCTGTACCTGTTGTACAAGCAGAAGAATTTGTTGTAACCTGATTCCCAAATCCAAGAATTCCACCTAAATATGCTGAAATTCCGCTTGCCATTGTTTGCACCACAGAGGTGCTTCCTAAGCGTCTTACATTCTGGTCGTCTATTTTATAAATAGCCTCTCTTAACTTTTCTATTCCAGAAGTTCCTGTTCCAAAAATTAACCCTGAATCATAATCTAATTCCGAATTTTCTTCTACAGAAAAACCGGCGTCTTTCCAAGCGTCAATTCCAGCCATACAGCCATATAAAATTGAGGTGCTGTTAAACCCGCGCAATTGTAAAGGTGTTAAATATTCTAATTTTTTTTCTTCTGAAATAATTGGAATTCCGCCAATACAGCAAGAAAAGCCCTTGTCTTTTAAATTCTGATGATAGGTAATTCCTGAAGTTCCTGTTTTTATAGCGTTTGTAAACGCTGGCAAACCAACGCCATTGGATGCCACAACTCCTAAACCGGTAATTACAACTCTGTTTTTAGCTTCTGGTAAATTCATTTCAGTCTCTATTTTGCGATAATCATTCCAGAAATAGTTCCCCTACAAACCAATTCATTTTTAGAATTTATCATTTTTACACGACACTTTAACTTGTTAAATCTAAAATATTCTTTTTCTGAAATTACAGTTACTTTTTCATTTGGTAAAACGGGTAAATAAAAATCAACCACGTTAGATGTTAAAGCTATTTGTGGTTTTATGGTTGTTGAAATTTTATCTTTTAGTAAAAATATTCCCAAACAAACAACGCCAATTTGTGCCATGGTTTCTGTTAAAATAACACCTGGGGTTATTGGGTTTTCCTTAAAATGACCTTCATAAAAAAACGCACTATCTTTAAAGGTATAATTTCCTGCAACACCTCTTTCTGAAATTTCTGTAAGTTCATCAACAAACAAAAAAGGTTTTTGATAGGGCAGGTTTTTTATAATTTGTTCTTGATTCATTTTTATAATTTTACCACTCTAATAAAATACGTTGTGCAGAAAACCCTGGTCCAAAACTTAGCATTAAGCCTCTTTCTCCTTTGGCGGGGTTTCTATCCATAAAACGTTCTAAAACGTACAAAACTGTTGCGCTAGACATGTTGCCATACAAACGTAGTACTTCTTTTGTATCGTCTATATTCTTTCCTAAAGCACCAAATAAATCTTCTACCGTTTGCACAATTTTCTTTCCTCCTGGATGAAAAATTAAATGATCTATATCTTCAATTGTCAAGTTGTTTCTTTCTAAAAAAGGATGTACGATTGCCGGAAAATGATCTGAAATTTTCTTTGGAACTTCCTTGTCTAAAATCATTTGCAAACCTGTGTTTACCAGGTTAAAACCCATCATACTTGTGGCATCGTAAAAATGATACATCGCTTCATCTATAATTTCTGGCCCTTTATCTTCTTCGTAAGAAGATAAAATTACCGCAGATGCTCCGTCTCCAAAAATAGCAGCACTTACAATGTTTGTCATCGAATAATCGTCTAATTGGAACGTTGCTGTTGGTGCTTCTACAGCAATTACAGCAGCGCGTTTATTCGGATTCGCCTTTAAAAAATTCTTTGCATAAATAATACCAGAAACACCTGCAGCACAACCCATTTCTGTAACCGGTAAACGCACAATATCTTGTTTCATTTGCAGTGAATTGATTAGGTATGCATCCATAGACGGAATCATAATACCGGTGCAACTTACTGTTATAATAAAATCGATATCTGTTGCTTTTAAATTTGCTTTGTTTAAAGATTTTTTAAGCGCTTGTTCCCCTAGGATTACAACCTCCCTTGCGTAAATGTTGTTTTTTTCTTCGAAAGAGGTGGCTATAAACACGTCTTCAGGGTCCATAATAGAATACCTTTTATCAACTGCAGCGCCCTCAAAAAGTTTAGTAACTTTTCTCTGAAAACGTTCGTCTTGATCTTGCATCCATAATTTCACAAAAGGTATAATGTCTTTTGTTTCTCTATAATATTTCGGAAGTTGTTTTGCAACAGATGTTATTTTTACTTTCATTTTTCGACGGGGATTTCAATGATTTTTATAATTAAAGTTTCCTAAAACACTTTATGGGTTTTTACTTTTTAATACTTCAAAATCCATTGAAAACGAAACGCCCATTTCCAAGAAATTTGTGGTTTTACTTTTAATTTTTTTGAGATATGCGTTAATTCATTTCTTTTAAACCCTCTTAAAACAGAGGTTAATCCATCTTCAATTATCATGTTGTTTTTTATAAAAACAGACAATAACATAAATAAATAATACGCTAACTTATGCCTGTGCAAATCGTTTACTACAATCCCTATTTTTGTTTGTTTTAAAGTGTTTCCTAAAAAAGAAATCAATTGCTCTTCCTTGAAATGATGCAGAAACAACGTTGCTAATACCACATCAAATTTTCTGTGTTTAAAAGCTTCAGAGAAAATATCTTCCGTCTTAAAACTTAGCTCAGAGAATTCAGATGATAATTCATTTGCGTACGCAATAGCTGTTGGGTTTGCATCCATCCCAATCAACTTCATTTTATAGCCGTTTTTTCTTCCGAACTTAGCAACATCTCGTAAAATATCTCCATGCCCACAACCAATGTCTGCAATGGTTAGTTCTTGTTCTTTTGGATGGTTTTTTAATACTTTTTTCAACGCCCTTACCGTCATTAAATTCCCGCCCAACCAACGGTTTATATTTTCTAGTTTATCTAAAGTATCGCGCAACAAATCGCCACCAATAGAAAAATCGTCCATTAACTCTTCTTTGTCTGTTCTGTTTTTTGTGCTGATAAAAAAATCCATTATATCTTCATTGGTTTACCGTGAGTTTGCTTAATTATTATTGGTAATAAAAAAGGAAGCTTCTTTAAAATTTGTAATAAAACCGATGCAATTGTATCTTTTCTAAACAACATTGCAATAAAATGACCCGCTTTTAACCGCAAACTAAACTTTCGATTCCACTGTCTAATATATTGCTTTTCCAGTTCTTTTCTTGTCTCAATTTCGCCATTAAAGTAATTTAGAATCAATTTAGACGCTAATTGCGCAGATTGAATGGCCATACTCATGCCATTTCCACAAAGTGGATGAATCATTCCTGCAGAATCGCCACACATTATAACATGGTTTTCTACTGGTTTTTTGGTTTCAAATGAAATCTGACTAATGCTTAAGGGTTTTTTGAAAACAGCTTCAGAATTCTGAAAAATCTCTTTTAAAAACCTGTTTTTAAAAACAACTTGTTCTTGAAAATCTTCTATATTTTTATACTGCTTAAAGGTTGCATAATTTGTGATGTAACATAAATTAATTGCGTTATTTTCTACTTTAGAAACCCCACAATACCCACCTTTAAAATTATGAAGCGCCACCAAATCCTCTTTAAAGTTTCCTTTTACATGAATTTTAACTCCTAAATAAGGCGATTTCTTCTGAATAAAATTGCGCTCCATTTTTACATCTAACAAAGAACGTTTACCAAAAGCACCAATGGCAATTTTGGAAGTATAAATGCTGTTTTGTTTTGTTTCTACTTGAAAAAAATCTTTTATAAAGGTAACATCTAAAACGGTATCCTGTAAAATTGTAACACCGTTTTCTTTGGCTTTTTCAGCTAAAGCAAGATCCAATGTATATCGAGAAATGCCGAAGCCACCCAGAGGTAACTTGGCAGAAATTATGTTGTTTTTTGTGGTTGATAATTGAAAGTTCTTAATTTTTACGGCTCCAAAATAAAACGGATTTACCTCCAAAAAATCTAAATATGGCAGTACTTCATTAGAAATATACTCACCACAAACTTTGTGTTTTGGGTATTCATTTTTTTCAATTAACAAAACCTTTTTACCCAATTTAGATAAGTGAATTGCATTGCACAAACCTGCCAGGCCACCACCAATAATTATTACATCTAGAAATTGTTTATTCATTTATTAATGCTGCTAATTCTTTACCTACCAAGCTGCCAATTGCAACACCCATTCCACCTAAACGAACTCCACAAAAAACATGATTAGAAAGTTGCTTTACAATGGCTTTTTTCTGATCTCCAACACCCATAATCCCACTCCATCTGTGTTCAATTTCAAAAGAAGTATTTGGTAAAATAGTTGTTTTTAAAATATTTTCTAATTCATTTTGAATAATTGCTGTTTGTCCAAATTCTGAGGTTTCTTCCGTTTTAAAATCAAGGTTTCTTCCACCGCCAAATAAAATTCGATCATCTATATTTCTAAAATAATAATACCCTTTGTCTAAATGAAAGGTTCCTTTTATTTGTAGGTTTTTAATTGGTTTTGTGATGAGCACCTGTGCTCTTGCTGGTTCAACTTTTTCTTCTAATAACGTATTTGCAAAACCATTGGTTGCAATAAAAAGTTTAGTTGTTTTAAAAGTAATTTTATCTGTTGTTATTTCAATATTTGTGTTGTCTTCTGTAAAATTTTCAACAGCAATGTTATTTAAAATTTTAACGCCTAATGTCTGTACTTTATGCAGTAATTCATAAGCCATTTTACCAGTATCAATTTGGCCTTCAAAATTATTAACAATATATCTATTGTGTACTTTTTTGAAATTAAATGTATTGTCAGAAACTGAAAAAACATCCTTCTTAAAGATAGGTTTTAATAAATTATTAATATCCTCTTTTTTTGAAATACACTCCTCAAAAAAAGTTTCAGAATCACAAAGCTCAAAGCCTTTATTTTGTTGAAAATCGATGTTTTTATCCCCTAAATTACTTCTTAATAATTGCAACCCTTTCCAGCGGTTTTCTACCAAATTATATACTTCTTGTTCTGTATGAGAACTCAGGTCATCTATCAGCTCCGAAAGGCTTCCAAAACAGGCAAAACCTGCATTTTTTGTGCTTGCTCCCTGTGGTAACATTCCTTTTTCAAGAATTACAATTTTTGCTGCAGGGTGTTTTTTCTTCAATTCTAAAGCACAATTTAAACCAACAATTCCGCTGCCAACAATTGTAAAATCAATGTTCGTAAACCACTCTTTTAATTCCCAATAACTATACTTCATTTAAATCTCTTTTTCTAAACAAATACTGTTTTTCATGCCGCTGTATTGACCGTAATTTGGTATTACTTTATAGGTGCATTTTTTATAAAATTTTACTGCTTCAATTTGCCGTATTCCCGTTTCTAAAACACACTTTCTATATCCTAACTCTCTTGCCCAATTTTCTAATGCTACCAATAATTTTTGCGCAACACCGGTTCCTCTATTTGCTTTTAAAACAAACATTCTTTTCACCTCAACAACGCTGTTATCAAACTTTTTAATAGCCCCACAACCTACTGCAATTCCAGAAACATAAGTTACAACAACTTCTTTTAAAACATCAATATTATTAAACTGATTGTAAAAATCATGCTCCTCTTCATCTGTAATTTTTAAATAGGCGTCTAACTCTCTTACCAAATTAATAAAATCTTTATTTTTAGAATTTGTTCTTGTTGTTTTTATATTCATTTTTAATATAAATTATGTCGCTATAAAGAATGAAGCAATCTCTTAACTTATTAATAGATTATTTTATTACAGCTCTTTGTAACGGCGCGCCTTATCAGAATTCAAATTGTAATTGTACCCAAAACGGAACAATTTCTTCAGTATTTAAGTTTCCAAAAGACAAGCCCAATAAACGAACAGAATTTACTAATTTATCTTGATACAAAAGCTCTTTTACCACGGGAAAAAACTCCTTTTTAGTTTGCATAAAATTTGTCTTTGTTTTGCTTCGTGTTTGTTGCGTAAAGTCTGAATATTTTATTTTTAAAGTAATCGTTTTGCCTTTAGTGTCCGTTTTTTTCATACGCTTCTCTAACTCATCGGCAATCTTATCTAGCCTTTCTATCATAAAAATTTCTGAAGAAAGGTTTTCGCTAAACGTTCTTTCTGCGGCAATAGACTTGCGTATTCTATTTGGTTTAACAGCACTATTGTGAATGCCTCTCACAATATTGTAATAGTGTGTTCCAGATTTACCGAATGACTTTACCAACTCTTCTAAAGGTTTTTTCTTTAAATCTTTACCTTTAAACATCCCTAAATTATACATTTTTGAGGCCGTAACTTTACCTACACCATAAAATTTATTAACGGGCAGCTCTTCTAAAAACTGAAGCACCTCTTCTGGGTGAATTGTTTTTTGTCCGTTTGGTTTGTTAATATCGGATGCTACTTTTGCTATAAATTTATTAATTGAAATTCCTGCAGAAGCCCTTAAACCCGTCTCTGTGTATATACGTTCTCTAATTTCTCTCGCAATTTCATTTGCAGACGGATTCCCTTTCTTGTTTTCTGTAACATCTAAGTATGCTTCATCTAATGAAAGCGGCTCTACCAGATCTGTATATTCGTAAAAAACTGCTCTAATTTTTACAGACAACTCTTTGTACCGCTCAAAATCTGACTTTACAAAAATAAGATGCGGGCACTTTTGTTTGGCTAAAAAACTACTCATAGCAGATTTAACGCCAAATTTTCTTGCTTCATAGCTTGCCGCAGAAACCACCCCTCTTGCTTCACTTCCGCCAACAGCAATGGCTTTTCCTCTTAATTCTGGATTGTCTAATTCTGCTACAGATGCATAAAAAGCATCCATATCTACATGAATTATTTTTCTAAAAGGAGGTAGCAATTCCATCTATCAAAAATACAAAAAAAGATGTTCTATGTCGTTCCTGAATAGATAGGAATCTATCCGGTTTTGTTTTTATTTAAAAAATTAGCTTAAAAAATCAACACAAATATTTGTTGCTCTTTGTAGCTCTTTAGATACTACATCTTCTTTCCAAGGGTGAGAAACATTAAAAACATGGTCTGCATTTTCTATCACCTTAAAGATGCTTTCAGAATTCCATTTATGCAAACTCTCAGCCTCTTTAATTAAAACTGTTGTGTCTTTATTTCCATGAATTATAAGCTGTGGAATCTCTAAGTTTCGGGTAGCTTTTTCGATATTTAATCGTTTTTTGTTTTTATCAAAATCTTTATAAAATTGGTAAAAATGAGGCATTTCTTGCTTAGTTCGTCCATTTTTCACATAAAAAACACCTTTTTTAGCCCATTCTTGAAAATCCGATTCTTTTGGAAATCTACATTCGTAATCTGAAACTCCGGCCAAAGAAACCACCTTTTTAACACGGTTGTCTTCCGTTGCTTTTAAGAGTACAATTCCACCACCTCTACTATGTCCTATAATTGAAATATCATGAATGTCTACTTCTTGTTTATAGTCAGAATTGTTAGAGATCCAATCTAAAACACTTTCTAAATCATCTAATTCTTTTGTGTAATTATTATTTCCAAAAGCTTCTAAATCTGGAAAATCTGTGGGTTTTTCTAAGGTACCTCCATTATGAGAAAAATTAAATTTAATGAAGAAAAAACCTGCTTTAGCAAAGATTAATGCCATTAAGTTCCAAGCACCCCAGTCTTTAAAGCCTTTATACCCATGACAAAAAATAACTACTTTTTTGGGTTGTTTGTTTTCTTCATAAAAAACATCTGTTACAATTGGCTTGTTGTGTCTTCCTTCAATAATTATATCTTTTATAGTGCGCATTTTTCTTTAAATGAATAGTTTTATAAATGTAATAACAGCAACTAAAGCGGTTAAAACACTTAAAATAATATTGATGTCTTTTGTTAATTTTCCTGTTTTTTGCTGAATTCTCTTTGCAAATCTTGCATACGCAAAAAGGATGCAAAAAGTACCAAGTATAGTCCCTAAAATAAAAAAGAAGATAGGGAAAACCTCAAAACTAAAAAGTTTGAAAAGATCTAAAGCAACAATGATTCCGCAGAAAAAAGGAATGGCAAACATGTTTAAAAATGATAAAGTAATTCCTGTTAAAAAAGGGTTTTCTTTTTTAGACTTTATACTTTCTGTTTTAATTTTTCCTTTCTTAGATTCATTATAGAAATAAAAAGACAGCCCTATAAAAATGACAATTCCTGCTTTTTCTAATGTCTCAAGTATTGTCGGGTTTTCAGCAATGTACTTGGTTAAAATAACGGCAATAACCACTTGCGGAATTGCAACGATAGAAACACCAAGAGCATATTTTTTAGCTGCTTCTATTCCTTCTTTTAAACTAACCCTTATAGCTGTCATGTTTAACATACTGGGTGTTATAGAGCCTGTAAAAGAGAAGAAAAATCCGAAGAAAAAAAGAGAAATAAGAATCATTTATAAAAAATAAGTTTGGTAAATATCACTTTTAAAAATAAGTTGCACAAAAAAAACGCATCAAAAAATTTGATGCGTTTATATTCTATTTTCTTTAAATTCTAGACCACTTACACTACACCTTGTGCCAACATAGCGTCTGCAACCTTTACAAAACCAGCAATATTTGCACCTTTAATATAATCTATAGTTCCGTCTTCGTTTTCTCCGTATTCTACACAAGAATCATGAATATCTTCCATAATATCTTTTAATTTATCATCTACCTCTTTACGAGACCAGCTTAAACGCAATGAATTCTGACTCATTTCTAAACCAGATGTTGCAACACCTCCTGCATTACTAGCTTTTCCTGGAGCAAATAAGATTTTTGATTTTTGAAATTCGTGAATTGCTTCTGGCGTAGATGGCATATTTGCTCCTTCAGAAACACACATACAACCATTTGCAATTAATGTTTTTGCTTCTTCTCCATTTAATTCATTTTGAGTTGCACATGGCAAAGCAATATCACATTTTACAGACCAAGGTCTTTCTCCTTTAATAAATTTTGCCTTTGGATACTTGGCTACGTATTCACTAATTCTTCCACGTTTTTCGTTTTTAATAAACATAACGTGTTTTAATTTTTCTGAACTTATACCATCTGCATCATGAATATAGCCTTGAGAATCTGATAATGTTAAAACAGTAGCACCTAATTCTATTGCTTTTTCCGCAGCGTATTGTGCTACGTTTCCAGAACCAGAAATAACCACTTTTTTATCTTTAAAAGAATCGTCTTTACGCATTAACATGTTCTGCGCAAAATATACGGTACCATACCCTGTTGCCTCTGGTCTAATTAAAGAACCACCCCAAGATGCACCTTTACCGGTTAAAACACCCGTAAATGCGTTGTTTAATTTTTTGTACATACCAAACATAAAACCAATTTCTCTTGATCCAACACCAATATCCCCTGCAGGAACATCCGTATTATGACCAATGTGTCTATATAGTTCACTCATAAAAGCGTGACAAAAACGCATAATTTCATTATCTGATTTTCCTTTCGGATCAAAATCAGAACCTCCTTTTCCTCCACCCATTGGTAAGGTTGTTAAGGAGTTTTTAAAGACCTGTTCAAAAGCTAAAAATTTTAGAATACTTGCATTCACAGAAGGGTGAAAACGCAAACCTCCTTTATAGGGCCCTATTGCAGAATTCATTTGAATTCTATACCCTCTATTTACTTGTATTTCACCTGCATCATCTACCCAAGAGACTCTAAAAGAAATTAATCTTTCTGGCTCTACCATTCTTAATAAAATATTTTTTCCACTATAAATATCGTTATTTGCGATATACGGAATTACAGTTTCTGCAACTTCTTGCACCGCCTGTAAGAATTCTGGCTCATGGTTATTTCTTTTTGTAACCATTTCCATAAACTCATTTATCTTTAATTCTTCTTTTTTAACCATGTTTTTTAGGAATTTAATAAAATTTACCGACCACAAAGATAGTTAATTTCTGAATCCGCAATTAAAAAAACAATAATTATTTATTCCTCAAATTACCTTATTTCAATCGATTTCGAAAGCACATATTGTTTTATTGACTTTAGGTAGATAAAACGCTAAAAAAAACACTAAATTTGTACCTTAATTTTACCCAAAAATGTTAGATAAAGTAAAAGAGCTTATTGGTGATGTACAAGCTTTTAAGGCAAACACCAAAGATGAAGTAGAAACATTTAGAATTAAGTTTTTAGGAAGCAAGGGTTTGTTAAAAGACCTTTTTGCAGAATTTAAAAATGTAGCTCCTGCGTCTCGTAAAGATTTCGGTCAAGCTTTAAATACTTTAAAGAAGTCTGCAGAGGATAAGGTTGCAGAATTAACAGATACTTTAGAAAGTAACTCAAGTGATAAATCTTTTTATGGAGATTTAACACGGCCGTCTGAACCAATTAATTTAGGTTCTAGACACCCTATTTCATTAGTAAGAAATCAAATTATTGAAGTTTTTAATAGAATTGGTTTTACTGTTTCTGAAGGTCCAGAAATTGAAGATGATTGGCATAACTTTACAGCATTAAACCTGCCAGCACATCATCCTGCAAGAGACATGCAAGACACCTTCTTCATTGAACAAGATCCAGATATTTTATTAAGAACACATACTTCTTCTGTACAAGTGCGTTATATGGAAGAGAATAAACCACCTATTAGAACAATTTCTCCTGGTAGAGTTTTTAGAAATGAAGATATTTCTGCAAGATCACACTGTATTTTTCACCAAGTAGAAGGTCTGTATATAGATACAGATGTTTCTTTTGCTGATCTAAAACAAACGCTTTTATACTTTACAAAGGAAATGTTTGGAAAGTCTAAAATTAGATTACGCCCTTCATATTTCCCATTTACAGAGCCAAGTGCAGAAGTAGATATTTATTGGGGTTTAGAGACAGAAACAGACTATAGAATTACAAAAGGAACTGGTTGGTTAGAAATTATGGGCTGTGGTATGGTAGATCCTAACGTACTAAAAAACGCAAATATAGATCCAACAAAATACTCTGGTTATGCATTTGGAATGGGAATAGAGCGCATTGCAATGTTACTATATCAGATACCAGACATTAGAATGTTTTACGAAAATGACAAACGTTTCTTGGAACAATTTAAATCCGTTATATAATGAACTACTTTACACAAATTTGGGACGAAGAAAGAGACGATGAACATGCAAGTTGGGGAACCTCTACTTGGTATTTTGAAACAAATACTGCTGATGAAGTTTTAAAACAAATTACAGTTTATAAAAACGGAAAGGTTACAAAATACGATTTAGAGAAGCAAGAAGACGAATTTGGTGGTTTGTGTGAGGGAGCATTAACCATTGATGATTGTGATGGCGATGTGGTCTCTAAAGAAACTTTTTATACCCTTTGGTAAATTACATAGACTCCTAAATAAGTACTACATAGTTGAAAAAAGACATACAAATACCTGAAGTTACCGGTGTAGAAGTGGCAATGGTTTATGAATACAACGATATTTATAAAACGGATGACTGGAACGTTTACCTTATTAACAATAAAAGCGTGCCTTTAGAAATGCTTGTAATTGTTTCTCAGGGTTTTTCTGAAACAAAAACAACCTCTTTGTTGCGCAAAAAGCTAGCTGTTTTACCAGCAAACTCTTTTGCTAAAATTGAGTATATCCAACCAGAGTTATTCAAGCTACACAACCGTTTTCAAGTTACTTTTTTCGAAGGAAACACCTTGTATGAAAAAACATTTCTCTTCGAAGAAAACACGGTTAAAGAAAGCGCCTTAGACACCATTGATGAAATTAAAAAACGAGGTGTTTTAGCAAAGTAAAAGTATCACCCAAAAAAACCAATAATTAAATACATAAAAACCGTAACCGTGCCGCCAATAAGTGCATATGGTAATTGTGTTTTTACGTGATCTATGTGGTCGCTAGCAGAAGCCATAGAAGAAATAATAGACGTATCTGAAATTGGCGAACAATGATCTCCAAAAATTCCCCCACCTAAAGTTGCAGCAACGATAATAGTTATATCAGAACCGTGCATATTTGCCATTGGAATTGAAATTGCCAACATAATTGCGAAAGTTCCCCAAGAAGTTCCTGTAGAAAACGCAATAAAAGAACTCACTATAAAAACTATTGCAGGCAATAACTCAGGAGATAACCAGCTTTCTGTAATATTAGCAACATAATTACCCGTATCTAAAACCTTACAAGCGTCTCCAATGGCAAACGCTAACAACATTAACAACGCCAACGGCATAAGCTCGCTAATTCCTTTTAAAGTTAAAGTAACCGCTTCTTTTGGCTTCATAATTCCTTGTATGAAATACATAATCATAGCAACTAATAAAGCGGTAATTACCGCATATAAAACAGAAGAAGACCCAGAACCCTTTCCAATGGCTTGTGAGGCATGATTTAACAAAGATGATGCGTTTTCAACAGCGCCCCAGCCTGTATAAATTAAATTAATTGGCATCATAAAAACCATCACCAAAAGCGGCACAATCATATTGTAAGCCTTAGCTTCAATTCCTTCTTTTGGCGGAAACGAAGTAACGGCATCTGAAACCATAGGTTTCGAATTAAGGTTCATTAGCGCTCCAGTTTCCTTGGTTCTTTTTTCAGCCTTTTTCATCGGTCCAAAATCTTTCTTTGTAAGAACAACAATAAAAACAATGGCAATTGCCAGTAATGGGTAAAAATTATATTTAATAGATGCTATCATGACCGAAAACGGTTGTTCTATGCCTTGTGTTAAGAGTAATCCCATAATAAATGCGCCCCAAGCATTAAAAGGAATTAAAATAGAAGATGGTGCAGAGCTAGAATCTGCTATATAAGCTAGTTTTTCTCTAGGAATTCCTAATTTATCAAAAATAGGCCTGTATAAAGTACCAACAGTTAAAGAACTTATACTGGTTTCTACAAATAAAAGCAAGCCCGTACATGTTGCTAATACCTGAACCATTACCCTGCTATACCCCGATTTCTTTTCTTCTAATTTTACCAGCTTTCTGTTTATAATATTAATAAAACCCTCTACGCCTCTAGAGTATTGTATAAAAATTAGCAACGCACCCACTAAGGCACTAAACATAATAGTTCTTGTGTTTCCTTTAGATTGAAAAACATTTACCATGCCCTCAATCATTGCCAAGGTTCCTGCTAATGGATTCCAGCCTTCTACAATTAACCAAGAAAACCAAATACCAAACAAAAGAGCTATGTAAACTTGTTTTGTTTTCAAGGCTAAAATAATAGCAATAATCGGCGGTATTACTGAAAGAAATCCATATTCCATAAAAAGAAATTTTAATTTGGTTAAAGGTAATAATTAAAAGAACAACTTATAATAGACATGGCAACAACCGCTTTAATTTCTAATTATAAAATAAAAAAAGCCAAAACAGATTGTTTTTGCTTTTTAATTTAAAATTTAATTAATTAGAAACTACAACCTTATTTACTAACCTCTTCTTTCCTTTTTGAAAGCCCAAACAAGTAGACCTGTTTCGTGCCGAAATGAATTTAACGTTTATAATAAGTAACACCTCTAAAAAGTTATATTATTAATTGGCTTAGTCTTAAAAAATTCAGACACCTTGATGTTGTAAAAACCATTGGAGGGTGCTTTTCTATAATCTTCTACCTGAAAACCTCCAATAATGTATAGTTTTTCGTTGCTAAAATGCATTTCAGAACTCTTTATTTTTAGGTCTATGTTATACTCTTTTAAGGATTTTGTTTTGGGGTTAAATGTTATTATTTTACCATCTTCTTGCAAATAAATAAATTCTTTATCCTTAGTTATTGCAGGTTTTCTCATCTCCCTAAAAAGAGTTCCTTCTTTTTTCCATTCAGATGTTTTTAAATCGAAAGACTCAATCTCTGTAAGGCCTTTCCTATTATAACCCCCAAACAAATACAACTTATTTTCAAAAACAATACCCATAACCTCCTTGCCTTTAGACATTTTGGTTAGCAAATACCAATAACCAGATTCTAAATCAAGAAAGTGGATTTTATTAGAATATTTCGTGCTCCCATTTTCGAACTTCTTTATGGATCCGCCAAAAACCAATACTTTATTCTCATAAATAGCCGCTCCAAAGTTTACTGCCTGGTGCGGGTTTGATTCATCTAACTTAATTGATAAATCTTTTAAAGACACAAACTCTATTTGAGAAGCTAATAACTCTCTAGTTTTCTTTTTAGACAACACCTTACCACCGATTAAAAGAACCGTGTCTTTGTGAGTTACGGCTTTGTGATATGCTCTTTTAACCACTTTTTCTTTTTCAACTCTCCATTTTTTACTAGAAATATGGTACGTTTGAACAAGCTCTAAATAGTTATTAAAACTAATTGGTTTTGGCTTTTGTAAAAACTGCATGATTTCTCTTTCATTACTATACTGAACCTGACTTAACCCTTCTTTGTTTTTCTCATATTCACTAGAGGTGTCTCCTCCAAAAATATAAATTTTACCATCATTTATAACAGACGCAAATGCGTATACTGCTTTTGGTAGGTCTAAAAGCTTTTTAAAACCAATGGTTTTTTTAAGACTCCTCTTTGTGTAAATTTCTATACCACCTAAAGTTTCTTGTTTTTCTTTCAAAAAAACAACTTTTGGTGTAATCCCTTTTTCAAATACAACTTTTTTTGTTTCGTAATTAAGGTGTGTTACAGAAAAAGAAACGGTTTTTAACTTATTTAAACTGAAAGAAAACTCCCCTTTTTCGTTCGAATAAATAGTTTCATGTATAAAAAAAATATGTGCTTTCTCTATTGCTGTATTTGTATCGTAATCTAAAACTTTTAAAGTAACTTTTTGAGAAAAAAAAGCAGTTGAATACAACAAAAAACAAAAGATGTAGGAATATTTCATAAAGTGTTTTTCTAATTATCTATCAAACATCATACCTTAAAAACAAGGTATTATGTTTGATTTTCGTTTTCTTCAATTTCTTTTGTTAGGTCTAAATCTAATAACACTGGATTTACAATACCGGTTGTTACCACTGTAATTATTGTCATGGTTCCACCAAAAACAACAGCGGCTACGGGTCCAATTAACTTTGCCGCTAAACCACTTTCAAAAGCACCTAACTCGTTAGAAGAGCCAACAAACATAGAGTTTACAGAAGAGACCCTACCACGCATATCGTCTGGTGTTTTTAATTGTAAAATAGTTTGTCTAATTACCATAGAAATTCCGTCTGCGGCACCACTTAAAAACAAAGCCAGCACACTCACCCAAAAAAGAGAAGACAGCCCAAAAGCAATAATACTTAATCCAAAGATAAAGACAGAAATTAGCATTTTCTTACCTGTATTTTTATTTATAGGTATATAAGTGGTTAAAAACATAGTTACAATACTTCCCATAGAAATAGAAGCGTTTAAAATGCCAAAGCCTTCTGGACCAATCTTTAAAACGTCTTGAGCAAAAACGGATAAAATAGCAACAGTCCCTCCAAATAAAACAGCAATCATATCTAAGGTTAACACCCCTAAAATTGCCTTGTTTTGAAACACAAAACGAACCCCCGTTTTTAAACTCTCTTTCAGAGGCTCGCCAATTTTTTTATTTAAAATCGGTTTCTTTTGAATGAAAAATGTACAAATTAAAGACAATATAACTAAGATAAAAACAAGACACAATGTTTTATCTACACCAACAATACTTATTAAAAAACCCGCAGCAAGTGCGCCAGAAACAGATGCTGTCTTCCAGGTACTTGTGCTCCAGGTTGCCGCGTTGTGATAGATTTTTTTAGGAACCAACAAGGCTACTAAAGAAAAAATTGTAGGTCCGAAAAACGCGCGTAAGAACCCGCCAAAAAACACCAATGCATAAATTGAATATAAAACCGAATTTACAGACCAGTTTGCAATAATGCTCTCTGAGGTTAATAAAAATAAGCCCAAACTAATTAAAGAAAAGGCAGCAGTGCAAATAACTAGTAAGTTTCTTTTTTCTCTTTGATCTACAATATGACCTGCGAATAAAGCCATTGAAAAAGCCGGAATAATTTCCATTAAACCAATAATTCCTAAAGAAAGTGGATCTTTGGTAATCGAATACACCTGCCACTCTATGACAATAAACTGCATAGACCAACCAAAAACCAAAAGAAAACGTACGAATAAGAAAATATTAAATTCTTTTATTCTAAGCGCCGCATAGGGATCTTGTTTACTCATATATTACTTCAATTTCATATCCATTAAAATGGCAAAAGTTTGATTAATATCTTTTTCTTTCACAACAATTGTCATTTCATTTGTTGTAGAAATAATTTCTTGTAAAGAAATGTCTGCCCAGGCAAGTTGCTTTAATATAAAATAATAAATACCTGATTGTTCCTGGTTTTCTTTTGGGAGTTTTATTGTTAAAGATGCTAATTCTAAAACGTTTGCAATTAAATTCTCTTTTTCGAAAATTTCATTTACAAAAGGTTGTAGATTTTTACTAATAACAATATTAGTTTCAAAAATACCTTGAGAAACTGTTAAAAAATAATCTGAGCTTTCTGAAGATTTAGTTAAAATTTTTGCGATTTCTTTTAAAAGTGATGGGGTGTTTTTAAAGGTAAAATCACATAAGTCTGACCGTACAATTACATCTCCTAAGTCTAATGCTAATTTTTTAATGTTTTTTCTAATACGCAACTCACTTGCTGGAGACAAACGATTAATTGCCATCATTACCGCACCTACCTTAACGTCTTTCTTTAAAGCCTCAGATACTTCTGGTAAAATAATTCTTGCCAAAGAAGAAACGTTTATTAATTTCTCATTTAAAGCCTCTTCTATAAAAGGTGTTTTTCTTATAGTCGCCTCTACAGCTTCTTGTATTGTTTTCATTGTATTTGTTTAATAAAACATAATAATGTTCAAAATTAAACAATTAATCTAATGTATTCGTCAACTTTTCGAATTCTTTTTTAGCATTTGTATGATTGTACAATACGTTATAAACAGCATTAATAATTGGTGTGTCTGCGCCATTTTCTTCCTTCATTTTAAAAGCGCTATTTATTGCATAATATCCTTCTGCAATCATACTCATCTCCATTTGAGCAGATTTTACAGTATATCCCTTCCCAATCATATTACCAAACTGTCTGTTTCTACTAAAAACAGAATAACCCGTAACCAATAAATCTCCTAAATAAGCAGAGTTATTAATGTTCCTTTTCATTTTGTGTACTTTTTTAATAAAGCGTTTCATTTCTCTAATTGCATTGCTCATTAAAACCGCTTGAAAATTATCACCATAACCTAAACCATGTGCAATTCCTGCTGCAACCGCATATATGTTTTTTAACATGGCCGCATATTCTGTACCAATAATATCGTCGGAAATCTTAGTTCTTATGTACCAACTTTTTAAAGAATTGCTCATAAATTCTGCATGCTCTTCATTCTGACTGGCGATTGTTAAATAAGACAACCGCTCCATTGCAACCTCTTCTGCGTGGCAAGGTCCGGTTATTACGCCAATATTTTCGAAAGGAACAGCGTGCTCTTTATGAAAATGTTCGCCAACAATTAAGCCTGTTTCTGGCACAATTCCTTTAATTGCAGAAAAAATAATTTTATTCTCTAATGGTTCTGTTAGGTTTTTAAGTTCACTCATTAAAAAAGCAGACGGAATTGCGAAAATAAGTACGTCATAATTAGAAACAATACTATTAATATCGTTGGACAAATCTAACTGATCTGCATACACATCTGCTGCTCTAAGGTATTTTGGATTGTGGTTGTTTTCCTTTATATGTTCTATTGCAAAACCACTTCTCATATACCAACCAACCATGTCTGAGTTTTCTGATAACATCTTTACAATTGCAGTAGCCCAACTTCCTCCACCTAAAACCGCTATTTTTTTCTGATCATTCATCATTCCTTCGTTTAAGCTTCAAAAGTAATAAAATTAGTGTCTAATGATATATCCTATTGCGAATTATTATATTTGTAGTAAATTATTTACTAAAAATGAACGTACAAATTATCAATAAATCGAAACATGCAACACCTAATTATGAGACCGATGGGGCCGCAGGAATGGATTTAAGAGCAAATATAGAAAGTAGTATTGTATTACAGTCCTTAGAAAGAGCTGTTGTAAAAACGGGTTTATTTATAGCTTTACCTATTGGTTTTGAAGCACAGGTAAGACCAAGAAGCGGTTTAGCGGCTAAAAAAGGAATTAGTGTTTTAAATTCTCCAGGAACTATAGATGCAGATTACAGAGGAGAAATTGGTGTAATTCTTGTAAACCTTTCTAAAGAAGCGTTTATTATAAATGATGGGGAAAGAATAGCACAACTGGTTATTGCAAAACACGAACGCGTAAACTGGCAAGAAGTTACTATTTTATCTGAAACAGAGCGTGGCGCCGGTGGTTTTGGAAGCACGGGTGTCTAAAAATTATAGTTTTTTATAAATTTGACTCATCTTTCGAACAGCTACGTGCAAAAAATCAAAAGTTAAAAAAACATGAGAATGATAGCTATACCCTAATTTTTTATAAAATTGAAATGCTTTTAATTGGGCATCCATAGCGTCTAACCAAATAATTTCGTACCCTTTTCTTAGTGCTTTAGCATCTAACCAAGCAAGTAGCGTTTTACCAATTCCGTTTCCTTGTGCTTTTGGGTGAAGATAAATTCTGTGCAATTTTAATTGATTTTCTTTTGATAAACCCGTTAGTTTTTCGTCCCAAATAAATCTAAAGTTACCTATAATCTCATTATTAAAAAGAACAAAATAATCTTCAGAATTTTCTTCTAAAAGTTCCTTTAAAATATTCTTTTCACAATATTGTGTGTTTACATACCAATCTCCTTGGTCGGTCCAAAAATGACTGTAAGCCATTGGGTAAATCTCTTTCATTAGTGTGAAAAGAGTTTTAGCATCTGAACTTAAAACTGATTTTAATTGTAAGTTTTCTGTAATATCAATCATCACTTAAATATAAAAAACTGCTATAGATTAATTCTATAACAGTTTATTAAAAAACAAATAGAGCTTTTAAAATTTATTCTTGATTTTCAATAGCATCTTTTATTTTCCCTTCAAGTTCGTCCGCTAGTTCAGGGTTGTCTTTAATTAAACCTTTTACCGCGTCTCTACCTTGTCCTAATTTTGTTTCTCCGTAACTAAACCAAGAACCACTTTTCTTAACAATACCTAGCTCTACACCAATATCTAAAATCTCACCAACTTTAGAGATCCCTAAGCCGTACATAATATCAAATTCTGCAATTTGAAAAGGTGGTGCAACTTTATTTTTAACAACCTTAACCTTTGTACTGTTACCAAGAACCTTATCTCCATCTTTAATTTGTGTTCTTCTTCTAATATCTAAACGCACAGAAGCATAAAACTTTAATGCATTACCACCAGTAGTTGTTTCTGGGTTACCAAACATTACCCCAATCTTTTCTCTTAACTGGTTGATAAAAATAACTGTACATTTTGTTTTAGAAATAGTACCTGTTAATTTACGCAATGCTTGAGACATTAAACGTGCGTGAAGCCCCATCTTAGAGTCTCCCATTTCTCCTTCAATCTCTGCTTTTGGAGTTAATGCTGCAACAGAATCGATTACAACAATATCTATTGCCCCTGAGCGAATTAAATTTTCTGCAATCTCTAATGCTTGCTCACCGTGATCTGGTTGAGAAATAATTAAATTATCTATATCTACACCTAAGTTTTCTGCATAAAATTTATCAAAAGCATGTTCTGCATCAATAAACGCTGCAATTCCCCCAGCCTTTTGAGCCTCTGCAATTGCGTGAAGTGTTAGTGTTGTTTTACCAGAAGATTCTGGACCATATATTTCAATAACCCTTCCTCTTGGGTACCCACCAACACCTAAGGCTAAATCTAACCCTAAAGAACCAGATGAAATTGCATCTATCTCTTCGGTTACCACATCACCTAACTTCATTACAGCCCCTTTTCCGTATGTTTTATCCAACTTATCTAATGTAAGTTGAAGAGCTTTTAATTTTGCTGTTTTTTCTTTATCTGCCGCCATTAATATTACTTGTTTTATTTTTGAATAAGATTGACAAGTTACGAAAATCTAAGATTAATTTCCTAAAAAATAACATGGAAATTTAGACTATTTTTGTAAAAAGTCTTTGAAAATGAGTTCAATAATATATTTAAAAAACAACAATTGTAAAGTAGCAATTGAAAACGGAGAATTAATTAGTTTTAATAGTGAAGAATTAGAATACATTCACCAAAAAGGAAGTAAAGGATGGCGTAATTCTGATATTGAAATGTTTCCTGTAATTGGCCCAATTTCTAAAAATAATTTTCGAGTACACACTAAAAATGGCGATGCTGTTCTAGACCAACACGGGTTGTTGCGAGAACTTGATTATACTTTAATTTCTTCAGATGAAAATACAGCGTCATTTCTTAAGAGATATAAAAAAAACACAAAAATAAATAATAGTAAATACCCTAATAAATCAACCGAACAAAAACTATTTTGGCCGTTTGATTTTTCATTTGAGAAACAATATTGCTTAGAAAATAATAGGTTGAAAATAAAT
Organism: uncultured Polaribacter sp.; assembly: GCA_937771065.1. Taxonomy (GTDB): domain Bacteria; phylum Bacteroidota; class Bacteroidia; order Flavobacteriales; family Flavobacteriaceae; genus Polaribacter. The sequence continues at coordinate 103,745 of CALJHU010000010.1, read as the reverse complement.
TTTATTCTTACTTCAGAAAAAGGAATGCCTTTTATGTTAGGATACCATCCTGCATTTTTACTATCTAATACAGGTGAAGAAGTTTTGACTTCTAATCATATAAAAGCTACTTTAACTGAAGTTCAAGAAGTGGGAGATAATGCTTTACCTTTTTTAAATTGTAATAAAATTACTTTAGAAAATATTGGTAAAAAAAATTTAGAAATCGTTACAACAGGATTTGATAATTTTATGATTTGGTCTCCTGTAAATAATATGCTTTGTATTGAGCCAATTACGCAATATACTTCTTACACAGACGAAAAATTTTCTGAAAAAAACATGCGTTTATCAGAAGGAAAAAACAGTTTTTCTTTTGATATAAAGGTTTTGTAATTTGATAGAAAAGCACCGTCATTTTATAATTCATAAACCTTGGGGAATGATTTCTCAGTTTGTAAATCCTGCAAAAAGAAAGAAAGCTTTATTGGGAGATTTATGTAATTTTCCTGAGGGCACTATGGCTATTGGCCGTTTAGATGTGGCTTCTGAAGGGTTGCTTTTACTAACAACAGACGGTAAAATTTCTGCAGAAATTAGAAGTAATAAATATGAAAAAGAATACTATGTGCAGGTAGATGGATTAGTTACAGAAAATAAAATTGAACAATTAAGAAAAGGAGTACAGATAGGTGTTAAGGGAGAAAAATATATAACAAAGCCAGGAAAAGCTTTTTGTATTGAAAATCCTAATTTTCCATTAAGAAGTCAAAAAATTAGAGATGAAAGACATGGCCCAACAAGTTGGATTTCTATTATTATAAAGGAAGGTAAATTTAGACAGGTTCGTAAAATGACAGCAGCTGTTAATTTACCAACACTACGTTTAATTAGGGTTAGAATTGGAGATATAAAGTTAGGGGAATTAAGAGTTGGCGATGTAAAAGAGGTTTCTTCTTTAATATAATGTTAAATTATAAACAATCCATTCTGATGTGTGGAATTCCATCTTCTAAATACTCCTCACCTATTTGAATAAATAGATGTGATTCATAGAATTTTTTTAAATATTTTTGAGCAGATACAGTAATTTTTGTAACTTTAAAGTGCTTTTTTACTACTGTTACCGAAGCTTTCATTAATTCATGTCCAAACCCATGTTTTCTTTCAGAAGCTTCTACTAATACTCTTCCAATACTAGCGTTATCAAAATAATCTCCAGGTTTAAAAATACGTGTGTATGCTACAATTTTATTATTTTTATATCCAATAATATGTAACGCTTTTTGGTCTTTAAAATCGATATCTTGATATACACAATCTTGCTCTACTACAAAGACTTCAGATCTTAATTGTAATATTTCATACAATTCTGTAGTATTTAATTCTGAAAAATATTTTGCTATAAAGTTCATATATTAACAAGAAATTTTATCAACTCTAGTTCCATGTCTTCCTCCTTCAAACTCAGTGTCAAGAAAAACATCTACAAAACCAATAGCTTGTTGCAAAGAAACAAAACGAGCAGGAATTGTAAGAATGTTTGCATTGTTATGTTGTCTTGTAAGCGCAACTAACTCATTATTCCAACAAAGTGCAGCTCTTATACCTTGATGTTTATTTGCGGTCATTTGTGCACCATTCCCACTACCACATAAAATAATACCTAAAACAGCTTTACCATTTTCTACAGCATTTGCTGTTGGATGAATAGCGTCTGGATAATCTATAGAATTATTTGTATTTGTTCCAAAATTTAATACTAAATGTCCTTTAGTTTCTAAATGTTTTATAATTTCAAACTTGTATTCTGTTCCTGCGTGGTCATTACCAATTGCAATTATCATAATAAGTTGATTTTAGTTGAGTTGAATACAACAAAAGTACAGAAACTAACGGTTATCAACAGTTATTAAAATCAAAATTTACATATTTTTAATAACTGTTTAATTATTAAGTTTTTAGTGTTTTAAGAGAATGTTAAGAAGTTGTAATGAAAAAGGAATAAGTTTATTTGGATATTTCTATTTTTATTACAATACAATACACCTCATCACATACACAACTTTTTTTATAAGTATTTGATAAAAGTTTATAAACATTAATTTTACATTTTATTTACAATTAAAAACTTTTAGTTATTGATAAAAATAAGTTCATAGCTGTTTATAACTATTGTTAACAACTCTATTTTAATATTGATTTATAAGGTTTTAAATACTTAATAAAATGTAGATGTTTTTTAATAACTCATATATTAAAATAAAAACTAAAAAAATTATAGTAGCTATTCACACACTATTATAAACACCATTGTTTTTTAAAATTTAATAAAAGAAAGAAATAGTATTATATAGAATGTTCATAAGTGTAGAAAAAAGAAAAAAACACTTTTAAAGAAAACTAACGTATTACAAATTGTATTGCTTTTTCTATAATTGTTACGTTTACATTTCCTGTTCCAATTAATTCTCCATCCGCTTGAATGAAAGTATACGTTTTTTTTGGAATTACAGTAAGTTCATTTGTTTTAAAGGTTACCACTTTTTTATGATGTACAATTTTACCAGAATATAATTTAGGAAGGTGCATAATAAGATCTAAAAATGTAAAATTTTTAACAATCGTAATATTTAATAAACCACTAGAAGTATCTATTTTTTCAGTAAACTGCATTCCACCACCAGAGTATTTACAAATTCCAAAAACAGTCATTAAACAATCTGTTTCTATAACTTTGTTATTAATTATAATCTTAAAATTAGATTTTTTATAAAATAACATTCCATAAAATCCCGCTATTAAATAAGAAATACCACCAAATTTTTTCAAAGATTTTAATTTACTTACAACATAACCATCGTAACCTAAACCAGCCACGTTATTAAAGTAAGTAACAGTGTTTACTGTTTTTAAAACGCCAATATCTTGTGTAATTATATTCTTTTTATAAATAATTTCTATAGCCTCTTTAATACTTGTAGGGATGTTATATGTTTTAACCCAATCGTTACCAGTTCCTAAAGGAATTACACTAATAGTTATATCAGAAGTTTTTGCATACCTTTGCGTCATTATTCCGTTAACTACATGATGTAGCGTTCCATCTCCACCAACAGAAATAATGTTTCTAAAACCAATTTTAATAGCGTTTTGTACCAATGCTATTTCATGTTTAGAAAACTGAGTAAAAGCAAAAGAATAGTCTAAATTCTTGTTTTTTAGTAATTGTTGAATTTCCTTCCATAGTTTAGAAAAATTCCGATTTCCAGAAGTAGGGTTTGCAATTATAAACCAAGAGTTAGTATTGGTAATATCAATATAAGACATAAAAAGTAAGATTAATAATGTGTTAAATTACAAAATAGATTGATAACAGTATTTTAATATAAAATATACTCAATAGTTGTAATTTTCGAAATAGGTTAGTTTAATAAAAACTTTAAATTAACACAAATAATATAGTACAGATGACAAAAAAGAAGAAAAAAATATACAAAAAGAAAGGTAATGTTGTAAAAGATATTACTAAAAATATATTTAGAATATTAAACGAAGACAGTTCTAAATCTTATAATTATAAACAGGTTGCGGCAAAATTAAAAATTTCTGATACTGATGGAAAAAATCAAATAATTCAAAAGTTAGCTGAATTAACCGCTACTAAAAAAGTTTTAGAAGTAGAAAGAGGTAAATTTAAAATTAATGCAGATAGAAAATATTCTATAGGTACTTTAGATATTACGTCTAACGGAAATGGTTATTTTATATCTGATGATTATGAAGATGATATTTTTATACCTAATAATAATTTAGGAAAAGGTTTACATCAAGATATTGTAAAAGCATACGTTTATAAAATTAGAAGTGGTAAAAAAATGGAAGCAGATGTTGTGGAAATTTTAGAACGTGCAAAAACGGAGTTTGTTGGTGTTTTACAAAAAAATAAAAATTTTGGTTTTGTAGTGCCGGATAATAATAAAATGTACGCAGATATTTTTATTTCAGAAAATAAAATGAATGGGGCAGAACACGGTGATAAAGTACAAGCTAAAATTATAGATTGGCCGAAAAATTCTAAAAATCCATTTGGAAAAATTACCACAGTTTTAGGAAAACCAGGAGATCATAATACAGAAATGCATTCTATTTTATTAGAATATGATTTACCTTATGAGTTTGAATTAGAAGTAGAAAAAGAAGCAGAAAATTTATCGATAGAAATTACAAAAGAAGAAATTTCTAAACGCAGAGACATGCGTAAAGATTTAACTTTTACGATAGATCCTAAAGACGCAAAGGATTTTGATGATGCTTTGTCATTTACAAAATTAGAAAACGGTAATTATGAAGTAGGTATTCATATTGCAGATGTTTCGCATTATTTAGAACCAAAAACTATTTTAGATGACGAAGCATACAAAAGAGCAACTTCTGTTTATTTAGTAGATAGAGTAGTACCAATGTTACCAGAAATGTTAAGTAATGGCGTTTGTTCTTTAAGACCACATGAAGAAAAATTAACTTTTTCTGCGGTGTTTGAAATTAATGAAAAAGCAGAAATTATTAAAGAATGGTTTGGTAGAACAGTAACATATTCAGATCAACGTTTTGCTTATGAAGAGGCACAATCTATTATAGAAAACTGTGTAATATCGGATACCATACAACCGTATAAAATGCCTGAAGCTATTTCTATTTCAGATAAGGCTTATGAAGTAAATAAAGAAGTTGTAGAAGCTACCTTAAAGTTAGATGAATTAGCAAAAATTCTTCGTAAAAAAAGAATGAAACAAGGTGCAATTTCTTTTGATAGGGTAGAGGTTAAATTTAATTTAGATGAAAAAGCGAATCCAGTAGGAGTTTTCTTTAAAGAATCTAAAGATGCTAATAAGTTAATTGAAGAATTTATGTTATTAGCAAATAGAAAGGTTGCTGAATATATTGGTTTTTCTAAAGGAAAAGCAACAAACAGAACTTTTATTTATAGAGTACATGATGAGCCAAATGACGAAAAACTAGCTTCTTTACAAAATATGGTTCGTAAGTTTGGTTATAAAATAAATACAGACACTAAAGAAACTACTTCAGAATCTTTAAATCAACTTTTAAGCGATGTGCACGGTAAGGCAGAATCTAACATGATTGAAACCTTAACAATAAGAACAATGTCAAAAGCGGTGTATACAACTCAGAATATTGGTCATTATGGCTTAGCTTTTAATTATTACAGCCATTTTACATCACCTATTAGACGGTATCCCGATGTAATGACACATAGATTACTACAACATTATTTAGATGGCGGAGATACGCCAAAAGCAGATAAGTTTGAAGAAAAATGTAAACACTCCTCAAATAGAGAAGAATTAGCCTCTAAAGCAGAAAGATCTTCTATTAAATACATGCAAGTAAAGTACATGCAAGATCATAAAGACGAAGTTTTTGACGGCGTAATAACTGGAACCACAGAGTGGGGAATTTATGTAGAAATTTCTTCTAATAAATGCGAGGGTATGGTAAGGATTAGAGATATAAAAAGTGATTTTTATGTTTTTGATGATAAGCAACACGCGATTATTGGACAATCTTCAAAAAAAATGTATCAATTAGGTGATGAGGTTAAGATTCAAGTAAAAAAAGCAGATTTAGAGCGCAAACATTTAGATTTTAATCTTGTAGAAGATTAATTTTTATTAAATTTATAACGTAAAAAAATTAAAAATGAAAAAGAAATTTTTTATTTGTGCTTTGTTTATTAGTTTAATAACAACTGCACAAACAACCGTAACTAAAAGTTTAAGTGATTTTAATATTATTAAAGTTTACAACGGCATTGAAGTAGAGTTAATTAAATCTACAGAACAGCGATTAGAAATTAGTGGAAATAAATCAGAAAAATTAAAAATTAAAAATATAAATAATACATTAAAATTATCTTTACCTTTTTCTTTAAGGCCCTCAGAAAACATTGCAGACGGAGAGGTTAAAATTAAACTTTTTTATAGTAAAAACATTAATATTATTGATGCGAATCAAGGGACAACAATTACTGCGAAAGATTTTAATCAAGATAACATTGAGTTAAACGCACAAGAAAGGGCGTTTATTAATATTACAACTACAACTAAATATTTAACAATTAGAGCCTCTTCTGGCGGTATTATTAAAGTTTCTGGAACGGCTAAAAATCAAGAAGTAGATCTAGATTTATATGGAGTTTATCATGGTTTTAATTTAAACGCTATAGGTAATTCTACTGTGAAAGCAGGAACAGGCGCAAGGGCAGAAGTAATGGCTGGAGAAGCATTAAGCGCTAAAGTTAGTTTTGGTGGTTCTATTTTTTATAAAGGAAACCCTAAAGTTGTAAAGGATAAAAAAATAATAGGCGGTATTATAGAAAAAAGAAATGAATAGAATAATTAGCCAGGTTCAAAATAATTTTTTTTTGTATATTTGTAACTAACAAAATTAAAAAAGATGCATAGTTTTTCTATATTTTTTGGAATGGTAAGTGGTGTACAAATAGCTGTTATTGTTGTGGTAGCTTTACTTTTTTTTGGTGGTAAAAAGATACCAGAATTAATGAAGGGTATAGGTGGTGGAATTAAAGAGTTTAAAAACGCAGCTAAAGAGGAAGAACCTGAAGAAAAAATAGAAGATAAAAAGTAAATTTTACTTTTAAATAAAATAAATAAAAAGCGCAATCTAAATATAGATTGCGCTTTTTTTATACCCAGAGATTTTAAAAAAATTAAGTGCTGATGTTTAGAAATAAAAAAAACACATAAACCAGTCTGCTCTTTTTACTTAATAACAAGTACTTTATTTTGCCTCTTTATTCTTTTGGTTTTTCATTGCTTCACCAATTTGATTGCTTGCGGTAAAACTAGCTACCATGTCATTTAACATAGTACTACCCGCTTGTGGTGAGTTGGGTAATAAAATTAAATTACTATTTGTCTCACTACCAATAGACTGTAAAGTATCATAATGCTGCGTCACAACAATTAAAGCAGATGCTTCTTGACTGTTAATACCTACTCTGTTTAATACATCTACAGATTCCTCTAAACCACGAGCAATTTCACGTCTTTGATCCGCAATACCCTGTCCTTGTAAGCGCTTGCTTTCTGCCTCTGCTTTCGCCCGCTCTACAATTAAAATACGCTGAGCATCTCCTTCGTATTGTGCGGCAACCTTTTCTCTTTCGGAAGCATTAATTCTATTCATTGCTATTTTTACCTGAGGATCTGGATCAATATCTGTTACTAAAGTTCTAATAATATCAAATCCATAATTTATCATAGCATCGTTTAGTTCTGCTTTTACAGCTAGCGCAATGTCATCTTTTTTTACAAAAACGTCATCTAATTTCATTTTTGGCACCTCTGCTCTTACAACATCAAACACATAAGAAGTTATTTGGTCATGCGGATAGTCTAATTTATAAAATGCGTCATATACTTTATCTGCAAGCACTTTGTATTGTACAGATACTTTTAGTTTTACAAAAACATCATCTAAGGTTTTTGTTTCAATAATAACATCTAATTGTTGAATTTTCAAACTTAACCTTCCTGCAACTTTATCTATTACGGGTATTTTAAAATGTAAACCAGAGGGTCTAATAATGTTAAACTTTCCGAAACGTTCTAAAATTGCTGCAGTTTGTTGTTTAACAGTAAATAATGAAGCAAAAAGAATAAGGCCAAGTAAGACGATAATAATCAATGGAAGTGTAGGCATAGCTGTTTTTTTAGAAATTAATACTATATATAAGTAAAGGTACTGAATTTTACGATCAATTATAAGACGTAGGTTTTTATAAATGTTACGTTTAAAGCAAAAAAAAACTCAATATTATTGAGTTTTTTATTTTTGTGAAGAAAAGATTATAATTTATTAATTGCGTTTTCAATTCGTTTCACTGTTTCTTGTTTTCCAATCATTGCTATAATATCAAACAAATGTGGTCCAGCCAATTTACCAACCAAGCTCAATCGTAGTGGTTGCATTACCCTACCAAACCCAATTTCTTTATTCGTAATCCATTCTTTAATTTCTTTTTCTGTGTTTTCTGATGAAAAATCTTCAATATTAGAAATGAATAATACAACCGCCGTCATTAATTCAGAGGTTCCTTCTTTCCAGTTTTTCTTTGACGCTTTTAAATCAAATTCTATTGGAGCTTCAAAGAAGAAACGAGACAATTCCCAAAAATCGTTTACAAAAACAGCTCTTTCTTTTATAAAAGAAACCACTTTTAAAACATATTCTTGGTCTTTTGAAACACCTTTTTCTTTTAAAATAGGAATGTATAAATCTGTTAATTCAACATTGTCTTTGCTTTGCATGTATTGCTGATTGAACCAACGTGCTTTCTCTGGATTAAACTTTGCACCAGATTTACTAACACGACTTAAATCAAAATCCTTTATTAATTCTTGTAAAGAGAAAATTTCTTGTTCGTTTCCTGGGTTCCACCCCAAGAAAGCTAGCATATTTATAAAACCATCTGCAAAATAACCATCTTCCTTATAACCCCTAGAAACATCACCAGAAGCCTCATTCTTGTATGCTAACGGAAACACAGGAAACCCTAACTTATCACCATCTCTTTTGCTTAATTTTCCTTTTCCTACGGGTTTTAAAATTAGTGGTAAATGTGCAAATTTTGGAGCACTCCAGCCAAACGCTCGATATAACAAAATATGTAAAGGCATTGATGGCAGCCACTCTTCACCGCGAATTACATGGCTAATTTCCATTAAATGGTCATCTACAATATTTGCTAAGTGGTAGGTTGGCATGCCGTCTCCTTTAAATAAAATTTTATCATCTAAAGTATTGGTGTCTATTGTAATTTTTCCACGAATTTCATCTTCCATTCGTAAAATTTCGTCTTGTGGTGTTTTAAAACGAATTACATAATTATCACCTGCATTAATTTTGTTTTGAGCCTCTTCATTTGTTAAAATTAAAGAGTTTACTAAGCGTCCTTTTTCTCTGTTATGCCAATTATAAATAAAGGTTTTTCCTTCCGCTTCATGTCCTTTTCTGTGCGCATCTAACTGCTCTGAAGTGTCAAACGCGTAATACGCCCATCCTGTTTTAATTAAAAGGTCAGCATATTCTTTGTATGTGTTTTTTCGTTCAGATTGTCTGTACGGTCCAAATTTTTCATTTTTTCCCGGACCCTCATCAAACGGAATATTGCACCATTCTAAAGCATTTGTAATATAGTTTTCTGCATTTGCAACATAACGAGACTGGTCTGTATCTTCTATTCTTAAGATAAAAGTACCGTTGTGTTTTTTAGCAAAAAGATAATTGTATAAAGCGGTTCTTACACCACCAATATGCAAAGGCCCTGTAGGACTTGGGGCAAAACGAACACGAACATTGGATTCCATTTTTTTAGTTTTTTTTAATAAGCAAAGATAGTTTTAAAAAGAGAGAATTGAAATGACAGAGGGATAAAAAGACGTTAGAAATAAGCGCAATCCTTTATTTATATAAACAAGAATCTTTTTTAACAGCTAATTTCTTTGTGAGTCTTTTGAAAAGCTTTATTTTTATTAGTCACTTATGAATGGAATTAAAACGATTACAGATAAATTACACCAGTTTACCCGGAAATATTACGCAAACGAACTAATTAGAGGATGCTTTTTGTTTTTTTCTATAGGTTTTTTCTATTTATTATGTACGTTGTTTTTGGAGCATTTTTTATGGTTAAAACCCGTAGCAAGAACATTTTTGTTTTTGGCATTTGTTTTGGTTGAAGTGTTTCTGTTCTGGCGCTTTATTATTGTACCTGTTTTTAAATTAATTGGCTTACAAAAAGGAATAACGCCTGAAGCGTGTTCAAATATTATAGGGAAGTTTTTTCCTGAGGTAAAAGATAAATTATTAAACACTTTACAACTGAAAGAACAGGGCGACCATTCTGAATTACTTATAGCAAGTATCAATCAAAAATCAGAAGAGCTGTTGTTGATTCCGTTTGTAAAAGCAGTAAACTTTAGTAAAAATTTAAAATACCTTAAGTATGCAGTTTTACCCATTGTGGTCTTTTTAATTACGTTATTATCTGGTAATAATGATTTACTTAAGAAGAGTTTAGATCGGGTTGTTCATCACAGAACAGCATATACACCACCAGCACCTTTTTATTTTAGACTAACAAATAAAAACCTTCAAGTTGTTCAGGGCAAGGATATTACTATTCGGATTGAAACTATTGGATCTGTTTTACCTGCAGAAGTAAAAATAAAATTTAAAAAACAGGCGTATTTTTTACAAAACAAAGGTTCAGGTAATTTTTCTTTCACCTTTTCAGGGGTTCAAGAGTCGCTGCAATTTTTTCTTGAGGCAAACAAGGTTCAAAGCGCAATACATCAGCTTTCCATAATTAAGACACCAACAATTAATAATATTGTTCTAAAATTAGAATACCCTTCTTATGTTGGCAAAAAGAATGAAACGATTCCAAACTCTGGAAACCTAATCGTTCCAGAAGGCACAAAAATTACATGGAATGTTTTAGGCAACCAAACGCAAGAGGTTGTGTTTATTGAGAACACAGAGCGGCTTTTATTTACCAAGTTTAGCGAGAACAACTTTGGGTTTTCAAAACAAATAAAGAATTCGTTTACATATGAAATTGCTTCTTCTAACGAAAATTTAAAAGATCATGAGCGCTTAACGTTTTCTATAAATGTGGTTAAAGATAATTTTCCTAAAATTATAATGCAACCAAACAATAGGGACACCTCTAAAAGCCCGACACAATTTATTGGACAGGTTTCAGATGATTATGGTTTAAGTAAGTTACAAATGGTGTATTACGAAGCGAATAATCCGCAGATCCAAAAAGTATGCGCAATAGGAATTTCTAAAGCAGACATTCAAACTTTTTTTTACTTGTTCCCCGATAGTTTGTCTGTTAGGAAAGGAGCCAGTTATGAACTCTTTTTTGAAGTCTATGACAATGACACGGTAAATGGAAATAAAAAAGCAAAAAGCGCTGTTTTTAAATATAGAGAAAAAACAAATGAAGAACTAAATCAAGAGTTATTAGATGCGCAAAGAAATACAATTACCAATATGGATCGCGCCATTCTAAAACAGCAAGAGCAGCAACGTGTTATAGAAAAGTTGCAAGAGGGTTTACAAAAGAATAAAAAATTTAGTTGGAGGGATAAAAAAAAGGTGGATGCCATTTTAAAAAGACAAATAAAATATAAAGAAAGGATGCGTCTTCAAACTGAAAAATTGAAAGATAATTTCAAAGAAAATAAAGAAGAAAACAAAACCCTTCAAGAAAAAAAAGAAGAACTACAAAAAAGGATTGAAGAGCTGCAGAAAAACAACAAACAACAGAAACTTTTAGATGAGATTGCTAAGGTTGCGGAGAAATTAAATAAAGAAGAATTAGGAAAAAAAATAAAACAATTAGCGGAACAAAACAAGCAACAACAGCGCAGTTTAAAGAGAACCCTAGAATTGGTAAAGCGGTTTTACATAGAACAAAAAACAATGCAAATTGTAAATAAATTAAATGACTTGGCAGAGAAACAGGGGTTGTTAGAAAAGAAGGATGCTGATAATTTAGAAGATCAAAAAGAAATAAAAGAAGGCTTTGAGAAAATAAAAAAGGAGTTAATTGAATTAGCAAAGGACAACAAGAGGTTAAAAGACCCGATGGATTTACCAGATTTAGAAGAGGAGAAAAAAGATGTCGACCAAGAATTAAAGAAAGTTGAGGAAGGTTTAAAAAGTAAAGACAGGGGTTCGGTTAAGAAAAACCAAAAGAAGAGCGCGTCAAAAATGAAAAAAATGAGCGCTAAAATGCAAAAATCGATGTTAGAAATGGAGAGCGAATCTATTGAAGAAAATATGGATGACATGCGTAAAATTTTAGAAAACCTGATGACTTTTTCATTTAAACAAGAGGCTCTTATGAATAAGTTTGACGCTATTTACATCGCGCACCCAGATTTTGGTAAAGATTTAAAAAAGCAAAATAATATAAGGTCTTATTTTGAACACATAGATGATAGTTTATACGTGCTCTCGATGCGGTTACCTAAAATATCTTCAAAAATTCAAAATGACTTATCAACTGTCCACTATAATTTAGAGCAATCTTTAGAAAATTTTTCTGAAGGAAGGTTTGATAATGGAATTTCTAATCAGCGTTATGTGATGACTTCTGCAAACAATTTATCAGATTATTTAAGCACAATGTTAAATAACATGAAAAACGCATCTATGAAGATGGGGTCAGGTAAAAAAGGTAAAGGCTTTAGTCTTTCAGACATCATTAAAAAGCAAGGTGAGTTGTCTGAGAAAATGAAAAAAGGAGGAGAGAGGGCTAAAGGTCATAGTCGTAAGCCAGGGAATAGCGCGATAGACAAAAAAAAAGGTCGGGGAAAAAAAGGAGAGAAACCAAGGGGCAAAAGCGAGGGTGGAAAAAATAATAACGAATCGAATGGAGGGGGCTCTGGAGAAAAAGGAGTAGGTCAAAATGATAATTTAGATGGCGAGTTGTTTGAGATATATAAACAGCAGTCTCAACTAAGGCAGCAGCTGCAAAACGCCATAAAAGAGTCAGAGAAAGGAGATAAAAAAAACAGTGGTCAGACTAAAAAGGTTTTAAAATCGATGGAACAACTAGAAAACGAAATTTTAGAGAATGGTTTTAGCGCTCCTACGATTCAAAAAATGCAACAGTTAAACTATGATTTATTAAAACTAGACAAAGCGGCTTTAGAGCAAGGAAAAGAGAATATACGCAAAGCAACAGTTAGTACAAGTGCTACAAATAAAAACAACAAGAAGTTGTTTGATTTTAAAAAGCAGTTTTACAATCAAATAGAGATATTAAATAGACAATCATTACCTTTGCATCAAAATTACAAATTAAAGGTTCGGGATTATTTTTCAGAGCCAAATAAGACAGATAATGATTAGTTTTAATTACGAAACCAATTTTAAGTTAGAAAACGAGGATCGTTTTGAAAAGTGGATTCAAAAAATTATTTTAAATCACAATCGTGAAGAGGGTGAAATAAACTATATTTTTTGTGATGATGCTTATTTATTAAAATTAAACATAGAGTTTTTACAACACGACACACTAACAGATATTATAAGTTTTGATAATTCTTTAGGAAGTCTTGTTGGTGGAGATATATTTATATCAACAGAAAGAGTTGCAGATAATGCTAATGATTTTAATGTTTCTTTTTTAGAAGAATTGCAAAGAGTAATGATTCATGGGGTTTTGCACTATATAGGGTTTTCTGATAAAACACCAGAAAGTCAAAAAGAGATGACTACTCAAGAAAACAATGCTTTATCGGAGTTAATTACCTTAAAATCAATTAATTAAATACGGGGTTTCACGTGGAACCATAAAGAATGAGTTTATTTTCAACAACATTTGATGTTATCGTAATAGGTGGTGGCCATGCAGGAAGTGAAGCTGCAGCTGCAAGTGCAAACATGGGCGCTCATACATTGTTAATCACGATGAATTTGCAAAACATTGCACAAATGAGTTGTAATCCGGCAATGGGGGGAATTGCAAAAGGACAAATTGTACGAGAAATAGATGCTTTAGGGGGGTATAGCGGTGTGGTTACAGATAAAACTGCAATACAGTTCAAGATGCTTAATAAATCTAAGGGCCCAGCAATGTGGAGCCCTAGGGTTCAATCTGATAGAATGCAGTTCGCGGAGTGTTGGAGAACGATGTTAGAGGAAACAAAAAACGTCGATTTTTATCAAGACTCTGTTTGTGGTTTGTTGTTTGATGGATTTAAAATTATAGGTGTAAAAACAGCTTTAGGGCTAGAGATAAAGGCAAAGACAGTTATAATAACAGCCGGCACTTTTTTAAACGGTTTAATTCATATTGGTGATAAAAGCTTTGGTGGTGGAAGAGCTGGTGAAGGAGCCTCTACAGGAATCACAGAGGAATTGGTTGAAAAGGGTTTTGAAGCAGGTAGAATGAAAACAGGAACACCTCCAAGGGTGGATGGTCGTTCTTTAGATTATTCTAAAATGACTGAGCAACCGGGAGATGAAATTACTGAGAAGTTTTCTTATTTACCAACCACAAGCTCTTTAAAAAAGCAACGCTCTTGTTATTTAACTTATACAAATCAAAAAGTACATGATTTGCTTCGTGAGGGTTTTGATAGATCTCCAATGTTTAATGGAAGAATTAAGTCTACTGGGCCAAGATACTGTCCGTCTGTGGAAGATAAAGTAGATCGATTTGCTACGAAAGATAGACATCAAATTTTTGTAGAGCCGGAGGGATGGACTACGGTTGAAATGTATGTGAATGGTTTCTCTACATCACTGCCTGAGGATGTTCAAGACAAAGCAATACGTGCGGTAGATGGTTTTGAAAATGTAAAGTTTTTAAGGTATGGGTACGCAATAGAATATGACTTTTTTCAACCTACTCAATTAAAACATTCTTTGGAAACAAAGTTGATTGAGAACTTGTTTTTTGCGGGTCAGATTAATGGAACAACAGGTTACGAAGAAGCGGCGGCACAAGGGTTAATGGCAGGCGTAAATGCTGCACTAAAAACACAAGGAAAGGAGCCTTTTATTTTAAAAAGGAACGAGGCATATATAGGTGTTTTAATTGACGATTTAATTACTAAAGGTACAGAGGAGCCATATAGAATGTTTACTTCTAGGGCAGAATATAGAACTTTATTAAGGCAAGATAATGCAGATTTAAGATTAACTCCTTTAGGTTATAAATTAGGTTTGGCGTCTCAAGAAAGAATGGATCGTGTTTTAGAAAAGGAAAAAAAGACCGCGTTATTAATTAAATTTTTAGAAGAGACAAGTGTAAAGCAAGAAGAGGTAAACCCAATTTTAGAAGCTAAAAAATTAGCATTGGTAAATCAATCTATGAAGCTTTTTAAAATTGCATCTAGACCACAATTGTCGCTTGCAGATTTTAATGATATAAGAAAATTAAAAGATTTTTTAAAGGAGCATACTATTGCTAAAGATGTAATCGAGCAAGCAGAAATTCATTTAAAGTATTCTGGTTATATAGAGAAAGAAAGAAACAATGCCGATAAATTAAATAGACTAGAAAACGTAGTTATTCCTTCTAGTTTTAAATACGAAAAAGTGAAGTCGTTATCGTTTGAAGCTACCGAAAAATTAAATAAAGTGAAACCAACATCTATTTCACAAGCGAGTAGGATTAGTGGTGTTTCGCCAAGTGATATTTCTGTTTTGTTGGTTTACATGGGTAGATAAAAAAAGAAAACTTCAAAATGTTCCTCGTGGAACATTCTTAATATTAAGGCAATATGGACGATCAAAAAGAGCTTTATATAAATTTAACCAAGCTCTTAAACTGCAAAGATAATACGGTTTCTGGAGATTATTTTGAAGTGATGGCGAATACAGAATATGAGATGCTAGTAACGTCTCCTGTTCCTAAAAACATAGAAGACTACTATAAAAGTGAAGCTTATATTTCGCACACAGATAGTAAAAAAACATTCTTTGATAAGAGTTATCAAGTGGTAAAAAACCACACATTAAAACAAAAACTTTTATTATTAAATTCTTTTAAATCGGGTTCAAAATCGGTGTTAGATTTTGGTGCAGGAACGGGTGATTTTTTAAAAATCTGTAAAAACAATAATTGGCAGGTTCTAGGAATTGAGCCAAGTCTAGAGGCAAGAGAAAACGCAATTAAAAAAGGAATTCACTTAAAAGAAAACCTTTTAGATGTTGCCAATCAAAAATTTGATGTAATTACGCTTTGGCATGTTTTAGAACATGTTGAAAATTTAAAAAGCACGATTAAAGCTTTAAAGAGTTTATTGCAACCTAAAGGAAGGATTGTGGTTGCGGTACCAAATTATAAAAGCTACGATGCTAAGTTTTATAAAGAGCATTGGGCGGCGTATGATGTACCAAGACACCTTTGGCATTTTAGTCAAAAGGCAATACATAAATTATTTTTAGAAGCAGAAATGATTGTAGAGGAAACACTTCCAATGAAGTTTGATAGTTATTATGTATCTCTTTTAAGTGAAAAATATAAAACTGGAAAATCAAATCCCGTAAAAGCTTTTTATAGGGGCTTTCTCTCAAACCGCAGCGCTAAAACCACAACAGAATATTCTTCTTTAATTTATGTGATTAAAAACAACTAAAACGTATTTTAAAGACACGAGTTTTAAATATTTCTAATCGCGCTATATAATTTGTTGTGTAATACATAAAAAGGCTTTAAAACGATTGTTTTAAAGCCTTTTTGTATAAATATAATTGATTATTTTTTTTTCGGTATAGTTTTTAGTTATTTAATAAAAATACACCACCCACCGTTATAATAAAATAAACACCTAAAGACATCGCTCCGGCATAATCTTTAGCAAGTCGCTGTCCTATTAATAAAAAAATTAAAGCGATTGCAGAAAACTCAACACCTAATAATGCAATTTCTTTTGCTTCAGAGGTGTATAATTCATAAACACCAATACCCATTAAAACACCTGCAACTATTTCAACTATTAAAATAATTCCTAATAATAAAGGAACGGTGTTTTTCAAAGGGGAGTTTTTAAAATGTTCTTTAATAAAAGAAATGTTTCCGTTCCAATCTAAAAGTTTGTCTATACCAGACTGAATAAAAGTAATAATTAAAAAAATTAAAAGTAAAACTTCTGCGGGATAATTTGATAAAAACTTCATAATTTTTGTTTTAAGTGTTTGTAAATCAGTTGTTAATGTTTTATTTATTTAGATACACAAGGGTAATTACCGATAGCTTAAGAGTAGCTACTTTTAATTTTATCTACAATTGTTTGAGCTAGTTTTTCTTTACTTTCAACGGTCCAGCCGGCAACATGGGGAGAAAGAAGTACATTATTTGAATTTATTAAATATTGAAAGGCTTTCGGAATTTTATCATTGGTGAAAAGGTTTTCAAAAGAGGTTTTTTCATATTCTAAAACGTCTAAACCAGCGCCTAAAATTTTTCCAGATTTTAAAGCAATAACTAAATCTTTTGTAACCACAGAGGTTCCACGTGCGGTATTTAGGAGCCAAAATTTTTTCTTAAAACTTTCGATAAAATTAGTGTTTACCATGTTTCTTGTGAGTTCTGTTTGTGGCGTGTGTAAACTTAAAACATCTACTTTTTGCTGCAATTCTCTTAGTGAAACTTGTGTACAACAATCATCAGAAACATTAGGTTTTAAATCATAACAAAGTACTTCAACGTTAAAACCACGCAGTTTTTTTGCGAATGATTTCCCCATATTTCCGTAGCCAATTAAACCAATCGTTTTTCCATCCAATTCAACCCCACGATTTTCTTCGCGCAACCACTGGCCTTTTTTAATCTCGCCATTTGCTTTGTTTAATTTATTAAAGAGAGACAACAACATCCCTAAGCAGTGCTCTCCAACGGCATTTCTATTTCCTTCTGGAGCTGCAATTAGAGTAATTCCGTTGTTTTTTGCATAGCTACAATCTATATTTTCTAGACCAGCTCCGACTCTACCTATAAATTTTAAGTTTTGTGCTTTTTCTAAAAAAGAGGCATCAATAGAAAAACGACTTCTAATAATTAAACCATCATATAAATGGATTTTAGTTAAAATTTCAGCTTTTGAAGAGGTATAATCTTCATCATTAGTAAAACCTAGGCTATTTAATTGTGCTATTAAAATAGGGTGGTTGGTATCTAGGTGAAGAATTTTCATAGAAGATTTTTAAGTTTGTTATTCCACCAAAGCAGCAATTAATAGAATGAACTTGAATTCCCCAGCTTTGCAGGAATGCTAATTTTTATAGTATAAGTGAAGCTTAGTATTGTTCTTTGTCACTCGGGAAATCGCCACTTTTTACGTCTGAAATATAATTTTCGAATGCACCCGTCATGTCTTTATATAGATCTAAATAACGTCTTAGAAAACGCGGATTAAATTCGTGGGTCATTCCAATCATGTCATGGGTAACTAAAACTTGCCCATCTACTCCGTTTCCAGCTCCTATTCCAATAACAGGTATCGAGATTGCTTTTGCAACTTCTTTTGCTAATTTAGCAGGTACTTTTTCTAATACCAATGCAAAACAACCAACTCTCTCTAGCATTAATGCGTCTTCCATTAGTTTTTCTGCTTCTTCTTCTTCTTTTGCTCTTACGGTATAAGTTCCGAATTTATAAATAGATTGTGGGGTTAAACCTAAATGCCCCATTACTGGAATACCGGCATTTAAAATTCTTTTTATAGATTCTTTAACCTCTCTTCCGCCCTCTAACTTTATTGAATGTCCTCCAGACTCTTTCATAATTCTAATAGCAGAACGCAAGGCCTCTTTTGGATCAGATTGGTAGCTACCAAAAGGTAAATCTACCACAACCAAGCAGCGATCTATAGCTCTAACCACAGAACTTGCATGATAAATCATTTGATCTAAGGTAATAGGCAATGTAGTTTCATGACCTGCCATAACATTTGAGGCAGAATCACCTACAAGTAAAACATCAACACCAGATCTGTCTAAAATTTTTGCCATTGTAAAATCATAGGCGGTTAGCATAGAGATTTTCTCTTTGTTAGCTTTCATCTCTACAAGAGATTTTACGGTAACGCGTTTATATTCTTTTTTAGCTACAGACATGTCTTATCGTTTTTTGATGAGGTAAAAGTAAGAAATATCAATAGATATTTAACAAATTATAAATTATAACACTTTTCTTTGATTCATTTATTTTTTGGTTTAAAGTAGAACAAAGAAGTGCTAAGCTTTTAATGCGATAAATTAAGATTATATTTGATACTTTATATAATATATGATGGAAGAAAAACATGCTTTAACCCCTAATCAATGGATTGACAATTATGCAGATTACTTGTATAATTTCACTATTTCTCGTGTTAATAACAGTGATTTAGCAAAAGACCTTGTACAAGAAACTTTTTTAGCTGGACTTAAATCTGCAAAAAATTTTCAAGGAAAAGCAACCGAAAGAACCTGGTTGGTGTCTATTTTAAAAAGAAA
Organism: uncultured Polaribacter sp.; assembly: GCA_937771065.1. Classification (GTDB taxonomy): domain Bacteria; phylum Bacteroidota; class Bacteroidia; order Flavobacteriales; family Flavobacteriaceae; genus Polaribacter. The sequence continues at coordinate 84,686 of CALJHU010000010.1, read as the reverse complement.
AATCATAGATCATTATAGAAAAATAAACTCTAAAAAAGGACAGGCAGAAGTACGAATAGATTTTTATGATGATGGAGAAAATAAAGGAAGTTGGCTAGAAGAGCGTGTGCCACAAAACTGGGATAATGCTTCTGAAAAACAAATAGAAAGGGAAGAGTTGAGGAATCAACTAGAAGCATGTATTGATAAATTACCAGAAAAATATGCCATGGTTTTTAGAATGAAAACTGTACAGGAATTTGAAACAGAAGAAATATGTAAGGAGTTAGGTATTACTTCGTCAAATTTATGGGTAATGATACATAGGGCTAGAACACAGTTGAGAAAATGTATGGAAGATAATTGGTTTAACAATTAAGAAATGTTTAGAAATTTAAAAATAACATGCGACCAAGCCACGACTATTTGTGATAAAAACCAATATAGTGAAGCCCCTATAAAAGATAAAATAAAGTTATACATTCACCTTCTTGTTTGCAGAATTTGCGCTAAGTATAGCAAACAGAATACAACGCTGTCTAGTTTATATAAAGGACACGCTCAGTATTGTAACGATTTAAAGCACTGCCTGTCTGTGAAAGACAAAGAAGATTTAAAAGCGTTGTTAGAAAAAACAAAGAATAAAAAACACCTCAATTAGAATGCACTTTCTACCAGAAAAAATAGACAATTACGCTGTAGCTCATTCACAAGAAGAACCAAAGATATTACAAGAATTAACAAAAGAAACTTGGCAAAAAGTATTAAACCCAAGAATGTTAAGCGGTGCTTTTCAGGGTCGAATATTATCTATGATTACTAAAATAATTCAACCTAAAAATATTTTAGAGATTGGTACATATACCGGGTATTCTGCGCTGTGTTTAGCAGAAGGTTTGTCTTCGGAAGGAAAAATAATTACGATAGATAAAAATGAAGAACTAGAAACACTTCAAAACAAATACTTCGAAAAATCTGGATTCAGAAATAAAATAACTCAGTTTGTAGGCAATGCAATTGAAATTATTCCTACAATTGATGAGAAATTTGATTTAGTTTTTATCGACGCAGATAAATCTAATTATATTAATTATTTTCATTTAATTATTGATAAGATGAATTCTGGTGGAATTATTCTATCTGATAATGTTTTATGGAGTGGTAAAGTTGTTGCCGCATTAGACCCGAAAGATACCGATACAAAAGTGCTTTTGGCGTATAATAAAATGATGAATGAAGACACAAGAATAGAAACGATCTTGTTACCTATTAGAGATGGCTTAACAATAAGTAGAGTACTTTAGAAAACTTATAATTGTCTTTTTATTGGACCGGTAAGATCTTCAATATCGTCTTTAACACTGCTAATTTCCTTGTTAATTTCTTTGGTAATATCCGTATCAACCCCTGTAGTATCAGAACTGTCTTTTATTTCCCTTTTAATATCATTAGTCGCGTCTTTTACTTGACGAATTCCTTTACCTAAACCTCTGGCAATTTCAGGAATTTTGTCTGCACCAAAGACCATCACCACAATTAACATAATAATCATAACTTCTGGACCACTAATAAATAAGAATGTACTATTCATACTACAAATATACTGAGTTATTTTTATAAAAAGAATAAACTACTATTTGTTTAACATTACTTTCTTTTAAAATAATCAAACTTTTCAACGATTGTTATTTTTTTAATAACATTCGCTTAATTTCATTTAATTTCATCAACGCCTCAATAGGTGTTAAAGCATTAATATTAGTAGCCAAAATTTCTTCTCGAATGTTTTCTAAAAGAGGGTCATCTAGTTGAAAAAAGCTAAGTTGCATTTCTTCGTGTTGTGTTTGCTTTAAGGCATCTTTTACCTCTGCACTTTTATTATTTTTTTCTAGCTGTGCTAGTATTTTGTTCGCCCTGTGAATTACTACATTTGGCATTCCGGCTAGTTTAGCAACATGAATTCCAAAACTATGGTTAGAGCCACCAGAAACCAATTTACGCAAGAAAATAATGTTGTCTTTTAGCTCTTTTACAGACACGTTAAAGTTTTTAATACGCTCAAAAGTAGCTGTCATTTCATTCAGTTCGTGATAATGTGTAGCAAATAGTGTTTTTGCTTTCGAAGGGTGTTCGTGTAAGAATTCAGAAATTGCCCAGGCAATCGAAATTCCGTCATAGGTAGAAGTTCCTCGCCCTATTTCATCTAAAAGAATTAAACTTCTTTCTGAAACATTATTTAGAATAGAGGCGGTTTCATTCATTTCTACCATAAAAGTAGATTCTCCCATGGAAATATTATCACTAGCTCCAACACGTGTAAAAATCTTATCTATAACACCAATTTTAGCGTTCTGTGCGGGCACATAGCTACCCATTTGGGCTAATAAAACAATGAGTGCTGTTTGTCTTAAAATAGCCGATTTACCAGACATGTTAGGCCCGGTAATCATAATTATTTGTTGCTGATTTCTATTTAACACTAAATCATTTGCAATATAAGCCTGATCTATTGGAAGCTGTTTTTCAATTACTGGATGTCGCCCGTTTTTAATTTCTAAATCGGTACTTTCATCCATAACAGGACGTACATAGTTGTTGTCTATTGCTAAAACCGAAAAAGACAATAAACAGTCAATTTTTGCAATTATTTGTGCATTTTCTTGCACAATTTGTACAAATTGAATTATATATTGTAATAATTTAGAAAATATTTCTTGTTCTAATTTATGAATTTTTTCTTCAGCACCTAATATTTTTGTTTCGTATTCTTTAAGCTCCTCGGTAATATAACGCTCTGCATTTACGAGTGTTTGTTTCCGAACCCATTCTTCAGGAACTTTGTCTTTCTGAGAGTTTCTAACTTCAATAAAATATCCAAAAACATTATTGAATGAAATTTTTAAACTTGAGATTCCCGTGCGCTCGGTTTCGCGCGCTAGCATATTATCTAAATACTGTTTTCCAGAATTAGAAATGGCACGCAAATCATCTAATTCTTGATGCACCCCTGTAGCAATTGCATTACCTTTATTAATATTTACTGGTGCATGGTCAAATAAAGTTTCAGAGATTTTAGCAATTAAATCAGTTCCCGTGTGTAACTGATCTCCAAGAGCTTTTACAGCAGGGTTTTTGCTGTTTTCTGCAGCTGATTTTATAGGTAAAATAGCTTTTAAAGAATCTTTTATTAAGACAATTTCTCTTGGCGAAGCCTTTGCTGTAGCAACTTTAGAAATTAACCTTTCTAAGTCTGATATTTGTTTTATTTGATAGGTTACTGTTTCTGAAAAGTCATTGGAGTCTATAAAAAACTTCACCAATTTATGACGATTTTGAATATCGTTTATATTTTTTAAAGGAAGCGCCAACCATCGCTTTAGTAGTCTTCCACCCATGGGTGAAATTGTTTTATCGATAACATCTAAAAGTGTAACAGCGTTTAAAGAATTAGAGCTATATAGCTCTAGATTTCGGACAGTAAAACGATCCATCCAAACATAATTATCTTCGGCAATTCTACTAATAACCTGTATGTGTTTTAGTTGATTGTGTTGCGTTTCTGATAGGTAATACATAACGGCACCGGCAGCTATAATTCCGTTTTTAACTTCATGAATTCCAAAACCCTTTAAGCTTTTTACGGCAAAATGATTTTGTAAAGTATCATTAGCGTACTCCTTTTGAAAAACCCAATCGTCTAAATAAAAGGTGTAATATCGGTTTTCAAAAAGCTCTAAAAACTGTTGTTTGTGTTGTTTTTGAACTAAAACTTCGCTAGGGTTAAAGTTCTGTAACAATTTATCGATGTATTCCGCATTTCCTTGCGATACCAAATACTCACCTGTAGAGACATCTAAAAACGAAATTCCGAGTTGTTTTTTATCAAAATGAACCGCTGCTAAAAAGTTGTTGGTTTTGCTTTGTAAAACTTCATCATTTAAAGACACACCAGGTGTAATTAATTCAGTAACACCACGCTTTACAATGGTTTTGGTCATTTTAGGATCTTCTAGTTGATCGCAAATAGCTACCCGCATACCAGCTTTTACCAACCTTGGTAAATAGGTGTTTAAGGAATGGTGTGGAAATCCTGCTAACGCTGTTTCTGTCTCACTTCCTGCACCACGCTTTGTTAATGTAATTCCTAAAACACCAGCTGCTTTTTTAGCGTCTTCACCAAAAGTTTCGTAAAAATCTCCCACACGAAAAAGCAACATTGCATCAGGATATTTTGTTTTGATGGCATTGTATTGCTTCATTAAAGGAGTTACTTTTTTTGGTTTCTGTTTTGTCAAGTGTTTAGAAAATTAAAGTTAGTTTTGCGAATATAAAAATTAGTAAGCAGTATTCAGTAGCAGTTTATAGTGAACTTATCCACAAAGTATGCGAAAATTAAAGAATAACGAGTTAGGTAGAATTTCAGTAGATGCTTTTAAAGCCGTTGAGAAAACACCAATTATTGTAGTTTTAGATAATATAAGAAGCTTAAATAATATTGGTTCTGTTTTTAGAACTAGCGATGCTTTTTTGATAGAAAAAATATATTTATGTGGTATTTGTGCAACTCCGCCAAATAAAGAAATTCATAAAACAGCTTTAGGGGCAACAGAGTCTGTGTCTTGGGAATATGTTGAGGACACGCTTAGTTTAGTTGAAACATTAAAAAGAGATAACATTAAAGTACTGGCCATTGAACAAGCAGAAAATAGCACCAAACTGAACACCTTTTTTCCTAAAAAGAGCGAGAAGTACGCAATTGTAATGGGAAATGAAGTAAAAGGAGTGCAGCAAGAAGTTGTCAGTGCTTCAGACTTGTGTATTGAAATTCCACAATTAGGGACGAAACATTCACTAAATATTTCTGTAACGACGGGTATTGTAATTTGGGACTTATTTCAGAAAATGCAATAAAACAACTCGTTTTTAACTTTAAAATTCTATTTTTAAGAAATGAATTTTTAAAAAAATGACGTTAGAAAATAAATCCTCTAAAAAAACATTAATGAGCCCAAAACTAGGATGTTTATGACAATAGACAAACTCTTTAAAAGAGCCACTTATTTTCTTTTTAATAAAAAAAACATACTGTTTTTACTTTTATTTGTTAATTTATCGGTGTTTTCTCAAGAGGAAGGCTTTGATAATAACATTGATTCTATTGCTTTCTATATAAATAATGCGAAAGGAACATTCAAATTTTCATATTTAAAAAGAGCGGTGCTGCTTTCTGAAGAATTAAAAATAGACTCTCTTATAAAACAAACAAGCATTGAGTATGCAAAACAAAGTTTTTTTATCAAAGACACTTTAGGGCTAACATTTTCCAAAAACAAATTATTAAAACACTTTCAACTTAAGAAAGATTCTTTTTCGTTAGCAAAAGCATATCATCTAGAAGCTTTAAATTATAAGATAAAAAATAATTTAGATAGTAGTTTTTATTATTACCATAAATCTAAAAATGTTTCTATAGCTCTAAAAGATTCTATTGAAATAGGGAGAAGGTTATTATCTATGGCTGGTTTACAAGTAAACGAGTTAGATTTTTTAGGTTGCGAAATAACAACGGTTGAAGGTCTAAAATACATAGAGCCCATTAAAGAATACAGAACTTTAATTTCGTTATACCTATCCTTAGGAAACGCTTTAGGTTACTTGAAAAAGCCTAAAGAAGCGAGAGGTTATTATATAAAAGCAATGGAAATCTGTAAGTTTAATCCTGTAAAAGATAGAAGAGAAAAAAATTACTTAACCCTATTGAGTAATATTGGAATGACCTTTAAAGATGAGGGGAATTTAAAAAAAGCAACTTCTTTGTTTAAAGAAGGGTTAAATTCTGATAGTCTAGAAATGAAACACCCTAAACAATACCAAATTCTTTTGGGTAACTTATCTTCCATATATTTTATACAAGGAAAAACAGAAAAGGCAATAGAAGGCCACAAAATAGTTTTAAATAGCAGAATAAAAACTAAAAATCTTTATTCACAAAGCGTTTCACATAGTTTTCTAGCTGAAGCATATTTAAAGAATAAAAAATACTCTTTAGCAAAAAAACATGCAAACAGAGGTTTAGAATTAGGAAAAAAAACAAGAAACAATAAACAAGTTTTAGACTGTTTAAAATTTTTATCACAGCTAACTAAAGGAGAAACTTCTAAAAAGTATTTAGAAGATTATATAAAATTAAACGATAGTTTATTTAATAGGGAGAGAAACTTAAAAAATCAGTTTGCAAAAGTTAGATACGAAACTGAAAAAAAGGACAAAGAAAACGCTAGCTTAAAGCAAGAGAATGAAAGACATGAACTACAAATAGAAACGGAGAAACAATATAAAATAATTGGCTGGCTAACAGCAGGTGTTAGTATTTTGTTTCTTGGTTTTGGCGCTAGTATTGTTACAAACAGGAGGAAAAAGTTGGTTTTTGAAGCTAAAATGAAACAAATTGAAGTACGTGAAAAAGAACGCCAGCGAATTGCAAAATCTTTGCATGATGAGGTTGCTGGAGATATTAGAATGTTGCATTTAGAATTGACGAAAAGAAAGCAATTAGAAGAGGCAAAAAAACTTGCTATTATAAAGGGAACGGTTCGAAATTTATCACATCAATTAAGTAGTGAAAGTTTTGAAAAAGTGTCTTTTAAAAATCAAATTATTAGTTTAATTTCAGATTTTTTTGAAATCGATTTTAAAATTAAAGTGCAAGAAATTGATGCTGTAATTTGGAAAGACATTAATAATTCAATAAAAAGAACATTATTCTTAGTGATTAGAGAAAGTATTCAGAACTCTAAAACACATGCAGAAGCCTCAGCCATTATCTTAAATTTTAAACAAACTAAAAAAGCACTTACTTTAACAATTTCTGACAACGGAAAAGGGTTTAACACCACTTCAAAGAAAGCAGGAATAGGTTTAAAAAATATGCAAGAACGAATAGAAGAGGTTAACGGTACTTTTTCTATTGAAAGTGCATTAAATAAAGGAACAAGTATTTATATAGAAATATCAACGAATGGCAGATAAAATCAGAATTTTAATTGCAGATGATCATCAATTAACACTAGACGGAATACGTTTCCACTTAAAAGAGTTAGGAGGTTTTGATGTGGTGACTATAAATAATTGTGATGCGGCATTTGAGTTGATAAAATCAAACGAAAACACCACTCCTTTTCAAATCTTATTTACAGATTTAAGTTTTGATAATGCCACACAGCAAACCAATTTAAAAGGAGGTGAAGAATTAATAAAAGCCATTAGAAAGAATAAAATAGATATTAAAATAGGGGTAATTACGGGGCATACAGAAACAAATAGAGTGTACAATGTAATTAGTAATTTAAACCCTAATGCTTATTTATTAAAAAGTAAATGCGATGCTACAGAAATAGGTTTTGCAGTGCAAAAAATATTGCACAATGAGTATTATTATACCCACGAAATATATCAAAAAATACTCCGTAGAAATATTGTTCAAATTCAAATGGATGAGGTAGCGCTTCAAATATTAAAGGAACTTCCGAAACACGTAAAAATTGCTAATTTAGAAGGGATTATTACTAAAAACGGTGGAATTAAAATTAAACTAAGGTCTATCGAAACAAAATTAGCAAACTTAAGAACAGATTTAAATGCTATTAATAATATAGATTTAATACTAAAAGCAAAAGAACTAGGTATTATAGATTAATGTTGGTTTTGCAGGAACCCGCAATTTCATACTCGGCTTTCCGCATAGTTATGAAGCTTGTAAAAATTATCTTTGTTATGTGGTTAATTTATTTTCTCCACAAATGGGAGTAATTGCGGATATAAGGTGAGGAACCTGTATCTAAAATTGAAAAGAAAAAGAAAAAACCTTTCTATTAAATTAGGAAGGTTCTTTTAGATTCCTAAAATCATTTTAGCAATCATAAAGTAAATTAATATTCCAAAAATATCATTAGAGGTTGTAATAAAAGGTCCCGTTGCAATTGCAGGGTCAACACCTCTTTTGTTTAAAAATAAGGGTACAAAAGTACCAATTAATCCTGCAATAATAATAACGACCACTAAAGACACCGAGATTGCTAGGGCCAGGTCTATTTTGCCTTCATAAACCCATACAAAAAGAAATAAGAAAAGTGCTAAAATAACTCCATTTAAAGCCGCTAACAGCATTTCTTTTAAAAGCCTACTATTAATACTTCCCTTTACATCATCATTTGCTAAACCTTGTACAATAATTGCAGAAGATTGTACACCAACATTACCAGCCATTGCCGCAATTAAAGGAGTGAAAAAGAATAAAGAAGCATACTTACTAAATACATCTTGGAACCCTTCCATAATTATAAAAGCACCAACACCACCAATTAAACCTAAGAATAACCATGGTAAACGCGCCTTTGTCAATTCAAAAATACTATCATCTGAATCTACATCTTGCGTTAAACCAGCCGCCATTTGATAATCTTTGTCGGCTTCTTCTTTTAAAAGATCAACAATATCATCAATTGTAATTCTACCTAATAAAACATTATTATCATCTACGACAGGTATTGCTTCCAAATCGTATTTTACCATGATTCTGGCAACGGTTTCATCATCTTCGTTCACGTTTACTGCATCTACTTTAGCTTTAGAGATATCTGCAATTTTTTGATCTGATTTGGCAACAATTAAATCTTTTAAAGACAACCTACCAACTAATCTATCTTCTTTATCTACAACGTAAATAGAGTGCACTCTTGTAACCTCTTGGGCTTGACCTCTTATTCTTCGCATACATCCGGCAACCGTCCAAGTTTCGTAAACTTTTACCAATTCTTTTGCCATTAAAGAACCTGCAGTATCGTCTCCATAAGACAATAACTCTTTAATATCTTCTGCTAGCTCAGTGTCTTCAAGTTCGTTAATTACACGCTTTTGACGTTCTTCTGAAAGTTCACCAATAATATCGGCAGCATCATCAGAATCCATTTCTCCAACTTCATTTGCAATTTCTTTTGCTGAGAAATTTTCTAGAATCTTTTCTCGAGTATCTTCATCTAACTCCGTAAGAATTTCTGATGTTTTTTCGCTATCTAAAAGTTTTATAATATAAATAGCTTCATCAAAACTAACCTCGTCTAAAACCTCTGCAATATCTGCAAAATGTACATCTTCAAAAAGATTTTTTATTTTAGAGTCGTTGTTTTTATCAATAAAACCAACTAGATTTTCAAGAAGTTCATCTGTAATTTCAAATGCCATTTTCTATTAATTTTTGCGTTAGAGAAATAAAAGCTTGCACAGACAACTGTTCTGGACGTTTTGTAAAGATAGGGTCTTCTTTTAAAGTTTCAGAAAGATTGAAAGATTTTAAGCTAGAACGCAACATTTTTCTACGCTGGTTAAAAGCTGTTTTTACAACTCTAAAAAATATTTTTTCGTCTACAGGAAGAGAATAATCCTTTTTTCTTACCAATCTTATAACACCAGAATCTACTTTTGGTGGTGGATTAAAAACGGTTGGCGGAACGGTGAAAAGATATTCTACATCGAAAAAAGCTTGTGTTAATACAGAAAGAATTCCGTAGACTTTACTTCCCTCTTTTTCTGCAATTCTCTTAGCTACTTCTTTTTGAAACATGCCTGCAAACTCCGGCACAAACGCTCTATTTTCTATTGCTTTAAAAACAATTTGAGTAGAAATATTATAAGGGAAATTACCAATAATTGCGACTTGTTTTTTCTGGAATATTTCTTTTATTTCCTTTTTTAAAAAATCTCCCTCTAAAACAGAGAAGTGTGTTGCTGAGGTATCTAGTTTAATATGTTCTAAAGGAAAAGTATCATGCAAATAAGCAACAGACTCTCTGTCTAATTCCATGACAGTAATTTTTGCTTTCTGTTGTAATAAATATTTTGTTAAAACGCCCATTCCTGGACCAATTTCTAAAATGTCATCATAGCCAATGCCAGTTAAAGCACCTGCAATTTTTTTTGCAATACCTTCATCCGTTAAAAAATGCTGCCCTAAATGTTTTTTTGCTTTTACAAACACAATCTTTGTTTTTATCCTCTTAAAAACAAAGGTACAGTTAAATTTTGCATAATTTTTCGGAGATATACAATATTAAGAACCTAGAGTTTGTTTTTAATTATTAGAAGGGTGAATTTATTTTTGCGCTATTTAATTGTGGTGTTTTTTAAACTAAAAGATGCTATAATTAAAGCGGTACTTAAACTACAAATAAACCCTACAAGTCTTTCTTTTGGGTTAGTTTTTTTAAAAGTATAACTTTCTTTTAATTATTTACACTTACGGGGTAAAACTCCTCTACAATTTTTAACTCAGTTTTAAACGTTAGCATTTTATCTGCGAATAGCTTAAGGCCCTCTGATTGTAATTTAGGAGCATTAAATTTGTAGTAGTTTTCGAGATCTTCTCTTGTATTTGCAGCATACTGAATAGAATACGTTTTGCCTCCCATTTCTTCTTCTACTAAAACCTCCGTAAGCTTTGCAGATGTAAATTTTCCAGTACTTAGAACTTCAGTAATATGAGTTTTAATCCAGTTTAGCCATTCATCATGCGCTGTGGCGTCTATATTTGTGGTTACGTTGTATATGTACATTTTTTAGTCTTTAGTTTTCTATTTAAAATTTAATGTTAGTACGATTAATCAGAAATTTCTATTATATTTTATCTCCTCTTAGTTTTCTGTATCTTTTTCGTGCATCTACTAAGTGAATACTAGAAGTATGTTCAAAAATTATTTTTTGATAGTATTCTTTAGCCTTCTCTCTATTCTTTATTTTATTATGATAGATTTCCGCCATCATGAAATAAATATCATCTGTTAAAAAACCCTGATTATCTGCTGCTATAATTTTAGACAAACTTAGAAGAGCTTGTTCGTCTTTATTTTGTTTTAAAAGCAGTTTTGCTTGTAAAAATAATACGTCATCATAAATTACCTCTCCAGGTATTAAGCCATTTACAAACACCTCTTTTTGCGTGAATAGATTATTTAATTCATTTAACGCTGCATTGTTTTTATTTTGAAAAGCGAGTAGTTCTGCCTTAGCCAGTTGCTTTAAGCCAGAAGGAATAGAGTCTACAGGCTCATTATCTGATATTTTTAAATATAATGCGACAGCATCATTCGCAATCAATTGTGTTGTAGCGCTTTTCAGTATTTTTAACTGTGCTTTTGCCCAATCAAAGTCTCCTTTAAAATAACTAGTTTGTGCAACTTTAAAACGTGCCTCTTGCGCCAGTTCGTGATTTTTTAATTGCGTTTGTATTTGTGAAAAATAAATAAGGGCGGTGTTGAATTTTCCAGTAAAAACCAAAACATCTCCTAGCTTTAGTTTAATTCTAGCTTTATCAAATTTAGAATTTGCATGCAAAAGAGCCTCTTTTAAAACAATGATTGCCGCTGTTGGTTTATTTTTATAGAAGGTTAAAAAATCAGCGTATTCTACTTGTATTGTAATGGTACTTGCATTCTTTCCAAAACGTTTAAAAACACTTAAAAACAACTTTTTTGTCTCAGGACTTTTTGTGGCAACTGCTATTTTAGTTAGGTATAAATTGGCATTAATTATTTCGCCTTTGGTATTTGATTTTTCAACAATAAAATTGAAACATTTCTGAGAAGTATCAAAAGCGTTGTTTTCAAATGCTGTTTTTCCGACGGTAAATACGGCACTTAAATCTTCTTGTTTTCTTTGGAACAAAGCCTTTTGTTGAATGAGCGATTTTGCGTAGTTTTTTTGCTGAGTAAACAACCAGCTGAGTAAAACATTCCAGACATCTTTAGGCTTACTGGCAGATTTATTTAAAAGTGCTTTCCTAAATAAAATATTGGCTTCGTTTTCAGGGTCTTCTGTAATATATTTACTGGCATATCTTTGAATTACGTTAAAATATCGATCATTACTGTCAACGATCTCAACATAGGATTCAAACATTTTTTTATAATTACCTTTTTCTCCGTAAATCTGAGCAATTTGAAAAATATAATTTGCGTTTTTATTAGTTTGCATTGCTTTTTCATAGGCTAAAATAGCATTGTCTAATAAATTATATTCTTTAAAAATTCTACCAATGATTGCCGCATAAATAGTGCTTTTTTTTAAGGAGTTTAGCGCAATTTTATAATTTATTTCTGCCGTATCTTTTAGTTGCTGTTTTTCGTAATTGTAGCCTAGGTAGACATAAAGATAACCATGATCTTTATTGGTTTTTATTTTATTTTTAAGCAATTTCTCGGCAATTAAAAACCTATCTGTTTCTTGGTAACACGAAATTAACCTTTCTAGATAGTTTGAGTTAAAAGGACTACTATCATATAGTTTTTTATAAAGGAGCGTTGCTTTTTCAAAGGCATTTTCTCTATAATAATTTTCAGCTAGAAGGTAATCATTCTGTATTATTTTTTCATTAGTATTTTGAGCAATACCCGAGCTACTAATAGCTATTAAAATAATAAAAAAGAGATGCCTCATGAAATTCAAAGATACTCAAGAAACGCTTTAAATTATTGTTAAACCAATCGTATTTTAATTTTTGGTATGTTTTTTGGCATTAAAATTGCTTTTGCTTAACGAAACATATTAAATTTAAATTATGAGCACCTTACAAGTACAGTATGAAATAATAAAAAGCAATGGAATTACATTTATGAAAAATGGACAAATAAGTGCGTATTTAAAAACACTTGTAAAAATGAATAAATATAAAAATCTTTTGACTGTTGTGGCTTCTAATTAGTTTTTTCACCCAAAAAGATTTATTTGTCTATGGGTTTAGATTGAGAATAATACCAAGAATTAAAAATTATTTATGAAATGGTATCAAACCCACAATAGGGTACTAGCACGTCTGGTATTTTAATTCCGTCTGCTGTTTGATAATTTTCTAGAATTCCAGCTAATACACGTGGTAAAGCCAAAGAGCTACCATTTAATGTGTGTGCAAATTCACTTTTGCCTTGTTTGTTTTTAAAACGAAGCTTTAATCTATTTGCTTGAAAGGTTTCAAAATTAGACGCAGAACTAATTTCTAACCAGCGGTCTTGTGCTGTAGAGAACAATTCAAAATCGAACGTTAAGGCAGCAGTAAAACCAGTATCTCCACCACATAAGCGCAGAATTCTATACGGTAACTTTAACTCCCTTAAGATATCTTTAATATGTTCTACCATTCCACTTAAAGCATGGTAAGAATTATTTGGGTGCTCAATTCTAACAATTTCAACTTTATCAAATTGATGCAATCTATTTAAACCCCTAACGTGTGCGCCATAACTTCCTGCTTCTCTTCTGAAACAAGGAGTATAACCCGTGCAACAAATAGGGAAATCAGATTCTTGAACCAAATTACCACGAAACATGTTTGTAATTGGTATTTCGGCAGTTGGAATTAAATATAAATCATCTTCATTAGAAAGATACATTTGCCCTTCTTTATCTGGTAGTTGCCCGGTTGCAGTTGCAGATGCCGTGTTTACTAAATGTGGAACCTGGTATTCTTTATAACCAGCTGCTATGTTTTTATCTAAAAAATAATTAATTAAAGCACGCTGCAGTCTTGCACCTTTTCCTTTATATACAGGAAAACCAGCACCCGTAATTTTTGTACCCAATTCAAAATCTATAATATCATATTTTTTTGCTAATTCCCAATGTGGCAAAGCATTTTCACCTAAATTAGGAATAATTCCTTCGCTAAAAATATTTTCATTGTCATCTTCAGAACTTCCTGCTTTTACAGAAGCATGCGGAATGTTAGGTATTTGAAATAACAGGTTTTGTAACTCTTCTGCAAAGTCATTTAACTTTTCAACTAATTCTTTAGATCGCTCTTTTAGTTGGCTTGTTTTTTCTTTTAAAAGAGTTGCTTTTTGTACTTCACCAGATTTAAAAAACCCACCAATTTCTTTAGATAATTTATTAGATTCAGCTAAAATATCATCCATAGCAACCTGTGTAGCTCTTCTATTTTCATCTGCTTTTAAAACTTGTGTAACTATGGCTTCTGCATTTGCAAAATTACGTTTTTCCAAACCCGCTAAAACAGTTTCTTTGTTATCTCTAATAAATTGTACTTGTAACATGTTTTCTAAGAATTATGAAATGCAAATATATAATTTGTGAGGTAGAAAATTATAAATTATCCTGTATATAATTCCTTGAGGTTTGTTCGTCTTCTTTAAGTTGAAGAATTAAAGAATCAAGAGAATCAAATTTATGTTCATCTCTTAAAAAATAAATCAATTCAATTTTTAAATTTTTACCGTATAAATCTCTTTCAAAATCAAAGAAATGAACCTCTATTGTTTGGTGCTTTCCGTTAACCGTAGGTCTGTTTCCAATATTCATCATACCGTAAACAGTTTTATTTTCTATAAGAGACTTTACAACGTACACCCCTACTTTTGGTATGAGTTTATAGGCTTCTTTAATATCAATATTTGCAGTAGGATAACCGATTGTTCCGCCTATTTTTTTTCCGTTTATAACAAAACCATTTAACATAAAATTGTAGCCGAGATAATTGTTGGCGGTTTTTAGGTTGCCATTCGCCAAAGCACGTCTAACTTTTGTAGAACTTACAGAAACATCATCGATGTCTTGTGCCGGAATCTCTTCTACAATAAAATCATATAAATGGCTGTATTCGGTTAATTGCTCAATATTACCTTCTCTGTTTTTTCCAAAATGATGGTCGTATCCAATAATTAATTTTGAAATATTAAAAGTGTTTACTAAAATTTCTTTTACAAATTCTAAAGCAGTTGTTTTAGAAAAATCCTTGTCAAAGGGATGAATGATTAAGTAATCTAAACCTGTTCTTTCTAAAAGCTTAGCGCGCTCATCTATTGTATTTAGTAACTCTATAGTGGCGTTTTTTTGCAAAACCATTCGTGGGTGTGGAAAAAATGTTAATAAAATAGCTTTTTTACCCGCTTCTTTAGCTTCTGAAACTAGTTTTTCAAGTATTTTTTGATGCCCGAAATGAACACCATCAAAAGTACCAATGGTAACAAAAGTTTTTTCGTCTGTAGAAAAGTTAGCAATATTTTTAACTATTTTCAAAAGGAATAAGTTTATCACGGCAAATGTACGACAACTAATGGTTTTTTTAAAAATCTGTAGCGTAGTTTTGGATCATTAATATGGTAAAAAATTAACAATAATTTAAGAAAAACATAAAATTTAATGTTAAATAATCAATTATTGAAATTTTTTTGTAATTTGCATACTAGTAAACAAACCAATTTAAATTATGATAAAAAAGATTATACTTTTTGCATGCTTAACATTAAGTAGTGTTGCAATGGTTGCACAAACCACTGTTAACGGTACAGTTAAAGACTCAAAAACAGGAGAAACACTTCCGGGTGCAAACATTAAAATTGAAAATAAAGCTGTGGGTACTACCACAGATTTTGATGGAATTTTTGTTTTAGAAGTTACCGACAAACCACCTTTTACATTAGAAATATCTGTTTTAGGGTATAAAATGAAAAAAGTTGAGGTAACAGAAAACAATCAAACAATTGATGTAACTTTAACAGAAAATGAAACTTCATTAGATGAAATTGTAGTTTCTGCTTCTAGAACTCCAGAACGTATTATGGAGTCTCCCGTTACGATAGAAAGATTAGATAGTAGAGCTATCAAAAACACTTCTTCACCTTCTTTTTATGATGGTTTAGAAAATTTAAAAGGAGTAGATGTAAACACAAACAGTTTAACATTTAAATCTGTAAACACAAGAGGGTTTGCAACTTTTTCAAACACACGCTTTATGCAATTGGTAGACGGGATGGATAATTCTTCACCAGCATTAAACTTTGCCTTAGGTAATTTACTAGGGATGTCTGAGCTAGATGTAAAGACAGTAGAATTATTACCAGGTGCATCTTCTGCATTATATGGAGCAAATGCTTTTAACGGTATCATGTTTATGACAAGTAAAAGTCCTTTTGATGACCAAGGGATTAGCGTTTCTTTAAAAGGGGGTCTTACAAGTCAAGAAGCTGGAGGAGACAATGAGTTTACGGATTTTAATATTAGAATGGCACATGCTTTTTCTAATAAATTTGCAGCCAAAGCTACCCTTTCTGTATTAGAAGGTACAGATTGGACAGCAACAGATTATAGAAACACAAGAAACGGTGAAATGGTTTCTGGTGACAGAAACTCAGACAGAAACTATAATGGTGTAAATGTATATGGAGATGCAGCTTCTGCCAACATGAAAGGCGTTGCACAAACCTTAGAGGGTTTAGGCCTTATCCCTGGCGGAGCGTCAGCTTTAATACCAAGTGAAAGCATTAGTAGAACAGGTTACAATGAAAAAGACTTGATGGATTACGGTGTAAAAAGTGTAAAATTCGGAGCTTCTTTAAATTATCGTCCTTTTGGAGATGATCGCTTAGAGGTTATTTGGAATTCTAAAGTAGGTACTGGTACCACGCAATATTTAGGAGGTCAAAAATACTCTATTAAAAACTTTTTGATGCAACAGCATAAATTAGAGGTTAGGGGTAAAAACTTCTTTGTAAGAGGATATACAACTGCAGAAGACGCAGGAGATTCATACAACACCTTATTTGCCGCTTTAAATATTAACAGAGCATGGAAAGATGATAGTACATGGTTCGGCCAATATACAGGAGCTTATTTAAGTGGAACTTTAGGAGGATTAAACTCAGATCAAGCGCACGCAGTGGCTAGACAAACTGCAGAAACTGGTAGATTTGAGCCAGGTTCAGCAGAGTTTAATGCAGCTTTTGACAAAATTACTACAGACCCAGATTTAATAACAGGGGCAAAGTTTAGAGATGAAACTAAATTATACCATGGAGATGCAAATTATAATTTTCAAGATCTAATCAATTTTGCAGAAATTCAAGTAGGGGGTTCTTATAGAAGATATTCTTTAAATTCTTTCGGAAATATTTTTACAGATTCAGATGGTCCTATTGATTATGATGAATATGGGGTATACACACAAATACAAAAAGGTTTCTTAGAGGAAGAGCGTTTAAAGGTAACCGCTTCTATTCGTTATGATAAAGCACAAAATTTCAACGGTAATTTTTCTCCAAGAGTTTCATTTGCGTATGCAGCTGGTGAGAATAAAAACCAAAACTTTAGAGCTTCTTTTCAAACAGGATTTAGAAACCCAACAACACAAGATCAATACATTGGTTTAGATGTTGGTAGTGCAATATTATTAGGTGGGGTTGAAGATAATTTAGATAGATTTAGTACAACTTTTGGAGACGGTACAGGAGCTAGTTATACATTAACAGGTAGAGATGTATATGCAAATTCTTATACTGCTGCAAGTGGTGGAACTGTTAAAGCAGATGTGGCCTATATAAAACCAGAAAAAGTAACCGCTTATGAAGTAGGTTATAGAGGTTTATTAAATGCAGGTTCACAAAAATTCACGATAGATTTAAGTGTATACTATAATCAATATGAAGATTTCATAGCAAATACAAATGTTATCGTACCTTATAATGCATCAGGAGCTTACAAAATTTTTCAACTGTATAGTAATTCTACAGCAGACATAAGTTCTTATGGAACAACCATTGGTCTAAATACAACAGTTTTAAATGGTTTTAATTTAGGTTTAAACTATACGTTAGCTAAATTTGAGTTTGATCAAGCATCAAATCCAGATTTTGAAGCAGGTTTTAATACACCAGAGCATAAAGTTAAATTACAGTTTGGTAAAACAAATTTATTTAAAAATGTTGGTTTTAACTTCAATGCAAGATGGCAAGATTATTATAGATGGGAATCTACTTTTGTAGACGCTACTATCAAAGCAAGAACTATTTTAGATGCTCAAGTTAACCTTACAGTTCCTTCAATGAAATCTATTTTCAAAATAGGAGGAGCTAACTTAATGGGACAAGAATATTTAAGTGCACCAGGTATTGGAGCAATAGGTTCTCAGTACTACTTATCTTGGACAATTAATAACTAATAAAAATAAAATAGATGAAAAATTATAAATATATAGGTTTACTTCTTTTATCAATTGGTGTTGCCTCTTGTGATGTAAACAATGAATTAGACATTATAGAAGCAGAAGCTATTCCAGAAGTAGTATTAAATACAAATGGTTTAGATTTCTCTACATACATTTCAGTTGGTGCTTCTTTTACAGCAGGTTATACAGATGGAGCAATGTTTAGAGCAGCGCAAGAAAATTCATTTCCAAATATTCTGGCTGGGAAGTTTGGTACAGAGTTTAACCAACCTTTAATGGACGATAATATTGGAGGGTTAGTATATGGAGGAACAGCAGTTCAGCCACCGAGATTTTATTTTAATGGGGCTGGGCCAGCGAGATTACCTGCTACGCCAACAACAGAATTAACAACTGTTCTTAGTGGCCCATTTCATAACTTTGGTGCTCCAGGCGCTAAAAGTTTTCATTTAGGTGTTCCTGGTTATGGAGCGTTGAATCCTTATTTTGGTAGAATGGCTTCTAGTCCATCAGCTTCTGTATTGGGAGATGCTTTGGCAACAAATCCAACATTTTTTACTTTATCAGAAATTGGAGGAAATGATGTTCTAGGATATGCACTTTCGGGAGGCTCGGGTGTAGATCAAATAGGTAATTTTGATCCATCTAGTTATGGTGGTTCAGATATTACAGATCCTAATGTTTTTGCATCAGTTTTTAGTGGTATGGTTACTGCTTTAACTGCAAACGGAGCAAAAGGAGTAGTAGCAAATGTACCTTATATTACAGATTTAGCTAATTTTACAACAGTACCTCATAACCCAGTGCCTTTAGATGGCGCTACGGCTGGAGCATTAAGTGGTGCATATGCACCGTACAATGGAGGAATTCAACAAGCTTTCGCATATTTAGTTGCTGTTACGCCAATGACTCAAGAAATGGCTAGCGCTGAAATAGCGAAAAGAACAATTTCTTTTTCTGCAGGACAAAATGCCGTAGTTATTGTTGATGAAGATTTAACAGATTTATCTGCTTTTGGGATTCCTTCTTATAGACATGCCACTGCAGATGATTTATTATTACTAGCGAGTTCTACTGTTATTGGTACAACTGTAGGAGGTAATCCACAATTAATTAATGGATTAACTGTTCCTTTAGCTGATAATTGGGTTTTAACACCACAAGAGCAGGCTTCTATAATGACGGCTACAGATGCTTATAACACAACTATAGCCGCGGTTGCAAGTTCAAATCCAAATATTGCTTTAGTAGATTTTAAAGGTGTTTTAACAGAAGCTTCTTCAGGGATTCAGTTCGACAATTATACTATGACTACAAATTTAGTTACTGGTGGTTTGGTAAGTTTAGATGGTGTTCATTTAACAGCAAGAGGATATGCACTTATGGCTAATAAAATTTTAGCAGCTATGGATGTAGAATTTGGTTCTAACTTTTCTACAGCTACAAATGGTTTGGCAAAAGCAGGAGATTATCCAACAAATTACTCTGCAATGTTAAGGTAATTAACATACAGTTTTAATATAAAAAAAGGTTGCGCAATTTGCGCAACCTTTTTTTATTGTCTCTATTATTTTTAAGAATTTAAGAAAGCATACCAACAGCTCTTTTAACTCCACTTACAAAAATATCTATTTCTTCTTTTGTGTTGTAAAAAGAGAAAGAAGCTCTAATAGTTCCTGGTATTTGATAGAAATCCATAATTGGTTGTGCGCAATGATGCCCTGTTCTAACCGCTATGCCAAGCTTATCTAAAATTGCTCCAATATCATACGGATGTATCCCACCTACGTTAAAAGAGATTACAGCGGTCTTTTCAGCGGTTGTACCGTATATTTTTAAACCTTCAATTTTTAACAACTCTTGCGTTCCGTATTCTAGAAGCTCATGTTCATAAGAAGCAATGTTGTTAAAGCCCACTGCGTTCATATAATCTAAACCAGCACCAAATGCAATACCTCCACAAATATTTGGGGTACCTGCTTCAAATTTATGAGGCAAGCCTGCATAGGTTGTTTTCTCAAAAGAAACCGTAGCAATCATTTCTCCACCACCTTCATAGGGTGGTAATTTTTGCAACCATTTTTCT
Organism: uncultured Polaribacter sp.; assembly: GCA_937771065.1. Classification (GTDB taxonomy): domain Bacteria; phylum Bacteroidota; class Bacteroidia; order Flavobacteriales; family Flavobacteriaceae; genus Polaribacter. The sequence continues at coordinate 64,620 of CALJHU010000010.1, read as the reverse complement.
TTTCCGTATAACATACCAACACCGGTTGGGCCGCATAATTTATGGGCAGAAGCAACATAAAAGTCTACATCTAAAGCTTGTACATCTGGTTTTATATGAGGGGTTGCTTGTGCCCCGTCTAATAAGACAGCAGCATTAAAAGCATGTGCTTTTGCAATAATTTCTTCCACAGGATTAACCGTTCCCAGCGCATTAGAAACATGATTACAAAAAACTAATTTTGTTTTTTCATTGACCAAATCATGGTAGGCATCCATATTCAAAGAACCGTCCTCTAACATTGGAATTACCTTTAAAATAGTGCCCGTTTTTTCACACAGCATTTGCCAAGGCACAATATTAGAATGGTGCTCTAAAGCAGAAACAATAATTTCGTCTCCTTTTTGGAGTATAGAAGCAAAACCAGCAGCAATAATATTAATACTATTTGTGGTACCAGAAGTTAGAATAATTTCATACGCCTCTTTTGCATTAAAATGGTGTTGTACTTTAATACGCGCTTCTTCATACTTATCTGTAGCTTCTTGACTTAAAGTGTGCACTCCTCTGTGAATATTTGAATTGTAATTACTGTAGTAATCCACAATTGTATCTATAACAATTTGGGGTGTTTGAGAAGTTGCTGCATTGTCAAAATACACCAAAGGTTTTCCATGAACAGTTCTTTTTAGAATTGGGAAATCTTCACGAATTTTATCAACATTAATCATACACGTCATATTTAATTACAAAGATAAAGCATGCATTTGTAAAGTTTTCATAAACTGAATATGATTTTCTTATTTTTACATCACTAAACTATATTTGCTATGAAAATATTGAAACGCATTCTGCTATTTATAGCGGTTTTTCTTATAATACTTGTAATTTCTAACTATCCAAAGTTGAATATTTTAGCAGGATACTCTGCAAAAAACACAACTTCTTCTGTTTTTCTTGGGGAAAGAACCCTGGAGTTTACAGACAAAACTGACAATAATTTTTCGCCAGTAAATTTGGCCACAGATCTATTAGATTTAAAAAACAAGTTTGTAATTTCTTCTGCATTGGGTTTATTAACCAGAAAAGCAATTTACAGGGAAGGTTTGGGTGCTGTTTTAACGTTGAATGTGAATGATGAAACTGCTTCCTATTTAGTTCCTAAAAGGGAAAATGCAAACAACAACACTCCTTTTCCTTACGGGAACGCTCCTCAAAAAGACACTGTTTTTGGGAATATCAATTATAAGAAACTAAGAGAAACAGTTGGTGCTATTTTTGGAGAAAACAAATCGAGGGCAGTGTTAGTTATTTATAAAGATCAGCTTGTTTTAGAAAAATATGCAGACGGATTTGATAAAGATTCTAGAATTTTAGGTTGGTCTATGACTAAAAGCATTATGGGTACTGTTTTTGGCGTTTTACAGCACCAGAATAAGATAAACATCCATAACAAAGCACCTATTGCTTCTTGGCAAAAGGACGCACGTAAAAACATTACCATCAATAATTTATTACAAATGAATTCTGGTTTAGAATGGGATGAAAATTATGATGAAATTTCTGATGCTACAAAAATGTTGTTCTTAGAAAGAGACATGACTAAGATGCAAGCAGAAAAACCGTTACAAAGTAAAACCAATGCTTCTTGGAATTACTCTTCTGGTACTTCTAACTTATTGTCAGGAATTTTAAGGGATCAATTTAAAACGCATCAAGAATATTTAGATTTTTGGTATACAAACCTCATTGATAAAATTGGAATGAACTCTATGGTGGTTGAAAGTGATTTGGCAGGAAATTATATTGCTTCTTCTTATGCATGGGCAACTGCCAGAGATTGGGCAAAATTCGGACTCCTATACTTACACAACGGGAACTGGAACGGAGAAGAACTATTTACTAAAAAATGGGTAGACTATATAACAACACCATCGCCAACTTCAAACGGAGCCTACGGCGCGCATTTTTGGTTAAATGCAGAAAAGCAATTTAAAGACGTTCCTAAAAACATGTATTTTGCAGACGGCTATCAAGGGCAAAGGGTATACGTTTTGCCGGATGAAGATTTGGTTATTGTTCGTTTTGGGCTGTCTTGGTTTGAAGAAAATATATTTTTGAAAGGGATTTTGGAGTCGATAGATTGAAATTAAGTTATAAAAAAACCACGCTAAAAAGCGTGGTTTTTACGTTATACAAAATGCAATTTAGTTGCTTATAAATCGAAACCGATTTTTACATTTAATTTATTTGCAATAATTTTAGCAATACGTTGTTTTACCTCAGGTATCTTTACGCTTTCTAAAACAGTATTTGCAAAAGCAAACATTAACAATGCTTTACCTTCTTTCTCTGGAATTCCTCGCTGTTGCATGTAAAATAAAGCTTCATCATCTAGTTGGCCAATTGTGCAACCGTGAGAACATTTTACATCATCTGCAAAAATTTCTAGTTGAGGTTTTGCATTTATAGTAGCCTTATTACTTAATAAAACATTGTTGCTTTTTTGATATGCATTTGTTTTTTGTGCTTCTTTATCTACAATTACTTTACCGTTAAAAACACCTGTAGAACGCTCATTATAAATTCCTTTATAATCTTGGTGGCTTTCACAATTTGGTTCTATATGATGCACTAAAGTGTGGTGATCTACATGTTGCTTTCCTTCAAGAATCGTAATTCCTTTTAAGATAGAATCGATGTGCTCTCCTCTTTGATAGAAGTTTAAATTATTTCTTGTGATATTTCCTCCAAATGAAAAAGTGTGCACAGAAACAATACTATTTGATTTTTGCTCGATGTAAGAATTATCTACTAACGAAGCGTTTGTATCATCATTTTGAATCTTGTAAATATCTACAGTTGCATCTTTTGCAGCAAAAACTTCAGTAACTGCGTTTGTCAAAACAGGGTTTGAAGTTAAACTCTGATGGCGCTCTATAATTTGAACGTGTGCATTTTGCTCAACTACAATTAAGTTTCTTGGTTGCAACATGGTTGCTGCTTCAGAACCCGTGGTAAAGTTGAGAATTTGAATCGGTTTTTCTACCTCTACATTTCTAGGAATATAGATGTAAGCACCTTCATTCGCAAAAGCAGTATTTAAAGAGGTTAAATTGTCTTTTTTTGCTATTTTATTGAAGTAATTTTCAATAACGGCTTTGTACTTTGGTTTGGTTAATGCAGCAGACATTAAGCAAACATCAAAAGTGTCGTGTGTAGTTTCCGATAAGAAAGAACTGTATTTTCCATCTATAAAAACAAGCTTGTATGTGTCTATATCGTGTATAAAATGCTTTTGAACATCAGCTAATTGAATCGAATTTTCTTTATTAGGAAACAAACTATAATCTTGCTTTAAAACTGAGTTTAAAGAAGTGTATTTCCAAGCCTCTAACTTTTTAGTAGGAAAGCCTAACTTTTCAAAATTTTGAAACGCTTCTGAACGAATTTCGTGTATATCAGAATTTGTATCTACACGATTTTCAAATGCTACGTATGATGATAATAATTTATCGTTTAATTCCATTTTTTCAGTTTTCAGTTTTCAGTATCGGTACGCATTTCTGTATACTTTTACTAAAATCTAATTTTACACTAATTCTTGCTTAATCCAATCATATCCTTTTGCCTCTAATTCTAAAGCTAAAGAGGCATCACCTGTTTTTACAATTTTCCCATCGTAAAGAACATGAACAAAGTCAGGAACTATGTATTCTAATAAACGCTGATAATGTGTTATCACAATAACTGCATTGTCTTCAGACTTAAGTTTGTTTACGCCGTTTGCAACAATTCTTAAAGCATCTATATCTAAACCAGAATCTGTTTCATCAAGAATTGCTAATTTAGGCTCTAACATTGCCATTTGAAATATTTCGTTACGCTTCTTTTCTCCTCCAGAAAAACCTTCGTTTAGAGAACGTGATAAGAACTTACGATCTATTTCTAATAATTCAGATTTCTCGCGAATCATCTTTAACATTTCTTTTGCAGGCATATCTTCTAAACCTTTTGCTTTACGTGTTTGGTTTATTGCAGTTTTTATAAAGTTAGTTACAGAGACTCCAGGGATTTCTACAGGATACTGGAAAGATAAAAACACGCCATTATGTGCTCTTTCTTCTGGCGCGAGCTCGCTAATATCTTCATCATTTAATTCAATAGTTCCTGAAGTAACCTCGTAATCATCTTTACCCGCTATAATATTAGCCAACGTACTTTTTCCAGCACCATTAGGACCCATAATTGCGTGAACTTCACCAGCCTTTACTTCTAAATTTAACCCTTTTAAGATTGATTTATTGTCTATACTTGCTTGTAAATTTTCTATTTTTAACATTGTAATTTGTCTATTTGCCTTTAGATTATCGCTATTGGCAGTTTAATATTTTTTTATTTTTTTGGAGCCTTGTTTAAACGATTTAACGAACAAACAGAGAAATGGTTAAAAATTTTAACCAACACTTCCCTCTAAACTAATTTCCAATAATTTTTGAGCTTCCACTGCAAATTCCATTGGTAAATTATTTAAAACTTCTTTACTAAATCCGTTTACAATTAATGCGATTGCTTTTTCAGTATCTATTCCACGTTGGTTGCAGTAAAATAATTGTTCTTCACCAATTTTACTTGTAGTTGCTTCATGTTCTACTTGTGCGGTTTTGTTCTTCACGTCTATATAAGGGAAGGTGTGAGCACCACAATCATTTCCCATCAGTAAAGAATCACATTGAGAGAAGTTACGTGCATTTTCTGCTCTTGGACTTATCTGAACTAATCCTCTATATGAGTTTTGTGATTTTCCGGCAGAAATACCTTTAGAGATAATGGTTGATTTGGTGTTTTTCCCTAAATGAATCATTTTCGTTCCAGTATCTGCTTGCTGGCGGTTGTTAGTTACTGCAATTGAGTAAAATTCACCTACAGAATTGTTTCCTTTTAAAATGCAAGAAGGATATTTCCACGTTATAGCAGAACCTGTTTCTACCTGTGTCCAAGAAACTTTTGCATTGGTTTCGCAGATAGCTCTTTTAGTTACAAAATTGTAAACACCACCTTTTCCTTCTTTGTTTCCAGGATACCAGTTTTGAACTGTAGAGTATTTTATTTCAGAATCATCTAAAGCAATCAATTCTACAACTGCAGCATGTAATTGATTTTCATCTCTACTTGGCGCTGTACAACCCTCTAAATAAGAAACGTAACTACCTTTGTCTGCAACAACTAGTGTTCTTTCAAACTGTCCTGTTCCACCTTCATTAATTCTAAAGTAGGTAGATAATTCCATCGGACAACGAACTCCTTTTGGAATGTAACAAAAAGATCCGTCTGAAAAAACTGCTGAATTTAATGCTGCATAAAAATTATCAGTTGTTGGTACAACCGTTCCTAAATATTTTCTAACTAATTCTGGATGTTCTTGAATTGCTTCAGAAATTGGCATAAAAATAATCCCCTTTTCCCCCAGTGTTTTCTTAAATGTAGTAGCTACTGAAACGGAATCTATTACAATATCAACAGCTACGTTCGCTAATTTTTTTTGCTCATCTACAGAAATCCCTAAACGCTTAAACGTATCCAATAATTCTGGATCTACTTCATCTAAAGAATTTAACTTTGGTTTTGCTTTTGGTGCTGAATAATAGGCAATATCTTGAAATTTTGGCTTTGTATAATTCACATTTGCCCATTCTGGCTCGTCCATTTTTTCCCAAACCCGATATGCTTCTAAACGCCAATTGGTCATCCATTCCGGCTCGTTTTTCTTTTTAGAAATTGCACGAACTACATCTTCACTTAAGCCTTTCGCAAACGTTTCACTTTCTATATCTGTATAAAAACCGTACTCATATTCTTTGGTTTTTAATTCTTGTTCTAAATCTTCTTCTGTATACTTACTCATGTTTTTTATTTTTTATTCCTTCTCTTTGGGAAGATTAGGATTAATTTTTTTAGAGTGAAAATGATTCCCCACAACCACAAGTTCTATTTGCGTTTGGGTTATTAAATACAAACCCTTTTCCGTTTAGGCCTCCGGAATATTCTAAGGTGGTACCAACTAAATATAAAAAACTCTTTTTGTCAACAATAATTTTAACATTATTCTCTTCAAAAACTTTATCGTTTTCCTCTTTTTTATTGTCAAAAGTTAAATCGTAAGATAAACCTGAACAACCACCACTTTTTACGCCAACTCTTACGAAATCGGTTACCGCGTCAAAGCCGTCGTCAGTCATTAACTCTACGACTTTCTTCTTTGCTGTGTCTGAAACTTTTATCATATTTTTAAATAGATTAAATCTAAATTGAATGCAAATATACAATATAAGTCCAAGAAAAGCGAAGAACTTTCATTGTGAAACCCAATAATTCGATTGCTTTTATTGATTACTCTTGAAAGTTCGGATTATTTATAAATTCTCTATCGGTAAGCGACAGTAGGAAGGCTTTTAAATCGTTTTTATCTTGTGGCGATAAGTGAACACCACCTTCGTTTACCTTCTTCATTAAAGGGTCTATCGTTGAAGATTTTTGAAGACCTTCAGAATAATGAGTAATAACCTCCTCTAACGTTGCAAATCGGCCATCATGCATATAAGGTGCTGTAAAAGCTAAATTACGAATAGACGGCGATTTAAACTTACCGTTATCATTAGGGTCTCCTGTTACTGCACCGAACCCTAAATCTTGAAAAGTAGTGTCTAAACCGTTATTGTGAAATGCGTTATCTGTCCAAAGAGGGTTGTTATTGCTACCATGACAATGAAAACAATCTCCTTTTGCTTCATCCATAAAAACATTGAATCCGTTTTGTTCCTCTTGCGTTAAACTGGTTTCTCCAAGTAGGAATTTATCAAATTTAGAATCTCCAGAAATAAGAGTTCTTTCAAATTGTGCAATCGCTTTTGTAACTAATTCGGCATCTATTTCTGAAGTACCAAAGGCCTGTAAAAATAATGTTGGATATTCTGTACTTTCTTGGAGTTTTTGTACTACTAGATTCCAGTTTGCATGCATCTCTATCGGATTTGAAACAGGTTCTAAAGCCTGTTGTTCTAGTCCAAACTCTTTTCCATCCCATGCAAAACGTTCCTCAAAATTCCAAGCTAAATTAAATAAAGGCATTGCATTTCTTGACCCAAATTCTCCTTGTACCCCTGCACTAAATTGTTGTTGGTCTGTAAATGCTTTTTTAGGATTGTGGCAAGAGCTGCAAGCTTTTGTGTTGTCTCCCGATAACTTTTTATCAAAAAAAAGTTTTTTACCTAAGGCTACTCCTTCTTCGGTTAATAAATTGTCTGCAGGAATTATAGGTGCAATTAATTTATCTACAAAAAGTGCGGGTATTTCTAAGTTATATGGAACCGGTGTATAGATTTCTTCTTCTTTAGACGAACAAAACGTCAAAAGAAAAAATACAAAGAAATATATATACGGTTTTTTCATGTGTTTTTCTTTGTCATTATGGGTTCTTAAACCCTAGAAACCTGAATGACAATGTGTTATTAATTTACTACACCCAAACTAAAAACGGTCTCTCCATTTTCGCGCATCATTTTTTGAGCTTCAAAATTTGGCATTAAAATACTATTTAACTCATTTAAGTTCCACGTATTCGGATTTTTAAACCATTCTGCAAGGTTCATTTTAATCTCAATTTCAGTAGTATTTGCAACCACTATTGTTCCTAAATTTACCTCGAATGAAGTGTCCTCAAATTTTAAATTATCAGGATCTGTTCTATCTACAGCTTTAATCATGTGGTAGTTAAAACCAGATGCTTCATTGTTGTTATCTTCGTATTTTCCATCAAACTGCATGAAATGATACCCGCCTCCTAACATTTCTGGAACACTAAAACTTGCAGAATTTAAATCTTGGTATGCTCCGTCTGTATTGTCTTCATTTGAAAAACCAAACCTAAAAGAGAGTGCATAGGAGGCATTTGTAAGTTCAGGAATGGTGATGGATGTTCCAGCGTTTTCTCCAACATTAACGAAATGATAGTTTTTACCATTTATGAGGCTAATATTTGAAACAAGATACCGCAATCTTTCAATACTTAATCGCTCTCCATTTTCGTTTGTAAACTTTAATTCATTAAAATCTTGTGGTGTAATTTTTAATCCATTCCAATGATGTGTAAAGTTTAAGGTTACTGTAAATTGTTCTGGGAATATACAGCAATCAAGTTCTTCTTTTTTACCACAGCGCAGAAAGATTAGTAGCATTAAAATTAATAAATAGTATTTTTTTCTCATTTTATTTGAATGATTAAAGCGTCTGTAAATCCTTTGTTTTCAGGAATATCTTGATCTGAACTACTACTTTCACCAACGGCAATAATTGTTTTGTTATTTAGTTCAATAGCATCATATAAAAAATCTATTTCTCTGCCACCTGCGGTTTCCTGCCAAACGATATTTCCTTCAGAATCTACTTTAATAATTAAAGCATCATTCTGACCTTGATTATTAAAGTTTGCATCTAAACTCCTTGAGCTTCCAGAAATAATAAACCCATTGTCTTGAGTTTTAGAGATAGAACGACCTACATCAAAACTAGATCCTCCAATTGTTTTTTCCCAAATTAAAATTCCTTCTTGTGATATTTTTAGCATCCATAAATCTGCAGCGCCGTTGTTATTTGAAACATCTTTATTTGAACTTCTAGTGTCTCCAACAATAATAAAATTACCATCGTTTGTTTGGGTAATTGCACTAGCTTCGTCTATTTCTGAACCACCAAAATTTTTTTCCCAAACTAATGTTCCATTAGCTTCAATTTTAAGGATCCAAAAATCGTAAGCCCCCTTGTTATTTGTAATATCTATATCTGCACTATCGGATGAACCTGCAATAATAAAGCCATTATCTATTGTTTTTACAACTCCTAAAGGGATGTCTGTAAAAGAGCCCCCATAATACTTACTCCACTCTAAAACTCCAGAATTATTCAGTTTTATCGCCCAGATATCTCCACCCGCATGCCTTTGTGTGCTGCGAGAATTTCCTTGTCCGTTAGATGCTGTAACATCTAAAACCCCAGTTATTAAATATCCGTTATCATTTGTTTCTAATAGTGCCGTGCCGTAATCTGATCCTAAAAAACCGAAATTTTTTTGCCAAGAGAGCGTTCCAGAGCTTGTGAGTTTTAAAACCCAAAAGTCTTTTGAGCCTGCATTTGAGGTAACATCATTATCTGTACTTTGGCTGTATCCTAAAAGAGCGAACCCACCATCTTTAGTTGCAATAATATCTTCACCTCTTTCGTCTTTAGAACCCCCAAAGGTTTTACTCCAGAGAAGTGAATTGTTTGCAGAAAATCTAAGCACCCAAAAATCAAAATCTTCAGTTAACTTTGTGGAGATATCTCCGTCTTTACTTTGCGTATAGCCCAAAATCACATAGCCGCCGTCTACTGTGTTTGCAATAGACTTATAGACATCATTTTTAGAACCACCCATTGTAGTAGCAAAATCTAGATCCCCCACAATAATTACCTGTTCTGGGTTAATTACTATGTCTTCTTTCGTGCAACTGAAAAAGAAAATGATTCCTAAAATTAATACGTAATTTTTCATTTTAACAATAAATTATTGAACCATAATTTTCTTAACAAGCATATTATTTATTTGAACCAAATAAATACCTCTTTGAAAGTTCTTTGTTTCTATAATGTATTTTGATTTATAAACATTTTTCACATCTAAAAGTTTTTTACCTAATATAGAAAATACTTTTATACTTTTTATTGTTTTATTGTTACTTGTACTAATAGTTGTTTGGGTAGTTGACGGATTAGGAAATATTGAAAAGTTCATTTCTGTCTTTTCTTTACTTAGACCAAGTGTGCTACTTTTTCTAACTATAAAAAAACCATTGTTAATGTCGCTTATAATAATATTTCCACTAGGAAAGTAAGGGTACACATTCCAAGCACCATTAAACGCAGCCGTGTTGTTGGTAGGATAGGTATCAAAAAAACCAACTTCTGTGAAGTTTTTATTTTCAACACCGGAGACATCTATCATTCTAACGCCAGCTGTATAGTTTGCTTGATAATAAATATTATCTTTTACGTAACCATTGTGGTCTATAGCGGTTGTAGATCCATAATAATCAAAATGGTATGCTAGATTGTCTAGATCTGTAAAATCAAAAATAATTGTTTTTGTATTGTTACCATAACTTTGTTCGTCTAGCTCATCGCCCAAAATAAAATATTTTAAATCTTCAGTAAACCATCCTTGGTGGGCGTACTCCACATTAGAGTAGCTTATTGTAGAAATTACTAAGGGGTTTGTTTTGTCTGTAACATCTGCAATTACAATTTCATTTTCATTACTTCCTATAAGAATTTCTTTATCTGTATAATCTGTATCTGGACCGGTATAAGTAATAACTTGGGCATCATGTGAATATCCGCCAGCAGCAAAACCACCTTCAATAATAGGATTTAAAGGATCTTGAATATTTACAAATATTGGGCCACCACCATAGGTAGAGCCTCTAGCCGCCCCAACCACATAAGCATAACCACTTTCTTCATTAATTATAATGTTGTGTGAACTACCAAAATCTGTAAAATGAGTGTCTGCAGTAAAAATTTCTGGAGCATTTGGAACACTTCTTAGGCGTTTTAAATCAAAAACTTGCATTCCGTGGTTAGATGCTTCACTAACAATAAACGCATGATTGTTATAGACTTTTACGTCTCTCCAAAGGCTTTTTACAGTGCTCGTTTTAAGGGTCCCTAAAATTACTGGTGTAATAGGATTTGAAATATCTATAAAGACAATACCACTATTTATACCCATTAAAGCATATTCTTTTTGTGTCTCAGGGTCTGTCCAACCCCAACTATCGTTACCTTCAGCCCCGAAGCTACCCATTGTGAAGTTAGAAATATGAGATATTAAATCGTAATCATTACAAGGATAATCACCTGCAAAGCCATTTTCACAAGGGGTTTGAGCAACTAAAAATTGTGAAGTTAGTAGCGCCGATAAAATGATTTTTTTCAACATTTATTTTTATTTTGAACAAAAATAACACAAAAAGTATCAATAATATAAATATAGGTGTTAAAGTAGTTCTGTCTTTTTTTAGAGCTATTTAGCTTTGCGGTGTCAAAAAACTAAAGCTAAAAAAGGCTTCATAGCTGATTTAAGATAGTTTAGTTTATTATTATTTTTTGCCATTCTAAGATGCCTTTCGAGGAAAATTTTGAGGCTAAAAAATCAAAAGAGATATTTGCTTTTGAAATAATGTCTCCATCGTTGCTTGGCGCATAGCCTTTAGTAATATAACCATCATCTATTGTTTTTGTAACAGCATTAAAAGCGTCATTTTTAGAACCCCAAATAGTTTCTATAAAATATACATTAGTATCAATTTCAGGAATCTCAAATACATCTTTTTTCGAGCAATTAAAAAATAACAATTAAGATTAATATTAGGGCATATTTTTTCATTTGTATGTAAGAATTACTTTTTTCTAATTACAAAAAAACCATTATCAATATCGCTTATAATAATATTCCCACTAGGAAAGTAAGGGTACACATTCCAGACGCCACTAAAGGCTGTATTATTATTTGCTGGGTAGGTATCAAAATAGCCAACTTCTGAAAACACTTTATTTGCAACGGTTGACACATCAATCATTCTCACACCACCCGTATAATTGGCCTGGTAATAAATATTATCTTTTACATACCCATTATGATCAATGGCATTTGTAGTTCCGAGGTAATCAAAATGATATACAGGATTATCCAAATCGGTAAAGTCGAAAATAATAGACCTTGTCTTATTCCCAAGAGATGCTTCATCGAGTTCATCTCCTAAAATAAAATATTTTAAATCTTCTGTAAACCACCCCTGATGTGCATATCTTGCATTAGCGTAACTTATGGTAGAAATTACTAAGGGGTTTGTTTTGTCTGTAACATCTGCAATTACAATTTCATTTTCATTACTTCCTATAAGAATTTCTTTATCTGTATAATCTGTATCTGGTCCGGTATAAGTAATAACTTGGGCATCGTGCGAGTAACCTCCTTCACTAAATCCTCCTTCAATTACTGGGTTTAAAGGGTCTTGAATATTTATAAAAATAGCGCCACCACCGTAGGTAGAGCTTCTGCTTGCTCCTACTATATATGCATAGCCACTATCTTCGTTAATTACAATATTGTGAGCGCTCCCAAATTCGGTGAAATGAGTGTCTGCTAAAAAAATTTCTGGAGGGTTTAGAACATTTCTTAAGCGTTTTAAATCAAAAACTTGCATTCCATGGTTTGTGGCTTCGCTTACAATAAATGCATGAGAATCGTACACTTTTACATCTCTCCAAGAACTATTTACTGTAGCAGTTTTTAGAACACCTAAAATAAGTGCGTTTAAGGGGTCTGTAATATCAATAAATACAATCCCTTTATTGGTGCCCATTAAAGCATATTCTTTATTAGTTTCTGGATCTGTCCAGCCCCAAGAATCATTACCTTCAGTGCCAGAACCTGCCAATTCATTTAAACTAAAATGGCTTAGTAAATCATAGTCATTACAAGGATATTCTCCTGCAAAGCCATTTTCACAAACAGCAATAGGCACGTAATTTATTTGAGTGTTTGTATATAAACCATCTTTATTATTACAATTAAGAAGAATTGCACAACAGCAAAGTAAAACAACTTTTTTCAACATTTTTAATATTTTTATCCAAAAATAACATATTAAATATCAATAATATAAATATAGGTGTTAAAGTAGTTCTGTCCTTTTTTAGATTCTACCTACCTTTGCGGTATGTTAGAAGATAAAAACACACAAAAAACGTCATTAGCTGATCTAGGAGAGTTCGGTTTAATACACCATATTACAAAATATTTTACGATTGAAAACGCATCTACAGTTACGGGAATTGGAGATGATGCGGCAGTTTTAGATGCCTCTAAAAAACAAACTTTAGTAACTACAGACTTACTAATAGAAGGGGTTCATTTCGATTTAAGTTACATGCCTTTAAAACATTTAGGTTATAAAGCTGTAATGGTAAATTTATCTGATGTGTACGCAATGAATGGTACTGCAGAACAAATTACAGTTTCAATTGCCGTCTCTAACAGGTTTCCTTTAGAGGCAATTGAAGAATTATATTCTGGAATTCAATTAGCATGCGAAACGTATAAAGTAGATTTAGTTGGCGGAGACACCACCTCTTCTACTAAAGGAATTTTAATTTCTGTTACCGCAATTGGTAAAGTAGAAAAGGAAGATATTGTGCTTAGAAGTGGCGCAAAAGAAACCGATTTAATTGTGGTTTCTGGAGATTTAGGTGCTGCTTATTTAGGGTTGCAAGTTTTAGAAAGAGAGAAACAGGTTTTTAATGTAGACCCAAACAATCAACCAGATTTAGATAGCTACACGTATTTAATTGAAAGACAATTAAAGCCAGAAGCAAGAAGAGATGTTGCAGGATTCTTAAAAGAATTGGCAATAAAGCCAACAGCTATGATTGATATTTCTGACGGACTTTCTTCAGAAATTATGCACATTTGTTCTCAATCTAAAGTAGGATGTAAAATTTATGAAGAAAAATTACCATTAGACCCTCAGGTAATTTCTGCTTGTGAAGAATTTAATTTAGACTCTACAATGGTTGCATTAAGTGGAGGCGAAGATTATGAACTGTTATTTACAGTGCCAATTGCAGATTTTGAAGCTATTAAAGGAAACCCTAATTTTTCTATTATTGGTCATATTACTGCAGAAAATCAAGGGTTGAATTTAGTTACGAGAGCCAGTCAAGAAATTGAACTGAAAGCACAAGGTTGGAATGCTACTAAAGAAGCATAAAAAACATTCTTCACATATTTAAAAATAATTATCTAAAAACACATAATGAAAGTATTAGTAATAGGAGCAGGAAATATGGGTCTTACCTATGCCGAAGGAATGTCTAAGTCAAAATTACTTAAGAAAAAAAATATCATGGTATTAGACAAATCTGATGAAAAGTTAGAAGAACTTCATCAAATTTCTCACTTTGATGCCTTTAAAGAATTAAAAGATTGTGTTCCAAAAGCGGATATTATTTTTGTAGCAGTCAAACCACATCACGCAGAAGACTTGTTTAAACAAATTAACCCATTGGTCGGATCAGATCAAATGATTATTTCGATAATGGCGGGAGTTACTTTGGAGGCAATAAAGGCTTTTTCTGGAGTAAAAAAAGTGATACGTGCGATGCCAAACTTACCAGCTAAAGTTGGAATGGGCTTAACTTCTTATGTAGCCTCTTCTGAGGTTTCACGAATAGAGTTATTAACCGTAGAAAGCTTGTTGAATATGACGGGTAAGTCTATGCTAGTTAGCACTGAAAGTTTAATTGACGCTTCTACAGGGATTTCTGGTAGCGGACCAGCATATGTGTTTTATTTTATGCAAAGTATGATGGAAGCGGCTTTACAAATGGGTTTTTCAAAGAATGATTCTAAAGTTTTGGTTAGTCAAACATTTACAGGTGCAATAGAGCTCTTTAATCAATCTAATTTATCTCCCAATTCATGGATGGAGAAAGTAGCTTCAAAAGGAGGAACAACTCAAGCAGCACTAGACTCGATGGATGATAATAATGTAAATGAATTAATCAAAGAAGCTGCATTTGCAGCATTTAGTCGTGCTGTAGAATTAGGTAAAGAAAACTAATATTTGTTTCGTCTTTATATTTTCGTTTTAGCACTTAATCCGCTATTTTTTATATTCGGCGTTAGAGGTCATTATTGGTTTTCTTGAAATTCTTTATAAGCCTTAAATTCAGTGAGACCTTTTATGGTTCCTTTAATACATTCACATGGCGTTGGCCCTACTTCCTTGTCATAATCACAAGGGTTTTCAATTAATTCTATCCGATTCTGTTTTATCCAATCTTTTGCTTCATAGTATACGTCAGGGTCATTTGAGGATGTTTGAATAGATTGGATTTTTCTGTTTTTTATGTTAATATGAAAAGTGTCCGTAACATTTAAATCTAATTGAAGTGCTTTCATTAGATCATCTTTTACTTTAACAGGACACATAACTAGAGTGTCATTTTTTTCTATACAATCATAACGATTTAATACTTCGTAATTTCCACATTCTGCCCATTTCTGATAATATAAGATAGTTAAAATAGACGGGTCTGATTTTTCAGTATATGATAGCGATAATTTTAAAGAATCTTCATTAAATGAATAGAATGCGTCAATAAACTTATTTGCTATTTTAACATTATCGTTTTGGTGCATATTAATTTCAGTATTTGTTCGATTTTTACATCCAATAAATATTAGAATAGATAAGTAAACTATTTTCTTCATTGTTTTAATGTTTAAAATTATGAAGCCTTTATTTAGGAGGAGTTAATCTTGTTGCTAACGTGTTTGTATAAGAATAGTTGCAGGTTTACTTGTGAGAATTTTCTGCAGAAAAATCAGACACGGTATATTTGCAACAACCTCTGGTTAAGCTCAAAATTTAGTAATTATCTTTATACATTGTTAGCTACTTTTATTTTTTTTCTGTGTTAGATTTGGCGAGCCATTCTACATATTTTTGTTCAAGAAATTGATTGCCATCTTTGCTATACTCAGGCCTCAATGTCCAATCCGGAGTGTATGCGGTAAAGTGATCTCCTGGGTAATATGCAAACTGAAAGTTTGAATTTAACTCTTTCATCTGTTTTTCAAGCAAATTAACGGCATAGTTAAAAAAAAATTATCTCGATTTCCTACTGATATTCGGACTTTATTATCCAATTCAGATTTTAAAGACGCCCAGTTGTTTCTGAGGTTTAAAGCAATGTCATAGTTTTGCCAATGTGCAAATACAGCGGTGTCTATCAATCCTGTACTACTATTGCAAATACGTTCGGGCATTCCATCGCTTCCTTTTTTACTGAAGACAGCATCAAAAGAATGCATTTGTTCTCCACGATAGACAACATTCTCCATTTGAATCGTTTGCTTTATAGTCGCCCAAGGGATAAAACCTGCCACTGTAGCAGCCAAACGGGGGGAACCCTCTGTATCGTAAAACATGTTTTCAGCTTCGTATAAATTTACTTTATAAAAACTTCTGAAATCGACAAAATCGGGTGCACTTGACCAACAACCGTCAAATACTTTTGGATATTGTGTTTGAAGCCATAAGACGGCCCATCCTCCGCTGCTATGACCCAATAATAATCTAGCACCATTGGCTCTGAATTTTTTTTCAAGTACCGGTATAAATTCTGTGATTAACGCATCGCTCCACGGACCATTGTTATCACTGTTTGCATATACAGAATGTCCTAAAGCACAATTTCCATCAAGAATTACCTCTATAACCGCTGTGCTAGCAACCTGTTTACTTGGTTCAATAGTACCTGAAAGTTCATGATAATTTCCAATATACCCCCAAACTCTAAACAGCACAGGAAATTTTCGAGTAGGTTCCGTATAATATTCTTTTGGCAGAATAACAGCTGCATTAACTGTCATTTCTTTTCCATGAAATGCAGTAAGTAAAGCAGAAGGCGCTTCTACTTCTTTTACATATTCCGTTTCCTTAAAATCAGGATGTTCAGCAACCATTTCTTTGGAAACAATCTTAAAAACCTTCTTAAAGTCTTTTGTAATCGTAATCTTCTCAGAAGTATTAAATAAGTTTCCTGGACTTGCTGCTATAGAATGTCCGCCAAGGTTTCTGTCCCACACAATTTGAACATAATAGTCGCCACGTTTAATATCAGATAGGGCTATGGGAAATGAAATCGCTTTGTCATCTATAGTGATGGCTTGCCCGGGTTGAATGTTTTTTACAGAAACGGAAAAGCAAGGAAAACTTTTCCTACCTATTGCACCATCTTTTGGTTCTTTGTTTTCCTTTGACATATAAACCACCACATTCCCTGTAAATGGAGTATCAAAAACGGATGCTGAATAACTAACTTCAAATTGTTGGCCAAAGCCATCGGCACAAAAGAGTGAAACAAGTAATAGGCTGAAATAAAATTTCTTCATTTTTTTAATTTTATTTTTTAGTTTGTTCTAATAATAGCAAATGAATTAAATACGGTGTTATCTCGCTTTATTATTTGCTCAAATACTTATCAAACCAAGCCAATGCTTCATCAACTCCTTTTGACGCATTCTTAAGTGTTGGCGAATGAGTTGTTTTTTTGAATTCAATAAAATTAGAGCGCACTCCTGATTCTTGAAGTTTAGAATACATTAATTCACCTTGAACAAATGGCACTATTGCATCTGTATTGCCATGCATTATTAAAGTTGGCGGATCGTTTTTTGAGGCGTAATTAACTGGTGAAAATTCTTGATACTGTTCTGTAGACAGTTTTATAAAAGCGAATTTTCCCCATGTTTTTGGATTGTTTAAAACCATTTTACCTAAATCGCTAGGTGCCGCGAAAACTGCAATTGCAGCAACATCAGTATGATTCTTTTCCCAATCCAATTTGGCATCAAACAAGGGTACTTCAGGAGACAGACCAATAAGTAATGATAAATGGCCACTGGCACTACCACCCCATAATCCTAAACGGGTTTTATCAACTCCATAATCTAAGGAATTATGCTTGATAAATCGAACGGCTCTTCTAACGTGTGATACTATTTCAGACATTTCAAATTTCTGTCGACTTCCATGTCGTACTTCAAAAACAGTATATCCATTTAAGACTAATTTTTTTGGACTTAAAATATGATAAGTATTTGATTTGGTCATTTCTTCATCTGTTGCAAATCTATAGGTACCGTTATCCTGTATTTTGAATGTGTCATATGGTGATTCCCAAGCACCACTGTTTGTTAAAATCACACCAGCACCATTTGGTTTTGATGGGATATAGACATCAAGAGTCATTGCCATACCAAATTCGTGGCCATATACGATATCTTTGATTAATTTAAAATCGGGAATTACTGATTTTTCAATGGTAGCTTGCTTTGATTTATTACGTTCACAACCTACAGCAATAATGGCAAAAGTTAGAAGTAGGAATGTGATGATTTTTTTGGAGAAGAATTGATTAGTCGTTTTTATCATAATTTTTTTTATTTTGAGTCCTCAAATGAGGCTGTAGTTTATAATTTAATAGCTGATTTATTTTATAGCTAATGATTAATAGGATATATTATGAAGTTTTTATGAACTTCGTTCGATGGTTTATTTACTAAATTAGTTAGAGCAAGTTGAACTGCTTTAAAATCTGTTGGCACAAAAGGTGTTTGTTGTACACAAACTGTTTGTGGTATTATGAATAGAAAAGCAGCTGTTACTAAAACCATTCTTATTTTCATACGAGTTTAAATTTATTGGTAATAAAATCCATTCAGAATTTTATTTGATTTTAAATTCAATAAAACCTTGCACCGTGGCTTTAACACATTCGCACGCTGTAAACTCTCCTTCACAAGCTTTATTTATCAATTTTGGTCTATTCTGTTTAGTCCAATCTTTTGCTTCATAGAACAAAGCAGGATCATCTGAAGTGGTATCTACTGATCGAATTTCCCCATTTATAATGGTTAAATGGAAAGTATCAGTGACATTATAATTAACTTCTAAAGCGCCTATCAAATCATCTTTAACCGTGATTGGGCAGAGCACCAACGAGTCATTTTTTTTAATAAAATTATTCCGCTTAACAACTTTGTAGTTCCCACACTCTGCCCATTTTTGATAATAGAATATTCTTTTTTTGGAGTCGTTTGCATGGATAAGAGTAGATTGTAAACTGTCTTTATTAAATGAATAGAATGCATCTATAAATTTCGCTGCAATATCAAAATTGGTGCTCTGATTTATGTCTTCTTTGTTGGATAGATCTGTTACCCCCTTTTTCTTAAGTACTGGTGGTTTTCTATGCTTTGTCCCCTGCTCATACGCATATGACAATTTGATTAAAGTGGGTTCGTCATACATTCTTCCAAGAAATTGAAGTCCCGCAGGTAAATTATCTTCACTAAAGCCCATTGGAACCGTAATTGAAGGTTGTCCAGTAGCCGGTGAAATTTCAAGACTATTATTCCCAATATACCCTTCTACAAAGTCATCGATTCTAGAAGGTTTGTTATTCCAGGTCGGATATATTATCGCGTCAAGATTCAATGAATCCATAACCGTTTTAATAGCTTCCCTATAGGCGATACTTTTTAGATCATTATATACATCCAAGCATTCAACTTTTGAGTCACCCCATCTCCCTTTTGATAAAGAATATTCCGATAATCTCTTTTTTGAGTATTTGGATGTTGTGCCAATTCTAATGATATCCTCCAAAGTTTTAATCGTGTCATTTTTCACATAAGTAGCTAAGAAAGATTCTATATCGATAGGAAATTCAGCACACCATTGATTTGAACTTAGGCCCATATAATCAGGAATCTTTATGGGGTCAATGATTTCTGCTCCTAAAACATCTAAATCTGAAATCGCTTGACCAAACAAATCTGCAATATAGTTGTCGGTTCCACGATCGCTAATGAAACGAAACACACCTATTCTAGTGCCTTTTAATCCATTAATGTCTAAATACTGCCTGTAATTATCGGGTCTTTTACCCATCGAATACTTGGTAATCGGGTCTTTTAAGTCAATACCCACCATCACTTCTAAAATCTTTGTGGCATCTTCAACACTTCGGCACATCGGGCCAACAATATCCTTCCTAAGGTGAAGCGGTACTATACCTTCTCTACTGATTAAACCCATGGTTGTTCTAAAACCAATTAGAGAATTGTGTGAGGATGGTCCTCGAATAGAATTTCCGGTATCGGTGCCCAGGCCTCCAAGTGCAAAGTTTGCAGCAATAGCTGCGGCTGTACCTCCGCTTGATCCAGCGGGCACAAAATTTAGATTATATGGGTTTCTGGTAGTTCCGTTCGTTGGACTTTCAGTGTGCTTTGGCGAAAAGGCCCATTCAGACATATTAGTTTTAGCTAGTATAATTGCTCCCGCTTCTTCCAGTTTGTTTATCACATAAGCATTCTCTTCTGGGTAATAATTTTGGAGTGTAAGGGAACCTGCTGTAGTGGGTAAGCCTATTGTATTAATATTATCCTTTACAACTATTGGAATACCATGAAGCGGCCTCAATTTATCTGTTTGTTGATATTCGAGATCAAGTGCTTTTGCCCTAGTGATGGCTTCTTGGTTAATGTGGGTTATGGAATTGATGTTACTATCAAATTCAGTAATACGATATACATAAGCCCTTGTTAAGCTCTCTGCTGTGAAAGTTTCTTCCTGGTAGGCTTCATGTATTTTAGCAATGGTAAGCTCTGATAGATCTATTGTTCGTTTCCCTTTATTACTTTGACCTTTAGTTAAACTAAAAGTTAATATCATTAGTAATGCGAAAAAATTGTTTAGTAAGCGGGTAGTGCGTTTCATAAATATTTACAAACGATTGCGGGTTTATATCAACCAAAGGGAACCAAGAATTTTTCGCTTGAATCAGTATCCGATGTCCTTTTTCAAATTGGTGAGCAGTAGCCATAATGATATGGCTGATATACTTTGTTAGGCATAATTATTATTCATGTTTGTGATGTTCCGAATTCTTATAATGTTCTTTAATGATATCCCTACCAAAATCTCCATCAAAATCTCTCCACACGGTATGAATGTGATTGGATTTGTCCTGGATATTATCAAACTCAATTAAAAAAGACTTCCCTTGAATTCGATAATAGTGCCCTTTACCGAGGGCCGTTGCTCCGGCCCATCCAAATCTTACCTCATTTATTTCTTGATCCTTAATACTATTCATTCTCTGTTCGGCTTGCTCAGCGGGCAGGGTTGATAGATATTCATCAAGAAGTTTTAAAAAAATAAGTTGTTGATTCTTGGTTAACTGACCATACATAATTCCTACGGGACTTAAAGGTTTGACTTCTGTGGATTTCCCTGTTACAATGTCAAAAAATGGTTTCTCTTGAAATAGTGCCACTTTCCTTTGTTCTTCTGATAATGAGTTTATCAATTCAAAACCTAGGTCTTCTTCCTTTTGAAGAGTGCGCTCACCTTCTCTGGGTCCAGAAAGAATTCTTGCAGGACTTGCTCCTAAAAATAGGGGAGCAATTTCAACTTTATCGTTATGAATTGTAAAATTCAGAGAAATATGATGTCCTTCAAAAGAGAAAGCCCATAAGCGGTCCTTTTCAGGATTTCCATAAAATGCTACCGAATATTTTTCAGGATTTCTCCGTATTGAATCCCCACTGATTTCCAAAAGGATATTTTCTAAATCGATGATTTTCATCGTTTTATTATATCCCGTTTTTGAAAGAAAAGTCTTGAGAAGTTCGTCTAATTTGGCCTTCTGACTGGAATCAAGTTCATTCAGTTGAATTCCTGCCCTAGGAAACATTGAACTAGGTAAATAATGCCAGAGAATTCTAGATTTGTCATTAAAGAGCATCTGCGTTTTGTTCTTTTGAGCCTGCGTTAGAGATTTCAAAAAATCAACTGTAGGTAATAATTTATGGTCTACAAAGGCCCCTTGTTGTCCCACAGCATTCAGGCTAAAAGCCAAGAATATGATGCTTGCTAGTACTGTGTTTTTCATATTTCTGTTATTGATTAAATTGTTTTTTTGACTGCTACCTCGAAGAATTCTTTCACCGCCACACTGCAGTAATCTATCTCGTGGTCTCCTGTTTTTATGAGGCTTTAAGGTCTTGTTATACGCTTATTTTTTACCATACAACCTATATATCGTTTTACTTAGCGAAGCAGGAATAACAGATATATGATTTTCTCCATCAAATATTTTCCACTTTAAGTCTATATTCTCATAATTACTATCCTCAAGATATTTGCTGAATTTCATCATCGTTGGCACCATGAAACTGTCTTCCTGATCTCCAACTGAAATAAAGACTTTAGTTTGTGGCAAGTCCCAAATTTTATTTTCAGTGAATTGCGCAACGGCTTGGTTTAATAATTTTTCATTATCCCACCAAATAGCAGGACTGTTGATACCAAAACGAGTAAAATAACCATCAGAATTCACCAAACAATAAGCCGTAAACAGCCCTCCAAGGGAGTGTCCAGTAATACCTCTATCGGCATTGGTTTTATAATTTTTATCTAGGTATGGGGCGATCTCTGTTTTAATAATTTTAAGAAACTTAGCTGCTCCTCCAGATTTAAAGTTTCCTTTGGGTACATCAAATTTTTTTCCCCACAATCCATTAGCTTTATCTCTAGTAGTTTCATCGCTAGGAATAGATACAGATGTTGTGTAGTCATTATATCGATTATTGTACCAAGAAAGACGATCAAGTCCTGAACCAATTCCTACGATGATTACATCTTCTAATTGGTTTCCCAAATGCATTAAGGGCCTTATTCCACTAATTATTCGAGAGGCATTCATACCATCCAAAACATACAATACGGGATACGTAATGCTGTCTTTTGTCGAATAATTTTTAGGAAAAGAAAGGTACAGTTGGTAGTCTTTTCCAGTTATAGTAGAAGTAATTGTTTGGTCTGGGGCTAATATTCTTTCTTTTGGAGCTAATTTTTGACCAAATGCTATAGTGCTACAAATAAGTAATAGTATTGTGGTTATTACAAGTTTTAATGAATTTAAAATAGTCATGTTTTTTTAATTTTAATATGATTAACCATTCGTACTTGACGGTAGTTTTTTTATCTTGTCTTTCTTAATAAATTAAAATTGAGATATCTACAGTTGCAGTTACTCTTTTAAAATACGAATCGATATTTTAGAGGCATGTTCTGCGTCATGATAAATGCGATGTGTCGCTTTGATAAAATCCTTCTCATCCGCTTCATAAATATTTACAAACGATTGTGGGTTTATATCAACCAAAGGGAACCAAGAATTTTGAACTTGAATCATTATCCGGTGTCCTTTTTTAAATTGGTGCGCAGTAGCCGGCATTTCAAACGATACTTCAGTCACTTGACCTGGTTTAAAAGGCTCTGGATTTTCAAAACTATTTCTAAACTTACCTCTCATTACATCTCCTCTCACTAACATTTGATAGCCAGCCATCGTAATGTCCGTGTCATTTTGTTGGTCATTTTCTAATTCGTTCGGAAAGACGTCAATCATTTTTACAACATAATCTGCATCTGTACCTGTAGTACTCACAAATAAATTGACGTTTAAAGCACCCACTACAGTGATGTCTTCTTCTAAAATAGCTGTTTGGTAGACCATAACATCAGGTCTTCGACTTGCAAAGCGTTGGTCGTCGGTCATATATTCTCTTGTTCTTTTCAGGTGGATGCCTTCGGCATAGGGTACTGGCTTATTGGGATCCACTGCATACTCATCATAACAAGCAGTGTCTGCTGGCTTGCTAAAAGAAAGTTTTTCATCACAGCCCAGAAATAACTCTTTCTTCTCAATATTTAAGGGGGGCCAAGCATTAAAGCCTTTCCATTTATTTGCTCCTGTAATAAATATGGAAGCCTCAGGAAGGTCCATCTCCCCTTTGTTTTTTAAATGGTAATTAAAAAACTTTAATTCAACAGCTCTAAAATATGCTCGAGTGTTGCTGTCAAAATTAATATTTCCAAGCTTTTTACCTTCATTACCAATCCATTGTCCATGAGACCAAGGCCCCATAATAAGGCTGTTTTCAACCGTTTTATTCTGTGTTTCTATGGCTTCATATGTTTTTAATGGGCCGTATAGATCTTCTGCATCAAACCAACCACCAACCACCAGCACGGCAGGTGCAATATTTTTAAGATGCGGAAGCACATTTCGTGCTTTCCAAAACGAATCGTAGTTTGGGTGCTTTATCAAGTCAGACCAGAATTTATTCGTTTGTACCGTAGGTTTTTGTTGCATATTTTTAATCGGGCCAAGCTCTTTATAAAAAGCATAATTGTCTTTATTTTTATAATCAAATGGGACTTCTGAGTTAAG
The DNA here is from genome assembly GCA_937771065.1 of uncultured Polaribacter sp. Lineage (GTDB taxonomy): Bacteria > Bacteroidota > Bacteroidia > Flavobacteriales > Flavobacteriaceae > Polaribacter. Next base: position 40,671 of record CALJHU010000010.1, on the reverse strand, counting down.
TCTTGTGGGGCCATTTCTAGGTTTGCCCATAGCAGCAGACTTTGGAAATGAATCCATCAGGAAAAAAGCACCGTTGTGATGACGATCATCTCCTAAAAACCAATCGGTGACCGGCGCTTGCGGGGAAACTGCTTTTAGAGCCGGGTGCGCATTAGGTAGGGTCATCGTTGCATAAAACCCCATATAGGAAATCCCAAATACACCAACATTACCGTTGTTGTTGTCGACATTATGTACTAACCAATCAATGGTGTCATACGCATCACTGTTCTCATCTGTTTCTTTCTTTTTTTTATTTGGATTGTATGGTCGCACTTCTACAAATTCGCCTTCACTCATATATTTACCTCTCACATCCTGAAAAACTAGAATGTATTTTTCTTTTAATAGATGTGGAAAATAGCTTAGCCATTTCGAATAGCGGTCTTTGTCTGGCTCACTCTTAAAAGGCGTTCTTATAATCAATATCGGATACGAAATTGATTTGTCTCTTGGTGCATAGACGGAAGTAAACAAATTTATACCATCTCGCATTTCAATTTGAATTTCCTCTTTGGTATAGTTTTGCTGTATGTCGTTTTGAGCGAAAAGTTGAAATGAACATGCAAGCAATAATGAAAAAAATAATATGGTTTTTTTAATGGTATTCATTGTGTTTTATTTTTTTTGTTAAAGTAAATTGATGGATTGGACTTGGTTTAAACTACACTATTAGGTAACGCGACGGTTACCATTGCAACCTACTTTTTATAAATGTCTAAGATTTATCATATTTTTTTTAAGACAGTACTATTCTTACTTTAGCTCCAATAGTTGTTTTTGTATCTATTAAAAGTTCCTCTGCTGGACGTCTAATTCTTGCTACTTTGTAACCAGTAACTCGTAGAAGTGATAAGCTTTTTTTAATATATTGTTATTATTATTAAAAGTTAAAAAAGTAATCATATCAACCGTATCTTCCTATTCTCTTTGTTCAAGAACTTCAACATACTACTTTACAAGCATCGGTATCAATATTTTATTTTTCTCACTCTTGAATGTTAACATTTGAAGCAGGCAACAATCTTGAGTCTTCTAAAGAGGCTTTTCTGTGGCCAGTAACTTTTTGATACGCCTCACTTTTAACAAAATCTACAAAGGCATCTAGAGAAGCATATTCGACGAGTATTACGGCATCCCATTTTTCATCCTGCGGCCCAATTAAGAAATCTTGGCTTTCACCATAATATAAGATGTTCCCAACTTTCGTGTTTTCAAAAATTTTTTTAACTTGTTTTAGATAGTATTGATAGGTTTCTTTACCTGTTTTGTCTTTTTGAATGTTCGAAACGGCTATGCCCGTATAGTCAGCCATCGGTTTATACTTTAGTAAATTAAGCATTACAATTTTCTCCTGGCCTTTGAAGGTATCATAGCATTGCTTCCAAGAGGCATCTGTAGATCTAATATATTTTTGTTTTGTACTTATTTTTGCGGTGTCTTCTTTTAGATTTTTAGGCGCAGCATCTACCTTTTTTTTTTCAGATACACAGCTATTCAATAGAATGGCAAAAGTTAAAAGTGAACTAATTTTAATTAATTTAAGCATGTTTTATTTGTTTTAAGGTTTATTGTGTATTCTAACGATTAATACATCAGGTTTTAAAAAAAATCTCTATATATTTTGGGAAATACTTCCTAGTTATTTGTTATTAATCATCTTGGTAATTAATTGTGTTAATTATTATTTTGTTTCTATTGGGGTTGAATGTATACGTTCAATTTTCAATACACCGTTTATTTTTCTAAAAATGGCATTTTCAGTCCAATTCTTTTCGGTTGAATTACCATTATCAACAAAATCGGCTTTTAGCTGGTAAACGGCGTAAGCTGTATTTTCAAATATCCCGCTGTATTTGAAATCGAAGTCATCTTTTCTTTCAAAAACTTTATGTGCATCTTTTTTGTAAAAAGCTGCTTCATCCTCCATTCTTAAGATCTCTCCGTCTTCAAAAAGCAAGTAATTATCTGTGGATAGCGATCTATGTTTCTAAATATCATGCGTTTGAAAGGTGTGACAATCCTCTTTTAATAATTGAACAATTTCTATTGAGTCTTTTTTTTCTTGTGCTAAAATAGTTGTGGAAAGAAAAAGAGTTAAAATTAGTAATGTGTATTTCATGATTTTGGTTATGTTTTAGCACCTCCTTTTGTTGCTACTGATTAATAGGATATATGATGAAGTTTTTATGAACTTCGTTCGTTGGTGTATTCCCTAAATTAGTCAGAGCAAGTTGAAGTTCTTTTAAGTCCTCGATAGTTAGGGGCAGTTTGTGTTCTTGTGGATGGTAGGTAGATTTCATTGGGTAGTCTATCCCATCAGTAGTTGACATTTCAATATGATTGCCTAGAATATAAGATATTTCATGATGTTCAGTAAAATCAACAAGCCTATTTATACTTTTACCAAATGAATCCCAATCATCAACATATAATCGCCCTGGATAAAAAGTATCTCCAGTTAGCAATATCTTAGAAGAAGTGTCATACACCGCTATAGAAGCTTTTTGATGACCGGGGATAGGAATAATTTTTATTATTCTATTCCCAAGGTCGAGTTCAACATTATCTTCGGGCCAATTTTGGAACTGAAAAAAGTTCTTTACATATTCAATACTCAGGGGCACGACAGTTGTATTTGGTTTCCCCATAAACTGCCCGTCTGCTGCATAGTGATCATTATGGCTATGTGAATGGGCTAAGATCAATTCAACCTCTCCGTTTTTTTCAGACCAATGGTTAAGTATTCCATTTACTGTTTCATATAGTGGGAAAACATCCTCTTCTTTTGTTGCCCCTGTATCCATTAACAACGCCTTGTTGCTCCCAATAAAAAGGAACATGAAAGGTGCTTCGAAATGGGTGCATATGTTTTGACGCAGTATCCATGTATTGCTGTTGTATTGAACAACCTGAATAGGTGAGTTGGTGTTTTCTTTGCAGTTTTCAGAGCCGTCATGCCAATGTTGCGCATTTAGGTCAACGGTATTTTCCATTTTTTGTGTAAAGGCTAAAGTATAAGTAAAGGCACAAACAATAACTAAATTTATCTTTTTAAACGTGAGCAAAGAGGTTTTTGTAATCATGGTGTTTATTTTTTAATACTATTTGTTTGTGTCTGGTTATCTGTTTTTTCACTTTGTGACAACCAAGAAAGAATCCACCATCTATTCCCATCATGAAATAATTAAACTCTACCTATACCTTTCACTTTAAAAACCCCACTGGCTTTTTCTCTTATTCCAAATTATTCGCAAAAATAAAAGAAGGAAATATTATTATCGCAGCATAAGTCAAAATTATTCCTCTTAAAAGCCAGTTTATAATTTTTTTGTTTTTTTCATAGTGATTGGGTCATGTTGCACACAACGGTAAATTGTATGATTAGTGACAGATTGCGTGGTGCTTTCCTATCAAACTGCTACACAGTTTTAGCGGGCTTAAAACTTTTATATTTAGTGCTTTCCCTGCCATTACTTATACAAAATGTTATACGCTTTTATGATTATTAGTGTTATTTAGAATTATAATTTTTATATTAATTCGCAGAAATCACTGTCTCTGGTGGTGCTTTAAGGTAGCCCAATGAAACCAAGAATTCATCCATTTTGTGCACGGTATCGATGAATATGGCATTTGATTTTTTTCCGTAATTAAAGAAACCATGTGGTTCTCCTTGGTAGGCAACTAATGTACATTCATTGCCAAATTCATGCATCTTTTTAGTAAATAACTCTACCAACATAAACGGTACTGATTCATCTCCTGTTCCATGAAAAATAATTGTTGGAGGTAATTTATCAACCATATTATGGTAAGGTGACATGTTCACTGGTTTTGTTCCCATTATTTCTTCTAACCAAGCTAGTTTTTCATTCATTTTTTTTTCTTCCCCATCAATAGGGCCAATAACTAGAGCTGGGTTAAAAAGAACCAAAGCATTCGGCTTTGAACTGATTGATTTGTTTTCATTATCATCGTCAAATTTTGGTAAAGTGGCACATGCCGCAGCTAAATGACCTCCAGCGGAACCTCCTCCTGCGGAAATTCTATTACTATCTATGCCAAATTCCGAAGCATTCTCGCGAACCCAACGAATTGCTGATTTGGCATCCGATACACAATCTTTAGCAGGAACGCCATGCCTACTTTTAACCCGATAATCTGCAACTATCGCAACCATTCCCCTAGCCGATAAATATTCGCAATGTTTTACAAATTGAGCAGGAGTTCCTTCTCTCCAGCCACCTCCGAAGAAAAATATTATGGCAGGTGAATTATCTGTTAATTTGTGATTTTCTGGTGTAAACATCCATAAATTCAATTTGATTCCATTAACAGTTTTATATGTAATTTCCTTTGCTCCATCAATAATGGGAGGATATGGATATACTCGCTGTCCTTTTGTTTCAAAAATTAAGCTGAAGCAGCATATTAATGTTACGAGTGATGCTATTTTCATATTGAATAAAATTTAAATTTTTTGTTGTTTCTAATTGCGTATAACGTTTTTGTGTTCGCTTAGAGACTCGGCTGACAATATATTCATTCTCTCTTGTAAAATGTCTCTTTGTAGAATTAAAAACACTCAAATAAGAATAAGCGACATAATAAAAAAAGACAAACCTTTGGGGAAACACGAAAAACCCACATTAAATTTATGCGGTGTGGTAAATAGTTTATTCTATAAGCATTGATACTGGAATAGAGTATGAGGTTATCACAGGCTTTCCGTTATCATAAGCAGGGTTTTTAATAATTATGTTTTTGAACAATTTAGAAAAATCTTTTTTAATTGTTTCATTATTATGAGTAATAGTATCAACTACAATTTTTGAATCTTTGTCAATTATAAAAATGACATTAAAAGTATGTTTTTTCTTTTCTAAATTTAAATAATTGTATTTACCTCGATGATTATTTTTTACTACAATTTCTTTGATTGTCTTAGTAAAGCATTTTTTCATTTCATTTAGGTTTAAATTTTTATTACAACCTTGAATGACAGGCATTCGATATAAACTTTCGTTAATTATAACTTCTTTAGCAATAGTGTCATTTTCCTTTTTAACTTTATAGATGATTTTAGTTTCGTTGAAATTATCTTTATTTAAGAATTGGTCGAAAACTATTCTTTTGGTCAGTTCTTTGCGTGATTCAATTTCTTCAGGAGAAAAATGTTTTATTAACCCAAGGTTAATAATTATGTATTCTTTTTTCGATATTCTAGATTTTATTTGTGTAGGGTAAATAGTTATTTCATGGGCATTCCATATTTCTTCAAAAATGAGAATGTTTTTTTCCTTTGATTCTCTATACCTTATTTCTAGATCGGTATTAGGATTTTGGGATACTGCGATAAAATTAATAATTAGAAATAGACAAAAAATAATTAAGTCTCTAGTTCTTTTTTTCATTACTATTTTAAGATTTTTTGATACGTATTGGAGTTTCTATCAAACTATTTACAACTTGTTGTGTGTGGTTTGTTGCGTATTTTAAGTACCTAATTTAGTAAATAAAGTCCACGAGGACTTTTGTAAGTAAGTTAGAATTAGCAATAAATTATAAACGGTGTTGCTAAACGTTATTTATTTCAACTCAAGTTTGTCAATACGATTTCCGATTGTAAATTCTTTCATTTCCTTTTCGAGATTATTAAAATCTGCTTGTTTTACTTTCTTTATAATTTCTCCGTTTTTCATCAAATGAATTTCATCACAAATATCTGCTAAAGTTGAAAATATGTGAGAAGAAATAATTACAGTTTTTTCTAATTCTTTAAACCTTTTTATAACTTCAGTTATAATTAAATTACTTTGTATATCAACGCCATTAAAAGGTTCGTCCAGAATAAAAACATCGTTTTGTTGTAAAAGAATAGCGGTTAAAGCCAATTTCTTTTTCATTCCTGTAGAATAAGTAGAAGCGTACTGATTTAAAGGTAAATCAAATATGTTTTTGTTCTCAATCTTAGATAGTTCTATTTGTCTTGCGTTAGCAAGTAGTTGTACATATTCTTTTCCGGTAATTTTAGAGAAAAAGAATGGTTCTGTTAACAAAAGTCCTAAATGGTCTTTTAATTTAGTAAAGTCAGATGAGATATTTCCTTTATAATTTTCAAGCCCTGAAATACATCTAAATAGCGTTGTTTTTCCAGCTCCGTTTTCTCCAACAATGCCATATATTTTTCCTTTCTCAAGCTCTAAATCTATTGAATTTAGAACTTGATTTTTACCATAAAACTTTGATAATTTTTCAATTTTAATCATTTAAAATGGTATTTAATTTTTTAATAGATTGAGAATAAAAAAGAGGAATAAATATTAAAAGTATTGGCGGAAAGATAAAACTTAATCCAATTAAAATTACTTGTGACATATTAATTTCATTTGGAAAAGACGAATATTTAGCAAAAATTATTGCCGTTAGATAGGCATAACTTAAAAAAATAAAAACGATTAAAATATCTATTTGATTAAAAAATGAAATCCCTAATGTAATTATAATTGGTAAACTTAAAACTGAAAAATAGGTTAAGCACGTTTTTATTTTTTTTAATAAAAATTCTTTTGAGGATAAATTGTAATTCCAAACAAAATATTCATTTTCTGTTTTTGAATGATAGGAAAAGCAAGTAATTCCAATTAATAGCATAGAAAAAACACCAAGGTTAAAATTTCCAACAGACACTGAAATATAAGTTAAGAAATAAGCGATTGGAAAAACATAAAATGTCTTTCTAAACCCAACAGTGAATTCAAATGGTTTTTTGCTAAATGGTGTAGGGATTGTTACATTTACATTTGTACTGAAGTTGAATAACGTTATAATAACTGCAAAGAAATTTAATGTGATAGAAAACACAAATTGCTTATTATAAATTAAAAAGAGCGTAAAAGGCAAACAATAAATAATATTTTCTAATATTCTCAATTTTTTGTAATTGTATTTATTAAATACAGATTTTAAAAAATCATTCCTTTTAGGTTCACTTAATTTTAAAACGGAAATTAATGCAAATAATCCATAAGCATAATTAGCAAATTCTGTTTTTTCAAATAAGTAATTAGATAATAAAACAAATACAAATGATAAAAGTGCATATCCAATCAAAATTGGAAGTCCGAAATCAATCATTTTTCTATTTAGCATTTTAAATTGAAGTAGGAAATATTCTTTCATTCGCATTTTTTCTAATGGTTTGCAACGTGTTTGTATAAGGTTAGTTGCGTGTTTTAAGTGACTAATTTAGCAAATATTTACCGACAAAGAAAGTCCGCGAGGACTTTCGAAGGTACGCTAGAACCAGCAATAAATTATATACGGTGTTGTGCTCTCGTTAATCATTAAGTCTTTGTTCTACTAATTTCAGAACATTTAAAATTTCGCTTTTGGTTTCTTCACCTTTCTTTACATAAATTGAATTCTCCACAAACCACATTGTAATCAAATTCACAAACTCACTATCTTCAATTACATCTTTGCTGTTTAGTTTTAATGTTAAAGTGTTGAAAAATTTCCCTTGGATCGATGAAATCTCGTTAAGTTTTTTATCGTAAAATTCCCCATTGTAAATTAATCTATGGTAATAACGTTCGTATAGATTTGTAATTGCTATTCTTAAAGAACTTGGGTTTAGAGAAGCTATTTTACCCGATGACACTGTTGTTGTATATGAACCAGTGTTAGGAAAATAGGTATAATTATCTGATGTAAGGTTGACAATAAGTTGTTCGATTTTCTCAAAATCTTTTATTGACAACAATTGGTCTTTTAATTCATTGACTTTGCTTAATTTTTCTTTTTGAAATTTTAATATTTGATCTAATTGTATTAAATCGTTTTTGAGATCGTTTTTAAGATTATTTAAAAAAACAATCTGTTCTCGCTCATTTTTGTTTGTTTCATTCCAATTATTAATTGATAATGCAATCAAAATACCAATAACCACAAGAACAATTTCTCCAATAGCATATTTAAAGTACGTTCCAGTTTTATTTTCCATAAGTAAGTTTTGACGAATTTTTCTAAAGAATTTTATCATTGGTTAGCGGTTTGTCATAATGAAGCATAACGTTTACATATATACGATATTGGCGGTATGTTATTTGTCCATATATTTTATTATCTCGTTTTTCCAAATTAAATATCCTTTACCATTTATATGAAGTCCATCAAATGAAAATTTTATATTTAATTCATTATCATTTGTTTTCAATAAATCAAAAAGATTCACATAAGTCAATGAATGGCTTTTTGCTATCTGAAGGATTCCTTTATTTATTTCAATAATATCAATGTTTTTCCGATTTGGATTATCTTTTGTTGGCAATAAACTTTGAAGATACAATTCCGTCGCAGGAGTTTTTGTCAAAATTAATTTAACCAATCTTCTATAATTGGAAAGAATTTCATCAACATTATTACCACGTCCTAAATCATTTGTCCCAATCATTAGGAAAATTTTTTGGGGCTTTGAATCAACAACTTCCTCTAATCTGTTAATTACTCCATTTATTATATCTCCACCTATTCCACGATTTTTAATATTTGATTTTCCAAATAATTCATGCCAATCACAACGTTCTGTTATACTATTACCTAAAAATATTATCTCATTTGTATCATTTGGCATTATTTCAAAAATACTTTTTTTAGCATTATAATATTGGGATCGTCTCGTCATTAAAGAACGAGAATCATTTTGATTAACATTCTCTTTTTTTATGTTCTCTTTTTGTGTGTTAAATTTTCTTCTTAAGTGGTCAATGTCACCTTTTTTGTGAATCACGTAACCGCCCAATAAAAGGAATAGAATGTTAAAAGTGATTGAAACAAGTAATAATTTTTTCTTCATAGTTTTCTCTTTTTATGTTAATTGGTTATGCTTTTTTGCTTTCATACAACAAGTTTAAGATTTTGATTTGTTGCGTTAAGTTATTGAATGGAAGTTGCTCTGCTTTAATTACCGCCAACGTTGTTTTGTATGGAAAGTTGCGTGGTTTAGCATCTAATTTAGTAAATAATTAGCTATAAAGAAAGTCTTCGAGGACTCTCGAAAATAGTCTAGAACAAGCAATAAATCATATGCGTTGTTGTGCTTATCATTCTTCTTTTCTAGTTTCAAACATTAGCAATGTTTAGCTATTCATATTGTTTAATATTTATTTTGACCAAGTATCATCTACAGTATTTATTCTAACCTTATTTATTATCCACTATTTTTTTGGACAAGCTTTTTACTTCCCTATACAAAAGTGGTAAAGCTGAATACATCATTTGTCCATGATTGGAGCCATCTAATTCGTGAATTTGCACTTGTTTATGTCCAGCCACTTTCAGCATACGCGTCATATAAGCATTCTCCTCATATCTTCCCAACATCTCTAGTTCTCTATCACCAGTAATAATTAACATTGGAGGCGCATCTGCTCTCACATAATAAAGGGGAGCCATATCATCAATAATCGGCTGTTTACCAGAAATCCCCATCTCTTTACGCACAGTAAAATGCGTAATAGCATGCCCAGAAAACGGGATTAAACCTGCAATTTGATTAGCATCAATATTGTGGACTGCCAAATATTTCTTATCTAATCCCACCATATAAGTAAGGTAACCTCCTGCAGACATTCCCGAAACAAAGATGAGTGATGTGCTACCTCCATATTTTTCAATATTTTTAAAAGCCCAGGCTGTTGCAGCAGCAGCATCTTTTATACAATCTACCGCTTTAATATTTGGAGATAGACGATATTCCACACCAATAACTGCAATACCTTTTTCTTTGAGAAATTCGGGTATTTGGCGTTTACCGCCTGTTAAGCCACCTCCATGAAACCATACAATGGTTGAAAAATTTTTGATGTTAGTTGGATAATAAAAGTCAAATACGCACATTTCTTGCATGTATTTATCGCCTTTGATTGTATCTTCATTATAGTAAGGAATAGTAGTTTCTGTTTTGTATTCCGTTTTTTCTTGAGCGAATACATTTGTCATTAAAAACGTAAGTGTAATTACAATAGTTATTCTTAATTTCATCATATCTATTTTGATTCCTATTAAAATCCTTATGCTCGTTTTTAAATGGTTTAGCATGAAACGAGTTTGTGTATGATTAGTTACGTGTTTTAAGCACTAAAGGTAGTAAATAAATTCATAGATAGAAAGTCCGTTAGGGCTTTCGTAAATTGGCTAAAACCAAGCAATTAATTATACATGGTGTTGTAATTTAGTTGCGAAAGATTTGAGCAAATACGTTTACATTCCTTATCTCAATCCATTAATATCATATCTAGATACAAAACTCCAAACCAATTCAGATGTGTTCTGACCTTGAAAAGTTTCGCTATACCAAACATGGTCTCCTCCAATGTATTTGTAATGCTCAACAGTAACTAAGCTATCTCCCTGATCATAAACATAATGTTCAATATTGTTGACACTTGTTACGATTGGGGTTAAAACTGTATTATTAAAATTAATCCAATGGTCCAACGTGCTTTGGGCAGAGTTATAGTAACTACTCCCATTGTAGGGGAGAACGCCATCAGAAGTTCCGTGAAGATGCACTACGGGCATTGGATGACTTGTAGGTCCAGTACAATCTAACATAACTCCCGAAACAGAGGCTACCGCAGCAATTAAATCACTTTTATAGTTCGCAAGGCCATACGCCATCATACCTCCGTTTGAGTATCCAGCAGCATAAATTCTCTTCATATCTAAATTATACTGAGATGAGATTTCAGTTATCATGGATTCAATAAATCCAAAATCATCAGCATTACTTTTATTGTCTCCTCCTAATGGACAAGCGTTCCAATGAGATAAACCATCTAAACAACTACCTTGAGGATAGATTAAAATAAAAGTATCAGCTTCTGCCAATGAGCGCATATCTGCTTCTTGCATATAATCACTTGCACTGCCACCAAATCCATGAAAATTCAGCATTAGTGGAACAGAAGATGTTCCATCATAAGAGTTTGGTATATACAACACATATTCTCTGTTGAGACCGTCATGAACTATAGTCTGTGCATTAGTATTTGAGTAACATTCCTCTAGACTTTTATTATCATCTTTTTTACAACTGCTTAGAATTGATAATAAAATGGTAAATAGTAAAATTGCTTTTTTCATTATACAGTTTCTTTAATTTTTTTATCGTCTTTTTCTTTTTGTTATTGTGTATCGCGTGTTTGTATATGGTTTGTTGCGTGTTTAAGTACTGAATTTAGCAAATAAAAACTGAATAGAAAGTCCGCGAGGATTTTAGTAAACAGGCTGAAACCAGCAATTTTGTTTATATGGTGTTGGCAATAGTTTTATTTATTATAATCTATTTTAAATTTTTTCATTTTTTTAGAAGCAGAAAACTTCTTAACAATTTTATCTTTATAGTATAGTATAAACTCTCCTTCTTTTTTATTAGGGGTATAAAAATCAAGTTTAAACACTTTATTTTTAATAATTCTTTTTTCAAATGATTTTATTAAATTTTTGCCGAACCTAGTTTGTATAGATGTTCCACTCAATCCAATTCCTGTCCAATTATGTTCGAGAAGATAATGGTCATAATTTTTATATTCAGAATTAGAATATTTTAAAAACAGATCTTCTGTTTTTAAATCATTTAGAATAATTTTCCCAATAGAGTAGGATGTAAAAGCTGTATTACAATGTGCATATTCTGGTCTATGTCTTAATTTAGTTTTAAGATCTATTAAAGAGAAGTTATTAAAATCTAAAACTCCATTCGTTTTTAAGCCATCTACTACAACACTTAACTGGACTTCGTTTAAAGTAATTGATTCATCTTTAGTTTTTCCAAATTTAAGGAGATTATTTCCAAAAGTATTATAAGAAATAATTGCATTTTTTAATTTGATTTGATAGTTGTCGTTCAAATCTAAGCCATTCAAATTCATTTTTTTTGAACCACATGATACTAGTATAAGAAAGTAAAATAATATTAAAGTAATTCTCATAGTATTTGATTTTTTTTCATAATTATTGCCAACGATTAGTATATGAAGCTTAGCATCCAATAGGGTGCTATGATTTCATAGATAGTGTTATGCGATGTTTTATTTGTCAAAATTATATTTAATAGTTAGTTAGATGAGACCCCCAACTGGTCAAGAAAATCCCAGATTGCTTCAAACGCTCTCTCATTTTCACTTAGGCTAAACCTTCCATGGCCACCTCCGGTTATTGTGACCAACTGCTCAGCTATTCCTTTTGCCTTTAAAGCCTCGTGAAGCCTGGTTGATTTAGAATAGGGCGGTAGAAAGCAATAACCTTTCAAGATTGCACTGAGCCAAAACGTTGTATTTTGGTTTTAATTTATTCATTCTTAAAAGCCAAATACAACGTTTTGGCGGTGTAGGTAAATAGCTCTGAACTTTCAAAAAACATCGAACACCCTATTTGCTAGATACCGTGTTAGCAGTATTTTATTTTTAAATCAGTTTCATTTCTTTTATTGTAAAGGTAAATTCTTTATTATTTCTTAGAATGGTAATGCTAATTTCTTCTTTATCTTTTAAAAGTCCATTTTCAACTATTTCACACCATTGTTCAGGGATTAATTCTTTATAATTGGTTCCATCTATACTTAAAATTTGGTCACCAACTTTTAAGTATTCCATATTTTCATAAATCTTACTTACTGTTAATTTACTCTCTTGATTCGAAAAAGAGAAACCGAAAGAAGATAAAGTTGAATTATTATATTCTGTTTGATTGATCAAAATAATTTCTTTGGTAAACCAATTTATTATTAGGTCATAATTTTTAAAAAACTCAGTACCAATAGTTGAAGCTGATTTAGAGGTAAATTGGACAATGGTGTTATCAAGTGAGATGTCTCCAAATGAAATAGAGGGAACTTTGAGATAGAAGGTACTATCTGCTTTACCGAGTCCGTAAAGTCCTGAAGTTGAATTACCAAAACTATACGTTTGTGGAATCGAGGGATTATTTTTCATTAATCTATCAAAAGTTTTTTGCGATAATGAAATATCCCCATTTGAACCTAAGTCAACGGTAACGTTCTTTTCTGTTATATTATTTAATAGGATATCTATAATTGGCGTTCCTGTAAGTTCTGTAAAAAAAGGTATTTTATTAGTTGATTTTGGAATATTTAAGGATTCGATTGAATTGGTTATTGTGATTATTTGATTTTGGTAATCGAATTTCCAAATTGCTTTCCTCATTAGGTTTGATCCAATAAAACCGTCTATTTTTAAACAGCCAACCTCCTGTGATTGATTTAAATCGGCTATAACGGCTCCAGTATTCAAAAAGTTAATATCACTGATACTTAACTTTTCAATTGTAGTGAAGCCCAAGTTGGAATCTTCACCTTGACTATCTCCTACTTTTTGTTCAGTAATATTGCTTAAATCTAACTTTTTGGCTAACTCTTTAGAAATAACACTAGGAGCTCCGGTATCAAGAACAAAATCATATTCTTTTCCAGCAATATCTACTTTCAAAATAATCAGACCTAAACGATATTCAAAAGGGATTTTAACATTAAATTCTTCTTGTTCAACTTCTCCACTTTTCATTAATTTAATTGTCTTTATTGAACTGCAACCTGTTAGCAGAAGAAGTGTTGTTAAAGTGGATAATAATATTTTTTTCATTGTTCTTAATTTTATTATTAACTGTATGACGATTGTTTCATACTATTTGTTACAGCATTCTTGAATTATTGCTAACGTATTGGTGTATGATCTCGTTGCGGTGTTTAAGCACGTAATTTAGCAAATAAAACACAGATAGAAAGTCCGCTAGGGTTTTCGTAAGTAGGCTCGAATTAGTAATAAATTATATACGGTGTTAGCAAATGTTGCTATTATTGCTTTTCCATTTCAAAATTCAAATTAATTCCTGGCATACCTTCAACAGTAGCAGTACAGATAGCTTTTTGTCCTTCTATTTGGAGTATTTCAATGATAACTTTTTGCCCTTTTATATCTAGAGAGCCATTTAAATAAATCAATTCATAATTGCATTCTGACGTCCATTCGATTGATGCTTCCAACGTTTCAAGACCATCAGCTGATTCTTTTTGAGTTTTTTCAGATCGACTTACAATCGTAGTAGGGAGTTTATAGTTAGTTCCCTGTGCTTTAAATGTCCCAGTTTTAAAATCAATACAAGTTAAATTTTGTGTTTTTTTACCATACAAAACAGAAAGTGTTCTACTTGTGCTTGCTGGTAATGTTGTCACATGCGTTTCCTTATCGAATATATGTTGTTCTATGTTTATGTTTTTATACGCACTGTTTTCAAGCTGCTTACAAAACGTTAACATTGCAGGAATCATAGATGGTTTATCTATTGTTCCAACAGAGATAAATGCTTTGGTTGGTGGTATGTCCCAAGTTTCATTTTCTGAGAATCTTAAAACGGCTTGATTTAATATTTCGTTGTTATTCCACCAAAGAGTGGGAGTATTTATGCCAAATCTAGTAAAATATCCATCTGAGTTTATAAAACAATAGGCCGTAAATAACCCTCCAAATGCCCATCCGGTAATTCCTCTGTCATTATTTGTCTTATAGTTTTTATCTATAAATGGAACGATCTCTGTTTTCATTGATTCCAGAAATTCTGTTGCGCCCCCAGTCGTTAAAGAACCTTTTGGAATTGGATATCTTTTTTCTGCGTCTCTTTCCCAAAGAGTGTCTCTTGATGGCGTAAAGTAATAGGATCTGTTAATCAACCAAGATTCAAAATCAAGCCCTTCACCAATACCTACGATGATAACTTCTTCAAGTGCTTCTGAAGGACTCATAAGGTTTTGCACGCCTTTAAAAAATGGGTAAGAATAGTGTCCATCAAGAACATATAATACGGGATATGAAATGGTATCATTAGTACTATAGCTTTTTGGGAAGGAAATATATAATTGATATTCTTTGTCCATTATTTTTGAAGTAATGGTATGATCGGGTTCAGTTACCCTTTTTTTTGGTGCTATTTTTTGACTAAATAGGGAATTGCTAAAAAGGAAAAGGGTAGTTATTGCGAATACAATTTTTAATAGTTTTGTAAAATTCATTTTAGGTTATAAATTAAATTTAGTGATGCTCTTTTTTTTATTTTAAAGAAAGAATTGTACGATCATAATAAAATTATTGTTCTAATTGTATCGTTTATGTTTGTAATGTATTCTTTTTTAACAACACAGCCTAAAGTCTTTTTTCTTCGTTAGTTTGTCCGAAAATTGAATTACAAGCAAAAATTATGCTAATTGAAGTAGGTATTATTTTATTCATATCGATTGGTTTTAAATTTTTGCTAACGGTGTTTTGGTGTCGTTTTTTTTATTGATACTGTTCACATTCTTTTATCAAGTCATTTTTCAATTCTACTTTATATTTTTCAACTTCTTTTATCGAATATCCGCAACAAAATCCGTCTTGTATTTTCCAAGTTCTGAATTTATAATTTTGACCATTAGATTCAAATTCAGATTCCGCCATTCGAGTAAATCCTTTTTCAGTTTCGTTAGAGTTTAAATATATTCCAGAACCCATTTTCATATCAGTTTCACGTAGATTTTCATTAAAGTCAGAAGACGTTAATAAAATTCCGCTTATTGGGATTTCTATACTTTTGTTCCAAGTCAAAGCTGATATTGACAAATCTTTTGAGTTTTCAACTCCATAAATTATTGTCACATAACTTTTGTTAAATTCGGTTGGTATAATGAGTGTTTTTGTCCGATTGAACTTATAGCCGTAAAGTGCAATTACTAATAGGACTAAAGCTAATTCAGTCAGAAATATCTTTTTGTAATTCTTAATCCATTTTTTTAATCCAAAGTCAATTCCAAATAAGCACTTACCAAAGCAATTAATTATACACTTTGTTGTAGCTAGTTTTTTTTATCTCAAATATTTTAATGATTCACTAATACAAATTTAAATAACTACTATTGTATATATACTTATATTAGTATTTTTTAAGAATTAATGATCGGAAGTTTTACATATTAATAAATGTTAAAGATATTTTACACTACTACAGCTTTTCAGCTCTTATTTTTTGGACTTGTGGTTATTGCTTCAAAACACAAAAAACAATTTCATTATTGGATGTCAGCATTATTATTTATTCAGTCTATTGTTTTTATTTTGACTGTTGGTCGCTGGCATTATAATGTTATTCCTGATACTCAATCTTTTAGATTATTAAAAGTTTTATTTGAATATTCTCTTAGCCCAGTATTTTATGTTTTTGTTGTTAAGGCTACACAGCAACAGATGCGACTAAATCCAAAAAAGATTTTATTGGCCATCCCTTTAGTAATAGGTTTAATTTTTCTGTATCTACCTCAATCATTGTGGGGTAAATATTGGTTGGAATTTCATACACTACTAACATTTAATTTTTATAGTCAGGCGATTCTCTTTTTTTTATTGGCTTTAAATAGTTACAAAGCCTATGAGGTCAATATGAAAAATTATTTAACTCAGGATTATTTTCAGAGTTTAAAGGTTGTGAGGTCTTTGAAGAAAAAGAAGTCCTGAGAAACTTGCGCATCACCAACCATAATTTCTATTGGTATTTGGGCTTTAAGAGTGGGATTTGCCATGAACAACCAAATGAATAAAAAGAGAGCGTAACGCATCGTTAGATAAATGAAAGGGTGCTTACTTCAATAATGGGAATTCTCCCTTTTCTTTTTTAAATTTATATTAGTAAAATTAAAATGATTAAGAAGGTCTATGTTTGGCAAATATTCGAAAATTATAAGTCTACTTAAAATATAAATTATTTTGCCTGTAACTTTTTAATACTTAAATATTTACGTTTCAGTATTTGAGACTATTTTAAAACAGTCTAAATACAAACAGCTTATAATCAGTTATTTGTAATTGTTCTAAAGACTATATTATTTATATTTAAGTAATATTAATAAAAAAAAACAAAATTATGTCTATAAGAATAGGAAACAGTTGTGTGAATTGTGAAAGTTTAACATCTAACAATAAATGTAAAGTTCATGGTGTAAGTGTCGATACTAGTTATACTTGCGATAGCTTTGAAATGAAGGCAATCTTAAAAAATGATCCAAATTGTGGAACTTGCGTTAGATACGAAAAATCATCTTGTGCAAACCCTCAAAAAGCAGCTTCAAATATGTTATGTTCTAGTTGGGCACCGCAAAATGCTTTGGCTTAGTAATTAAGTACTCCTATTTAAATCATAAAAATGGTTGGTTTCAGTTACTAACTATTTTGTTTTTCTTATTCCAACAAATTTGCAATAACATTATAGTATCTGTTCGCAATAAATTCTGCACCTGCTTCATTGTAATGTACAGCATCAGCTAGTAAACCATCATTAAACCCTGTAAACATATCTACTGCTATTACTGGTGATGTAGTTGTTGTTTTATTTGCTACAATATTTAAAACTTCTTGCTGCATTTGTGTAAAAAAACCTGTCAATTCAGTAGACATTATATCAGTTCGACCTGGAGCCATCTGCTCAAGGATAATTGTGACGTTTGGATTGTTGTCTTGAAGAATATCAATTATTGAATTGATGTTAGATACTGCTTGTGAATAGGGTAATCCTTGAAGCCCATCATTTCCACCCGGCGAACTTAATAAAACAATATCGGCAGCGCCTGTTTGATTTAACCAATCATTAAGACCATCTAGTATTTGACCCGAAGTCCATCCACCTCTACCTTCGTGGTCTTTATCAAAATTCATATTACTTAATGTTGGATAAGAAGATGCGTCAGTTTGAGTTCCAATAAAATCAAAAGTCCAATTATTTTCTTTTAAGTCTTTCCAAAGTTCATATCTATAGCTTCCAAATATAGGTCTTGCCCCTTCAACTCTTGATGCTCCTAAAGCTAGTATTTTGTTTATTGAAGTGTTTTGTGGTTTTGGACTAGCATCATCATCTTTATCGCAAGCATTGAAAGTTAAGAGAGAAATTCCTATCAGGAATAATTTAATTTTTTATTCATTTAGGAGTTGTTTTAAACGATAGTGAACGTCTTTTCGTATGTTTTGTTGCGTGTTTCAAGCAACTAATTTAGTAAATACAAACCGAATAGAAAATCTGCGAGGACTTTCGTAAGTAGGCTAGACCTAGCAATTAATTATACACGTTGTTGTCTTTAGTGCTTTTTTGTCCGTTTTGTCATTCGTTATTACTAATTAAAAATCATTATTTCTTTTTGAATTTTTTATCAATCATCTTTCTTTTCCATTCTTCTCCAAGGAAATCAAAACTAATGAAATAATAAATTCCTAAGAAAGAAATCCAGCTAATAAGCATGTAAACAAACAACCACCAACCTTCCGAATCTGAGTCATTAACCGCAATAAAAAAGAATAATATAAGGTTAATTAGCGCGAGACCAAGAAGTTTATAAAACGCCTTTAATTTTTGGATATACGTTTCTTCTTTTCTAATTTGATCTACTTCTTCTTTTTTATTCGTTGAATAGTTCTTATGCTTAAACCGCTCATTTCAACTCATTATTTGCTTAATTCTACGATTTTTAATTCCGATTTTGATTAAATCTCTGCAAAAACTATTGAATTTATTTTGGAATTCAGATTGTAGTTTATCGTTTCCGCAATACAATTCCCATAATGCACCACTTCCACCAAAAAGTTCGTTAGTCAAAACATATCTTCTGAAGAGTTTAGAATCTTTTTTCATTGCAGATGCTAAAACATTTGTCAATTCTTGTTGCCCAAAACTTGTTCCAATTTCGGTTAGAACGCTCTTCAATTCAGTCACACTTTTGGTCAGCGACTCAATGTTTTCTTCTAAAAAATTCAGGTCTTTATTGCTTGTAAATATGTTCATGTTAAATGCACCACAACGTCCTCAATAAAGGGGCGTTTTATTGCCGTTTATTTATTGTTGGTTGTCGTTTTTAAATCTACTTCAGTAAATAATATTTTTCTAAGTGTTTCAAATCCCAACGAATCTCGTAAAATATTATGTCCTGCCCCTTCAACAATTTGCATGTGGACATATGGTGACCTGGCAGATGCCAGTTGTTCATAATAAGTTAGCCCTTGATTTAAAGCCCCGACCTGATCATTCCCTCCATATACAAGATAAACATCCGTATTTGGATAGTAGTAATTCCCCCCATAGGAGATACTGGAATTTTTATAAATATCTGTAAAGGTACTGTCGCGCAGTGCACAAGGTCCTTTTTCATTTTTATTAAAACCTAAACTTTGATCTATTGTTGCTCTGGCTTTCTCAGAGTAATTAAGTTGACTATTTAAAGGGTCGGTATCAAAACATCCAATATCTAACCTTCCCATCCAAAAACCAGCAAAAATAATGGCCTTGTCTGTGATATTATCGATTCCATAAAAACTAAGCATATAAGCTATTTGTGCAGCACCTCCCGAATAACCATAAAGAATAAATGGCTTATCTTTTTCTACTAAATTATCATAAATATACTGTGTAATAGAAGCAGGATGAACAGCTAACTTACGAAATCCTTCTTGCTCCTCTTTGCTAGCTTTGAACCATCCTTCGTTCCATTTTACTTGAATTACACGGTATCCTTTTTTTAATGATTCTTCATTAAAAGCTTGTTTATAGTAAGTGCCCAGTCCACCAGAGTACGTTACAATAGTTCCAATTATCTCACCTTCAGGCTCATTTATTCTTAAAACTCCAGTTTTAGTTTCGAATACTTGAGCAGAAGATGAAGTAAACTTATAGCATTTACCTG
Source organism: uncultured Polaribacter sp. (assembly GCA_937771065.1). GTDB lineage: Bacteria > Bacteroidota > Bacteroidia > Flavobacteriales > Flavobacteriaceae > Polaribacter. Next base: position 20,861 of record CALJHU010000010.1, on the reverse strand, counting down.
TCAATCTCTTACGCGCCCAGCATGTATCAGGTTTTGGATTAAAATCGATCTTCCCCAAATCCAGTGTTATAGTTTCTTCATGAGTTTTATCAGTTATACAGGACGCTAAAAAAGAAATTGCAATTAGCATTCCTAGGGCATATGTAAGGTAGTAGTGAGATGATTTTTTGATTTTCATTTTAATATTGGATTTTGAATATGTTCGTTTAACGTACCGTATGACTATCAAAGTGTTTATATATGATTTGTTGCGTGTTTCAAGCACTGAATTTAGTAAATACAAACCGAATAGAAAATCCGCGAGGAATTTCCACGTAGGTAAGAATCAAGCAATTAATTATACAGTTGCTGTCTTTAGTGCTTTTTTGTCCGTTTTGTCATTCGTTATTACTAATTAAAAATCATTATTTCTTTTTGAATTTTTTATCAATCATCTTTTTTTTCCATTCTTCTCCAAAGAAATCAAAACTAATGAAAGAATAAATGCCTAAGAAAGCAATCCAGGTAATAAGCATGTAAATAAACAAGCACCAACCTTCCGAATCTGAGTCATTAACCGCAATAAAAAAGAATAAAATAAGGTTAATTAGCGCGAGTCCAAGAAGTTTATAAAATCCCTTTAATTTTTGGATATACGTTTCTTCTTTTCTAATTTGATCTACTTCTTCTTTTTTATTCGAATCTTCAATATTGGATTCGAAGACGGCTGCCAAAGATTTAAGAGATTCTAACCCTGCGTTTTCCCCGTTTTCTATTCGTTGAATAGTTCTTTTGCTTAAACCGCTCATTTCCGCCAATTGTTCCTGAGACCAATGACGCTCTAATCTCATTTTTTTAATATCTCTTAAGTTAATTGTGTTAGAATTCATATTCTTATTGTTTTAAGTTTTATGCAAATCTAAATATTAACTTCTCCTTTATATTGTAAGCGATAAGACACATATATGACAAAGATATGACAGTAATCTGACACGCACTAAATTTCCTATTGATTCCATTTTGTACTTGAGGAATAGTTCAGTTTTTTTGATTAAAATGGCTTTATTTATAAGCTGAAAATTTGCTGATCTAGAAATATCTAGGCATTAAAGACAATGTTGTTGTGTATGGTTAGTTGCGTGGTTAAGCAACTAATTTAGTAAACAAATACGAACCCGAGAAAATTCCGAAGGAATTTTCCAAATAAGCACTTACCAAAGCAATTAATTATACACGTTGTTGTAGCTAGTTTTTTTTATCTCAAATATTTTAATGATTGACTAATACAAATTTAAATAACTACTATTGCATATATACTTATATTAGTATTTTTAAGAATTAATGATCGGAAGTTTTACATATTAATAAATGTTAAAGATATTTTACACTACTACAGCTTTTCAGCTCTTATTTTTTGGACTTGTGGTTATTGCTTCAAAACACAAAAAACAATTTCATTATTGGATGTCAGCATTATTATTTATTCAGTCTATTGTTTTTATTTTGACTGTTGGTCGCTGGCATTATAATGTTATTCCTGATACTCAATTTTTTAGGTTATTAAAAGTTTTATTTGAATATTCTCTTAGCCCAGTATTTTATATTTTTGTTGTTAAGGCTACACAGCAACAGATTCAACTAAATCCAAAAAAGATTTTATTGGCCATCCCTTTAGTAATAGGTTTAATTTTTCTGTATCTACCTCAATCATTGTGGGGTAAATATTGGTTGGAATTTCATACACTACTAACATTTAATTTTTATAGTCAGGCGATTCTCTTTTTTTTATTGGCTTTAAATAGTTACAAAGCCTATGAGGTCAATATGAAAAATTATTTAACTCAAGATTATTTTCAGAGTTTAAAACTTTTGAGGTTGGTTCTTATATGGTTTATCATCATATTGGTTCTCGGGTTAATTAGTAATCTTATTCGAATACAATTTAATTTTGGAGCTACAGCTACAGCTATGAACATCGCGGTAGAAACAATTATGCTATTATTAATAAACGTTTTCTTGTTTATTGGCATTAAGCTTCCTCAGGAAATAATAAATATTTCTTTAGATGAAAATAAAGTCACAAATGATTCTATTGAAAGAACTAAATATAAGAACTCTAATTTGTCCTTAACGGATAAAAAGAAGATCATAAAAAAGCTGAATCACTTGGTAGCAGAAAATAAATACTACCTAACACCCAACCTTACTATTAAAAAACTAGGCGAGGAGCTCGATGTGCAGCCAAAACACCTTTCACAGGTTATTAATGAGGATTTTGGCCAAAATTTCTGTGATTATATTAACTCCTATAGAATTGAAGATGCGATAGGCCAACTAAAAGATCCTAAACAACAGCATAAAACAATACTTGAAATTTGCTACGCTATAGGATTTAATTCGAAATCAGCTTTTAATGATGTTTTTAAAAAACAAAAGGGGCTAACTCCAACAACGTTTCGAAAATCACTTCACCAAAAGAAACGATTGCATCGTAACCAAAATTAAGTAAGAAAATATATTTTTTCAATTAAAAATAGTCCTGATTCCTATTTCTGGACGACACGTATTTGTAATAATACTTTATTTGTAATAAACTTTCTTAGTAATAGAAAGAGCGAACTTCAATATTAACAAACAACAATTTTAAATTATGAAAAAAACAGCTTATAGATTCTTATTTATATTATTAGTGGGAATAGTAATTTCATGCAATAAGGATGATAATTCAAATGAACCAGAATCAAATGAATCAACAGATGTTCCAACTGTATATGAAGGTTGGACCTTACAATGGAATGATGAATTTAATGAAGCGCAGTTAAATTTGAATAACTGGAACTATGAACTTGGTGATGGAACAAATTACGGATTACCTATTGGTTGGGGTAATAATGAAAAACAAATTTATACTTCAAATAATGAAAATTCAAGTATAGTTGACGATGAAGGCGCTTCAGTTTTGGCCATAACAGCAGTTGAAGATAATTCAGGAGGCTATACTTCTGCAAAACTAACTACGCAAAACCTTTTTAGTATGCGCTTTGGTCGTATTGAAGTAAAAGCTAAAATACCTAAAGGACAAGGCTTACTTCCAGCCATTTGGATGCTAGGTGATAATAAAGATCAGATTGACTGGCCAGGGTGCGGGGAAATTGATATCGTGGAAGTCGTAGGTAACGAACCGTCAAAATTTTATTCAACAGTACATTATACCAATGATGAAAATAATTACGGGGAAAAGCAAAGAGACTATGTTTTATCGAGCGGCGATTTTAGCGATTCTTATCACATTTTCATACTAGACTGGACGCCTGAGTCATTGACATTTAGTATAGATGGACAAGAAATAAGTACAATTTTGATTGAAGATGATATGAAAGAGTTTCTTCGCAGTTCCTATTTGATACTGAATGTTGCTGTGGGAGGAAATTGGCCTGGGGAGCCAGATGGAACAACCATGTTCCCTCAAACAATGTTTACCGATTATATTAGAGTTTATTCTAAGAATGATTTTCAGGCTCCAGATGCTCCTGTTTTGAATATTGAAGAAGAAACCATTGGACAAGTTATAGAACAAGCCATAGCGGGACATGCTATTCGGGATGAATTTACTGATCTTGGAAGTTTAGAAGTGATTGTATATGGTCCTGGGGCACCGGAGATAGCATCATCTGAAACCGCAATTGATGGAGATGCAAGTTTAGTTTTTGATTTCCCAGGGGGAAATTGGGGAGGTGCATATCTTCAGCTTGATACTCCTAAAGATATCAGTGCTTTTGCCGAGCTTAACTTTTCGCTTAACAAGCCAGATGCCTTTGTGAATTCTGAAATAAAACTTGAAGCTGGTGCAACGAATGCTTTTGTTTACTTGGCAGATTATACTGGAACTGAACTTACTGATGGGTTTGTGGAGTATACGATTCCATTAACAGATTTTCCAGGATTAGACCTTACTGGATTAACAATTCCATTTTCTATATGGAACCCTCAGGATGCCAGTGATGCATTTGTTGAAGCTACTGTATTAATAGATAACATCTACTTCTCGATGTAACTAAATCAAAGCACGTCATTTATTTAGTTACTGATACTAATTTTAAGAATTAAGAACAATTTAAATGAGAATAGGGTATCCAAGATTAGATACCCTATTTTTTAATTTTAAAATTGTCAACATTATAAAACACTACCTTATTTTTTTGTTTTGAAACACAAATCTATTAACTCAATATATTTGGTTAAATTATTTCAAGCATGTTATTTTAGGTATACAAATGATTTATTATTATACCAAATTGGCTACGTTGTTGTATATGGTTTGTTGCGTGTTTAAGCACCTAATTTAGTAAATAATTACCGACCTAGAAAGTCCGCGAGGACTTTCGCAAGTAGGCAATAAGCCAGCAATAAATTATATACGGTGTTAGCAAAAGTACTTTCAAAACCACTTTCCTGTGTTCATTGGTTTTTTTAGCATATTTTTCAAACTTTGATAACTCTCTCCATTTGAAAATTTTCTCTTTCTATTAGTAGAATTTTTCAAAAGTCTTTCATTTTTTTCTTTATTAATTTCTGTCTGAATTTTTTTAGTATTCCAAAATTCAATTTTCTCATTAACTTTTCTTTTTAGATTTTTCTTTAAAATTATTTTTTTAGATTCTTTAATCGCTAAATTTGATATATACTTAATATTATCTTCCAAAAGAATTTCAATCAACTTCAATTTATTTTCATAAGAGAATACTTGTATATATTCAGCTAAATAAATTCTGTTTTTATAATGTCCGTCCTTTCCAATTATTCCAATAGAATTCATTTTTTCCTTTTCAATTAAAAAGGTCAAAATGAAATTAGGAACTTTAAAGTATAATATTTTCAATAAGAATTTTAACATTAGTAAACTTTTATTATTCAGTATTAGAATTAAGCTAATTATCTATAAATGCGTATCAACCGTATTTTTGCTAACGGTCTTGTGTATGAAATGTAGCGTGTTTAAACACATAATTTAGCAAATAAAAATCGAATAGAAAATCCGCAAGGATTTTCGTAAGTAGACGATAACCAGCCATTAATTATACACGGTGTTACCTGCTGGTTTTTTATTTTTTATTACAAAAGCACAAAACACTATCCATATAACAAACACCGACTCTATCATTCTTTGATATAGTCCGATGTATTCAGAATTCGAGTTAGAAACTAATATGTATACAAACAAAATACTTATTGCTCCAAATACAATTGACTGTAAGGAAAACGTATTGTTATTGGGTGATTTTTTTAATACCAATCCAATTAAAATCATAAAAACAGGAACGAATAAATAAGTTAGTAAACCTACAAAATTATGAATTAGTTGAGAAGAACTAGGGTCGATCAATTCCTTGTTACAACCACTATCACAAGGAAATATTCCAACAACTACTGTGGCCAACCCATAAAATATTCCAATTCCATAAAACCCTATTTTGAGCAGTTTAGAAGGTTGAAAATATCTCACTCCAAGAAAGCAAAATAAAGTGATAAGAATACCACTTGGGATGTAACCAAATATTCTTAAAATTTTTCCGTATTCAGTGTCAATTGCATAAGATTCACTTATATATTGACTTAATACGTTATAATTTTCAATTAGAAGTCCACCTAAAATAGAAGAAATAGCAAAAAGGCTAACTCCTACTATTCCAATTAAAAAAGTGATTTTATTGTTCATTCATTATTATTTTAAACCTCATTTTACGCACTTGCAGGTAACGCCTAGCTAAAATGAGTATGCGCCAATCTTGCTAGAACTGAATAAGATTGAATTTAGCAAATACATTTCTAATAGCTTAGTTCGCATTTTTATTTTTAGCATTTGTTGTGATCAGTTTTAAGAAGTTTTAACCTTTCAATTCAAAAATTCGGTAACTACTTTCTTTACTTTTTCAGCCTCACAGAATGCAGCTATATGTCCACAATTACCAGTCAAGGTTACTAATTTCGTACCTAATTTTTCGGCTAAGAGGGTAGATGAAATCGGATTTACTAGATGGTCTTGTTTCGAAACAATAACCAGTAAATCAGCTTTAATTACATCCGAAATATTTTCAATATCACTACTTGCACTTTTATAGATGTCAAGTGAAATCATTGCGTTCAACCCACCTAGAACATTTAAGGGTTTCATTGTAAATCCTTCACCTATGTAAGCATCTACACTGTCAGCTGGGTATTTATTAACAACATAAGTGGGCGTGTATAGATTGATATATTCAATCTTTTCAGCCAGTTTTAAAGCAACGTCCAAATCTTGTTTGTTCTTTTGTGCAGTTGTGATAATGTCAGCCATAGTTTGCCAAACTAAAAGATCGTATGACGACTGTTTAGGACTACCAATTATCGAAATTGCCTTATCCATAAAACTTGGAAAGGCTACAAGCCACTCAAATGTTTGCATCCCGCCCATTGATATTCCCATCACAGCATAAAGATGATCAATGTTCAAATGATCAGTTACGAGCTTGTATTGTGAGTTGACCATATCACGCATGGTGACTTCAGGAAATTCTTTTGTATTGGATGGAGAAGACGAAATACCATTAGTAAGTGCATCCACAATGATTAAATATAATCCGGTTGTATCCATTACATTATTCATTGATCCAATTACATGTTCACTAGTACCAGTAAACCAAGTGGGCCACAACACTGCATTCGTCTTCTCAGTATTAAGTTTTCCAACGGTTCTATAGCCCACCTTACAGTCCTTTATCACTTTACCATTCTCGGTTTTAAAATCTCCGATATTTGCAAATTGTTGGTCAAACTGGGCCGTTACATAAGTTGTTACTAGTAGAAGGAGGATTGTGAAAATATTTCTCATAGTTAAGTTTTCTTCAGGTAGTTAATTGATGCACAACGTATTTGTGTATGATTAGTGGCGTGTTTAAGCACCTAATTTAGTAAATAATTACCGAATAGAAAATCCGCGAGGATTTTCGTAAGCAAGCTAAAACGAGCCATTAATTATACACGGTGTTGTGCTTTCGTTATTTATATTTATGTAATTCTGATTCAATGAGCATTATTAACTCTTTAATCTCTTTGTCTAAATTTTCTCTATAGTTCAATACGTCCTGTGTCATATTCAATTTTATTCCTAAAAGATTTCTTATTCGTTGATTATTAATTATTTGCTCGTAGTTATTTTGCTTTTCATTTGTAATGTTTATTGTTGGTATGGAAGATTTGATAAGAGGAATAAAGTTAATTTCATTTTCAGATACATCATCTATGCGAATCTGTTGAACATGTAATCTGTCATCTAGAAAACCCTTTAATTTATTTAAATTCACCTCTAAACTTGTGAATTTTTCTTTTATTTTTTGATTCTTTATAAGGCCTAATTTATTACTGTTTTTAAGGTCTGCATAGGTGTTTATAACAGGTATATTATTTTCTAAACTCCAAAATGCATCTTTGAAAATGTTATCCGAAATAGAATTCTTATCAGTAATTGTATCTATTCCTAGAACTAATAATAGAACAGCTTTAGAATCCTTTTCAGTGGAAACTAAAGATTCTGATTGTTTTTTGGCTAGAATTAAATTTTTATCTAAACTTTGAAGTATTGCTATTTCTTCATTGCTGTTTTTTCGGTTCTCATTCCAATTGTTTATTGAAAGCGCAATCAAAATTCCGATTACCACAAGAATAATTTCTCCAATAGCATATTTAAAGTACGTTCCAGTTTTATTTTCCATAAGCATATTTTGGCGAATTTTTCTAAAGAATTTTATCATTGGTTAGCGGTTTGTCATAATGAAGCACAACGTGCTTGTGCATGGTTTTGTTGCGACGTTATTAGACTAAAATACTAAAAAAACAACCAACATTGGAAGTGTCCGAGGATTTTCCGCAAGGAAAATCAACCAGCAATAAATTATGCACGGTGTTGTAACCAGTTTTTAATTCAGTTTGTATGTTAATCCTATTGTTGGTGCAATTCCAGAATATATATTATTTGATTGTTCAGATGTAATATTATTTGTAGTTATATACGGTAAAATAAATTCAATTCCGAATTTTTCATTGAAGTAGTAGTTTCCTCCAATTCCAATATTCATAACCGATATTCCACCACTTAATTCCTCGTGTTGCAAATTTCTGAAATTGTTATTATCTGCATTATATTTTATTGTTCCAAGTCCAAAACCAAATTCAGCAAAAACTCTCAATTTATTTTTATTCACAAAATTATTTCTCAAAGTAGGAATAAATGAATAAGAGTTATAATAAGAATTTATATTTCCAACTTTCAAGTCGTTCATAGTTGCATAAGAGAAATTCAATTCAATTGATGTTTTGTCAGAAATGTAATATCCAATAGTTGGCTTAATTACAAATCCATTGAAACCTGAACTAAAATCCTCTGAAGCTCCAAATAAAGGAAGTCCGGAAACGGTTAATTTTAAGTCATTTTTTTTAGATTGACTAAATCCATTTAAAATTCCTAATGTGGTAAATGTTAATAATAGTAAAATTCTTTTCATATGCTTTTTTTAGTTTAAACAATTCAAGAAAATTTAATCAAAGATTGTACCATTATCGTCGTTCAAATTGGTTACAACGTGCTTGTGCATGGTTTTGTTGCGATCTTATTAGACTAAAATACTAAAAAAACAACCAACATTGGAAGTGTCCGAGGATTTTCCGCAAGGAAAATCAAACAGCAATAAATTATGCACGGTGTTGTAGCACGTTTTTATCTAAAGATTAATAATATTATAAATAATAGACTATTATTCAAACTATGTAGACAAATTGCTAAAATAATTCCAGAGTTTAATCTTGCATAACTGTAAATAAAGCCTGCTAAAAAATGTCTCAATATGATTATTGGTGAGAAGATCAATAATTCAATTGTTATTTCATAATTACCTAAATGTAAAAAACTAAATATTAAAAGTAATCCATAAAATACTTTTCGTCTATTCTCTTTCCAAAATTCAGAAAGTAATTTAACAATATTGTTTTTTAGACTAAAATACAATATAGTGCCAAGTGACAAAGCAATTGATGCGCAATACAATTTTTGAAATTTAGTGAGACTCAATAAAATAAAATAAGATATTCCGATTGCAGTTATTGTTAAGTTTTGTTTCGAAAATATTATTCCAATCCTATATGTAAATTCTTCTATAGTTGGTGCTATAATCGCAATTATTAAAATTCGTTGAAACGAACCATAACTCCTGATTTTTTCTCCGCCAATATGTGCTGGTATTTTAAAAATATCATAAAAATCTAAAAAGTAAGAAATGCCGAAACAAAAACCTTTCATTAGAATTAGAATTCCGTAGAGTTTCAATCCAAGATATATAGTTTCTTTTAAATTTCGGTTCTCTTTTGGTAAAAATCCAGATTTAGTTAAAATCCAAATATTCTTAAGTTTATTCAATTTTTTTTGATTTTCTCAAATGTGCTCCAACGTTAATGTATATGGTTTGTTGCGTGTTTAAGCACCTAATTTAGTAAATAATTACCGACCTAGAAAGTCCGCGAGGACTTTCGCAAGTAGGCAATAAGCCAGCAATAAATTATATACGGTGTTGTGGTGCGTTATTCTGCATTCACTCGGCTGTCTGATAATTGAAGTGACATATTTTCCTGCCAAATTGATTGGAAATATTGTATATCGGATTTTTCATCAGTAATTGATTCAAAATATTCTGCAACTTCAAAAACTTTATCAATTAATTCTTTTACTGGGTTGTCGGAATTTTCAGACTTGATTGCGAGTAAACAAAAATTTTCTCTTTTAAAATCCATTGATTGGTCTGAAGCTTTATAAATCGGTCCAGAATATAAGATTTTGATAATCCAATTATTAGATAGCCATTCCAAATCCGAAATTACTTTACTGTCTAAAGTAAAAGCATATTTGTCTAATATTTTATCAAATCCATTTTTTATCTCTGTCATTTCGTGGTGAGAATGATTTAGCCAATCGGTATTCGGTGTAACTGGCGCTTTTTTCATAAAGTCCAAATATCTAATACTCGTATAAAATTGGTCTGTAGAAAACAATGTTTTATAATCAGTATCCCATTCTGATGGTCTTTCTAAAGTCGAAGCTTTATAAACTTTTGCGAAAAAATAAAGCAATGTTTGAGCAGGCCTTTTATATTGTGTGTAAGTATTTTTTAGAATATTTTTCTTTTTTTTATTTTCTCTACGTTTTATTACTAAATCAATTAAAAATACAGTCAGAAAAATCCCTACTATTTCGGTAATAAGATTAAGCGAAAAGTTGTCCGCAGTTTCATTTTCAGTTAGTATTCCAAAAACGACTAAAAGAATTACTACTACTACTACTAATATTATTAAAGGAAATTTAAGTTCTTTCATTCGAGTTTTTTTTAATGCACCACAACGTTTCGGTTAAACTGCGTTTCAATGCAGTTTAGGTTTCGTTATGGGCTTTTGTTTATTTTTCTCTATTATTTTACTATTAACTTTTGAATTTTCCATTCATTGTCAATTGTCATATAGGAAGCTACATAAATACCTGAAATAAGGTTATTCAGTGTAAGATCATTTACTCCAGATTGTAAAGATTTTTCAAAAACTAATTGTCCTCCAATACTATAGATTCTTATGACTCCATTCTTTTTTGAATCAACTATTAAGTTATTATTAATAATGGTTGGATACATATTGACATCTGCTTCTACTAAAATTGTCTCTGAAACACTTACAACACTATTTTCTCGTATAAAACCAAGGACTTGATTCATGTATTGTAATTCAAACATAGATGAATGGCCACCTTGAGGCACCATTAGAACTGATGCTCCAGTAGCTGCTAACATATCAAGTTCGTCATCGAGCAAACGTCCAACCGGTACATCGTATTCAGCATAGACATACATTAGATTAGTCAAATCTAATGTTGCCAGACTGTCCACATAACGGTTATAAGCAATACCTGCCTTTAGTTGCCTATTTGCCCATTCACTTGGATCCATATCTAAAGTTAAATTTATCGTCAATCCATCGTCTTCAGAAAATTCTGCATGATAACCATCCGCAAAAGCATTCCAAACTTCATCATTCATATTTAATCTTCCTGCCATCGGAATAATTCTATGCAAGTCCTCATTACCATAATCGTCTAAATATTCACCTAGGATAAATGCACCAAAAGAGTGTCCTAAAAGAACTACTTCTTTATCAAGATCATTATAATGATTAACTACCTTTTTCAAGAGAGCTATAGTAGTATCGTTATAAACAATCGCCTCTTCTAAAGTCATGGAAGAATCAGAAAAAATTTCTGGATGTTGATGTGTATATTGTTCCATTTCTACAACCGAAAATGTTGGAATACCTTCAAAAAAATCAAACTCTCCAGAATATAACATATCTGTTGGCCCCCCATGTAATGCAATAATAACAGTATCAGCTATGGGGTTTGTCATTACAACTGTATAACTTTCTACATCAGGGAGTGAATTCAGGTCAATACTGTTTTGCCCTATTAAAAAAGAAAAATTTAAAAGAAAGATACTAATTAGAAATAGCTTCATTAATAATAATATTTTAAAATGTTTATAATAATATTTTAAAGTTAGGGCATAGCGCTAGACCTTGCAATACGCCACAGGGCGTAATTTAAAGTGTTAATTAAAAAAGTATTGGTATCTTAAGCAGTCTGTAATTTGCTTAATTTCCAGTTTTTTCCAAATGCTATTTCGATGAGTTCTAACTGTATTAAATGAAATGTGCATTTTCTCAGATATCTGCTCATTAGTATATCCTTTCACAATAAATTTGAGCGTTTCTATCTCTCTTAAAGTTAAGGAAGCATATTTTTCAATATTATTCTTTATAAAATGAGATCGCTCAATAAAGGTCTTAAATGATTTAATAGTGCTATCAAAATTAGAGGCGTCATCTTTAAACTCAAAAACTGCTTTGCCTTTGTCATCTATTTCTTTAAAAATAATTGTTAACTCCTTCTCTTCTCTCTTAGAAACTTTAATATTGAGCTCTGCATTCAACCAATTTATAGCTTCTATTTCGGTTGCAAAATATTTTAGTTTAAAGCCACTAGTTGAATGCTTATTAAAAACATCCATTACTTCAATGTAAGCCAATACGTCGTGTCCGACAACGAATGCGACTTGATCAAACCCATCTTGGTTTTTAGTTATAAATCCAGCTTTAAATATCGGCATTGAAATGTTCTCATCTACCCATTTTTTTGTAGTATCACTTGGTTTAAAAGTGAGATTTTCTATGAGCCAAATTACTTGAAAAGGTTTTATTTTCTGCGCAATGTGAAGATGTGCTAACAACTCTTTTCTGTACACTGCATCATTAAGCGGGTTAGATTTCCAAGTATTAATTAGCCTTGAATTATCTTGTTCATATTTTATGGTTAAATAAGGGCCGTTATATACTTCCATTGTTCTTCTCAGTTTTTTTATTGCCCATAACGTTTAGTATAAAGGTAATAGCGGATTAAAAATCGCATACTTTCGGTTAACAAAATACTTAATTAAATGAAAAAAGCGGTTTAAATTATAACCTAAACCGCTATTACTTTTATACATTGTTAGAGACAGCTATTACTCCTTACTCCTTTGATAATAAGTCACAATACTAGCCTTAGCTAATGTGTAATTCCATAAGTAATATCCAACTACAGCAGGGTTTGTACTTTCATTGAGTCCAAGTTTGTCTGTTTTTAGAGCATAAACTGTAATAATATATTGATGTAAACCATGACCTTCTGGAGGGCAAGGTCCACCATAACCATTCGCTCCATAATCTGTAATGCTTTGAATTACTCCTTCAGGGGTAAGATTTAATTTTGTATTTCCCGCACCAGATACTAATTCGTTAGTGTTTACTGGAATATCAAATACCAACCAATGCCACCATCCACTTCCAGTAGGTGCATCTGGGTCGTACATAGTTACTGCAAAACTTTTAGTTCCTTCAGGAGCATTTTCCCATGATAACTGTGGTGATTGATTTTCGCCAGTACAACCAAAGCCATTAAATTCTTCGTTAACTGTAGCTTCGCCTCCTAAATCATTACTTGATAAAGTGAAAGTTTGTTGTCCAAAAACTGAGCTGGAAAAAGCGATTACTACTGCTAAGATTTGAATTGATTTTATCATTATATTTGTTTAATTATTAATTTATGATGCAAATCTAATCAGTACTATAGGCTTTTTGTTAATCATAAAAATTCAAAAAGTATTGATAAAAGTTCAATTTGATTGATACTGTTTTGGTGTAACTCCAAATTTCATCTTAAAAGCCAGAATGAAATTTGATAAATTCTCATATCCAATTTCCTCAAAAATATCTGATGGCATTTTTGATTTGTTTTTTAGTAAGAAAGCAGAATGCTCAAGTCTTTTCTCTTGAAACCATTTACTTGGTGAGCTATGAAAGTGTTTTTCAAATTTTCTTTTGAATGTTGAAACACTCATGTTTGATAAAAAGGAAAGTTCTTTTACGCTCAGTTTATTTAGTTGGTTGCTTTCAATGGTTTGGATAAATTTTTGGCTTTGATTATCATTATTTTCGATTAAGGAATAAAGAAAATCGACTCCTTTAAATTCAATCAAATACAACATTATTTCCTCAAATTTTGCGGCTAAAATATTTTTTTGGATCGATTTTGAAAATTTAGAGATGTCCAAAATACTGTTTGCAAATCCCTTAATAAATGCATCGTACTTAAATGAGTAAGTTGAATAATGCGCTTCAGTATTTGTTTGATTAAGTTCAAATTTCCGTATGAATTTTAATACGACTTCATTAGAGAAAAAGAAAAGAATGCTTTTATATTTTTCTTTTACGTTAGAAAGTTTTTCTGTCATTAAGCAATGGCCTGCCTTCATCAATAGAAATTGAGAGTTGTCTATTGAGTATGATGAATTGTCGAAAAACACCTCTTTCGTTCCTTCTTGCAGAAAACTAAAAGTGTTTTTATTCAGTATGATTTGTTGTTTAGAGGTTTCTTTATTGCTTTCATAATCATAAACACAGATGGAGAGAGAAGAATTCAAATTTAGTTCATCTGTTATTGTAATTATCTTCATTGTATTTGTTTAATTATTAATTTATAATGCAAATCTAATCAGTACTATAGGCTTTTTGTTAATCATAAAAGTTCAAAAAGTATTGATAAAAGTTCAATTTGATTGATACTGTTTTGGTGTAACTCCAAATTTCATCTTAAAAGCCTGAATGAAATTTGATAAATTCTCATATCCAATTTCCTCAAAAATATCTGATGGCCTTTTTGATTTGTTTTTTAGTAAGAAAGCAGAATGCTCAAGTCTTTTCTCTTGAAACCATTTACTTGGTGAGCTATGAAAGTGTTTTTCAAATTTTCTTTTGAATGTTGAAACACTCATGTTTGATAAAAAGGAAAGTTCTTTTACGCTCAGTTTATTTAGTTGGTTGCTTTCAATGGTTTGGATAAATTTTTTGGCTTTGATTATCATTATTTTCGATTAAGGAATAAAGAAAATCGACTCCTTTAAATTCAATCAAATACAACATTATTTCCTCAAATTTTGCGGCTAAAATATTTTTTTGGATCGATTTTGAAAATTTAGAGATGTCCAAAATACTGTTTGCAAATCCCTTAATAAATGCATCGTACTTAAATGAGTAAGTTGAATAATGTGCTTCAGTATTTGTTTGATTAAGTTCAAATTTCCGTATGAATTTTAATACGACTTCATTAGAGAAAAAGAAAAGAATGCTTTTATATTTTTCTTTTACGTTAGAAAGTTTTTCTGTCATTAAGCAATGGCCTGACTTCATCAATAGAAATTGAGAGTTGTCTATTGAGTATGATGAATTGTCGAAAAACACCTCTTTCGTTCCTTCTTGCAGAAAACTAAAAGTGTTTTTATTCAGTATGATTTGTTGTTTAGAGATTTATTTATTGCTTTCATAATCATAAACACAGATGGAGAGAGAAGAATTCAAATTTAGTTCATCTGGTAATGTAATTATCTTCATTTAGTTCTAATTGTCTCTAACGTTGTTGTATATGGTTTGTTGCGTGTTTCAAGGGATTAATTTAGTAAATAATTACCGACCAAGAAAGTCTGCTATGACTTTCGTAAGTAGGCTAGAACTAGCAATAAATTATATACGGTGTTGGCATTTCGTTTTTCAATTCCACTCAACATCTAGTTTTTTTAATTCCGTTTTTAATTCAGATAATGATTCAGATTCTATTAAACCAATATTGATTTTCATTTTTTTTAATTCAGATTTCAGTATATATTTTCCTGCAAAATGTTTAATTACTTTTATTTCTTTCAATTTCATTTTCTTTCCAAATGGCCAATTTTGTTTAATAATTCCATTCTCAAGAGTTAAATATTTTTCCTTTTTCTGGTAGAAATATATTATTAAGTAAATTCCAGAAAGTAAAAACCAGAAATGGTCAAACAAACTTATATTTTCATTTCTCACAGTTTGTACTATTCCATTTACAAGCGGCAATAAACCAAAATACAAAAATAGATTAACTTGTTTTTTTTCGTATCGTATTCTCATTTTTTTCAAATGTTTGTTAACGGTCTTGCTAAATACAGTAGGCCCGCTTAGAGCCTATTGACATTTTAGCTTTTGTTGTAGCCAGTACTTTATTATTATTTTAAAGCATAAAAACCTGTATTAGGAGCATTAATCTTTTTATCTCAAAATAAAATTGAACTCCACCTACACAATTAACTCTACATCTATTTCATAACCTAAAAAATACTGATTTTTACGTATTGTAGTTAAGGTTTAAGCTTTCATCTTAAAGGGTAATTACCAAATTTGGCGTATTGCCACCTAATGCACTATACAATTGAGGAAAACAACCTACTTGTCCCACTTCAATCATATTTTTTGGTTGTACACTTCCAGTACCGCATTGGTCAAAATCCCCCTCAGCTAAATCACGTCTGAGAGCACATTGGTCACAAGCCATAATCAACATCCCACGTTCTTTGGCTATCTTATTAAGTCGCTCTCCGGTTTCATTTCCTCTTCTCAGGACATGTGCATTTTCGTCAAAAAAGAACATACCTACCACTTCTACACCATGGGTATTTTGCTCTAACTGAGGTAAAATCATGGTTGCCAACTGGAAGGTAGAAGCCATGTTAGTTTTAAAAATGTAAGCTACTTTCATAATGAAATTTATTTAGATTTATAGTGAATATTATTAGTGCGTTTTAAAATGCAACGCTGTAGCAAATATAAGTAAAATTCTCTAAATGCAACTAAGTTGCATTTGTAATCGGGCGGGAATGCACAGGATAACTAAATCTGTTAAATTATTTTCTATAGTACTGGATTCTTAGAGGTATTACCAATCAGACACGGTGCAGATTTTCCTTGTATTGGCTACAACGTTTTGGTATAAGCTTTGTTGCGTTGGTTTAGCAGTAAAGTTTATAAATAATTACTGACCAAGAAAGTCCGCGAGGACTTTCGCAAGTTGGCTAAAACTAGCAATTAATTTTACACGGTGTTGTAACCAGTACATTTTTCTAACTATCTTTTATTCTATGACCTGTTATTAGAAGAGTAGAATATTTAATTCAATTTAAGATTTTAAACAATTCCGAATATTATAAAAATGTCCAAATATAATTAATGTCGAGAATAGAAACATTCCATATTCAAAAATTTCAGCACGTTCTTCTAGTAATATGGATATAACAAAACCTATAAAAGCAACCCATAAAAAAACATTAATTTCCTTTGTCAATTTTCCATTAGTGGCTTTGTATATAGAAATAAACGCTATTATAATAAATAGAAAGGCAACTATTGGATTACCCAAAAAGCTAATTCCTAAAGCAAGTAATGTTGGTACTGCAAGACAATGAATTATGCAAAGAAAGGCACTCATAGCTCCTAATTTACCTGCCCAATATATCTTTTTTGTTTGTATCATTTATTGAATGTTTTATTGTATTCAAGGTATTTTACTTTGTCAACTTTAACATCATTCCAAATATCTAAAATCATTATTTCTATGCGCTTATCAACAAATGCTTGAATCTCGTTTCTATACGTTTGGTAATCGTCATAATGTGTATTTGATGAATGATTTAGTTTATTTTGAAAGTAAGTAATAGGATTTAGCCAATATGTTTTAGAAATAAGTTCATTTTTAGTGTTATTATCTTCTTCTAGCTTTGAAATCCCATCTTTCATAGCCACATTAATCAATGCTATTCTAGAATTTTTTCTTGCTTCCTTTATGGCAATTGTATCTTGTGCAATATTGGTTTGTTTTAAATTTGGGTATAAATTAAAAAGTTGCTTATCGGTTTCTTTGTTAGATTGCTCATAGATGTCATCTGTTTTATCCCTTTTAACATCAATTAAATCCACCATTAAATTAGTTGGCTTTTCAATACTTATCCATTGGTGTATTGTTGCAGGAATAATAAATGTAAAAAGTAACCAAACGCCTATCATTTGTAAAGTGTTTGAAATAATGCTTTTTCCGTATTTTAATATTAAAAAATAAACGACTACCCAAAATATAAGATAGATTGAGGTGTACAGTAAAATAGATAAAAAGCCATTTTCTGACTCAAACACTTTGGTAAGTTTAGCACCATAAAGTAATAATGCCAACAACACAACTAAAAGTAGTATCGTGTAAAAAAGTGTTCTTGATAAAATCCACCAGTTTTTAGAACCCGTTTGCACAAAAATGAGTGGTAAAAAACCTTCTTCTGCTTCTTTTCCTTTTATGTTATAGAGTAATACCAAAAGTAAAAGTGGCATAAGAAATAAGACAACAAAAGCAAAATCTAAAGTTCCAGACTGTATACGTTCTGGATTTGCTATTTCTTTTGCCATATCTGCATCATATGGACTTGAATACATATCAATCTTTTTATAAAAACCATATTGTTCAGTTTGCCCTATAATGTAAACAATAGTTGGCGATGGTTTTTTGAAATGATAGGTAGGTGTGTACCAAATTGACCAAAAAGGTGTTGTTACATCTACCCAAGGTCTTTTTTCAGGTCCTTTTTCGCCTTTATCAAAATAGGTTAGTATGGTTTCTTTTTCTTCTTGTGCTTTTTCTTTGAGTCTTTCAATTTCAGTATTTTGTTTATTATATAAATCTGCACCATTGTGCAAACCATAAACACTTGCTAGAATAAACAGTAATAGTGCTACAATTTTAAAAGGACTGCGAACCAAATGTTTCCATTCGTATAAAAATATGTTTAAACTTCTCATCCGATTTTTATTTTTTTAGTTCCGAAAATAATTAGAACAATTACAAGTATTGACCATAGTAAAAGCAAACCTAAATCCAAAAGATAATTTGAAAATACATTAGAAATTTGAGTTGGTTTATAATCAAAATCTGGAATAGATTTAAAAAAAGCATTATCTTCTTTCCAACCCCAATTTCCAGTTTTAGAACCACCAAAAGTTTGCTTGTCATTTAACATTTTAATAAAACCGCGTCTGTAATTTTCTATTTGTAACAAAAATTCTTGATGATGTAAA
This sequence comes from uncultured Polaribacter sp., assembly GCA_937771065.1. Lineage (GTDB taxonomy): Bacteria > Bacteroidota > Bacteroidia > Flavobacteriales > Flavobacteriaceae > Polaribacter. The sequence goes on along the minus strand of CALJHU010000010.1, from coordinate 2,309 downwards.
TTATCACTAGCCATAAAACCCATACTGGTGTTTTGTAAGGAAATAAAAGGATTTACAATACCACTTAATTGAAAGCTTTGTTTTTGTTCACGAAGTATTTTACGATTATTTCCAAAATGTTTATCCCAAACACTATTTCCGTATTCTTCATCGGCTTGCATTCGCATACCATCAAAATTTATGGGTAATTGAGATAGACTATCCACACCATATTCTTTTAAAACTTTCTTTTTAAGCGCTACACCTCTTTTATCAGAAGGATTGTGACCGTCAAGTCCTTTTGAGCGGTCTTCTTGCATAGCCGATTGAAATTCGTTTCTGCTAGGAAGCGGATGCCATTTTTCGGCAGAACTCATTAAAATATTGGGTAAAAATATTGTCCAAATAATCCAAATACCCAACATTGATGTTAAAGCAAGTGTGGCATTTTGCCAACGTGCAGAAAAGAAAACCGTGATTGCACTAATAATAAAGTAATATAATGTGTAGGATAAAAGGAATAATCCTGTTCTAGTTAAAATTTCAGCAGTTAAACTCTGAAAATTCAAAATACTATATACAGAAAGTACTATAATTAACAATAACATACCGTAAAGCCAAACAGAAATTATTTTTGATAAAATAATTTGTAAAGGTTTTGCACCTTGCAAAACTAATAATTTTAGTCTGCCACTTTGCTTTTCGTTACTAACAGAACTAAATGCAAGAAAAATTAACAACAACGGAACTATATATTGCAATAAAAGTGATGGTTTTAATTTTCCGAATCTTGAAACAGCTTGCATTTGAGATGCTTCGGAATGTGTTATTTCATTTTGTACGTGTCCTTCTACACGTAATACATTTCCTGTAACGCTATTAACTCCTTCATCGAGACTGCTCAACAAATTAGCAGGTTTAAAAACATAAGTTCCATAATGGGCAGCACTGTGAGGATTCATTTCGTCAATACTTACCCATTGTTGACGAACGTGGTCTTTTGCGTTTTTATGTGTTTGCTCTTGCTTTTGTGTTTGATAATTTCCTAGAAAAATAGCGAGTATTAAGATGGAAATAAAAGCAATGCTGATGCCTAAAAATATGTGACTACGCACTAAAAAGCGATATTCATTTTTGATGATTTGCAACATAATATTCGTTTTAGTTTTGCATAAATTGTAGATACAAAGTTTCTAGCTCGTTGGCACTTACATCTTTACTATTTAGTTCTTTTACTAAAATGCCATTTTTTAAAATGCCAATACGATTACAAACTTCACGAACACGAAAAATGTCGTGTGAAGCCATTAAAATAGTCGCTCCTTCTGATGCTAATTTTTTCAGAAGAACAGAAAGTTCATTACTAGCTAAAGGATCTAAACCACTAGCAGGTTCATCCAATAAATAGACTTTTGCTTTTTTTGCGTATGCAATAGCGATTCCCACTTTCTGTCTCATTCCTTTGGAATATCCACTTACCTTTTTGTTGTGTGCTTTAGTTTCTAATCCACATATGGCTAGGTAGTCTTCAAGTTCTTTTTTAGTATATTTTAGTCCTGCCAACTTGCAGAAATAATCTAGATTTTCTAAACCTGATAAATAAGGATATAGATTTACATTTTCTGGAATATAACCAATAAGTTTTCTAGTTTCTTTTGAGTTTTGGATAGCATCCAAATCATTGATTTGTACTTTTCCAGAATCTGGATTAAGAAAACCTAATAACATATTTATTGTAGTAGATTTACCTGCACCATTAGCACCCAAAAGACCTAAAATATCGCCTTTTTGTACTTCTAAATTCAAGTTTTGAATAGCAATATTACCCTTAAATGACTTGCTAACGTTTTGTAATTGTATCATAAAAATATTTTGTTAATGCAACCGAGTTGCTAAAATAGAAAATAAAATTTGTGATTGCAACATAGTGCGTTAATTTTGCTGATATGGGAATTGTCAGAAAAACTAAAGGTGTAAATTTAGTACTCCAAATTTTTGAAGAGAAGAACGAAGCTAAATCGGTAGTACGTCTTATAGAACTTTTAAAGGATAAGATGAATAAAACTACTGTATATCGTATTTTAGATAGACTTGAACAAGATGGTACTATTCATTCATTTAATGGAAAAGATAGTTTAAAGTGGTATGCTAAATGTGTAGGATGTTCAGCCAATCATCATTCAGACAAGCATCCGCATTTTCAATGCACTAAATGCGACAAAGTTGAGTGTTTGTCTTTAGATATTAAAATTCCTGTAATAAAAAACCACAAAGTAGATTCTACAGACATTTTGTTAGTTGGTCAATGTGAAGTTTGTTGTTTGTGAGTA
>CALJHU010000009.1:0-27514 GCA_937771065.1 uncultured Polaribacter sp. | reverse complement strand
ATTAAAGCACCTCCAACTATAGCCATAACCAATCCTGCTGCTCCAATTTTAGATTCTTCTTCATTTAATCCGTTAAGAGCTATTCCGTAAATCGTTGGAAACATTAAAGACATACAAAATGAAACCCCTACTAAACTATACAAGCCATAAATGCCTTCAATGAAAATGGTAGTCAAACAAAAAACTACTGCTAACAAAGCAAAGTACATTAATAATTTTCCAGCACTTATAAAACGTAACAAATAGGTACCAATGGCTCTACCAATTAAAAATACAATAAAAGCAATAAATTGATAATTAGCTGCGATATCACTTTCAATACCAATACCTTCTGCATATTGATAAATATAAGTCCAACACATAATTTGAGCACCCACGTAAAAAACTTGTGCAACGACACCTAGAATATATTTTTTATTTTTACCCAATGATTTAAAAGTTTCCTTAATACTTGGAATCTCTTCACTCCCTTTTACTTGGGGCATTTTGCATACAGCTATTAAAATAAAAACAACTATTATTACTAAGCCTAGAATAACATAAGGGTCTCTTATTACAAGAAGGTCAGAAGTTCTAATTAGTATTTTTTTTGCTTCAGATAACATGCTATAATTTTCAATATCATCAGATTGTAATTTTTTTAGAACAAATTGTTGAGCAATTAACAACCCGGCAATCAGCCCTAAAGGATTAAACGCTTGTGCTAGGTTCAATCGTTGTGTGGCAGTTTCTGGAGCACCCATTGCAAGAATATAAGGATTTGCAGTAGTCTCTAAAAAAGCCAACCCAAATGTTAAAATGTATAATCCCAAACAAAAAAACCAAAACTGTTCGGTAATTGCTGCAGGATAAAACAATAAAGCTCCTACAGCATATAATGCAAGTCCTATTAAAATACCTGTTTTGTATGAATATTTTCTAACAAATAATGCTGCAGGTAAAGCCATACAAAAATAGCCACCATAAAATGCCATTTGCACCCAAGCTGCTTGTGAATTAGATAATTCTAATACTTTTTTAAAAGCCTGGACCATCGGATCTGTAATTGCATTAGCAAACCCCCATAAGGCGAATAATGAAGTCACTAAAATAAAAGAGATCAACTCTTTTTTAGAAATAATAGGTTTTTTCATGTTTTTAAATTAAAAAAAACAAGAACAAGATTAATCTTGTTCTTGTTTCAAACTCAATGTAATTCAAATAAACAATTAACACATTAAAGAAACTTATATAATTGAAAATTACAAAATTACTTCGACCAATAACATTTTTTTTAAGACAGAAGTTTTATTTCTATATTGATTGAGTACTATTTTAATGAAGTATTCCTTTAATTAATGAGTTTTTTTTAAAATTTTCTATTAGATAATCTGCATATCTTAAAAATCCTAAATCAGTAAGGTGCACTCCGTCTACAGTTCCCTCATTATCTGATAAAAAGTCTTTATTGTCTTTGATATAAAAAATATTTGGAGTGCCTCTTTTTATAATTTTATCAAACTCATTTTTGAGTGCTTCATTTTCCTGAATCAATGTGGTTTCTATAGTTTGATCTAAAAAAGCCGTTGTATACATCATGTTTTCCACTAAAACTATTGGTGTGAGCGGGTGCTTAGTTCTAATCATATCCACCAATGGTCTAACTCTCTCTCTAACCTGTTCAGAATCCATATTTTGCAAGCATTCTATCACATAAAAACTGGCATCAATATCTGATATAAGTTCAACAATAGGCATTTCCATTCGTCCATTTCCGCTAAATCCATAATTTATGCAGTCCACATCCAATTTTCTGGATATAATGTTAGTATGGGCCATACCAGGACGGGACGCACACCCCCCTTGTGTAATACTTGTTCCGTAAAAAACAATCGGTTTTACAGGATTGGGACTTGCTTTATTAATTAGGGCATTATTATCAATTCCTATTTCTAATTTTGTAACGCCATCATACAAGGGTAAAAATAATTTATACTCTCTAAAGTCAGGAGACATGTTTTTTATGAGTTCATATTCATTTATACTATCTGCTGGTATGGATTTATTTTGATATGTCTTAAGTCCCACAAGAGCTCCTGCTGTAGTTACATATCTCCATTTGTTATTATACTTTGTATATAAATCTATTCCTTTAATACCAGTAGCTGCCATATGAGGCATATCCAAATCATTTAAAACAGTCCATTTTAAATTAATACTTGTCGAATTTGAGTGAAATCGTACCGTTATTCCTGCCGATGCTTTTGATAAATCCCAAACAGGTTCTCTTACTTTTTCTTTATACGAAATGGGTAACCTATCATAAGGACTTTCCTTTAAAGAATCTGCAATAGCTGTTCCTTCAATTAAAAAGTGCTCTCTGCCGAAGTAGCTGATATTTATATCTTTAGTACTCTCTTTTTCTTGAGAAAATGTTAAAACTGAAAATCCGCTAATAATAAATAGTAAAAAGTATTTCATTGATCTTATAAATTTATTCTTTTTTTATAAAAGAAAAGGGAGATTTTATAAAAATCTCCCTTTTTTAATTTTTGAACTGATTTAATTATTTAGCAAACCATAATTTAGTTACCATTTTATCAGGTCCTTGATTAGATATTGCTAACTGTGCATTATCCCCATTTGAAGTATATACACTTGTTCCGTATTGTAATCTTTGTGGATAAGCTCCATTTAAATCTCCAGCAAAGCTTATGATATCATTATTAGTTGATTCAATAAACGCTGTACTAGGATATCCAGTATCTCTAACAATAGCCCAAGATTCATAACCATTGGTATAATTAGCTAACCATCTTTGCGTTGCTATTTTTTCAAGTTTTTCTTCCACAGAACCACTTAGTGTTCCCATATTACTTGGTAAAACCAATATCTTTTCCTAGATTTTTAAAAGCAATTAATAGAGTTAGAAAAGAGACTGATTCTAATAGCTCCACTAACAATTTAAAAATTACTAAAAGAGAACATCTTTTTATTAAAGTAGATAAAAAGAAAATGCAAAAAATCTATTTAGATGAAATTTTAGTTATTGAATCTTTAAGAGATTATTTAAAAATAAGTACGCTTACAAACAGGTATATTATACACAGTTCTTTAACTAGTTTTACAGATAAATTACCTTCAAATAATTTTATTCGAATACATAGATCTTTTACCATAGCAATAGATAAAATTGAAGTAGTTCAAGGAAATAGTGTAGAAATTGACGGAATCAAGTATGTTATTGGTAGGTCATATATCGAAAATGTTAAAAAACAAATTCTAGGTTAGTCTATGATAATTTAAATTTACCTTTTGAAAAAGGTATTTATTATATAATCTAAAGGGTTTAGGATATTTGTCTAAACGTTTAACTTTTTGTAGCGATTTAATAGAACCGTTGGGTGATGAAAATTACTTTAGAGGGATGTTTCTCTTATATATTTATATGCAGATATATTATTGAGCTATAAAAGATAAATTTTTAAATAAAAATAAATAGCCATGAAAATAAATTGATTACAAGTCGTTTTTGCGGAAAAAGAGGGGATTTACCTCGTGCGTCCCAGAAAGGAATCCTGAACAAGCATAGAAATCCAAATTCTTTGAAAGAATTTTGTCTTTTTTATTTTGCAAAAAAAACACAAACAAGTTTGGTTTTTTTGGAAAAGAAAAACCCACAACTAATGTTGTGGGTTTCTTTTTGCGGAGAAAGAGGGATTCGAACCCCCGGACCTGTTACAGTCAATAGTTTTCAAGACTACCGCATTCGACCGCTCTGCCATTTCTCCAGTAGTCTCATAAGGTATTCCCTTAATGCGGGTGCAAATATAGATTGAATATTTAATTCTAAAAAACAAAAAAGCTATTATTTTTTATCTTTCTTGAATATAATTAAATATTCAATCTATCTTATTCATAATCAAGTACTATTGCAATAAAGAAAAATATAGGAATCGTTATAAAAGCATAAAATTTAGAAATTACTTATATTCACTTTAGTATATTTGTACAATAATTTAACATAAAAAAAATGTCATTTAATTCTTTTGGAAATTTATTAAGAGTTACAACCTATGGTGAATCTCATGGAACTGCCATTGGTGGTATTATAGATGGTTTTCCTGCTGGTTTAGAAGTGAACCTTGATGCTATTCAAGAGGAGTTAAATAGACGTAAACCTGGACAATCTAAAATTGTTACTCAACGTAAAGAACCAGATACTGTAGAATTTCTTTCAGGTATTTTTGAAGGAAAAACAACAGGAACCTCAATTGGCTTTATTATTAAAAATACCAATCAGAAATCTAAAGACTATAATCATAACACAAATGTTTATAGACCTTCTCATGCCGATTTTACCTATGATCAAAAATATGGATTTAGAGATTTTAGAGGTGGTGGTCGAAGCTCTGCAAGAGAAACTGCAAATTGGGTAGTTGCTGGTGCTTTAGCCAAACAACTAATTTCATCCATAGAAATAAATGCCTTTACCTCTTCTGTTGGTGAAATTTTTATGGAAAAACCATATCAAGAATTAGACTTTTCTAAAACAGAAAGTAATATTGTTCGGTGTCCTGATGAAGCTTCAGCTGAGAAAATGATTACCAAAATACAAGAAATTAGAAAAGCAGGTGATACTATTGGTGGAACAATTACTTGTGTTGCACAGAATGTTCCTGTAGGCTTAGGTGAACCAATTTTTAATAAACTACATGCCGAACTAGGTAAAGCAATGCTTTCTATAAATGCTGTAAAAGGTTTTGAATTTGGTAGTGGATTTTGTGGTTCGAAAATGAAAGGTACAGAACATAATGATGTGTTTAATGCCGATGGATCTACTAAAACAAATCTATCTGGTGGAATTCAAGGTGGAATAAGTAACGGAATGGATATCTACTTTAGGGTAGCCTTTAAACCTGTTGCAACTATTATGAGTTCTCAACAGACAATTAATTCTGAAAGTGAAGTGACAGAAATTACTGGTAAAGGAAGACATGACCCTTGTGTTGTGCCAAGAGCAGTGCCAATAATAGAAGCTATGACTGCATTAGTTTTAGCAGATTTTTGGTTACTAAATAGAACAAGACAGATTTAAAATCACTTTAAATTTATTTATTTACTTTCGTTCATATAATTCAATCTAAATTAAAGTTTATGTTTGCAATGTATTTACATTTTAATGGCTAAGAAATATTGGATAAAATAGCCAACCTTATTCTAAAATAATCTACAATAGAAAGCTTAAGATAGGATATATCGTATTATTTAAAGTTGAAAAAAATACTAATGAATAGTAAAAGGTTGTATTTTATTGATATTATTCGTGCTTTTGCAATTCTAATGATGCTGCAAGGACACTTTATAAATACACTCTTAGCAGATTCCTATAAAGATATAAACGCTATTCCTTACTCTGTATGGTCTTACTTCAGAGGAATTACTGCACCAACTTTTTTTACTATTTCTGGTTTAATTTTTACCTATTTATTGCTAAAGGCAAAAGAAAAAGGGCAAGATAAACTACGAATGCGAAAAGGAATTGTAAGAGGTTTTTTTCTTATTGGTATTGGTTATTTGCTTAGAATCCCTTTCTTATCGTGGTTTTCTGGCTATTTTAATAGCTATTTTTTAGTTATTGATGTTTTGCAATGCATTGGTTTAAGTCTTATAATAGTTGTTATAATCTATTACTTATGTGCAAAAAGAGTACTACTATTTTCTTTTATATTATTAGCTCTCGGTTTTTTAATTTTTATCTCAGAACCCTTATATCGTGCCATACGTTTTGACACCCTTCCTGCGCTTCTAAACAATTATCTTTCAAAAGATAACGGTTCTATCTTTACAATTACCCCTTGGTTTGGATATATTGCATTTGGAGCATATATAGCGACATTATTCCATAAGTATTCAAATAGACCTCAATTTAAAATAATAACAGTCTTATCTTTCTTTATATTAGGTTGGGTCTTAATTATCTGTTCTTCTAATATCTTAATTTTACTAAATAGAATATCGAATATTCAATTATTTTTAGATGCTGCAAACTATAATTATTTATTTACAAGATTAGGAAATGTACTTTTATACTTTTCTTTTTTCTATGCATTCGAAAATTATTTAAAATTTCCATTAATTTTAAAAATAGGACAAAAAACTTTATCTATTTATGTCATTCATTTTACGATTATTTATGGAAGTTTTTTTGGTATTGGATTAAATAGAATTATTGGAAAAACATTAACTCCTTGGCAAGCCATTTTTGGCGCATTGTTCTTTATTACTATTGTATGCTTTATTTCTTTTCATTATGTAAAAACAAATGCATTTTTATACAAGCATCTAAGAAGTATATTTAAAAAATAATTAGCTCTCCTATAGTATCTATATTGTGTAAAATATAATATCTTAAAAGAAGGATACAACTACTCTTTCGTTCGCAAAAAAAAGTAGCTCAGACATCATAAGATCTTCACTACTCTTTTAATGTATATTTAAATAAGTGCTATGCTTGACCTGTTGGTCCAAAGTTCATTGGAACTGGCGGACGCTCATAATCCTTAATTTCACCATTAGCCTGTTCGAATTTTCTAACATTATCTGCTAAAGCTTTTGCCAACCTTTTTGCGTGCTGTGGAGTTAATATAATTCTAGATTTTACTTTTGCCTTTGGTACACCTGGCATTATATTAATAAAATCTACAATAAATTCTGAAACAGAATGATTGATAATAGCCAAATTAGAATAAGTTCCTTCTGCAATTGCTTGATCTAATTCTATATTTAATTGTCCGTCTTTGTTTTTATTTTCTTCCATAATTTATTTAATTTTCAACTTATTTAACACCTGAAAGGTACAAAAAATAAAAAAGTTGAATTGAATTCTATAAAAAATTTACAGAACACAATTCAACTTTTAAATATTCAACTTTTAACTAGTAAAAGTTATTAGAAACTCTTTTCTATTTCGTCTTTAGGACCAACTAGAATTTTTTCATAAGACCTCATACCTGTTCCTGCTGGTATTCTCTTACCAACAATCACATTTTCTTTTAAGCCTTCTAATGTATCTATTTTACCACTTACAGCAGCCTCGTTTAATACTTTTGTAGTCTCCTGGAAAGAAGCTGCAGAAATAAACGATTTTGTTTGAAGTGATGCTCTTGTAATACCTTGTAAAACTTGCTCTGCCGTTGCTGGCTTAGCGTCTCTTGCTTCTACTAAGTTTTGATCATTTCTTCTTAATAAAGAATTCTCATCTCTTAATTGACGTGCAGAAACTATTTGACCTGGTTTTAAGTTCTCAGAATCTCCAGCCTCTTCAACAACCTTCATTCCGTAAATAGCATCGTTGTCTTTGATAAAGTCAATTTTATGAATTAATTGATTCTCTAAGAATAAAGTATCTCCAGAATCAATAATTTTAACTTTACGCATCATTTGACGAACAACTACTTCGAAATGTTTGTCGTTAATTTTCACACCTTGTAAACGATATACTTCTTGTATTTCATTTACTAAGTATTCTTGCACTGCAGAAGGTCCTTTTATTCTTAAAATATCTGAAGGAGTTGTTGCTCCGTCTGATAATGGCATACCTGCTTTAATAAAGTCATTTTCCTGAACTAAAATCTGGTTAGAAAGTTTTACTAAATACTTACTAATATCTCCAGTTTTAGATTCTACGATAATTTCTCTATTACCACGTTTAATTTTTCCGAAAGAAACAACACCATCAATCTCTGAAACTACAGAAGGGTTCGATGGGTTACGCGCTTCAAATAATTCTGTTACACGTGGTAAACCTCCAGTAATATCTCCGGCTTTACCAGATTTTCTTGGAATTTTAACTAACGTATGACCAGATTCTACCATTTCATTGTCATTCACCATTAAGTGAGCACCAACTGGTAAACTATAAGAACGTAAAGCAGTACCATCTTTATCTTCAACAATTAAAGAAGCAATTAATTTCTTGTTCTTAGAATCAATCATTACCATTTCTTGGAAACCTGTTTGCTCATCAACTTCTACAGAATAGTTAACACCCTGTTGTAAGTTGTCAAACTTCACTTTTCCTCCAAACTCAGAAACAATTACACCATTAAATGGATCCCATTGTACGATTACATCTCCTTTTTTGATTGTTTTTCTTTCTTTATCAAAAATAACAGAACCATAAGGGATAATATTTGTACTCTGTGTAATACCTGTTTTCTTATTTATAATTTTAATCTCTGCAGTTCTAGAAATAACGATATCTGTTGCATTACCATCATTATCTTTACCTGATACAGTTCTTAAATCCTCAATCTTTACAGTTCCTTCAAACTTAGCAATTAACTTATTCTCTTCAGAAATGTTTCCTGCAACCCCACCAACGTGGAATGTACGCAATGTTAACTGTGTACCTGGCTCTCCAATAGATTGTGCCGCAATTACACCAACTGCTTCACCAATTTGTACTTTGTTAAGAGTAGATAAACTCTGCCCGTAACATTTTGCACAAATACCTCTAGTAGATTCACATGTTAACGCAGATCTAACTTGTACAGCATCAATACCAGACTTCTCAACAGCAATAGCTAGTTTAGAAGTAATTGGTTCGTTTGCTTGTAAAATTATTTCTTCTGTTAAAGGATGATATACATCATTTAAAGAGACACGTCCTTCAATTCTATCTGATAAAGATTCTACAATCTCATCATTTTTCTTTAATGGATTAACCTCTAAACCTCTTAATGTACCACAGTCTTCTTCATTAACAATAACATCTTGTGAAACATCTACCAATCTACGTGTTAAATAACCAGCATCTGCCGTCTTTAAAGCCGTATCCGCAAGTCCTTTACGTGCACCGTGCGTTGAGATAAAATATTCAAGAATTGATAACCCTTCCTTAAAGTTAGAAAGAATTGGATTCTCAATGATTTCTCCACCACCTGCTGTAGATTTTTTAGGTTTTGCCATTAATCCACGCATACCTGTTAACTGACGAATTTGTTCTTTAGAACCCCTTGCACCAGAATCAAGCATCATGTATACCGAGTTGAAACCTTGTTGATCTTCACGTAAACGTTTCATAGATAATTCAGTTAAATCGTTATTGGTTCTTCCCCAAATATCAATCACCTGATTGTAACGCTCTTTTTGCGTTAACATACCCATGTTATAATTACCAACAATAACTTCTACCTCTTTATTAGCAGCATCAATCATTCCTTGTTTTTCCTTCGGAATAATAATATCACCTAATGAGAAAGATAAACCACCTTGGAAGGCGAATTTATATCCCATATTTTTTATTTCATCTAAGAAATCTCCTGTTGTAGGAATATCTGTAGCTTTTAAAATACCACCAATAATTCCACGTAAGTTTTTCTTAGTCAATACCTCGTTTATATAACCAGCTTTCGCAGGAACAACTTCATTAAATAAAACTCTACCAACAGTAGTTTTTATTATTCTTCTGACTTGCTCTCCGTTCTCGTCTATATCTAAAGTTCTTACATTAATACCAGCATTTAAGTCTACCATTTCTTCGTTAAAAGCAATCGTTACTTCTTCTGGTGAATAAAAAGTTAATCCTTCTCCTTTAATCTTCACTTCCGGAGTAGAAATTCTTTCTTTAGTCATGTAATATAATCCAAGTACCATATCCTGAGAAGGAACTGTTACTGGAGCTCCATTTGCAGGGTTTAAGATATTGTGAGAAGCCAACATTAATAATTGTGCTTCTAAAATAGCTTCTGGCCCTAATGGTAAGTGAACTGCCATTTGATCTCCATCAAAATCGGCATTAAAGGCAGAACATGCAAGTGGATGTAACTGTATTGCTTTACCTTCAATTAATTTTGGTTGAAAAGCTTGTATACCAAGTCTGTGTAAAGTTGGTGCTCTGTTTAATAAAACAGGATGTCCTTTAATTACATTTTCTAAAATATCCCAAACAACTGGTTCTTTTCTATCTATTATTTTCTTTGCAGATTTAACTGTTTTTACAATTCCTCTTTCAATTAGTTTTCTAATTACAAAAGGCTTGTAAAGCTCAGCTGCCATATCTTTAGGGATACCACACTCTGATAATCTTAATTCTGGTCCAACAACAATTACTGAACGTGCTGAATAATCTACACGTTTTCCTAATAAATTCTGACGGAAACGTCCTTGTTTACCTTTTAAAGAATCTGATAAAGATTTTAAAGGTCTGTTAGATTCAGTTTTTACGGCAGATGATTTACGCGTATTGTCAAATAAAGAATCTACAGACTCTTGTAACATACGTTTTTCGTTACGTAAAATAACTTCTGGAGCTTTTATCTCTACCAATCTTTTTAAACGATTGTTTCTAATAATAACTCTTCTATATAAATCATTTAAATCTGAAGTAGCAAAACGACCTCCATCTAACGGAACTAATGGTCTCAATTCTGGCGGAATTACCGGAACTGCCTTCATTATCATCCATTCTGGATTGTTCTCTCTATTCTTCTGAGAATCTTTAAATGCTTCAACAACATTTAAACGTTTTAATGCTTCAGTTTTACGTTGTTTAGATGTTTCAGTATTCGCTTTATGTCTTAAATCAAAAGATAATTGCTCTAAGTCTATTCTAGCTAATAAATCAATCAAACACTCAGCTCCCATTTTAGCTATAAACTTATTAGGGTCTGTGTCATCTAAATATTGGTTTTCTTGCGGAATTGCATCAACAATATCTAAGTATTCTTCCTCTGTTAAGAAATCCATTTTCTGTAATGGCTCTCCTTCTACATTCTTAGCAATACCTGGCTGAATTACTACGTAACGTTCGTAGTAAATAATCATATCTAACTTTTTAGATGGCAAACCTAAAAGGTATCCCATTTTGTTAGGTAATGATCTAAAATACCAAATATGAGCAACTGGCACCACTAAATTAATGTGACCAACTCTATCTCTACGTACTTTTTTCTCTGTTACTTCTACTCCACATCGGTCACAAACAATTCCTTTGTAACGTATTCTTTTGTACTTACCACATGCACATTCGTAATCCTTTACAGGACCGAAAATACGCTCACAAAATAAACCATCTCTTTCTGGTTTGTGTGTACGGTAGTTTATAGTTTCTGGTTTTAAAACTTCACCTTTAGAAATTTCTAAAATTGCTTCTGGTGATGATAAACCAATTGAGATTTTGTTAAACTTTTTTACAGTGTATTTCTCTTGTTTTCTTGCCATGTCTCTTGATAAGTATTCAGTTGGCAGTATTCAATTTCCAATAGTAGAAGTACTATTGGAAATTGGTTACTGAAAAAATTTATTCTTCTAATCTAACGTCTAAACCTAAACCTTTCAGCTCATGCATTAATACGTTAAATGACTCTGGTAAACCTGGTTCTGGCATAGCTTCACCTTTCACAATACTTTCGTATGTTTTAGCTCTACCCATTACATCATCAGATTTTACAGTTAAGATCTCTCTTAAGATACTAGAGGCACCATATGCTTCTAATGCCCATACTTCCATCTCTCCAAAACGCTGTCCACCAAACTGTGCTTTACCACCTAATGGTTGTTGTGTAATTAACGAATATGGACCTATTGAACGTGCATGCATTTTATCTTCAATCATGTGACCTAACTTAATCATATAAATGATACCAACTGTTGCTGGTTGATCGAAACGTTTTCCTGTTCCACCATCATATAAATAAGTATGTCCAAATCTTGGCACACCTGCACTATCTGTAATTACATTGATCTGATCTAAAGATGCTCCATCAAAAATTGGTGTTGCATATTTAGTATCTAATTTTTGACCTGCCCAACCAAGAACAGTTTCATAAATTTGACCAATATTCATACGAGAAGGCACACCTAACGGATTTAAAACGATATCCACCGGAGTTCCATCTTCTAAGAAAGGCATGTCTTCTGCTCTAACAATACGAGCTACAATACCTTTGTTACCGTGACGTCCTGCCATCTTATCTCCTACTTTAAGTTTACGCTTTTTAGCAATGTAAACTTTAGCAAGTTTTAAAATTCCCGCAGGTAATTCATCTCCAACGGAGATTGTGAATTTTTGACGACGTAAAGAACCTTGTAAATCGTTTACTTTAATTTTATAATTGTGAACTAATTCACCAACTAAAGAATTTAAAGCAGTATCCGTTGTCCAAGAACCTGTTAAATGAACATAATCATCAACAGAGTTTAACATTTTAAGAGTGTACTTTTTACCTTTTGGTAAAACCTCTTCTCCTAAATCATTAAAAACTCCCTGAGATGTTTTTCCGCTAATTAAAGTGAATAATTTTTCAATTAACTCATCCTTTAATACTTCAAACTTCCCAACAAAAGAAGATTCTAAAGTAGCTACTGCTTCTTTATCTCTCAATCTTTTGCTCTTATCTTTGACAGCTCTTCTGAATAACTTTTTATCAATTACGACTCCTCTTAATGAAGGTGATGCTTTTAAAGATGCATCTTTTACATCTCCTGCTTTGTCTCCAAAAATAGCACGTAATAATTTCTCTTCTGGTGTTGGATCAGACTCTCCCTTTGGTGTAATCTTACCTATTAAGATGTCCCCAGGGTTTACTTCTGCTCCAATTCTTATCATTCCATTATCATCTAAGTCTTTCGTAGCTTCTTCTGAAACATTCGGGATATCATTAGTTAATTCTTCAATTCCTAATTTTGTATCTCTTACGTCTAATGAATACTCATCAATATGAATAGATGTAAATATATCTTCACGAACAACTTTTTCTGAAATTACAATTGCATCCTCAAAGTTATACCCTTTCCAAGGCATAAAGGCTACTTTCATATTTCTTCCTAAAGCTAATTCTCCTTTTTGTGTTGCATAACCTTCACAAAGAACTTGCCCTTCTGTAACTCTATCTCCTCTTTCTACAATCGGTTTTAGGTTAATAGAAGTACCTTGATTGGTCTTTCTAAACTTAATCAAATTATAAGAAACTTCATCAGAGTCAAAACTTACCATTTTCTCTTCTTCCGTTCTATCGTACTTGATTGTAATTTTGTTTGCATCAACATACTCTACTACACCAGCTCCTTCAGCATTTATTAGAATACGAGAATCTTTAGCAACTCTGCGCTCTAATCCTGTACCTACAATTGGAGATTCTGGACGTAATAGTGGCACTGCTTGACGCATCATGTTAGATCCCATTAATGCACGATTGGCATCATCATGCTCTAAAAACGGAATTAAAGATGCCGATATAGAAGCAATTTGATTTGGTGCAACATCCATATAATTAATCTCATCTGGATTAACAACTGGAAAATCACCCTCTTCACGAGCAATAACTCTGTCTAAAACAATACTACCGTCTTTATTTAACTCTAAATTAGATTGGGCAATTTTCATACCTTCTTCTTCTTCAGCACTTAAATAAATAGGCTCTTCATTGCCAACAACACCATTCTCAACTTTTCTATATGGAGTTTCAATAAAACCTAGATTGTTCACCTTTGCAAATACAGAAAGTGAAGAAATTAAACCAATGTTTGGTCCCTCTGGAGTTTCAATTGGACATAAACGACCATAATGAGTATAGTGAACATCACGCACCTCAAAACCAGCTCTTTCTCTAGATAAACCACCCGGTCCAAGTGCAGATAATCTACGCTTGTGGGTAATCTCTGCTAACGGATTTGTTTGATCCATAAACTGAGATAACTGATTCGTACCAAAAAATGAGTTAATAACAGATGATAATGTTTTTGCATTAATTAAATCAATAGGTGTAAACACTTCGTTATCACGCACATTCATACGCTCGCGAATTGTTCTAGCCATACGCGCTAAACCTACTCCAAACTGGCTTGCTAATTGCTCACCAACCGTTCTTACACGTCTATTAGATAAATGATCAATATCATCAACTTCTGCTTTAGAGTTGATCAATTCGATTAAATATTTAATGATCGTTATTATATCTAATTTAGATAAAACTTTCTGATCAATTGGTTCATTTAACTGAAGCTTAGTGTTCATTCTAAAACGACCTACCTCACCTAAATTATAACGTTGTTCAGAAAAGAATAACTTATCTATAATACCTCTTGCCGTCTCTTCATCTGGCGGTTCAGCATTACGAAGTTGTCTATATATATGTTCTACAGCTTCTTTTTCAGAATTTGTAGGATCCTTTTGTAACGTATTATGAATAATCGCATAATCTGCCATATCGTTATCTTCCTTATGAAGTAAAACGGTTTTAGCACCTGCCTCTATTATTTCATCTATGTGTTCTTTATCTAAAATAGTATCACGATCTAAAATAATTTCATTTCTTTCTATAGAAACTACTTCACCAGTATCTTCATCTACGAAATCTTCATGCCAAGTTTTTAAAACTCTAGCAGCTAATTTGCGACCTAATACCTTTTTTAAACCTGCTTTAGAAACTTTCACTTCTTCCGCAAGATCAAAAATCTCTAAAATGTCTTTATCTCTTTCAAAACCAATGGCTCTAAATAATGTTGTTACGGGTAATTTTTTCTTTCTATCAATATAAGCGTACATCACTTGATTGATATCGGTAGCAAACTCTATCCAAGATCCTTTAAAAGGAATAACTCTTGCAGAGTATAATTTTGTACCGTTTGCATGAAAAGATTGTCCAAAGAAAACACCTGGAGATCTGTGTAATTGCGAAACTACTACACGCTCTGCACCATTGATTACAAAGGTACCTGAATTTGTCATGTAAGGAATTGTACCAAGATATACATCTTGCACAATCGTTTCGAAATCTTCGTGTTCTGGATCTGTACAGTATAATTTTAGACGTGCTTTTAAGGGCACACTGTGCGTTAAGCCACGCTCAATACATTCCTGAATTGAATATCTAGGTGGATCTACAAAGTAATCTAAGAATTCTAATACAAATTGGTTTCTTGTATCAGTAATAGGAAAGTTATCCATGAAAGTTTTATACAAACCTTCTTCACCTCTTTCTTCTGCTTTAGTTTGAAGTTGGAAAAAATCTTGGAAAGATTTTACCTGAATATCCAAAAAGTCTGGATACTCCTTTATCATTTGCGAAGTAGCGAAATTGATCCTTTCAGTTGTGTTTTTCGTTGCCAAAAGAGAATATTTTTTTGATTAAAATCTGAATTAAAATAAAAAACGAATATATACACAAAATGGTTTAGGACTAAAAACACACGTTTTTAGTACCTAAACCTAAATTTGTTTTCCCGTTACGCCTAAACGCTTTCGGGAATAATAGCTTACTTAAGCTCTACCTCAGCTCCAGCTTCTTCCAAAGATGCTTTAAGCGCTGCTGCTTCATCTTTAGTTACACCTTCTTTTACTGCTGCTGGTGCACTATCAACGATACCTTTAGCTTCTTTCAATCCTAAACCAGTTAATTCTTTAACTAATTTAACAACTGCTAACTTAGAACCACCTGCTGCTGTTAAAATAACATCAAATTCAGTTTGCTCTTCTGCTGCTTCATCTCCTCCTGCTGCTGGTCCTGCAACTGCAACTGCTGCTGCTGCTGGCTCAATACCATACTCATCTTTTAAGATAGTAGCTAATTCATTAACTTCTTTAACTGTTAAGTTAACTAATTGTTCTGCGAAATCTTTTAATTCTGCCATTGTAATTGTTTTTAAAAATTTTGTTTATTATAGTTTATTTGTGCGCGTAATTATTTTTCAGATAATGTCTTAAGAATACCTGAAAGTGTTTGTCCACCTGATTGTAATGCTGAAATAACATTCTTCGCAGGAGACTGTAATAAGCCAATGATATCTCCGATAAGCTCTTCTCTAGATTTAATATCTACAAGTGCATCTAATTGATCATCTCCAATATAAATAGATTCTTCTGCAAAGGCACCTTTTAATAAAGGCTTCTCTTTAGATTTTTTTCTAAATTCTTTGATTAATTTCGCAGGAGCGTTAGCAGCCTCTGAAATCATCATTGACGTATTTCCTTTTAATACTGTTGGTAAGTCTCCAAAATCTTTATCTGAAGCTTCCATTGCTTTTGCAAGTAATGTGTTCTTAACAACTGATAGCTGAACATCTGCTTTAAAACAAGCTCTACGTAAATTAGAAGTAGTCTGTGCATTTAATCCAGAAATATCTGCTAAATATAAAGTATTTGTACCTGCTAATACTGCTGTTAAATCTTGTATTACTTGTGATTTCTCTTCTCTAGTCATGATTATAAGTTTTAACGTATTAAACAGCTTTCACCTCAACCTCAATACTAGGACTCATAGTACTAGACATAAAAACGCTTTTTACATACGTTCCTTTTGCAGTTGTTGGTTTCAATTTAATAATTGTTTGTATTAACTCGTTTGCATTTTCCTCAATCTTCTGAGCATCAAAAGATACTTTTCCAATTGCAGCATGAATAATACCAGTTTTATCAACTTTAAAATCGATTTTACCAGCTTTTACATCTGTAACAGCTTTTGCAACATCCATTGTTACTGTACCAGTCTTTGGGTTTGGCATTAAACCTCTTGGACCTAAAACTCTTCCTAAAGGACCTAATTTACCCATTACACTTGGCATCGTAATAATTACATCTACGTCTGTCCATCCTCCTTTAATCTTCTGAAGGTATTCATCTAATCCTACATAATCGGCTCCTGCTGCTGTAGCTTCGGCTTCTTTATCTGGAGTTACTAATGCTAATACTTTTACATCTTTTCCTGTTCCGTGAGGCAGTGTTACAACACCACGTACCATTTGATTTGCTTTACGTGGATCTACTCCTAAACGTATTGCTAAATCTACTGATGCATCAAACTTTACATTAGTAATGTCTTTGACTAGCGCTGAAGCTGCTGCTAAATCATAAGACCTAGAGCTATCTACCTTTGCGTAAGCTTCTTTTTGCTTTTTTGTTAATTTTGCCATTTTACTACTTTTTATAAAGTTTATGCTGGTGCATCACCTTTTACTGTTAATCCCATAGAACGTGCTGTACCTGCTATCATACGCATTGCTGAAGACATTTCAAAGGCATTTAAATCTACCATTTTATCTTCTGCAATAACTTTAATCTGATCCCAAGTAACTGATGCTACTTTTTTCCTGTTTGGTTCTCCTGAACCTTTTTTAATTTTGGCCGCTTCTAGTAACTGGACTGCTGCAGGAGGAGTTTTTATAAGAAAATCGAATGATTTATCTTTGAAAACAGTAATAACAACCGGTAAAACTTTACCCTGTTTGTCTTGCGATCTCGCATTAAACTGTTTACAAAACTCCATAATGTTAACACCAGCAGCTCCTAAAGCGGGTCCAACCGGCGGCGATGGATTCGCTGCGCCTCCCCTTACTTGTAACTTAACTACTTTACTAACTTCTTTTGCCATTTTAAAAATGTTTAATGATTTATTTTATGTTGGAAGCCAAAAAATAAATCGGTATTATATATACTTGTGTAACAATTATATCTTTTCTACTTGCATATAACTTAATTCTAATGGTGTTTTTCTTCCGAATATTTTCACCATTACTTCAAGTTTACGCTTTTCTTCGTTCACCTTTTCTATTGTCCCATCAAATCCATTAAATGGACCATCTACAACTTTTACTGTTTCTCCTATATTAAAAGGAATTGCAATATTTTCATCTTGGATAGAAAGTTCATCCACTTTACCCAGCATCCTATTTACCTCTGCCTTACGCATTGGAACAGGCTCACCTCCTTTTACTTCACCTAAAAAACCGATAACACCAGTAATTCCTTTAATTACGTGAGGTACTTCACCTGAAAGATTTGCTTCCACCATAATATAACCGGGGAAATAAACTTTTTCTCTATGTACCTTTTTACCGTCTCTAATTTGAATTACTTTCTCTGTAGGAACGATAACTTGACTTACATAATCTGATAGACCAACACGTGATATTTCAGTTTCTATATATGCCTTAACTTTATTTTCTTGTCCACCAATGGCTCTAACAACATACCATTTCATTACTGAATCAGTCGCCATTATTAATTGCTTTTAAATATTGCGAAAAAATTATCTAAACCTGTTTGAAAAACATAGTCTATACCTGCTACTGCCAAAGCAAACAAAATAGTAAACACAGCAACAGTTACTGTAGTTTTTTGAGCTTCCTCTTTTGAAACCCAAGTCATGTGATTGCTTAGTTCCTCAAAAGAATCTTTAATATATTGTATAAACTTCATACTATTTGTTTGTTTTTTTGCACGGGCGGAGAGATTCGAACTCCCGACAGCTGGTTTTGGAGACCAGTGCTCTACCGCTGAACTACGCCCGTTTCTTATTCATTGATAAAGGCATCCCGATAAATCGGGACACCCTTTGTAAATTATAACTAGTAAACTAATTAATGTATTAGTCTATTAATTCAGTCACCTGACCAGCTCCAACTGTTCTACCACCCTCACGGATTGCGAAACGTAAACCAACATTTAATGCGATTGGTTGAATTAAGTCTACAGTAATTGTTAAGTTATCTCCTGGCATAACCATTTCAACACCTGCAGGTAAGTTAATAGTACCTGTTACATCTGTAGTTCTAACATAGAACTGAGGACGATAGTTGTTATGAAATGGAGTATGACGACCACCTTCTTCTTTTTTCAAAACATAAACTTCTGCTTTGAATTTAGCGTGTGGCGTTACAGAACCTGGCTTACAGATTACCATACCTCTCTTAATATCTTCTTTTGCAACACCTCTTAACAAGATACCAGCATTATCTCCTGCCTCACCTCTATCTAAGATTTGACGGAACATTTCAATACCAGTAACAGTAGAAGTCATTTTTTCAGCTCCCATACCGATAATATCAACAACATCACCTGTATTAGCGATACCTGTTTCGATACGACCTGTAGCTACAGTTCCACGACCAGTAATTGAAAATACATCCTCAACTGGCATTAAGAAATCTTTATCTACTTCTCTTAAAGGCTCTTCGATCCAAACATCTACAGCTGCCATTAATTCTAACACTGTATCAACCCATTTTTGATCACCGTTCAATGCACCTAATGCAGAACCAGCAATTACAGGTCCATTATCACCATCATAGTCATAAAAAGAAAGTAATTCTCTAACTTCCATGTCTACTAATTCGATTAATTCTTCATCATCAACCATATCCACTTTATTCATGAATACAACCATACGAGGAATACCAACCTGACGACCTAATAAGATATGCTCTCTAGTTTGAGGCATTGGTCCATCTGTTGCAGCAACTACTAATATAGCACCATCCATCTGAGCAGCACCTGTTACCATGTTCTTAACGTAATCCGCGTGACCTGGACAGTCAACATGTGCATAGTGACGATTTGCTGTTTGATACTCTACATGCGAAGTATTAATTGTAATACCTCTTTCTTTTTCTTCTGGTGCATTATCAATCTGATCAAAAGATCTAGCTTCAGAGAATCCTGCATCAGCTAATACTTTAGTAATAGCCGCAGTTAAAGTTGTTTTACCGTGATCTACGTGTCCGATTGTACCAATGTTTAAGTGTGGTTTCGAACGGTCAAAAGTTCCTTTTGCCATAATTATTAATTTTTAATTCTTAGTTTAATTATATTTAGTTCTAATAATACTTGTTAAATGAGCCAGCGATGGGATTTGAACCCACGACCTCATCCCTACCAAGGATGCGCTCTACCAACTGAGCTACACCGGCTTTTGTTGGTAATCTTGAGCGAAAGACCGGGTTCGAACCGGCGACATTCAGCTTGGAAGGCTGACGCTCTACCAACTGAGCTACTTTCGCAAAATGTAAATTGTGGGGAGAGCAGGATTCGAACCTGCGAAGACGTAGTCAACGGAGTTACAGTCCGTCCTCGTTGGCCGCTTGAGTATCTCCCCTTTCATTTACTATTTCAATGAACAAATTGCTTGCGCAATTTTTTCTGTTTTTTAGAGCCGATGGAGGGACTCGAACCCACGACCTGCTGATTACAAATCAGCTGCTCTAGCCAGCTGAGCTACATCGGCATTTACTGCAAAAAACAAACCGCTATTTCTAACGGTCTGCAAATGTATAAAGTTTTTTTATATTTAAAAACATTTTATAATAATATTTTTGTTTTTTTTATCATTTTATGATATTACAGAATCTCGCTGCTTTTCTTTAGATCTTTTTAACTGCCTTTTTAGATTGTCTACTGCAGCATTAACGCCCTCTTCAAAGGTTTTTGTTTCTCTTTTTACAATTAGCTCACTACCCGGAATATTAATTTTTATTTCTGTAATTTTATTTTCTTTATCACTTGTGTTTTGAACTTTTAAAAAAACTTCTGCGTTAACTATCTTATCATGAAATTTTATCAATGCTGATACTTTATCCTCTACAAGTTCCATTAACTGCTTATCTGCATTGAAATTTACTGACTGTGTGAATACTTTCATAAATAATTATTTTTTTTTGCTTCTAGGGTGAGCCTGGTTATATACTTTTTTTATCGCATCAAGACTATTGTGCGTATAGACTTGTGTAGATGCTAAAGAAGAATGCCCTAGCAATTCTTTAACTGAATTTAAATCTGCACCCTCATTTAAAAGATGCGTTGCAAAAGAATGCCTTAAAATATGTGGACTCTTTTTCACCTTTGAAGATACTTGTCTAAAATAGGAATTTATAATTCTGTAAACAAGCGTTTCGTAAATTTTATTTCCTTTTGAAGTAATTAATAGAAATTCTGAATCAGATTGATTTTTATTTCTTAACAATAAGTACTCATCTAAGGTATTCAGTACAGATGCAAGTATTGGAACAAATCTTTCTTTATTGCGCTTTCCTAGAACCTTTATAATGGAATTCGCTTTATCTACATCACTTTCTTTTATATTTATTAACTCCGCTCTTCTAATCCCTGTTGAATATAATAATTCTACTAATAGCTTATTTCTAACGGAGTCAAAGTCTTTGTTTTTATTAATATTTAAAATAACTTGATTAATTTCTTTAGATGTAAAAGGTACTTGCACTTTCTTTGGCACTTTTAACACTTTGTGCTTGGCAAGTGGATTTATTTCTATTTGTCCTGTTTTTTGAAGAAACTTATAAAAAGACTTTAATGAACTAACCTTCCTGTTTACTGTATTATTAGAAATATCTGCATCTACCAAGCTAACTACCCAACTTCTTACCTGCACGTAATTTATACCTACCAAGCTATCTTGGTCATAAGCCACTTCGCAAAAATCCTTAAAAGCTATAAGATCTGTTTTATAAGCCGTAATAGTATGTCTAGAATACCCTTTCTCCAACAAAAGATACTCTAAGAAAGGTGTTATGTAATTATTAGCTATCAATACTATTAAAATGTTTCTATCAAAGTTACTAAAATTAAATGCAAAAAAAATCTCGTAACACTAAATTTGTGTTACGAGATTTTTATTCTAAGATATAAGCTATTTCTAACCTACTTCTTCCTTGGTTCTTAAGCCTTGTACGTAAGAAGCTTTAATTCTTTGCGCTCTATTTGCTACAGAAGGTTTGGTGAAGTTCTTTCTGGCACGTAAGTTTTTCATCGTTTTTGTACGATCAAATTTTCTTTTGTAACGCTTTAAAGCTCTATCGATATTCTCTCCCTCTTTAATTGGTATAATTAACATA
The DNA here is from genome assembly GCA_937771065.1 of uncultured Polaribacter sp. Lineage (GTDB taxonomy): Bacteria > Bacteroidota > Bacteroidia > Flavobacteriales > Flavobacteriaceae > Polaribacter. The sequence continues at coordinate 5,908 of CALJHU010000009.1, read as the reverse complement.
AGTTGGCACCTCCCTTCATAGTATCTTTATATTTTTGAATAGTAATTAAACTATTGGTTTATTTTTTGGACTGCAAATGTAATTACAAATTATGAAATAGCAATTAATTTTTAGTTTTTAGTTTACAAGGAAGCTAAATAACTAAGTAGCTGGCTTGTACTCTTTATTATCGATTACTATTTTTGCAATAATCTCTTTTAAAATTTCCGAAGTTCCACCTCCAATTGGACCCAACCTACTATCTCTTGACAAACGCGCTAAAGGATATTCCTCCATATAGCCGTAACCCCCCAATAATTGGAGTGCATCATAAATAACCTCATCTGCCATTTTTGTTGACAATAACTTAGACATACTTGCCTCTTTTACAACATATGCACCCTGATCTAATCTTTTGGTTATTGAATAATTGTATTCTCTACACATATCCACTTTACTCGCCATTTCAGCAATTTTATGCCTTAAAGCTTGAAATTTATCCAAAGACTTCCCGAAAGCAACTCTTTCTTGCATATAATTGATAACATAATCTAAGGCAAATTCGGCTCTTGCATGTGCATTAACACCCATTATTAAGCGCTCTAAGGCAAAATGTTGCATAATATAAGGAAACCCCTTTCCTTCTTCTCCCATTAAGTTTTCTACGGGGATTTCTACATTGTCAAATGCTAGTTCTGCTGTATCAGAAGCCCTCCAACCTAGCTTATCTAGTTTAGTAGCAGTGATTCCGGCAGCCTCTCTATCAACAACAAAAATACTAATACCTTTATACTTATCTGAAGGATCTGTCTTTGCTGCAACTATTAAGTAATCTGAATAAACTCCGTTTGTTATAAAAGTTTTAGAACCGTTTAAAATATATTTATCTCCTTTTTTGATTGCTGTTGATCGCATCCCTGCAACATCACTTCCACCAAAAGGCTCTGTAACGCATAAACAACCGACTTTTTCTCCTTCTACACTTGGTATAAGATACTTTTGTTTGATAAATTCAGTTCCTTCTTTATTCAAATGGGTCATTGCAAGAAATTCATGTGCCCATATTGCCGCAGCAAATCCTCCGGAATTTATTTTTTGTAATTCCTCTAAAAAAATCACTGTATAAAATAAGTCTAAATCTAAACCCCCGTATTCCTCTGGAGTACAAAGTCCGAAATAACCCATTTCACCAAACTTCTTCCAAATAAATTTTTCAATGGTACCCGTTTTTTCCCATTTATCAATAAAAGGAACTACTTCTTTTTGTAAAAAATCTTTAAAACTAGCACGAAAAGCTTCGTGCTCTTCAGTAAAATACATACTACTCATTTGATGTGAATTTGAGTTATTTATTCAGCCACCAAATATAAGACTATTCTGTCATACAATTCTAAAGGAAAACCAATGATATTTTTTAATTCTGAAATATCTTGAAGCTCAGCAACCTCATCTTTGTAATTGAATATTTTCTTACATAATTCGTAATCTATATAAGGATTTTTAAGTAATTCTTTAAAAGACACTGTATTCACATTGATTTTTTGAATATTCGGCAATTTTACAACCTTAAAAACAAGGAGCACTTTTACTACGACTTCCGCATCTAAACCCCATACTTCATAGAGTTGTTTTGGTGTTGAAAAACCCTGTAATTTAGAACGATACTTAATAATTCTTTCAGAAAGAACCTCTCCTATTCCATTGATGGTTTTTAGATCGTCTTTAACTGCTGTATTTATATCTGTTGATGTTACTACATAGTTTGATTTTTTAGCAAACAAACGTGTATCTCGAGAAGTTGATAACCGTATACTTTGCTTCCTTTTGACAACCCAATCCGGAAACTTAAAATATGGTGAAATACTTTGTAAAAGAGCATCTGAAATTGTAGTTACTTTCTGGAATTCTTTTTTTGAATTGATAAATTTACCAGTTTTTCTAAATGCTAAAAGCTTATCTATTTCAACTAAAGACATTCCTAACTGTGCACCTTTATAATCTGTAATATAATTAGGGTTGAATGGAAAAATTTTCCGCCTTTTACTTTCTAAGTTAATTTTTCTTAAGCTATCTATTTGATGATGAAACGCTATAACTTTAAGCGTGTCTATATTTACATTCTCCTTAGAAGAAAAATCAACAAACACAATAATAAATTGAAATATAACAATTAACATTATTAAAATAAAAATCCCATTTCTTTGGCCTTTATGGTACCAGAAATGGGATTTAAATATGTTCATTATCTATATTTATGCTTTTGAAGCTTTGATAGCATCTTTATATTTTTTCAATTCTTCTTTTACCTTCGGCGCTAAAAGAACAAGTCCAATCATGTTTGGAACCATCATCGCAAAAACCATTGCATCTGAGAAACCAATTACAGAACCTAAACTTGCTGCTGCACCAATTACTACGAAAACACAAAAGATTACCTTATATGCGTATTCCATTCTTTTAGATCTACCAAATAGATATGCCCATCCTTGAAAACCATAATAAGACCAAGATATCATAGAACTAAATGCAAATAAAACTACCGCAATGGTTAAAACGTATGGGAACCAAGAAATTGCAGATTCAAATGCACCAGAAGTTAATAAAATTGCTTGTGCATCATTTAAAGAAGCATTCTCTGCAGTTACATTTCCTGTAATAATCAATACCAAAGCGGTCATTGTACAAACTACAACCGTATCTATAAATGGTTCTAATAAAGCAACCAAACCTTCACTTGCTGCATACTTCGTATTTACTGCTGAATGCGCAATAGAAGCAGAACCAATACCCGCCTCATTCGAAAAAGCGGCTCTTCTAAACCCTTGAACTAAAACACCTACAGCACCCCCAGCAACTCCTTCTGGGCTAAATGCACCATTATAAATTTGAGCAAATGCATCACCAATCATATTATAATTTGAAAAAATAACAAAAAGTGAAGCTGCTACATAAATTGCAACCATGAAAGGAACTATCTTATCTGTTACCTTCGCTATTTTCTTAATACCTCCAATAATAACAATACCAACTAAAATAGCCATTACTAAACCAAATAACCATCCTTTACCATGCAAAAATGAAACTCCACCAACTGGCGTAGTAATATTTTCTACTAATTGAAATGCTTGATTTACTTGGAACATGTTTCCACCACCAAAAGAACCTCCAATTACAAAAACTGCAAACAAAGCTGCTAATATTTTACCTAATGTTTTATTTTTTAATCCTTTTGTTAGATAATACATAGGACCTCCATAAACCGTTCCATCTGCCTCAATATCTCTATACTTTACACCTAACGTACATTCTACAAATTTTGAGGCCATCCCTAAGAAACCTGCAACAATCATCCAAAAAGTAGCACCTGCACCACCAATTGAGACAGCAATTGCAACACCTGCAATATTACCTAAACCTACTGTTGCCGATAAAGCTGCCGTTAACGCTTGAAAATGTGTAACCTCTCCTTGATGTCCTTCTACCTTGATAGTATCTGGATTGTCACCTTCGGCAGTTGTAGAAACACTATCTGAAACTTCAGTACCTTTTTTTCCATTTCCTTCGATCTCATCATATTTACCCCTTACAATATTTATGGAAGTAACAAAACCTTTAAAATTTATAAAGTTAAAGTAGAACGTAAAATATAACGCTCCTAAAATTAGTGGAAATAACACCCAATAAATACTAACTGTATCTGAAAAAGGAATTTGATAAAAAATAATATCTACAAACCATCCCGTAGCACTACCAAATGCTTCATCAATCTGTTGATCAAGACCTTTTTCTTGTGCGAATGTAAAAAATGGTGTTGCTAAAAATAACAACGAAAGAAGTTTTTTATTCATAATTTGATTAGTTTTTATTTAGTTTCCGCAATATGATAAAAAAATGCTCTTTTGACAAGTTTTGAGCGCTAAAAGTACATTTATAGGTGCTTTTCGTTAAATAACAGCTAAAGTTGTTCAAATTGTTATCTGTGAAATTTCAACTATTTAAAAAATTTCTCTCAATTTCATAATCTGTTCAGGTCTTCCTAAAACTATTAACTGAGAATCTGCAACCAACTTTATATTTGCTTCTGGATTTATAAGATACTCTTTATCCGGATTTCTAAAACCGATAACTGTGCAACCTGTCTGCTTTCTTAGATCAAGATCTAAAATAGTTTTATTAATATATTTTTCTGGTAAATCATTTACAGCAATTTCTTCTAAATTTGCTGTAGTTTCACCCTCTATGGTTAATCTATCTACAAATTCTATTACATCTGGCGTTGTTACTAAAGAAGCCATGTGGTCTCCACCCAATTTATCTGGCATAATTACATTATTTGCACCAGCAAATTTTAATTTTTTATATGAAGATTCATTACCTGCTCTACTTATGATAATACAATCTTTGTTTAATTGACTGGCTGTTAAAACCACAAAAAGGTTATCTGCATCTGATGGCAAAGCCGTAATTAAAAAAGATGCTTTTTCGATTCCTGCTTTGTGTAACGTCTCATCTAAAGTGGCATCACCCTCAATATTTAAAATATCCTGAGCATCTAAAGTCTCAATCATCTCTTTTTTCTTTTCGACTACAACAAATTCTTTATTATAATTTCCAAGTTTTAATATTGCTTGTTGGCCATTTCTACCATAGCCGCAAACAATCGTGTGTCCTTTTAAATATCCTATTTGCTTTTCCACTCTTCGATGTTTAAGTTGTTCAAATAATTTACCACTAACTAAATATTCTGAAAATGCAGAAACTGCATAACCAAAAATAGTAATACTTGTTAAAATTAGAAAAATTGTAAATATTTTTTCCTCTGGTGAAAAAGGTTGAAGTTCTCCAAAACCAACTGTAGTTACAGTTATTACGGTCATATATAAAGCATCTACAAAATTATAGCCAGAGAGCCACATATAACCAATAGTACCGATGGTAATACTTGAGATTACTAATAAACCTATTTTGGCTACTTTCGATTTTACAATCATCATGTTTTATAAATCAAAAACTGAACTTCTTTTCGTGTACACCATGTCTTTTAATTTTAACACAAATGCCATTGTTAAATAAAGACCAAATGATAAACCAACCGTGAAGAAAGTTACATAAATAAAAAACAAACGTACGTTTAAAGCTCGTATCCCAAGCCTATCTGCTAATCTAGAAAAAACACCAAACCCATGTCTTTCAAAAAAATGCCTAATACTATCTATCATTCTTATTAAAATATAGTGCAAGATACTATTTTATGCTGTTTTTTCAATAAAAACTATCTGATGCTTTTAAATAAAAAAACATTAATAAAAGGTTCTTAGAAAGGTTATTAAATTAAATTAGGATTGATTAACTTTGCTTTTCTCAAAAAAACAGGCACCGTTTGAAAGACCAAGAATATTTAGAAGTTTACGGAGCAAGAGTTCATAATTTAAAAATATAGATGTTAAAATTCCTCGTGAAAAACTAGTTGTAATTACTGGCTTGAGCGGAAGTGGAAAATCTTCATTAGCTTTTGATACTATTTATGCAGAAGGGCAAAGACGTTATATTGAAACATTTTCTGCGTATGCCAGACAATTTTTAGGAGGATTAGAAAGACCCGATGTTGACAAAATTGACGGCCTTTCTCCTGTGATTTCTATTGAACAAAAAACAACAAATAAAAGTCCTCGGTCTACCGTTGGTACTATTACAGAAATTTATGATTTTTTAAGATTACTTTTTGCGAGAGCGGCAGATGCATATTCTTACAACACCAATCAGAAAATGGTAAGTTATTCTGATGAACAAATTAAAAACTTAATTTTAAAGGATTTTGATGGTAAGAAAATAGCGGTTTTAGCGCCTTTAATTAAATCTAGGAAAGGACATTACAGAGAGCTTTTTGAACAAATATCTAAACAAGGTTTTATACGAGTTCGTGTAGATG
>CALJHU010000008.1:0-37851 GCA_937771065.1 uncultured Polaribacter sp. | reverse complement strand
AGTTCAGTTTGCAGGCTTAGATGTTTTTGAAACAGAACCAAAACCAGCTGTGCAGTTATTAATGAATCCAGAAATTTCTTTAACTCCGAATATTGGTGCGGGTACAAAAGAAACGCAAGACAGAATTGGTACAGAATTAGCAAAACAAATTATTAAGCTTTTAAGCTAAAATATGGCAATTGTAAAACCTTTTAAAGCAGTTAGGGCAACTAGAGATAAAGTAGCGATGGTTTCTTCTAAACCATACGAGATTTATACTCCAGAAATGCGGAATGCTAAATTGGCTTTTAATCCGTTTTCGTTTTTACATGTAATTAACCCTGGTTTCAAATATCAGAAACAAGATATTCGCGGAGAACTGCGTTTTAAATTGGTACACAATAGATATCTAGAATTTAAAGAAGATAAAATTTTTACGCAAGACAAAATTCCCGCTTTTTATATTTATCAAAAAATAACAGCTACAAAATCTTTCTGCGGAATAATTGCTGCAACTTCTGTTGCCGACTATCATAACAAGGTTATTAAAAAACACGAAGGAACGCTTAAAAAAAGAGAATTATTATTTGAGAATTACTTAAAGAATACAGGTTTTAATGCAGAACCAGTATTGCTCACATACCCTAATAATGAAGAAATTGATTCCATCATAAAGAAATATAAAGAACAAAGACCCGAATATGAGTTTTCTACAACCGATAAAGATACGCATGTACTTTGGGTTGTAAATGATGCCGTTGATATTGAAAAAATAACAACTGCTTTTAAAGAAATTAGCACACTATATATTGCTGATGGACATCATAGATCTACTTCTTCTTGCTTATTAGCAGAAAGACTGGCAAAAGAAAACCCGAAGCATACAGGTGCTGAAGATTACAATTTTTTTATGAGTTATTTGTTGCCAGAAAGCGAATTAAGTATTTTTGAATTTAATCGATTTATAACAGATTTAAATGGCTTATCGCCAAATGAGTTTTTAATAGAATTAGATACTTTTTTCAGAATAGAAAATCGCAATCAAGAATTATACAAACCAAAAGAGAAGCATCATTTTAGCATGTATTTAAATGGTAGTTTTTATGCTTTGTATTTACGAAAATCTTTATATAATTTTACAGATGCATTAAGTAAATTAGATGCTCAAGTTCTTTATAAGACAGTTTTAAAACCAATATTAGGCATCGATGATATTCGAAACGATTCTAAAATTGTATACTCTCAAAATAAAACAGATAGCTTAGAACTGAAGTCTAAAGTAGATTCAGGGGATTTTAAAGTTTCTTTTGGAATGTTACCAACAACCATAAAAGAATTAAAAGAAATAGTAGATGGCGATCTATTAATGCCTCCAAAGACCACGTATATAGAACCTAAATTAAGAAGTGCATTAACAATCTATGAATTTTAACACATCTTTTTATGTTGAAATTATAACTGTTTAATTTTAAAAAAAACTTCATGGAAATACAAAAAAGAATAACCGAAATAAAAGAATCAATTCCAGAAAATGTAACTTTAGTTGCAGTTTCTAAAACCAAACCTGTTGAAGATTTGCAAGCGGCTTATGATGCAGGGCAGCGTATTTTTGGTGAAAATAAAATTCAGGAAATGGCCAGCAAATTTGATGTTTTACCAAAAGATATTCAATGGCATATGATTGGCCATTTGCAGAGTAATAAGGTGAAATACATGGCTCATTTTGTTGATTTAATTCACGGAATTGACAAGTTTAAAACACTAAAAGAAATTAACAAGCAAGCAAAAAAACATGACAGAGTTATAAACTGTTTGTTGCAAGCCAGAATTGCAAAGGAAGAAACAAAATTTGGTTTGTCTTTTGAAGATATAGCTACTATCTTGCAATCGTTAGAATTTAAAGAATTAGAAAATATAAAAGTTGTAGGTCTTATGGGAATGGCAACATTTACAGATAATAAGTCTCAATTAAAAGAAGAGTTTTTATCTTTAAAAAACTTCTTTGATTCGCAACAATTAATAACAGAAAATAACAACTGTAAACTGCAAACACTCTCTATGGGAATGAGCGGAGATTATAATTTGGCAATAGAAAATGGAAGTTCTATGATTAGAGTAGGAAGTTCTATATTTGGTAATCGAAATTAAAATTATTTAATTTCAAGATAAGAAAAAGAATTTGTACACAATATTAGACATTGAAACAACCGGTGGTAAGTTTAATGAAGAGGGCATTACAGAAATTGCCATTTATAAATTTGATGGTCACGTTGTTGTTGATCAATTTATTAGCTTAGTAAATCCTGAAAAAGAAATTCAGCCATTTGTTGTTAAACTAACAGGTATTAATAATAAAATGTTGCAGAATGCACCAAAATTCTATGAAATAGCCAAAAGAATTTTAGAAATAACCAAAGATGCTACATTAGTTGCTCATAATACTTCGTTCGATTATAGAATTTTAAAGACAGAGTTTGATAGATTAGGATACGATTTCACAAGAAATACGCTTTGTACAGTAGAATTAAGTCAGAAACTAATTTTAGATCAGCCTTCTTACAGTTTAGGTAAATTGATAAAAGCATTAGGAATCCCCATGACAGATAGACATAGGGCTTCTGGAGATGCGCTCGCAACAGTGCAATTATTTAAGTTGCTTTTAGAGAAAGACGTTACTAAAACAATTGTTCAAGATTCTATAAAATACCATGACAAAAGAGTAGAAAAAGAAAGACTGCAAAAATTAATAGCTGCTGTACCTAAAGAATTAGGTTTGTTTTACATACACGGTGCAGACGGAAAAGTAATTTATTTAGGGCGCGGAAAAGATATAAAATCTGAAGTAAATAAATTATTTTTAAAAGAAACGAAAAGAGCTGTTAAGGTTCAAGACAGAGCAATCTCTATATCTTTTGAGAAAACAGGTAATGATTTATTTACGCGTTTAAAATATTATATAGAATTAAAAGCCTTAGCACCAAAGTATAACTTTCAAAAAGAGAAAAAAGCCTTTTTACAAGATTTTAATAATGAAGATTTTATAATTTTTGATAAAGGAAGAGCGTTAGAAGAGCGTGCAGTCATCCTAATAGAAAATAAAGAGGTTTTCGGTTATGGTTATACAAATTTAGCATTTCAAGAAAATAATATCGAAATTTTAAAGTCTATAGTAACGCCCATTGAGGATAAAGAACTAGCAAAAGCAATTATAAAAAATTATTTGAACAAAAACAATGTTCAAAAAATTGTTAGGTTAGAGAAATAACAAAACGTTTCGTACTTTTTCTTTAGTTGAATCGCGCCTAATGTATTGCCCAAATAAAAATCTTTTAAAATGGGATAAACCACTTTAAAAGAATTGTTAAATTGTTAACGGTTTAAAAGAAAAAATTGAAAAAAAAAACATCTCTATTAATTAGTGTTATTTTATTTTCCACGATTTTATTTGCTCAAAAAAACAAATCTTCTAAAATGGGACAAACCACTTTAGAAGAACTAGAAATGACCGTTTATGTTAAAGATTCTTCTGCTAGTGCTGTCGTTTTATATGAGCATACGAACCGTTATCCAGATAAACTTAATGATGAAACTCCGAGAACAGATTATTATTATAGAATAAAAATTCTAAATAAAGATTCTTTTAGTTTAGCAAATATTGAAATTAATTTATACCAAAAACAAAAAATTAAAAACATTCATGCCATTTCCTATAACCAAAAGAAAAACGGAACAATAGAAGAAACAACGCTTCTAGAGAAAGATATCTTTACAATAAAAAAAGACCAAAATTGGAGGTCAAAAAAGTTCACCCTTCCAAACATAAAAGAAGGAACTGTAATAGAATATAAATACAGTATTTTGTCTCCCTATTTAAGTGTCGATGATTGGTGTTTTCAATCTGATATACCGAAAATTAAAAGCAAATTTGACGCTGCAATATTGGGAAACTATACGTACAACATTAAACTTGTTGGTCCTTTAAAATTAAATTTTAATGAAGTAACAGTAGATAAAAAATGCGTTTTTATAGAAGGAATTGGATCGGGTGCTTGTATTATCTACAATTATTCTATGAATGATATTCCAGCATTTAAAGAAGAAAATTACATGTTAAGTAAAAAAAACTATATCTCTAGACTTACCTTCGATTTAAAGTCGAGCACAAGTTACAGAGGTGTTGTGCAGAACTTAACAACTACCTGGGAACAAGCAGATGAAAGTTTAAAAAAACAGTTTTTCAACAATCAAACTTCTAAAAAGAAGTATTTCAAAAAAAATATTCCTGATGGTATTTTAAATACTGAGAACAATTTAATTCGAGCAAAGCAAGTGTATTCGTTTATTCAGAATCATTATTCATGGAATAATAAAAACTGGACAAATGAAGATGCAAAAGTAAAAAAAGCATTTAAAGAGAAAACAGGCAATGTAGGTGAAATAAACATCTCATTATACAACAGCTTGAAAGCAGCAAATATCGATGCCAATTTATTAGTTTTAAGCACTAGAGATAATGGCATGCCCACAAAACTATTTCCTATAATCTACGATTATAATTACGTAATTGTAAAAGCAACTATTAATACTAAAGAATACCACCTAGATGCAACAGATAAATTTTTACCTTTTGGGCAAGTTCCTGTGAGAGCCCTTAATGGAGAGGCTAGAGTTATTAGTTTTAAGGAAGACGGAGAATGGACAGCATTAATACCTTACAAAAAAAGTGAAAAAACCACCCGTTTAAACTTAAAATTGAGCAAAGAAGGTTTCTTTTCTGGTACTTTAAATATTCGTAGAACAGGTTACAGTGCCTCTAAAAAAAGAAAAGAGATTGCATCTATGACTGAAGAAAATTATTTGAGCGAATTCGAATCTGAATATCCAGATATTGAAATAGAAGAATATCTATTGCAATTCGAAAAAGAGATTGAAAAATCAATTCAAGAACGTTTTAATATTACAATTTTTAAAAGTGACCAATTAAAAAATAAGGTAAGAATAAATCCTTTCTTTTTTGACAGAATTAAAGAAAACCCTTTCAAACTAAAAGAACGTACTTATCCGGTTGATTTTGCATATCCTAGAAAAAGTAATTATTATTTAAGTTTAGAAATTCCTGAAAATTATGAAATTACGCAATTACCAAAAGATATTGCGATTGCATTGCCAAATAATGGCGGAAGGTTTGTCTTACAAATGTCGAAAAAAAATAATTCGATTATCTTAATTTTAAGATTTAGTATTCAAAAAAGAACCTATTCAAGTGAAGAATATTTTGCTTTAAAAGAATATTTTAAACAAATTGTTACCGCTGAAAATGCAGATATTGTACTTGAGAAGAAAATGTAAAATAAAAGTCTGTATTAAGTAATTTATTGACACCCCGTTTACTGTTGGATAAACGCAACCAATTACCTTCCCAATTTCAGAATGAAAATGTAAGAGCCCACGAAAAGCTATATATTAATTACTATAAGAGTATTTCTAGCGAAGTGCAGACAGTTTTAAAAATAAGGACATTACCAGTAAATTACGCAGGACGTTTGTATAAAGTCTTGGAATAAGTATAAATTTTACTCAGCAAAAACAGCTATTTTTTATATGTGAATCTTTAATATTGTAAGAAATTCGGAAATAGATTATACCCGCTCTAAATAATTAAAGAATCTAAACAAAACCTTAACTTCGATTTTTTATAGATATTTTAGAATCAAGTAAACGTCTTGATAGCATTACAGGCACTTTTGGAATTAAATAATTTATAAAAAATGTAGAGCTATAATTGCTTTATTATTTTTTAAAGGATGTTCATTAAAGAAGTACCGTGTATTACATTAAAAGATAAGCCTGGTAGCAAATTTCGCGATTTAATGCAACTGTATACTTTTTAGTCGTCATAACTACGTCATAAAAACTTAAAGCAATTAACTAATATTACTCCATATTTTAGAGGACTTAGTCATTTTCATAAACGCTTTTTTAATTGATAGGTTTTCTTCTTTTGCTAAATTTTGATCTTCTTGTAAAAGAGTAATTGCAGTATTTCTAGCCGTAACTAGAATTTTAGAATCTTTAAGGATATCGGCAATTTTTAAATTTAACACACCACTTTGTTGGGTTCCCATAAGATTTCCTGGTCCTCGTAGTTTTAAATCAACTTCTGCAATTTTAAAACCATCTGTAGTATCTACCATCGTTTTTAAGCGCATTTTTGCCTCTGAAGACAACTTATAGCTAGATAATAAAATACAATAGCTTTGGTCTGCTCCTCTTCCAACTCTTCCTCTTAATTGGTGCAATTGTGAAAGTCCAAAACGCTCTGAACTTTCAATAATCATAACACTTGCATTGGGCACATTTACTCCTACTTCTATAACCGTAGTTGCCACCATTATTTGAGTTTCACCCTTTACAAAACGTTGCATTTCAAATTCTTTATCTGCGGGTTTCATTTTTCCATGAACAATGCTTATCTGATATTTTGGTAATGGAAATTCTCTAGAAACACTTTCAAACCCATCCATTAAATCTTTATAATCCATTGCTTCAGATTCTTCAATTAAGGGATAAACTAAATAAATCTGTCGCCCTTTAGCAATCTCGTCTTTCATAAATTTAAAGACAGACAAACGGTTACTATCAAAACGATGCACTGTTTTTACTTCTTTTCTACCTGGAGGCAATTCATCAATTATAGAAATGTCTAAGTCTCCATACACAGACATCGCTAAAGTTCTTGGTATGGGTGTTGCGGTCATTACTAAAATATGAGGAGGAAGTATATTTTTAGCCCATAATTTTGCTCTTTGTTTTACACCAAACCGATGTTGTTCATCGATTACGGCAATTCCTAAGTTTTTAAATTTAACTTTATCCTCTATTAAGGCATGTGTGCCAATTAGAATATGCAACGTTCCGTCTTCTAAAGCTGCATGAATTTCTCTTCTTTTTTTAACCCTTACAGAACCAGTTAGTATATCTACCTTTATATTCATACCACTTACAAGCTCAGAGACTGCTGTAAAGTGTTGATTTGCTAATATTTCTGTAGGCGCCATAATAGTTGCCTGAAAACCATTGTCTAAAGCTAAAAGCATGGCTAAAATAGCCACAATTGTTTTTCCAGATCCTACATCTCCTTGCAGAAGACGATTCATGTGTGCACCAGAAGCAACATCCTTTCTAATTTCCTTTAAAACTCTTTTCTGTGCATTGGTTAAACTGAAGGGAAGTTTATCTGCATAAAATTCATTGAAAACAGCACCTACATTTTCAAATACAAATCCTTTTATTTTTGTTTTATTGATGAGTTTCTTTCGTAATAACTGCAATTGAATAAAAAATAATTCCTCGAACTTTAAGCGATATTCTGCTTTCGCTAAATTTTCTTGATTCTTAGGAAAATGTGCATTTAACAAAGCATCCTGTTTAGACATCAATTTAAAATCAGAAATAATTTCTTGTGATAGATTTTCTTCAATCTTATCATAGAACTGTTGCAAAAGACTTTGTATATAGGTTCGCATCAATTTATTAGAAACACCAAAATTTGTAAGTTTCTCTGTTGAGGGATATACTGGTTGCATTTTAGATTGCAGTTTCTTCTTATATTCTGAGACCAACTCTAGCTCTGGATGCGGAATACTAAAATTACCGTTGTAATGATTTAACTTGCCATAAACTACATAGGGCTCATTAATTTTAATTGAATCTTTAATCCATTTTTGACCTTTAAACCAAACCAATTCCATGCTTCCCGTTGGATCTTGAAAAGTAGCTACCAACCTATTTCCTCTTTTTTGTGCAACAGATTTTAAATGTGTAATGCTACCTACAATTTGTACCTCCGAAGAATTTGGTTGTAAATCCTTTATTGGATAAAAAGTAGTTTTATCTATATATCTAAAAGGAAAAAAATTTAATAAATCATTACAAGTTTTTATACCTAAATCTGCATACAAAAGCGCTGCTCTTTGAACACTAATTCCATTTATGTATGTAATTGGATAATCTAAATTCAACTTAAAAAATTATGATAACGAAATTAATGAAATCCAATTTAAAAAGTGAATATTATTATAAATAATATAAAAAAGAGGATATAAATGCGAAGCTTTAAATGATAAATAATAGGAATTATTTTTTCTTTACATTATAAACTTAAATAATAAATGATTTTAGAATAATTTAAATCAACTAAAAATGTAACCCTTTTTAAAACAAAAACCTTAATAAAAACCAAAATTACTATTGACTTTTATTAAGGCTAATTATATATAAAAAACACAAGGAAACAAATTAAAAAAACCCCTACAATTTTATAAAATGTTTTCTATTATCGAAATAATAAAAACTCCTTGTGTTAGAATTTACAAACTTTGTAATACTATCTAAATTAAAAAATAATACTATAATAGTAATGCAAATATAGTAAAAGAAATTTTAAAAAAATATATAAGTTGCAAAAAAAAACTGTTTTTGCTTTTTTACGATACTTTAAAAACACAATGCCTTAAACATATTATTTATTTGAAAAAAAATAATATTATATACCAATATGTTTCTGTGCAACTTTATAATTGTTGAGGTAGTACTTATTTGTATATTTGCATCCCATAATAAGAAAAAAATGAGATTACATAGAAATTTAACTTTTGCAGTTATCGACAGTATTAGAGATATCTTTAATGAAGGTATTTATGCTGACAAAGCTGTAGAAAAAGCTTTAAAGCGTGATAAACGTTGGGGAGCAAGAGATCGTAAATTTGTTGCAGAGACAATTTACGACATTGTTCGTTGGAACCGATTATATGCTGAAATAGCAGAAGTGAAAATGCCTTATGATAGAGACAATATTTGGAGACTATTCTCTGTTTGGTGTATTTTAAGAGGAATTCCTTTACCTGATTGGAATCAGATTGGTGATGTACCGGAAAGAAAAATTAAAGGTCGTTTTGCAGAATTATCTAAAACAAGAAAATATAGAGAATCTATACCAGATTGGATAGATGAAATTTGTGTAAACGAATTAGGTGAGGAAATCTGGACAAAAGAAATTGCTGCTTTAAACGTGCAAGCGAATGTGATTTTAAGAACCAACACTCTAAATATTTCAAAAGAACTTCTTCAAAAGAAATTAAAAGCAGAAGATATTATTACAGAGTTTATACCCAATCATCCAGATGCACTAATATTACCAGAAAGAGCTAATGTTTTTAAGACAGAAGCTTTTCATAACGGGTTTTTCGAAGTGCAAGACGCTTCTTCCCAGTTAGTTGCTGCATATTTAGATGTTAAACCTGGTATGAAAGTAGTAGATACCTGTGCTGGTGCTGGTGGTAAAACATTGCATTTATCTTCTTTAATGGAAAATAAAGGGCAAATTATCGCTATGGATATTTACGAAAGCAAACTACGTAAACTTAAAGTTCGAGCAAAAAGAAACAAAGCACATAATATTGATATGCGTGTCATTGATTCTACAAAACCTATTAAAAAATTACAAGGTAAAGCAGATAGAGTTTTAATAGATGCTCCTTGTTCTGGTTTAGGCGTTATTCGCAGAAATCCAGATTCTAAATGGAAATTACAACCAGAGTTTATAGATAATATCAAGAAAGTTCAGCAAGAAGTTTTACAACAATATTCTACAATGGTAAAACCAGGAGGAAAAATGGTATATGCTACTTGTTCTGTTTTACCCTCAGAGAACCAAGAACAAGTTAAGATTTTCTTAACATCTGATGCCGGAAAAGAGTTTACATTTGTGTCAGACAAAAAAGTATTGGCACATACTTCTGGTTTTGATGGGTTTTATATGGCGCTGTTACAAAAAAAATAAAACACTAAATTTATTGCTAATTTAGTGTTGCAATTGCAGAAAAAGAATGGATCTATTTTTTAATTTAATTTTAATATAAATGATGAAAAAACTACTTCTCTTAATTTTTATTACTTCATTCTCTGTTTCTTTTTCTCAACAAAGCTATTACAGCGATGTTGATTTAACGCTTACTGGACAAAATTTAAAAGATGCTTTAGCTACCAAAGTAATAGCAAGCCATTTAAATGTATTACCTTATACAAGTAGCCAACCAGATACTTGGGATGCACTTAAGGCTACAGACGAATTTGTAGGCGGCCCTGTTGGTGATATTGTATTGTTTTATGGTTGGGAAGATGGTTCTGATTCAATCTTAGATAACGATTTTTCTAGAGACGAAAGGTTCCAAGATGATGCAAGTGGAGATCTTAATGTTTGGAACAGAGAACATGTTTTCCCTAAATCTTTGGCAAATCCTATTTTAGACATTAACACGCCGGGTCCTTCGACAGATACGCATCATTTAAGAGCTGCTGATAAAACACGTAACTCAACAAGAAGTAATAGAAAATATGGTAGAGGAACTGGTACTTCTAAATTTTCTACAGATACTTTCCCTGGCTTAGACGGCCCAAATACAGCTGCTTGGTATCCTGGTGATCAGTGGAAAGGAGATGCAGCAAGAATGCTAATGTATATGTACATTCGTTATGGAAGTGTTTGTTTGCCCACCTCAGTAGGTGTAGGTAGCAATGTGTTTACAGGCGATGATATGATTGATTTATTTTTACAATGGAATGTAGAAGACGAAGTTTCTGCTATTGAAATTGCAAGAAACACGTATCATGCAGATATTTCAAACTCTGCAGCACAAGGTAATAGAAATCCATTTATAGACAATCCCTATTTAGCAACCAGAATTTGGGGAGGTAACTCTGCACAAGATCTTTGGAATTTATACGTACCTACAGATACACAAGCGCCTACAGTGCCGGCAAATGTTACTTTAAGTTCGGTTACTTTATCTAGCATAGACGTTACCTGGACGGCATCTACAGATAATATTGGCGTAACTGGATACAATATATTTGTAGATGGTGTTTTAGAAGCACAAACAGCAAGTAATAGTATTACAATTGCTAATTTAAACACAAACACTACTTATAGTTTTACTGTTCTTGCAAAAGATCTTATCAATAATATGTCCCCTTTAAGTGCTGCCGTAAATGGCACTACTGATGGAGACACACAGGCACCAACAACGCCGAGTAATGTGCTTGTAAGCAATGAAACAGATTCTTCATTTAAAGTTTCTTGGTCTGCTTCTACAGATAATAATAGTATTAGTGATTATGAGGTTTTTGTTGATGGAAATTTAGAAACCTCTACAACTGACCTTTTTTATACTGTATTTGGTTTAAGTACCTCAACAACCTACAGCGTAGAAGTTTTAGCTAAAGATGCAGATAATAACAGGTCTGCTAAAAGTACTCCGCTAAATGCAACTACAACAGCAGGTACTTCTAACGGAATTACAGAATTATTTATTTCTGAATATGTTGAACCTGGCAGCGGTAATGAAAAAGCGATTGAAATTGTAAACCTTACAGGTGCTACCATAAACTTAGTCGATTATTCAATTCAAAAACAATCTAACGGTGGTTCTTGGGTAGATGATTTTAATTTAGGAAATACAAGTATTATTCCTGGCGATGTATTTGTAATCGTTCATGCAGATGTAACGGAAACTATACTTTTAAATGAAGCTGATTTATTTGGCCCACCAAACATAGATACTTCACCTTTTGGATATGGATCTCCAATAAACTTTAATGGTAATGATCCAATCGGTTTATTTAAAAATGGTGTTTTAATAGATATTGTTGGTGTAGCAGGTAATTCTAGCAATCATATTGAAGATGTAACATTAAGAAGAAATAGGGGTATTTCTATACCAAACACTACCTATGATGAACAAGGTGAATGGACATCTTTTCCTGCAAACACTTTTGACGGTATCGGGAGCCATACCTCAACTTTAAGTACAAAAAGCAGTACTGTTGAATCTTTTAAAATGTTTCCAAATCCAACAAATGGAGATCGTATCTATTTTCGTGTAACAGAAGATGCTACTATCCATATTTACAATGTTCTTGGTAAATTGATACAATCATCTGAAGTTACTAAAAGTAAAAACAGCATTAATATTTCTGAGTTCGCTAAAGGAATCTATCTAGTGAAAATTAATTCTGGAAAACAATTTATTACGAAGAAATTAATTAAAAATTAATATTTACATTTACATAAAATCACAAAAACGACTCAACATGAGTCGTTTTTGTATTCTAATTATAATTCACTAAAAAATGAAAAAAACACTACTTTTATTATGCTTATTTTTAAATCTATTAGTTAACGCTCAAGCTGAAGATTATTATAATAATGTAGATTTAACCGCAGAAGGCACAACCCTAAAAGATAACTTAGCAACAAAAACGATAAATGCCCATACAAACATTTTATCTTACGGCTGGGGTGCGCTTCAAGCAACAGATTTGAATCCTGTAAATAATTCAGAAGTTTTATTAGTATACGGCTATTCTGAATCTGGTAAAACTTCTAGAACAAGAGCTGTAAATCAAAATGGTGGCGGGCAAGGAGATTGGAACCGTGAACATGTATATCCAAAAGCGCTTGGAAATCCAAATTTAGGAACTACTGGCCCAGGCGCAGACGCGCATCATTTACGCCCTTCAGATGTACTTTTTAATTCTGATAGAGGTAGCACAAAATTTGCAAATGGATCAGGTAATGCTGGAGATCAAAATAGTGGTTGGTATCCTGGTGATGAATGGAAAGGAGATGTTGCCAGAATAATGATGTATATGTACATTAGATATGGTAACCAATGTAAGCCAAATGGTGTTGGAATTGGAAGTTCTTCTTCTACTCCAGATGACATGATCGATTTATTTCTAGAATGGAATGTAGAAGACCCAGTTTCAGATTTTGAAAGACAAAGAAATACATACCACGAAAACACGAATAACACATTTGCGCAAGGAAACAGAAATCCTTTTATAGACAATGCTTATTTAGCTACAAGAATTTGGGGTGGAGACGAAGCTATAGACTCTTGGGGTCTTTATATAACCTCAGATACGGAAGCGCCAACAGTTCCTGTAAACATCTTATTAAGCAACAATACAACAACCAGTATCGATGCAACTTGGACAGCCTCTACGGATAATGTAGGTGTAACAAAATATGAAATTTATGCAAATAGCGTCTTGAACGGAACAAGTGCTAACAATAATTATACACTAACAAATCTAGACTCTGGAAATACTTATGCTATTACAGTTTTAGCTAAAGATATTGCAAGCAATGCATCTTTGCAGTCTTCACCTGTTAGCGGAACAACTTTAACAGACAGTACTCCACCATCTGTGCCAGCAAACGTTACAATATCAAATGAAACAGGTACTAGTTTTAAAGTAAATTGGAATGCTTCCACAGATGATTCTTCTGTAACTAGTTATGATGTTTTTATAGATGGAACATTAAAAGGAACATCTACAACTGTAACATATACTGCAATAGGCTTAAATTCAAGCACAACATATAATGTTCGTGTTTTAGCAAGAGATAGTGCAAATAACCCGTCTGCAAAATCTTTAGCTGTAAATGCGACGACTACAGCGCCTACTACCTTGTGTGGTGCTGAAACTTTTGAAAACATGCCAGCAAATAGTAATTCTTATTCTACCCTAAATTGGACTGGAGATAATGGCATAGATTGGTCCGCAGTTAAATCGAGATCAGATCAAACACTAAATGGAAGAGCAATTACAATTGCGCTATTAAGAGACGGTGTAGTAGGTTCAATGAATTCTTCTACTTTTGCTAATGGAATCGGAAGCTTAACTGCATCTACCATGCGTATTTTTGGAGGCGGTTCTGGTACCTTAAACGTATTAGTTAATGAAAATATTGTTGGTACATTACCTTACAGTGATGAGACACAAACAACAACTTTATCTAATATAGATATTGAAGGAAACATAGAAATTAAAATTGTAAGAGCTGGCCAAGAGGAAGATCGTGTAATTATAGACGATTTAACCTGGACATGTTACACAACTTTAAGCACACCAGAAGAAAACTTAAAAAATCTAACAATATATCCAAATCCAACAAACGGAAACACATTGTATTTTAACTTAACAAAAGATGTTACCATTAGAATGTACAATGTTCTTGGTAAACTAATTAAAACTAATAAAATAAATTCAAAAAACAATAATATTGACATATCTACCTTGCCCAAAGGCATTTATCTGTTAAAAATAAATAGTGAAAGTCAATTTATTACAAAAAAAATAATAAAAAATTAATACTATTTTCTTTAAGTTAAAAAAAAGACGACTACCTAATTAGTCGTCTTTTTTTTCGTTTATAAATAAGTGAATAACTCTAGAATTTCACTTAAATAAATCTTAGCTATTTAACTGAAAAAAAGTAAATTTGCATTTTTACACCCACAAGCTAACACAATATTATAATGATTCATTTCTTTGGAAATAAAGACAGCAAAGTATACGCTGTTCAAACAACAAAAGAGTTAACTGTTGCAACGGTCTCTAAATTAACTTGGTTATTTGCCAATCAACCAAAAATAGAAGAGACATCAATTGATACATTTTTTGTAGGGCCAAGAGCAGCAATGATTACTCCTTGGAGCACCAATGCTGTAGAGATTACTCAAAACATGGGTATTAAAGGCATCATTAGAATTGAGGAGTTTATAGCAGTTTTAGAAGATTTTACAGATTTTGATCCAATGATTTCTGAAAAATTTAAAAGCTTAGAACAAGAATCGTTTTCAATAGATATTCAGCCAGAACCTATTTTAAATATTGAAGACATTGCTGCATACAATAAAGAAGAAGGCCTTTCTTTAAGTGCTGAAGAAGTTACATATTTAGAGGATATTGCTACAAAAATTGGAAGAAAATTAACAGACTCTGAAGTATTTGGTTTTAGTCAAGTAAACTCAGAACACTGCAGACATAAAATATTTAATGGAACTTTTGTTATTGATGGAGAAGAAATGCCAACATCATTATTTAAATTAATAAAAGAGACATCGAAACAATTTCCAAATGATATTGTTTCAGCATATAAAGACAATGTTGCCTTTATAAAAGGTCCTAAAGTGGCACAGTTTGCGCCTAAAACAGCAGACAAACCAGACTTTTATAAAACAGAAGATTTTGAATCTGTTATTTCTATAAAAGCAGAAACACACAATTTTCCAACTACTGTAGAGCCTTTTAATGGCGCTGCAACCGGCTCTGGAGGCGAGATTAGAGATAGATTAGCTGGCGGGAAAGGTTCTTTGCCTTTAGCAGGAACAGCGGTCTATATGACTTCTTATTCTCGTTTAGAAGAAAACAGGTATTGGGAACATAAATTCAAAGCTAGAGATTGGTTATATCAAACACCAATGGATATTTTAATAAAAGCCTCTAATGGAGCTTCTGATTTTGGAAACAAATTTGGACAACCTTTAATTACGGGCTCTGTATTAACTTTTGAACACGAAGAAAATTCTTCTTCAAGTACATCAAAACCAAGAAAATTAGGCTTTGACAAAGTCATCATGCAAGCTGGTGGTATTGGATATGGAAAAGCAGATCAAGCATTAAAAGACACGCCTAAAGAAGGAGATAAAATTGTAATTCTTGGTGGAGATAATTATAGAATAGGAATGGGTGGCGCTGCTGTTTCATCTTCAGATACAGGAGAATTTGAATCTGGAATTGAGTTAAATGCGGTACAACGTTCAAATCCAGAAATGCAAAAACGTGCTGCAAATGCAGTTCGTGGAATGGTAGAAAGTGAAGAAAACTTTATTGTTTCTATTCACGATCATGGAGCTGGTGGACATTTAAATTGTTTATCAGAACTAGTAGAAGATACCGGAGGTAAAATAGATTTAGATAAATTACCTTTAGGAGACCCAACTTTATCAGCAAAAGAAATTGTTGGCAATGAGTCTCAAGAAAGAATGGGTCTAGTTATTGCAGAGAAACATATCGATACTTTGCAAAAAATTGCAGATCGAGAGCGCTCTCCAATGTACACTGTTGGTGATGTTACAGAGAATAACCGTTTTACTTTTGAGTCTAAAAAGAAAGGTGACAAACCCATGGATTTAGCATTGGAAGATATGTTTGGTTCATCTCCAAAAACAGTTCTAACCGATATTACCGTTGAAAGAAACTATAAGAATTCTCGTTATAAAATAAAAAATTTAGAAATCTATTTAAAACAAGTTTTACAGTTAGAAGCTGTTGCTTGTAAAGATTGGTTAACAAATAAAGTAGACAGATGTGTTGGTGGTAAAGTTGCAAAACAACAATGTGTTGGTCCGTTACAAATACCGTTAAACAACGTTGGTGTAATGGCCTTAGATTATAATGGTAAAGAAGGTGTAGCAACATCTATTGGCCACGCTCCTATTTCTGGGTTAATTGATCCTGCAGCTGGTAGTAGAATTGCAATAACAGAATCTTTAACGAACTTAATTTGGGCACCGTTAAAAGAGAATTTAAAAAGTGTTTCACTTTCTGCAAATTGGATGTGGCCGTGTAAAAACGAAGGTGAAGATGCCCGTTTATATAAAGCTGTGCAGGCAGTTTCTGAATTTTCTATAGATTTAGGAGTCAATGTTCCAACAGGAAAAGATTCTTTATCTATGAAACAAAAATACACAGATAGTGAAGTAATTTCTCCTGGAACTGTTATTATATCTGCTGCAGGAAACTGTAGTGAAATAAGTAAAGTAGTAGAGCCTCTTTTAAAAGTGGATGGTGGAAATATTTATTATATTAATGTTTCTCAAGATGAATATAAGTTAGGTGGAAGTTCATTTAACCAAACTTTAAATACTATTGGAAACGAAACACCAGATGTTACGAATGCTTCTTATGTAAAGAATACATTTAACACTATTCAGAAATTAATAAAAGCAGATAAAATTAAAGCAGGACATGATATTGCTTCTGGTGGTTTTATTACAACCTTGTTAGAAATGTGTTTTGCTGATGTTAATTTAGGAGCAGATTTTAACATTTCTGAATTGAATGAAGAAGATGCTATAAAAGTATTATTTTCTGAAAATGCAGGAATTGTTTTTCAAGCAGATACTTCTATAGAAGCCGCATTTGAAGAAGTAGGAATTACTGTTTTTAATATCGGTACAGCTAACAATTCAGGAAAAGTAAACATTAAAAACAATGAAGATAATTTCTCTTTTGATGTTGCTGAAATGAGAGATGTTTGGTACAAAACTTCTTTTTTATTAGATCAAAAACAAACCGCAAATGGTTTGGCAAAAGACCGTTTTGATAATTATAAAAAGCAGCCTTTAACGTATAAATTTCCAGAAAAATTTAAAGGAAAATTACCAAAGTTAAATTCAAAAGCTTCAAAACCAAAAGCTGCAATTATTAGAGAAAAAGGTTCTAATTCTGAGCGTGAAATGGCAAATGCAATGTATTTAGCAGGTTTTGATGTGAAAGATGTTCATATGACCGATTTAATTTCTGGACGTGAAACTTTAGAGGATATTCAATTTATTGGTGCTGTTGGTGGTTTCTCTAATTCTGATGTCTTAGGATCTGCAAAAGGTTGGGCAGGCGCATTTTTATACAATGCAAAAGCAAAAAAAGCATTAAAGAACTTCTTTAAAAGAGAAGATACTTTATCTGTAGGTATTTGTAACGGTGCCCAATTATGGATGGAATTAGATCTTATAAACCCAAAACATAAAGTACACGGTAAATTGGTTCATAACGATTCCAAGAAGCATGAAAGTTCTTTTACCTCTGTTAAAATTCAAGAAAACAATTCTGTAATGCTATCTTCTTTAGCGGGAACAGAATTAGGTGTTTGGATTTCTCATGGAGAAGGAAAATTCAACTTACCAGAAGATGAAGAAAACTACAATATTGTTGCAAAATATAGTTTTGAAGGCTATCCTAACAACCCAAATGGTTCTGATTATAATACTGCAATGATGAGTGATGTAACCGGAAGACATTTAGTTACAATGCCACACATAGAGCGTTCTACTTTTCAATGGAATTGGGCAAACTATCCTGAAGGAAGAAAAGATGCTGTTTCACCTTGGTTAGAAGCATTTGTAAATGCTAAAAACTGGATAGAAAACAAAAAATAAGAAAGTCTATAAATTTATAAAAAACAGCTTTTAGGGAAATCTAAAAGCTGTTTTCCTTTAAATTCCTTATTCATAGGAAAATTTACTTTATTCTTTTACCAAAAAACTTTTACTATATTGCTGTAAAACTTTTTTATATGAACGTTACTCGCATTTTTGATTTTCCTTATCATCAATTAGAAAACTACCCACAGGAAAAGTGTTTCAATTATAAAGAAAAAAATAGTTGGAAAAGTATTTCTTCACAACAATTTATAACTGATGCAAATAAAGTAAGTAGTTCTTTATTAGCATTAGGCATAAAACCAAATGATAAAATTGCAATAATTACAACTAATAACAATCCTAATTGGCATATTTTAGACATTGGTATTCTACAAATTGGGGCACAAAATGTACCATTATATGCAACCTTATCAGAAAAAGATTATGGCTATATTTTAAATCATTCTGATGCAAAATATTGTTTTGTTTCTGATGATGATTTGTATGAAAAAGTAAAAGCAGTAGAAGAGAAAACACAATTACAGAAAGTCTTTTCTTTAAAAGATCTTAAAGCTGATTATGGTTGGAATTCATTCTTAAAAATTGGAGAAAAAGAAAATCACCAATCAAAAATAGATGCTTTAAAAAAAGCAGTAAAACCTGAGGATTTAGCAACAATTATTTACACTTCTGGAACAACTGGCACTCCCAAAGGAGTAATGTTGTCTCATAAAAATATTGTTTTCACAGTTTTTAAAACTGCAAAGGGACTCATTTAACTCAAGGAAATAATAGAATTATTAGCTACTTACCTATTTGCTCACATTTTTGAAAGATGTGCCTCATACTATTACCAATCTGTTTATGGGTTTTGAAGTCTATTTTGCTGAAAGTATAGAACAATTAGGTGATAATATTAGAGGAAGTAAAACCTCACTTCTCTAGCTGTTGTTCCGAGGCTATTAGAAAAGATTTTCGATAAAATAGTCGACAAAGGAAGTGCTTTAGCTGGGCATCAAAAAACATACTTTTCTTTTGGGCAGTTATCGCTTAGGAGAAGAGTTTGAACCATATCATAAAAATGGTTTTTTTTATCGATTTTAAATTAAGTATCGCTAGAAAACTTATTCTTTTCTAAAATGGCAAGAAGCTTTAGGTGGTAATCTAGAGTTTATGGTTTGTGGTAGTGCACCACTGCACAACATCGTTTAATTCAAGTATTTTACATGGCCGCAGGCATTACGTATTTTTGAAGGCTACGGATTGACAGAGAGCATCTCCCGCGAGGAACTGTAAATGACCTTAAGAAATAATGGCTTAAAGATTGGGTCAGTGTCGGTAAAGCTTTAGACGGTTTAGACGATGAAAATTGCTGATGATGGAGAAATTTTAATGAAAGGTGACTACCGTATTATGATAGGGCTATTACAAAAATGAGGAAATGACCAATAAAACTATTATTAATGGTTATTTGCATACTGGTGATATTGGAACAATTGATAAGGAGGGTTTTTTAAAGATTACAGATCGGAAAAAAGAAATGTTTAAAACTTCTGGAGGTAAATATATTGCTCCGGCTGTGTTAGAAAGTGAATTAAAACAGTCTCGTTTTATAGAACAAATAATGATTATTGGTGAAGGTGAAAAAATGCCTGCTGCACTTATTCAAGTAAATTTCGATTTTGCTAAAGAATGGGCAAATCGGAAACAATTAAACGCTGAAACTATTTTATATAATGAAAAGTTTGTGAACCGTATTCAAAAAGAAATTGATTTTCACAATCAAAAATTTGGCAAATGGGAACAGATTAAAAGATTCCAAATTACTGATGATGAATGGACGGTTGATGCCGGCCACCTAACACCAACCATGAAAATGCGCAGAAAGATAATTAAAGAAAAATATAAAAAATTATATCAAAAAATATATAATATGTAAATATTTACGTTTGTATTATTAATTTGCTAAATCAAGTAAAAATTCCTATTTTGCATTGTATAAATTAATAAATAAATGTCAGCAGAAATTACACGGTTATTTGATTTTCCTTACTTCCAATTAGAAACTTATAATTTAAAGAAAGCATTTTCAACCAAGCATAATAATGTTTGGGAAAGTATTTCTACCCAAGAATATATTGACAAAGCGAATCAACTTAGTAGAGGTTTAATAAACTTAGGAATACAACCAAATGATAAAATTGCAATAATATCTTCTAATAATAGAACGGAATGGAATGTCTGTGATATTGGAATTTTACAAACAGGTGCTCAAAATGTACCAATCTATCCAACTATTTGCAAAGAAGATTATGAATATGTTTTAAATCACTCAGAAGCTATTTATTGTTTCGTTTCAGATATTGAAGTTTTAGAAAAGGTGAATAAAATAAAAGGCAATACCAAATTAAAAGGTGTTTATACTTTTGATGCTATTGCCGGAGAAAAATCTTGGAAATCCATTTTAGAATTAGGAAAAGATAATGCAAATCAGAAAGAAGTAGAACAAAGAAAAGATGCTGTAAAACCAGAAGATTTAGCAACATTAATATATACTTCAGGCACCACAGGTAGACCTAAAGGGGTCATGCTTTCTCACCAAAATATAGTAACAAATGTTTTGGCTGCTAAAAAAAGAGTACCCTTAACAGATGGTGAAGATATTGCTTTAAGTTTTTTACCTATTTGCCATATTTTTGAGAGAATGATCTTATATCTATATCAATATTGTGGTGTGTCTATTTACTTTGCGGAATCTATAGAAAAACTTTCTGAAAATGCTCAAGAGATAAAACCAAATATAATGACGGCCGTACCTCGTTTGTACGAGAAAATATATGACAAAATTATTTTAAAAGGAGAAACCTTAGCCGGTATTAAAAAAGTGCTCTTTTTCTGGGCAGTAAACTTGGGTTTAAAATATAAACCATACAGAGAAAATGGTTGGTGGTATGAAAAACAACTAAGTATCGCTAGAAAATTAATATTTTCTAAATGGCAAGCAGCTTTAGGGGGTGAATTAAAATGTATGGTTTCGGGTAGTGCTGCATTACAGCCAAGACTTACGAGAGTTTTTTCTGCTGCAAACATGCCAATCATGGAAGGTTATGGACTCACGGAAACATCTCCAGTAGTTACTGTTAATGATGAAAGAAACGGTGGTTTTAGACCGGGAACTGTAGGTAAAGTTATTGATGATGTTGAAATTAAAATTGCAGAAACTGGAGAAATATTAGTAAAAGGACCTAATATTATGATGGGGTACTATAAAGATGAAGAAAAATCTGCACAAGTTTTAAAAGATGGTTATTTTCATACAGGAGACAAAGGAGAGTTTGATGCTGATGGGTTCTTAAAAATTACAGGTAGAACTAAAGAAATGTTTAAAACTTCTGGCGGAAAATATGTGGTACCACCTCTATTAGAAGGTGAATTAAAACAATCTTTATTTATAGAACAAGTAATGGTTATTGGTGAAGGTGAAAAAATGCCAGCGGCACTTGTTCAGCTAAACTTTGACTTTATAAAAGATTGGATTGATAAGAAAGGACACAATATTGGTAAAACTAATGAAGAAATTATACAATCTGAAATAGTTATAAGTAGAGTTCAGCAAGAAGTTGACAAGTGTAATACAAATTTTGGCCATTGGGAACAAATTAAACGTTTTGAATTAACACCAAATATTTGGACTATAGATGACGGACATCTGACACCAACAATGAAAATGAAAAGACCGATAATTAAAGAAATATATAAAGACTTATATCATAAGATTTATTTAAAATAAATTTAAAACCTCACTATCAAAAATTAGTGAGGTTTTTTTATTTTATTTCTTTAATTACATAAAATAGCTGCACACGTTAACAAACTACAATCCTATAATACAACTACTCTAATTCTACAATAATTTCATTTCTACGAAATAAAACTTCATAGGGAGGATTGTAACCCAAAACTGAGAATTTATTGGCATATTTAATTCCATTTTCATCCAGTAATTTTATAAGTAATAACTTGTATTTCTCTATTTTTTCATCACTAGCCCATCCACTAAAAGTAATTGCAGCCATTTTCTTTTCAGGAATTTCAATAAATTCAATTTTAGTGTTTTCAGGCTTTGGTAAGTTCTCTTTAGTGAACTTTTCTGGCACTAGAAACAACATTGTCATCTCCTTCTTTTCTAGCGTCATAGCAACAGGAGAGGTCATCGGTATTTGTTCCTTATTTTCGTTATTTCCAAAGATATACCCACCTAAAATAGAAAATCCTTTACTAGAGGCTTGTTTATAATTATCAGTATGTATCTTAACGGAGGTAAATAAACTTGCTTGATATGTTCTAATTTCGAAATCTTTGTATGTTTTGATTATTGAATATTTATACCCTTCTATACTTTTACTGCTTCTATAAAGATAAATTTGACTCCCTAAAAAAAGTACAAAAATAAGACCTAAAATTATTAAAAATGTTTTCATAATATATTTTAATTTTAAAAAAGCAGCAAGATAAATTAGTTTTAATGTAAAATTTTAAAAAGTAATTCTTTCAAAATATCTTCATTAGACTGGCTAGCTCCAACACCCTTACTTTTTACATCTGCATCTCTTAAAAATGCAATTACTTGCGCCACTTTACGCATTGGGTAATTTCTTGCGGCTACAAAGTACTCATCTACAAAATAAGGGTTGACACCCAGATTTTTAGCTACAGAATTTTTAGATTTATCTTTTAAACCGTGAAACAATAATAGTTGTGTAAAATATCCATTCAATAAGGAGATGGTCATTACTAAAGGATTGTTTTTAGGGTTTACTGCAAAATAATTAATAATTCTATTCGCTTTTACTATTTGCTTCTCTCCTACTGCTTTTCTTAACTCAAAATTATTAAAGTCTTTAGAGATACCAATATTATCCTCGATGTGCTTGTCATTAATAATAGTTTCTTTTGGCAATACAAGCATTAATTTGCTTAGTTCATTATATATTTTACTTAAATCAGTTCCTAAAAACTCAACCAACATTAAAGAGGCTTTAGGTTCAATTTTATACTGCTTGCCGCTTAAGATTCTACGAATCCAGTCTGAAACCTGATTTTCATATAATTTTTTACTTTCAAAAATAAAGCCTGTTTTAGCTATTGACTTGTGTAACCTCTTGCGCTTATCTAATTTTTTATACTTATAATTTAAAACCAAAACCGTAGTAGGCTGAGGATTCTCGGCATAAGAAACTAATTTTTCTATATTTCTACTCAAATCTTGTGCCTCTTTAACAATTAAGACTTGTCTTTCTGCCATCATTGGGTAACGTTTAGCTGCCGCCACAATATCTTCTACAGAAACATCTCTTCCGTACATTACCTGTTGATTAAAGCCTTTTTCAGCTTCGTCTAGGATATTCTGTTCTATATAATCAGAAATTTTATCTATATAATAAGGCTCATCACCCATTAAAAAATAGATTGGTTTTATATCCCCATTTTTAATATCTGAAACAATGTCTCTAATTTCGTTCATTTTCTTACTTTTGACTGATGCAAAATCTCAATCTACCAAACTATAAATTCAAACTCAAAAGTAACGAAAATAAGACGCTTATTTTTGATATTTTAAGAAAAAAATATATGGTTTTAACTCCAGAAGAATGGGTGAGACAGCATTTTGTACATTTTTTAATTGAAGAAAAGAAATACCCAACTTCTTTAATAGCGCTAGAAAAGCAATTAACTATTAACAATCGTAAAAAAAGAACAGATATTTTAATCTTCGACAAAGAAGGGAATCATGATATCATTGTAGAATGCAAAGCACCACATATTAAAATAACACAAGCAGCGTTTGATCAAATTGCGCGTTACAATTTAAAACTAAAAGCAAAGTACTTAATTGTTACGAACGGTTTAGATCATTTTTATTGTAAAATGGATTTTAAAAACGAAACATATATTTTCTTAAAAGATATACCAGATTACAAATAAGCTAAAACTCTTCTTAGATAACCTTATAAATACCTTTTTATAAAAGCAGAATTAAGAGAAGTTTAAAGAAAAACCAAGTATTAAACTGTAAATTTACACCATTGAAAACAGCAATCGTCATATTAAATTGGAACGGACAAAAACTTTTAGAACAGTTCTTGCCTTCTGTCGTTAATTTTAGTTCAGAATTAGCTGATATTTATGTTGCAGACAACGCCTCTACAGACAGCTCTATAAAATATATCAAAGAGTTTTATCCTTCAATAAAAATTATAGAAAATACGAGAAACGAAGGATATGCAAAAGGGTATAACGATGCTTTATGTGCTGTTGATGCAGATATTTATTGTCTTTTAAACTCTGATGTGGAAGTGACAAAAAACTGGCTTAATCCAGTTTTAGAAGTTTTTAAAGCTGATAAAAACACGGCAGTAGTTCAACCAAAATTATTAGATTTTAAAGATAAAAACAAATTTGAATATGCTGGTGCAGCTGGCGGGTTTTTAGATTTATATGGCTATCCTTATTGCAGGGGTCGTGTTTTTAATAACTTAGAGATCGATTCTGCTCAATTTAATGACATTTCTGATGTTTTCTGGGCATCGGGTGCATGTTTATTTATTCGTTCTAAAATCTATCAACAATTAGGTGGTTTAGACGAAGATTATTTTGCACATCAGGAAGAAATAGATTTGTGTTGGCGCGTGCAAAACATTGGTTTTACAATAAAATATGTGGGTACTTCTACTGTTTTTCACGTTGGAGGTGCTACTTTGCAAGAAACCAATCCACAAAAAACATATTTAAATTTTAGAAACAGTTTACTAAATGTGGTTAAAAATGTTCCTAAAAAATGGTTTTTATTCGTAATATTTTCTCGTTTAATTTTAGACGGAATTGCAGGTATAAAGTTTTTAGTTGAATTAAGACCTATTCATACCTTTGCGATTTTAAAAGCACATCTTAGTTTTTACAGTAATTTTTTTAAATTTTTAAAAAAACGAAAAAAACTTCAGAAGAAACAAAACTATAATTTGCATACAAGTATTGTTTGGCAATATTTTATTTTAAGTAGAAAGAAATTTAAGAATCTTAAATAATTAAGAACTAAGATTATAAAATATCTAAACTTCCTTTTCCTTCTCTAATTAACGCAGGCTCTTCTGTTAAATCTATTACGGTAGAAGGCTCATTATCTCCATAACCACCATCTATAACAACATCCACAAGACCTTGCCACTTTTCGAAAATTAACTCAGGATCTGTTGTATATTCTAAGACATCATCTTCATCTCTAATAGAAGTAGAAACTATTGGGTTGCCCAATTCTGCGACTAAAGTTCTAATAATATTATTATCTGGTATTCTAATTCCTACCGTTTTTTTCTTTTTAAATACTTTTGGCAAGTTATTACTACCGGGAAGAATAAAAGTATAGGGACCAGGTAATGCTCTTTTAAGAATTTTAAAAGTAGCCGAATCTAATTGTTTTACATAGTCTGAAAGATGACTTAAATCATTACAAATAAAAGATAAATTTGCCTTTTCTAATTGAACTCCTTTAATCTGTGCAATTTTTTCTAAAGATTTAGTTTTAGTAATATCACAACCTAAACCATAAATAGTATCTGTAGGATAAATAACTAAGCCTCCTGATTGTAAAACTTTTACAACTTTGGCTATTTCCTTAGGATTAGGGTTTTCATTATATATCTTAATAAACTCTGCCATGCTATAAAAATACAAAAAAACTCAGTTTAATTTATAAACTGAGTTTTTTTTAATAAGTGGAAGGTTTAATTTTAGGTTTTATCTACCAGTCTAAAACCTTCTCCATGAATATTCAAGATTTCCACTTTGTCGTCTACTTTTAAGTACTTACGTAACTTTGCAATGTAAACGTCCATGCTTCTAGAGGTAAAATAGTTATCATCCCTCCATATTTTTGTTAACGCCAATTCTCTTGGCATTAAATCATTTTTATGAATGGTTAACATTCGTAATAATTTACTTTCTTTTGGAGACAATTTAATTGGCTCACCATCTTTACCTACCGAAAGATGACGGAGCTTCGAATTAAAGAAGAAACCACCAACCGTAAATTCAAACTGCTCATTCTCTGGGGCACTATCTGTTTCCTTACGTTGTAAAATTGCTTTAATTTTATATAATAAAACTTCCGAATCGAAAGGTTTATTTAAATAGTCATCTGCACCAACAGAATAGCCTTTTAAAACATCTTCTTTTAATGTTTTTGCAGTTAAAAAAATAATTGGAACTTCTTTATTTGTTACTCTAATGTCTTTCGCTAATGAAAAACCATCTTTCCTAGGCATCATTACATCTAAAATACACAGATCGTAATCGCTGTTTTTAAACATTATAAGACCTTCTATACCATCTTTAGCATGTGTTACATTATAGTCGTTCAATGCTAAATAATCTTTTAAAACCGTACCAAAATTTGGATCGTCTTCTACTAATAAAATTTTTTTACTTCCCATTTTTTTCTTTTTTTAAATTAAAGGTAATTTGACGGTAAACGTACTTCCTACTCCTTTTTCACTCTCTACAAAAACAGTTCCGTGATGTTTATCGACAATCTCTTTTACATATGCCAAACCTAATCCATGACCTTTAACGTCATGAATATTTCCTTTTTGTTCTCTATAAAATTTATTGAAAACTTGTTTCTGTACTGCTTTGTTCATTCCTATTCCCGAATCTTTTATTTTAAAAATAAAAAATTTAGGAGTGCTTTCAGTAGACACCTCAATTTTTGGTGCACCCTCAGAATACTTTATGGCATTTTCTAACATATTTACCACAATACTGGTTAGGTGAAATTGATTCCCTGGTAATTCTGATTCTAGGGCTTCTAAATGAGTTTCTATTTTACCATCCCGATCCTCAGACAATAAACTTACATGTCTAATAGCGTCCTCTATAGTATCATGTAAATCAATAGTTTCTGTATTTAAATCTATTTGATTTTTTTCTAACCTCGAAATTCTTAACACGTTTTCTACTTGAGAATGCATTCTCTTATTTTCCTCTCTAATCATCTCTACATAACGCAAAACTTTAGCGTCATCACCTAAAATTTTAGGATTTTTAATAGAGTCTAAAGCCAGATTTATGGTTGCAATCGGTGTCTTAAACTCGTGCGTCATGTTATTTATAAAATCAGTTTTAATTTCGGATATTTTCTTTTGTCTAATTAACTGAAATAAAGAACTAGAAAACGCCATAATTA
Source organism: uncultured Polaribacter sp. (assembly GCA_937771065.1). Lineage (GTDB taxonomy): Bacteria > Bacteroidota > Bacteroidia > Flavobacteriales > Flavobacteriaceae > Polaribacter. Next base: position 10,575 of record CALJHU010000008.1, on the reverse strand, counting down.
TAATAAAAATAAAAAATAACGAGAGCAACAAAATACTTGAAATTCCTGATAAAATATGTTCATTTTCTCTTGGAAAAGAAATATATAAATAATAGCTAGCATTGCCTTCAGTATCGCGAAAAAGCGGATAAGGAAAACTTTCTTTTGTGTTAATCGTATAATAACCCGATTTTAACTTTGTAGCCAAACCATCTGCACTGTAAACACCATATTTAAAATCTAAATTGATGTTTCTTTTAATTAATTCTTCTTTAATAGTTCTGTTTAAGACATTATTACTAATTCTGTCATGAATTGGTTTTAAACTTTTAGAACTTGTAAATGCATCCTCCATATACGATTTTTCCAAATCTGTATACCTCTTTATAAATGAATATTTTTTTACATCTATAGTAGGAAATAAGTTTTCTGCGCTTTTGTACCTTGTTGAAATAGAGAAATCTTTTTTACCTGTAATTCTCTTTAAGATAATAGAATCATTATCTAAAAAATCTGCAGGTAATTTGAAATTTTCCTCCAAAAAAGTGCTTCCAAGTGTTATTTTCTCTTTTGTAACTGTATCAATTTGCTCAATTAAAAAGCTTTTTAGTTCTGCTTTGTCTGCAAAACCCTTTACATCTACAAAACTTTTTAGTTTCTTTTCAAATTCTGCACGTTCTCGTTCATTTACTTTTTCTGTGGCCGCACCTAAAGATTTTTGAACGTCATTTTTAAATTGAGCCTTCTTGCTTTCTACTGCGTTATTGATCCAATACAGTTGAACAGCGATGATTCCTATCAAGGAAATACTCATTAACAATACGATAAGAATAAACATTTTTTTACGCACGAATCAAATCTACTACTTTAATTAGTTGTAATTATTGATTAGAACATAAATTAACAGTTATATTAAAATTTTGTGACTTATTTAACAATAATAATGAGCTTTAGAGAATAGTAAGCGCTTTTTCTGTTAAAATATTATGAATCTTTAGAACTGATTTTTTAGTATCTTGTATTGCGTAATTAAATATAATGTAATTGGAAGAAAGTAATTTTTTATCTTCTTTCCACTGACTATTAATTCTACTTAAAACTTCTTTTTCAGTAGTCTTATCTCTTTCTAGAACTCTTTTTATTCTCTCTTCTTTATCTAAAAAGACAGAAATTATAAAATCACATTGTTGGGAACTATTGCTTTCAAACAAAATAGCACTTTCATATAAAACATATGACTTATCCGCGTTCCTAGTAGCAAAATCTAGAAAATGTTTCTTAACCTCAGGATGCACAATGTTATTAAGAATCGTTAACTTTTCTTCACTTTCAAAAACAGTATTTGCTAGATACTGTCTATTTAATTTGTTATTTTTATATGTTTCCTTGCCAAAAGCTTGTGATAATTGAGCTCTAATTACGTCAGACGAATCCATGATTTTCCTAGCCTCTATATCTGCAATATAAACTGCAACTGAATCAAGTTTTTTAAAAACTTCAGCCACTGTTGTTTTTCCACTACCAATACCTCCTGTTAAACCAACTATCATTTTAATTCTGAATTAAAAAATCTATTTCATCCGGTATTAGCTTATAGCTCTTTATCTCAGATGCTTTACGAACTACCTTTGGTATTAAATATCCCAATCTATTTAATGAAGACATCGCATAATCGCACTCAATTTGAAAAGAATTTTCATCTATTTTATTAAAACTAGACAAACCAACAATATAAGTAACTTGTACTTTTTTATTTAAGGTATTAATTGTAATACCCGCAGGTACGTTAATAACTGTAAAAGGAACATTCAAAATACCTTCTGTAAATTTTTCTATTTTCCCAGAAACGATAACTTCTTTAATATTAAACTTTAAATTTTTAACTCCTTCGGGAACCTTAACAGCAACCTTTCTTACAAAATCTGCCTTTACGTCTTCAAAAACAACTGGTTCAAGTTCTATATTCTTAATTTTTGAAATGTAATTTTCTGGTCCAGAAACTAGAATACTATCTGGTTTTAAACTAATTTGCTCTGAAAGATCATATCCAATATGATAACTAATTTTTAAGTTAGACTTTACAGCAAGTTTCTTTGTTACCAAACTTCCTAGTTTCACAAATAAGGTGTCTTTAATAATTTCCTGCAAACTAACCCCAGACGGTAATTGTCTTTTAATACTTTGTTTTTTGCTTTTCAAAAGCAAGTAATAGGTAGTTCCCTTTTTACTAATTAATGTATTTACATTAATTAGTAAACTTTTAGTATTAAAACGTGTTCTTAAAATCTTAAATCCGTTTGTTTTAACAACAATTTCTAATTCTTTTGTTTGGTTGGCTAGTAATAATTTATTTTGAGAAATTTCACCATATTCTACAGGAAAACTTATGGTGGTTATATACTCTTTAGAAAGCGTTATGAGCAGCCATATAAGTATGGAAGCTAACAAAAAGCTAATAAACGTTTTGGGTATTTTTTTTTTAGGTTTCAAAAGAAATTTTTAGATACTGCAATTTACATAAAAGAGAGCAAACAAAAAAGTGAGTATTATCTTAAAGATAATACTCACTTTTAAAATATTGTGGCAATTAAATTACTTCTTTTTAGTGGGAACTAAATATTTTTTACTCAATTCCATAGAAATTGCAGAGCGCTCAAATTTTATTTTCCCAGCTCCTGTATCTATTGTTATCGTATTATCTGTGTTGTTTACCTCAGAAATTTTCCCATGAATACCGCTAGAAGTAACCACTTTAGAACCTGATTTAATTTCAGTTTGAAAAGCTTTCTCTTTCTTTTGACGGTTCATTTGTGGTCTTATCATGAAAAAATATAAGACTAAAATCATTGCTAAAAAAGGTAACATACTTGCTAGATTACCCGAATCGAATTGTAAAAAAATTGAGTTAAACATTCTATTTATTTTGCTTTAGGTGTTACAGAACCTCTAAGTGTTAAAACTTCTCTACCAGATTCTGTATTGGCAGTTAAAGTTACTGTTTTCATTTGTCTATTTGGTTTACCCGAAGTATTAAACTTCACGGCAATATCACCAGTTTCCCCCGGCTTTATAGGTGCCTTTGGCCAAACAGGTACTGTACAGCCACAAGAACCGGTTGCATTAGTAATCACTAAATCTGTTGTACCAGAATTAGTTACCTTAAAAACTGTTTCTACAATTTCACCTTCATTCACAGTACCAAAATCATACTCTTTTTTATCAAAAGAAATAGAAGCTACTCCTTGTTTAATTTCAGCATCTCTAGTTTTTGCAGTATCTAGATTTTGCTTATTAACTTTGGTTGATGCTTTTCCATCTGCACAGGAAATAATAAAGTTTGTTGCTAATAAAAAAGCGAATAATATTGTTATTTTTTTCATTTTATGATATATATTTTTGTAAAAATAATAAATTAATATTTAATCTTAAAATTTAAAGAAGACCTCTTCCTATTTTAACTATTTTTTTATTTGCCACAAATTCTTTAGAAATTTTATCTAAAACTCCGTTTATAAAATAACTGCTTTTTGCCGTTGAATAGTCTTTAGAAATCTCTATATATTCATTAATTGTTACTCTTGTTGGTATAGATGGAAAATTTATAAATTCAGTAATAGACATTTTGATTAAAATCATATCTATCTCTGCTATTCTATCCGTTTCCCAATTTGGTGTTTTTTCAGCTATATCTTTTTCGTACTCTGCTTGCTTTAAAACTGTTTTTCTAAATAGATCAGATACAAAGTCTTCATCATCTTTATCTTTATATAAAGAACCCAGAACAAATAAACCGTTTGCTTTTTGCTTGCTTAACGTCTTTACAACCCAAGTATTTACGAAAGGGATATCATCTACCCAAGAAATTAGCGTGTCTTCATAATATTCTGCTAACTTTTCGTTGGGTGCAATAATCTCTTTGAAAAAACCTACTATAAAAGCCTTGTCTAATTTAAAAGAGTCTTCATCTGAGGCTAAGTAATTCTTATATAAATCGCTCTTTAGCAATTCTTCAAAAATAATTTTAACATATTCATTATTCTCTTCCCAATTGTTTAAACCATTTAACTCAATATAACCTTCTACACTTACACTTTGTGCAATCGTATCAATTACTTTGTTGTCAATAAATTTTGTGTTGGGTTTTAAATCTAAGGTTGTCGCCAGTATTTTCTTCTTAGAAAGCGCCATTTTTTTAGCAGCGAACTTCTGAACTTCTACTATTAATTGAAGGTTTAATACATAGAGATCAAACATTTTTAAAATACTATGTTTTAAGAACTTTTCTTCTCTAAGAATGTCATCGTTATGGGACTGTAATATTGCATACACAGACTGCATTACTTTAACTCTAATATGTCTTCTGTTAATCATTTTTGTAAAGAACTTAATGTAATAAATAAATTATTTTTCCTTTAATTAAAAGGCAAAAATACTATTATTTTGTTTCTAAACGAACATCATTTAGAATTCTTTTTATGATTTTTTTGAAGAAGAACAGATTAGAGTATCTCTAGAAAACTTTAGTTTTTAAATGTATCTTCGTACTTTATAAAACCCCATTATTTTAAATCAAATATTCCACTTGAAAGCTCTAAAATATATAAATAAATACTTTTTAAAATATAAATGGCGATTATTAATTGGTATTTTAATAACTATTCTGTCAAAATTATTAGCGCTTAAAGTTCCACAAATTGTGGGCGACTCTTTAAATATTGTTGAAAATTACCAAAATGGAAAAATTACAGATATAAAAGCTGTAGAGGACGAACTATTAGTTAATGTCCTTTTAATAATAGGTGTTGCTGTGTTAGCTGGTTTTTTTACTTTTTTAATGAGGCAAACTATTATTGTTACCTCTAGACTAATTGAATTTGATCTAAAAAATGAAATCTACCAACAATACCAAAGATTATCACTTAATTTTTATAAAAAGAACAGGACAGGAGATTTAATGAATCGTATTTCTGAGGATGTTTCTAAGGTTCGAATGTATGTTGGGCCAGCCGTAATGTACAGTATGAATATGATTGTGCTTATTTTTGTTGGTTTTACACAAATGATAAACATCGATGTAAAATTAACAATGTATACCTTACTTCCCTTCCCTATTTTATCTATTTCAATTTTTACTTTAAGTAAAGTAATTCATAAAAGAAGTAGCATTGTGCAAGAGTACCTATCAAAACTAACCACTTTTAATCAAGAATTTTTCTCTGGTATTAGTGTTGTAAAATCGTACAGTATCGAAAATTCTATTATTAAAGATTTTGACGAAATTGCTGACAAAAGCAAAGAAAAAAACATACATCTTCAAGAAGCTAATGCTTTATTTTTTCCTTTGATGGTGCTGCTAATTGGGTTAAGTAATATTATTGTAATTTATATTGGAGGCCAGCAATATATTAATGATGAGATTCAAATAGGAACTATAATTGAGTTTATGCTATACGTTAACATCTTAACTTGGCCCGTTGCAGTTGTTGGCTGGGTTACTTCTATGATACAGCAGGCAGAGGCATCTCAAGTAAGAATTAATGAATTTTTAAACCAAGTGCCAGAAATACAAAATTACAATACAGCACCAACCTTATTAAAAGGGAAAGTAAATTTTAAAGACGTTACTTTTACATATGATGATACTAATATTACCGCATTAAAAAATATTACTTTTTCTGCAGAGGTTGGAGAAACTGTTGCCTTTTTAGGTAAAACGGGTTCAGGTAAATCTACAATTATAGAATTAATAGCTCGATTGTATGAAACAAAACAAGGCACTATTTCTTTAGATGACCAACCTATTGAAACCACCAATTTAAACGATATTAGAAATCAGATTGGTTTTGTGCCACAAGACCCATTCTTATTTTCTGAAAGTATTGGTAACAATATAAAATTTGGTAAAGAGAAAGCTACAAAAGAAGAGATTATACAGGCAGCAAAAAATGCAGTCGTACATGAAAACATTATAGAATTTCCTAATGGGTATCAAACAATATTAGGCGAACGTGGAGTGACGCTTTCTGGCGGACAAAAGCAACGCGTTTCTATTGCTAGAGCAATTATTAAAAATCCTAAAATCTTAATTTTTGATGATTGTTTATCTGCCGTTGACACAGAAACAGAAGAGAGAATATTAACTAATTTAGAGCAAGTATCTAAAAATAAGACAACTTTTATAATTAGTCATAGAGTCTCTTCTGCAAAAAATGCAGATAAAATAATTATTTTAGATGCAGGTGAAATAATTCAGCAAGGCACTCATAATCAGCTAATAACAACAAAAGGTTATTATAAAGATTTATATGAACAACAACTTTTAGAAAAAGAAAATTAATCTTTAACATTGCTACGTAAAATATTTTGTTAGATTTGTTATCATAAATTAATTGTATAACTACTATTTTAAAAGAGCATGGCAGAGAGAGTTGAACAGGAAGAAATTTTTTCACAGGTATTAAGAGCTGGAAGAAGAACGTATTTTTTTGATGTAAGAGCAACAAAAGCAGACGATTATTATTTAACGGTTACAGAAAGTAAAAAATTCACGCATGATGATGGTACTTTTCATTACCAAAAACATAAAATCTACCTATACAAAGAAGATTTTACGGACTTTCATGAAATGCTAAAGAAAGCTACGGACTACATTATCAATGAAAAAGGTGATGAAGTAATTAGCGAACGTCATCAAAAGGACTTTAAAAAAGAAGAAACAATAACGGCTTCAGAAGAGGTAGAAACTCCTTCAACTGATAGTTTTACTGATATTTCTTTTGACGATATATAAAAATCATAGATTTTAATTAAAATTCAATTTTACACAAAGAAAAACCGCAAACTTACTGTTTGCGGTTTTTTATTTTTATGCGTAAATTAGTATCTATACATTATAACATCCGTTTCATTGTCTTCGCTTTAAAAACGGTTTCTTCCCATTCATTCGCAGCATCACTATCTTTTGTAATACCGCCACCCACAAATATAGCTACTTTATTATTTTGAATACGCATACAACGAAGATTTACAAAAAGAGCAGAACTCTTGACAACATCCTTAGAATCTTGCAGGTTTAATTCGCCTAAAAAACCAGTATAAAAACTTCTGTCATAATTTTCATTTTCAAAAAGAAACGTTCGAGCTAATTCTCTAGGCAAACCGCACACGGCCGGTGTTGGATGCAATGCTCTAATTAACTCTTCTAGGCTAGAACTATTGTTTAAATCTCCAGAAACTTTCGTTCTTAAATGCAGTAAATTTCCAGCTTTTACAGTTTCCGTTTTGTCTGTATTTAAATTTCCAGCAATATCTACTAATTGATTCTCGATAAAATTGGTAACTAATTGTTGTTCTTCTAATTCTTTAGACTTCCAAATTAGAGGTTTGTTTTGAACATCTACTTGTGTTCCTGCTAAAGACATTGTTTTAAAGCTAGTTCCTTGCATGTTTAAAAGTGTTTCTGGTGTTGCACCCAACCATAAACCTACCATCGGATGAAACCAAACATATACAAATGCATTTTTATATGAAGACAATAGTTTTTTATACAATTCTACCAAATCAAACTCACTTATATCTAATAACTCCTCTCTAGAAACTACTACTTTTTGTAGCTCATGAGTTTTTATTTTTTCAAGTGCTTTTTTAACAATTTTAATATGTTTTTCTTTAGATAAGTAATCAGGTTTTAAAATTGTATCCTGCAAAATATACGCTTCTAATTGCAATTCCTCAGACATCATAAGAGATTTTTCTTCTGAAAATATAATTGCTTTTTCATCACTATTAAAAGGTGCAAACACAAATCCTTTTTCCTCAAAATTAGACACAAAACTGAGTGCTATATCTTCCATGAAAAAAGCAGAAACATTCTCCGTATTAGGCTTATGATAAGCTACAAAAGGCAATTTACTAGAATAATGGGTTTTAATTTTATTAAAAAGACGCTTCAAAATTCTAAATTTATTTTTTGGGAATACTTAAAACAATATTGGTCATTTTAGCTATAGAAATTAGCGTGTTTTCTTCATCAACAACTCTAACTTCCCACAAATGCGTTGTTCTACCTTTATGAATATTTCTGGCAGTAGCAAAAACGACTCCTTCTCGCTTACTTTTAATATGATTTATAGACAATTGAATTCCGTTAACAAATTGTAAATCATTATCAATAAAAAAATTTGAAGCGGCACTACCAACACTCTCTGCTAAAGCAGCTGTTGCACCTCCATGTAATTGACCATAAGGTTGATGAACACTAGAATTAACAGGCATTTTTGCTGTTAAATAATCTTCACCAACAGCAATGTATTCAATATCAAGAGTTTCCATAAGCGTACCTTTAGATCGCTCGTTAAATGTCAATAAAGTATTAGTTTTGTCCATAATCGATTATTTAATATGTAAAAATACGTATAAAAAATTGTATTTTTGTACCTAATAAGATAAAGCATGCCATGTACAAAATACGCGTAATTTTAGACACTAAAGAAGATGTAATTAGAACAATTTTAGTTGGTAGCGACTTAAATTTAGAAGACTTACATCTAACAGTTGCTAAATCATTTGGTTTTAAAGGTCAAGAAATGGCATCTTTTTATAGAACAGATAATGAATGGACTCAAGGCGAGGAGATTCCATTATTTAACATGGAAGAAGTTGGAGAAGGTATTTCGATGAAAACGTGTCTTTTACAAGAAACATTGCCATCAGTTAACGATAAACTTATTTATGTTTATGACTTTTTAAATCTTTGGACGTTCTATGTGGATGTTATTGAGATTTCTGAAGATAAAAAAGAAGGTTTACCACAGATTATTCTTACCGTTGGAGAAGTTCCTACAGAAGCTCCCGAAAAAGAGTTTGTTGCAGAAAAATTAGATGACGGATTTGGTGTTGAAGAAGATGCCGATGATGAGTTTGGGAGCTTTGACGATTTCGATTATAATGAGTATTAAAAAATTGTAATTAATCATTTAGTTTAAAGACTTTTAACGATCCAGACTTACTGTAGAATAAATACTATTTTTTATAAATCATTTACCTACACATAAAATAATAAAACACTTTTTTAGTAACAAAATTGTAAATTAGTCGTCTTAATAATCATTACGAACTAAATACAATTTCTTTGGAAACTATCTTATCTCTTAAAAACCTAGATAAAAAGTACGGCTCCGTTCATGCAGTAAACAATCTTTCCTTTGACATAAAAAAAGGAAATATTTACGGAATATTAGGTCCGAATGGAAGCGGAAAATCTACTACTTTGGGCATTATATTAAACGTTGTAAACAAAAGCTCTGGTAATTTTTCTTGGTTTAATGGTACATTATCTACCCATGAAGCTTTAAAAAAGGTAGGTGCTATTATAGAGCGCCCTAACTTTTACCCTTACATGACAGCGGTTCAGAATTTAAAATTAATATGTAAGATTAAAGAGATATCCACAGAGATAATTGATGAAAAATTAAAAACTGTAAATCTTTACGAGAGGAAAAACAGTAAATTCAGCACCTTTTCTTTAGGTATGAAACAGCGTTTGGCCATTGCATCTGCTTTGCTAAATGATCCTGAAATTCTAATATTAGATGAACCTACAAATGGCTTAGACCCTCAAGGAATTCATGAAATTAGACAAATTATAACTGAAATTGCGAGTAAAGGAACTACTATTCTATTAGCCTCTCACCTATTAGATGAAGTAGAAAAGATTTGTTCTCATGTAATCGTTATTAGAAACGGAATAAAACTTTATAGCGGCAGCGTTGATGAAATGACGGCATCTAAGGGATTTCTTGAACTAAAAATAGAGAAAGATGAAGAAAAACTTTTAGCTGCACTCGAATTGCATCCGTCAGTTAAAAAAGTAGTAAAAAATCATGAAATAATCATTGCTACTTTGAATGATGATACTTCAGCGACAGAAATGAATACTTTTCTTTTCGGAAAAGGCCTTTTCTTAAGTCATTTAGTGAAACGTAAGCCAAGTTTAGAGCAACAATTCTTAGATTTAACAAACAATAACTAACCTTTTAATTTTTATAGTTAAACCTTTAGCAGCATTAAACTATTTAAAAAATAATAAAAACATAAGAATATGTTGAGATTACTAACCATAGAGTTTCATAAATTAAAGCACAATAAGGCCAGTAAAATATTATCTTTAATTTATTTTGGTTTACTTATTTGTATCGCGTTAACAGCGGCAGTAAAGTTTGATATTGGACCTATTAAATTTCATTTAGCTGAAATGGGAATTTTTAATTTTCCTTATATCTGGCATTTTAACACTTATGTGGCTGCTATTTTAAAATTCTTTCTCTTACTGGTAATTGTTTCTATGATGGCGAATGAATACAGCTACAAAACCTTAAAACAAAACTTAATCGATGGTTTGAGTAAAAAAGAATTTATACTCTCTAAATTTTATACGGTTGTTGCATTTGCATTAGCATCTACATTTTTTGTTTTTATTACCTCTCTAATTTTAGGCCTAATCTATTCAGATTACAATGAATTTGCCATTATAACTTCAGACTTAACATATCTTTTAGCATTTTTTATAAAATTAATAGCATATTTTTCTTTTGGTTT
>CALJHU010000007.1:0-8219 GCA_937771065.1 uncultured Polaribacter sp. | reverse complement strand
TTTTCCAACTGTTCAGGAAATAGCTGCAGACATTGACGACTTAGGTCAAATTATTCAGCTTTTTGCTTTATCAGAAAATCAAAAACTAGTTGATGATTATTGCCATAAGGCTATCTCAATTGCTTTAAGCGAACGTGTGTTGAATAATGGAGGTATTGAAACTTGGATAATTCCTAAAGGAAATCAAACCAAAGTTGAAAAAAAACAAGAACATTTTAATGCAACAAATGGGGTAAAGGTCCAGATGTTGAAGTTGTAGCAAATTTCCTCTACTCACTTGCTATAGTAGACAAAAAACAATATTGTGATGTAATCAAAAAGGGAATATCATATATTTTAGAACAACAAAATAATAAAGGATATTGGGTAAGTAGATGGTATTATGGGTATTATTATGGTACATATGTCTGTCTCAGATTATTAAAAGCATCTGAAAAAGAAAACTCAAAAGGAATACAAAAAGCCCTCGCCTATTTAGCCGATAATCAAAATATTGACGGTGGTTTTTCATTAGACCAAAGCAAATCTTCTGACCCTCTTTCCACCGCTTTAGCTATACTTGGAATTAAACTGTTTTTTGATAAAAATCACGAAATTATTCAAAAAGCAATAACTTACTTAAAAAAATGTCAAAGTGAAGATGGTTCTTGGAAAGCAGTAGATTTTATCAAACCAAAAGTTCACGAACCATACAAAAGCAAGACACTCACTACTGCTTATGTTTTAAAAGCCCTAGTGTAATGTTGCTATCTAAACTTCAAAATAAAACACCTACATTATCAGAAAACATCGAGTTCAATAAACTCAAAGAGGGTACGTATATTCTATCCAATCAAAAATATAGGCACTATTTGAAAATCAATAAGGAAACGTACGACCTGTTGAATTTAGTTGATGGCTACAAAAAACTTATTGAAATACAAAAATTATTCAATGATTCTTACGGAAAACAAATAGGGTTAGAGCAACTAGAAAGTTTACTTTACAAAAAATTATCTAAATATGGTATTTTGAAAGGGGATGATGAGAAAATAAAACCTTATCAAAAACCAACTTATTTAAAATTGAGTTTTATCATTTTTAATGAACGTCTTGTTTCAAAAATAGTCAAGTACTTTAGTTTTTTGTTTAAACCTAAAGTTGCCTTGTTTCTAATAATAAGTTGTGTTTTAGGAATAATCATATTAGGCATTTTAAATTTTGATGCTTATAAGAGTTTTAACTTACAGGAAAGTCTGGTTTATTTTTCATCATAATGGTAGTAAGTGGAACTTTTCACGAATTTGGTCATGCGTCCTCGGCTCATTTTTTTGGTGCAAAACAAGGTGGAATAGGTGGCGGATTTTATTTGTTTACACCAGTTTATTATGCAGATGTCACAGATATATGGAGATTGAGCAAATGGCAAAGAATTGTAGTGAATTTGTCGGGAATGTATTTTGAATTGATTTTTTGCACTTTTGCTGCTTTAATCGGGTTTTTCACCAATAATTTTGTTTTAACAGTTTTAGCAATATTTGTATGTGCCAACACGCTGTTTAATCTAAATCCTTTTTTAAGAAGTGATGGTTATTGGGTTTTGTCGGATTTAACAAATAAACCAAATTTACTCTATCATTCACTCGATAAAGTGAAAGATATTTATAAGGTAATGAAAGGAAATAGTGTAAAATGGAATAAAACAGATTTGTTGCTTTTCATTTATGGATTTATAAGTTATGGCATCATTATTTTGTTTCTGTATTATATGCTTTATCAAAATTCCAATTCGATTTTAAATTTCCCAAACAATGCAATTCAATTTATTAAAAGTATATTCGACAAAAGTCAAGAGGTAACTTTAGCAAAATATGGTGAATTGATAGTACCATTGATATTTTATTACCTCTTGTTCAATCTGCTTAAAGTTGGAGTAAAAAAAGGAATTGAAAAAATACGCTTGGCAACACCATATAAACATAATAAGGGGTAATAGCTTAAATTAAGAACACTTATTTCTTTGCTAAAGTAATTTATAACCTGAAAGCAATAGAGTATAAACCCCTTACTATGCTTATACAACAACGTTAGCAGCAAGGTAAAAAAAACAAACATCCAGAACAATGAGTGATAAAACGAACCAGAATCCATTACTAGCAGCTCAACGAGAAAAGGCAGGTTCTGAAACGTTTGAGAAATATTCTTATCAATATCATTGGGCTTTGTATCGGATTTTAAACGCCCATATTAAAACCAATGAATATGCTGTTTTCGTAGAACTTCACGAAGATGTGGTCGTAAGTGACTCATTAGATGCTTCAAAAGCTAAATTTGAGTTTAATCAAGTTAAAACTACAAAAGGACGCTTTACTGCACATAAATTAGTTCATCAAAAAAAGAACAAAAAATGCGTGTTAGGTAAACTTATAAGTAGTGGTTTTGAAAAACCATTTAAGGATAAAATAACAGATTTAAATTTGGTTGCACTTAATAATTTTTCACTTACTCTTAAAGATGAAGGATTAAGTCTCAATAAAATAACATTAGATGACTTATCTGATGCTCAATTTAAGGAACTAGAGGATGCTATAAAAAAGGAAATGGGTATTTCATCATTACCTTCTAATATTCAATTTATCGTACCTGAGTTATCTGAAAAGAATTTTCAAAATGATGTGATTGCCTCAATTGCAAAGTTAGTATCAAATCTATTTCCTAGTTCTCATTGTAGCCCTGTCGAGATATACCGATTACTAATTGATGAGATTAATCGAAAAGGGAAAGTTACTTATGATTTTACAAAATGGAATGATTTATTAGCTAATAAAGCTCTCACATCTATAACAGTTACGGAAGTTATTAATTCATTTACTAAGATTAAAGACGAAACAAAAGTTGAAATTGAGTTTCATACCATATGCTCAGAAATAGGATTAAATTCCATTAATTCGAAAGTGTTAAAACGCTCATTCGATAGATATAGAAGAAAAAGAATAAGCAATAGTAGTACTCTTCAAATGGATACTACTAAATGCCTTGTTGATGAAATTCAAATAAATATCGATAAAGGCGTTGATGTTCTAGAGCAATTAATCGAAAATGTAAGAATTAAAATTCCTAAAAAATTTTTAAGACAATTTAATAACGATTCAGAGATTAAAAGTGCTATAATTTGTGAATATATAATGATGTCATAATGAGTAAAGAAAATTTTAAAATATTAATTAGAAACCTAAGAACTGCAAAAAATGCCAAACTTAAAATTCAAACGTCTGCTGATTCTATCAAATTCAACAAAATCAGCAAATCAATTCGAATTCAGCGAAACTTTGAATCTAATAACGGCAGTTGATAATAGTGTAGGTAAATCTACATTGGTTAAACTATTGTTTTGGGGTGTTGGATGTGAACCAACTTTAGATACAAATTGGAGTACAACCGATAGCAAAACTATTGTAGAATTTAGTATTGAAACTGAAAATTATATTGTTAAACGATACAAAAATCAAGTTTCTCTCAAAATCAATGACAGCGATTTTGTTGATTACGAAAAAATAACTGGAGAATACTCTGAAAAAATAGCTGAGATTTTGGAATTTAAGGCTCTTCTTCCAAATCGTAGCTCAGGTTTAATGGAAACCCCACCACCTGCGTTTTATTTTTTACCCTTTTATATTGACCAAAAAAGAAGTTGGTCAAAAGCTTGGGACAACTTTGAGAAATTAGAACAATTTTCCAGCTGGCGAAGTACAATAATAAAGTACCACGTAGGGTTGCTTAAGCCTAAACATTTTGAACTTGAAAGTGACAAAGCTGAGAAAAAGGATACGAAAAAAGTTGTGCAGAGTCAAATAGATAGAATTGAAACAACTTTAGAAGTAGTTGAAGAATATATTCCACATATTACTAATGCAACAACTGAAGCAAAAGAATTCGAAGTATTAACTGAAGAAATTAAAGTTGATTTAAAAAAATTACAAGAAGAACAAGAAAAAATACTCAGTCAATTAACCTCTCTAAATGGTGATAGAGTATATCTAGAGCAGCAACAAATAATTACTGAAAAAATCATTTCGGAACTCAATAAAGATTACAAATTTACAATTGAAAATATAGAAGAAGATGAAGTAGAATGTCCTTTATGTGGCGTTGTTCACGAGAATTCAATAATAAATAGAACTTCAATAATGACGGACAAAAGTCAAGCAGAGAATCAATTAGAATCGATTGTAACTGAACTTGACAAGATTAACAAAAAACTTAGTAATTCTAATATCAATTTAAATAAAGCAAGAGAAAGCATCCTTCAAATAAATGAGAAATATATTATAAATGAGGAACTACCAGTTACAAAAGAAATCCAGAATGAGAATTCTGAAAAAAGCGATGATGTAGAACATAGAGATTTTAATTTTAATCAAATCATAGAAAACATTGCTGGTAATTCAATTAAACAGAATGTATTAAAAGATAAAATTCAAAAGGTTAATTCTGTAGAAACACTCAAGAAAGACATAAGTGAAATAGGTAAAGAACAAAAAGGTTTAATTACTCTTGAAGATATAGAAAGCATTAACAGCTCTTTCAGTTCAATTTTTTCTGATTATATAGAAATACTAGATGCTGAAGCAGTTAATATTTCATCAATTGATTCGCCCCTAGATTATAATAAAGTCATAAAAGAAGGTGGAGCAGCTGAGGGTTCTAGAGCCATTTTAGCATATTATTTAAGCATTTTTACAATGGTTGAAGAATATGGAAACGAAGTCAAATCTGCATTAGTGATTGACACACCAAATCAACAAGAACAATCTGACACAAATTATGAAAAGATAGTGAACTTGCTTACTAATAGAACATCGAAAAAAACACAAATATTATTATGTGCGATGGAGAATGAACATCTAGACCAATTTAAGAAAAAAGCAAAAGTCATTACCCTGACAAAAGATAGGTTAATGCTTAAATCAGAGTATGAAAAAGTAAAGAAAGTATTCGATAATAAGTAAAACCCAGCTGCTAACAATGTATATAAAAAATAGGCGAAATAGTAGTGAAACCAAGTCTTTTGGCTCGTTTCAAACTTTGTACTTTACCGAAAGTTTATTGCTTCGTAATCGCCTACTTTTCATATACTAGACCGTTGGCATTCATTGCTAAACTAAGACGAAATTGAACAATTATTAACTTAAATTATATAAATGAAAAAGAAATTAAAAAAAACGGAATATCTAAAAAGAGCTCTATTTGTTTTAATATTTATTGTCGCTTCAATAATATTTTCAGATTGGGAACAATTTAAAAGTGGATTATTTGGATTAAGTCCAAATTTATAATCAAATATTAAATTCATAACGGAATTTTTAGCTCTTTTGATGAGTTATAGGAATTAGCGGAATTAAAAATTTTGTGAATTAAAACGCTGAATGAGTTTACTCAAACACTGAAAACAAAAAAACAATATGAAAAATTTATTTATCTACTACTTAACAATCTTATCACCTATTGGAGTGCTAACATGGCTAAGCAGAACAGACTTAGTGAGTTCAACATTATTTGTTTTACTTTTATTTTTTTATGTTTTAATATTCAGAACTTATGTGGACGGAAAAAGACTTTCAGATAAAAATGTAATCCAAAAAAAAGATATTTGGAAAATGATAATTCCTGGAAAGCGTTTTGAGTATTTTAAAGAATTATATTTAAAAAAATAGAAAAAAAAGTAAATAACAACTGAATGAAAACAACGAAATGCCAACACCATACATAATTTATTGCTACTACAACAATTTTGCAAAAGCCCTGACTATGACAGATTTTGTAACCACAAGTGTAAATAGATAAAATGGTTTGTATTTTATTTTGATATGAAAAAAAAATTATATCTTTGTATTATACAACTTGTATAATACTGTTTAATGACAACTAAAGACATACTGCCAGATTTACTTTCTTCTTGGGAAGAAACTTATAAAAAAGGACAGCTTACACTCTGGATATTTCTTGCCTTAAAAGACGGGCAAAAATATGTAGATGAAATTAAAAAGTTTATAGAAACCAAATCTAACAACACCATTAACTGCGAAGAGCAAAGTCTTTATAGAAATCTGCGGAAATACCAACATATAGATGTGGTAAGCTTTGAAAATAAAAAAGGAAATAAAGGACCCGATAGAAAATATTATTTTTTAACCAATATGGGCGCTAAATTATTAGAACAATTTATAAATAGGAATATTAATTTGTTCTTCTCTACCGAAATACACACTCTCTTAAAAAAATAACTCTGAAATGAAAAATTTAAGTAACAGTAATTTATTAAAATTCTCTCTTACAACCATACTTCTTACCTTACTCTTTAGAGTTGGGTTAAGTACTTCTTTAACCAATAAAATGAAAATTGCTGTTATAGTATGCGCTATTGGTTATGCTATTCTTATGTGGTTTAATGGCTATTATTTTGGCAAAAAAGAATATGAACATCTTCCTATTTACAATATCGGTTATAGATTTCACCTGTCTACATTCTTAGCTCATAATATGGTTTCTATAGCATGGTTTCTTTTAGCTTTTGAATCTAAATATGAAAGCATTAGAATTATTTATATGACGGCCCTTATATGGTCTGGCTTTTTATTGTTGCATTTTAGCTACTTTCTTACCAAAAGAAAATCTACCATCCGCAACTTAGATAAAGAAGACTTATTTGAATAAAAAGTAGTTACAACTTTTAAGAAAAGTATTATTTTAGCAAAAAAAAGATATTTCTTAACTGCTACTTTACCTAAGTATTATAAAAACCTTAATGTAACAACCATTTTGTTACGTAGTCTTAAAACCATACTTATGTAAGCACGTTATCATAAAGAAATAACTATTTTAAATGTCTAAATAAGCTTAATAAAGACTGTAAACAAAGTAGGCACACATAAAAAAAATGACAATGAAAATTATGAAAAGAATCTCAATTATTTTAATGATATTTGAAATGCTACTTGGAGTAATAGCATTTGGGCAAGAAAATAACAATAAAAAAAATCTCAAAAATACAGTTTTTGTTGAAGCTCTTGGAAATGGATTGTTTGGTTCAATAAATTATGAAAGGCAACTAACTAAAGAACCAGGATTAAGTTTAAGAGCAGGAATTGGTTTTTACACAGAATATGATTTTTATTTAACTTTACCATTTTCTATTCAATATTTAATAGATTTAAATAGAAATAATTTTATTGAGACTGGTATTGGATATACTTGGGCAGATGCTGGAGCCGATGATATTTTTAATAATGAAAGCGTAAAAAATTCCGATAACTTGAATAATTTATTTTTATCTGTAGGTTACAAAAAGCATTTTGGTAAAGATTGGATGTGGAAAGCGAACTTCACACCATTAATAACAAATAACAAAGAGGTAACCTTACCTTGGATAGGAGTTTCTATAGGGAAACGGTTTTAAAATTAACATTAAAAAAAATATAAAATTCCTACACTAAAATGTATTGCTTTATTGCCATTGTTAAATTAAGAATGCTTGTTGAAAAAAAAATTAAAACATAAGTATATGAAAAAAACAGTCTCATTTTTTAAAAATATAGTGCTCATCTTTATTTTAAGTACACTAGTTAATATTTCTGCCAAAGCACAATCTGAAGTTGTAAATACTTCTAGTAAAAACAATGTCTATTTTGATACAGGCATTTTCCCAGGAGCTCATATTTTTATGAACTATGAACGAAAGGTTCACGAATCAGACAAGATTTCTTTGTATGGGAGAGTAGGTTTTGGTTATGCTGGAATGATTTTAGGTGATGCAGGTGGTGGAGTGTTAGGTGCAGCAACCTTGCTTACTGGAAAAAGAAATTCTCATATGGAATTTAACCTTGGGATTTTTTCTGGAAAAGATAATAACGACCCTTTTATACTGCCTTTACTTGATGTAGGATACCGATATCAAAAACCTGAAGGAGGGCTCATTTTTAAGGTTAAAGCAGGTATTTTAGGCATCTTTAGTTTAGGCCTCGGATATGCTTTTTAAACCTCTATGCAATACCAAAAATTCACCTAATAAAGCTATGGAAAAAATATCCTTCATTATGTTCTATTTACTACTTTGCTATGGTGCAGTTGGTCAGATAAAAGCCTTAAAAATAGTTAACAAAGTTTGAAAAAAGAAAAGTAACTCAAATGTAGATGTCAATTTTTAAAAAAGATATCTTTGTAAAATAGTAGATACACTATGG